>JAUXVJ010000009.1 GCA_030684515.1 Actinomycetota bacterium
GCCTGGAGCATGGCCCCTGGCACCTCTGCTACATCAGGTAGGACTCAGGTCGTGCGTGGGAAGTTGTACACGCGACGAGCATTGCCCTCTGCGATGAGGCGAGCCTCATCATCAGGCACGTTGGCAAGAGACTCTTCGAGCATCTTGCGGGTGTGCGGCCAGTTGCTGTCTGAGTGCGGGTAATCCGACTCGAACATGATGTTCTCAACGCCGATGAGGTGGCGGGAGAAGATACCGGCATCGTCGTAGATGAACGGCGCGAACATGTTGGTCTTCCACAACTGTGATGGCGGGATCTCACGGTTGATGTCGTTGTACCAACGGTGACGGTCCCACACGTAGTCGAGGCGCTCCAGCATGTAGGGAACCCAGCCGATGCCACCCTCAGAGAGGATGAACTTCACACCTGGGTAGTTGTGGAACACCGGTGAGCACAGGAGCTCTGCGGTGGCCATTGCTGAGTTGAGTGCGAACAACGAGATGCCGACGACGAAGTTGGTCGACATGCCCTCATTGGACACACCCAGAGGTGCTCCGCCCGAGCCGAAGTGGATTGAGATCGGCATGTCGCGATCCTGAGCCGCCTGCAGCATTGGGTTCCAGTGATCGGTGTGCCAGGAAGGCAGACCGAGCTTGTGTGGAAGCTCGACGAAGGTGAAGCTCTTGGCTCCCTTGTCGGCTGTGCGGTGGATCTCCTTGACCATCAGGTCAACGTCCCACCAAGGCATGATCATCAGAGGAATCTGGCGATCGGGGTATGGGGCACACCACTCATCGATGATGAAGTCGTTGTACGCCTGTACGCACAGCAGTCCCAGTTCCTTGTCCTTGGCCATGGCCAAGGTCGTGCCGGCAAAGCCAGGCATGTTCGGGAAGTTCAGCTGGGCGTGGACACCTTCGATGTCCATGTCCTTGATGCGCTCTTCGATGTCATGGCAGCCATCGCGCATGTCGTCGTAGGAGCGTGGGTCCATGGCGATGTCTTCCTTGGCGCGACCTGCAACTGCGTTGAGCGCAAAGTTGCCGGCCTTTTCGCCTTCGAAGCGCCAGTAATCACCGTTGACGGCGTCACGAATGAGGTTAGGGCCGGCTTCCTTGAACTTCTCAGGAAGGCGATCCTGCCAAACATTGGGGTGCTCAATGACGTGATCATCAACGCTGATGATTTGTGTGTCCTTTGGAAGCATTCGTCCTCCTCATCCCGAAGGATGTGTACGTCTTGTAGGGGCAGATACAGACATCAACGAGCTTTGGCTCTTAACGTTCTGGTAACTCAATACCGTAATACTTGCGATATCGGACGACAAGGGATATTTCGAAGTATTTTTCTCAGGGCTGGTGCACTGGACAAAACCCTAGTCATCGCCCTACCGCAACCATTACGGTGATCCCTCGTTGATCAGGCTTACAAAGGAGTGTTCATGAGCGGTCCCATGGAAGGGGTGCGCGTTCTAGAGATCGCGCAGTTCACTTTCGTCCCTGCAGCAGGCGCCGTCCTATCGGACTGGGGTGCAGACGTCATCAAGGTCGAGCATGCCGTGACAGGCGATGCCCAGCGCGGGCTCGTGCGAGTCATGGGCCTGGATGCTTTGGTTCCAGGCTCGACCTTCTACCCGATCATGGAGGGCCCAAACCGCGGAAAGCGCAGTATCGGGCTGGACCTCTACAAGCCTGAGGCCCAGGAGATCCTGCGCGAACTGGTGGAGCAGGCAGACGTTTTCCTGACCAACATGCTTCCCGGAGCCCGCATCAAGATGGGCATTGATGTCGATCAGATCAAGGCCATCAACCCCAAGATCATCTACGTTCGCGGTACTGCCTTCGGCAACAAGGGCCCTGAGCGTGAAAAGGGTGGCTATGACTCCACCGGATTCTGGGCACGCAGCGGTGCTGCTCGCGCCACGACGTGGGCCGATGCAACCGAATTGACCGCTATGCCCACCGGTGCCTATGGCGACAATGCCGGCGGCATGACGATTGCAGGTGGCGTGGCAGCCGCCCTCTACAAGCGGGCAACTACCGGCGAATCACCCGTGGTGGACGTATCCCTGCTTGGTGTTGGCGCCTGGTCGACCTCCTTCGGCTCAAACCTGGCAATGCTGGTTGGTCAGGCCCCGCCACCGCCGTCTATGCCCGTTCCGGGCACTCCCGGCAACCCGCTGACCGGCGCCTACCGCACCAGCGATGGCAAATTCATCATGCTGACCATGCTGCAGCCGGGCGCCTACTGGCCAGGCTTCTGCGATGTCTTCGAAAAGCCCGAATGGAAGACCGACGAGCGCTTCCTGACGGCTGAGTCCATCGTGGCCAATGGCTATGAAGGTCGACAGCTGGTAGCTGAGTTGTTCGGCTCCAAGACTCGGGCCGAACTGATGGACATTCTCAACAAGCAGACCGGCCAATGGGCACTGGTGGCCGACTTCTGGGACATCAGCCAGGACGAGTCACTTCGCGCCAATGGCCTGGTTGCCAAGGTGGTCGACGCGGAGGGCGTGGAGCGCGAGCTCATCGCCGCCCCGGTGCTCTTCGACGAGGAGAATCCAACCCTCTCGCGAGCCCCGCAGTTCGCCGAGCACACGGACGAGATCCTCTCCGAGCTCGGTTTCGATATTGAGAAGCAGCTCGAACTGAAGATCGCTGGCGCCGTTACCTGATCCTGGCTCACCAGCTCGCTGCTCATCCAAGGCGCGGCACGGACATTGTCCGTGCCGCGCTTTGCACTGTGCGGTTGACCCCAAGCCAGCGAGTACATTGATTCGGTCTAAAGAGTTCGATAATTCGACTACGCTTTCAAGATCTCCGATTGTGCACATCTGAAAGGACCACCCATGTCTCTCGCGCTCACCGAAGAGCACCGCTCCCTCGCCGACGTCGTTCGCTCGTTGATGGCCGACCACGATGCTCTGGGCGCGGCCCGCGCCACCCTTGATGCCAAGACAGAAGTGCTTCCCTCCTTCTGGCCAGCGCTGCGCGAGAACGCTCTTCTTGGCATCCACTTGCCAGAGAGCGTCGGCGGACAGGGCTTCGGTCTGGAAGAACTGGCAATCGTGGTCGAAGAACTCGGTCGCGCAGTTGCTCCTGGTGCGTTCCTGCCGACAGTTGTCACGTCCGCCACCATCGCCATTGCCGGCACCGATGTTCAGCACAAGGCACTGCTTCCTGGCTTCGCCGATGGGTCCTCAACCGCTGGCATCGCCGTGCACACCAAGCTGACTGTGAATGCAGGCAAGGTCAGTGGCACAGCAGCTTCGGTGACATCTGCGGAGCTTGCAACGCATCTCGCACTGGTTGTCGGCGAAGACCTGATCGTCATCCCAGCCAATACAAGAGGCGTCACGATCACTGCGAACAAGAGCATCGACTCAACTCGTCGCAACTCGCGAGTTGACCTGTCCAATGTTGAAGTTGCAAGTGAGAACCTGATCGTTGGCGGAGCGGCTATCGCGGTGCGCCTTGGTCGCGTCCTTGCATCGGCTGAAGCTGCCGGTGGCGCACGCGTCACAACAGAGATGTCCGTGGCCTACGCGAAGATTCGCGAGCAGTTCGGTCGTACGATCTCCACTTTTCAGGCCATCAAGCACCACTGCGCGAACATGATCATCCAGACGGAAATGGCCACCGCCCTTGCTTGGGATGCAGCCCGGACCGGCGCGGACCCAGAGCACGGACCGATGGCCGCGGCCTCTGCGGCAGCGCTGTCCTTGCCAGCCTTTGAATTCAACGCCCGTAAGAACATCCAGATTCACGGCGGCATCGGCTTCACATGGGAGCACGACGCACACATCTACTTCAAGCGCTCGGCTGCCTTGGCGGTCATGTTCGGCAGCGCGGACGATGCAGCCGAAGAACTCACCAGGCTCAGTTCTCGCGGCCACCGCGTTTACGCACTTGAGTTGCCGCCTGAGGCCGAATCCTTCCGTGCGGAGGCACAGGCTGCGATTGCCGCCTACTCCGCTGCCGCTGAAGAAGACCGTCGTCGCGTGCTGCTGGAAACCGGCTACCTGGTGCCGCACTGGGGCAAGCCCTGGGGTCGCGAGGCCAAGGCCATTGAGCAGCTGGTCATCGAGGAAGAGTTCGCTGACATCAAGATCCCGAACATGGGCATCACTGGCTGGGTGGGCCTGACCTTGTCACAACTGGCCACCCAAGAGCAGGTCGAGCGCTGGTTGCGGCCGGCACTGCTTGGCGACACCGTGTGGTGCCAGCTGTTCTCCGAGCCTGGTGCCGGCTCTGACGCTGCAGCTGTTGCAACCAAAGGCGTCAAGGTTGATGGCGGCTGGATCGTTGACGGTCAGAAGGTATGGACCTCGGGCGCCCAGTACTGCCAGTTCGGCATGGCAACTGTGCGCACCGATCCCGATGCCCCAAAGCACAAGGGTGTAACCGCCATGGTCATCAAGATGGATGCACCTGGAGTCAGCGTGCGTCCTCTTCGTGAGAACACGGGTGAGGCCATGTTCAACGAGGTCTTCTTCGATGGCGTCTTCGTGCCCGATGCAGACGTCGTCGGCGAGGTGAACAACGGCTGGGCCGTTGCTCGCGCCACTCTTGGCAATGAGCGCGTCACCATCGGCGGACAGGGCCGTGATGGCCTAGGAAGCGAAGAGCTCATCGACATGCTGCCTGGCGGCATTGGCGCTGACCGAGGACACGACCGTGAGGTCGGCAAGCTCATCGCACAGGATCAGGTCATCCGCCTGCTCAACCTGCGTGCGGCGGCTCGAGCCGTCATCGGCTCTGGTCCAGGCGCCGAGGGAAACATCACCAAGGTGCTCGTATCTGAACTAGCGCAGAGTTCAACGGAACTCGCGATGAAGCTGCTCGGCGATGCTGGTGTTGACGGGGAACGCTGGGAGATCACTTCGCAATACATCTTCAACCGTTGCCTCACCATTGCTGGCGGGACTTCGGAGATCAGCCGCAACGTCATTGCAGAGCGCATCCTGGGCATGCCAAGAGATCCGCTGTTGCGTTGACCCCAGATGCACCTGGACAGGTGAAGAGCGCACGGCCAATACAGACTGGCACCGCCCGGTCTGCACTTGCTGTGCGCTCTTTCCGTTATGTCCTGCTCTGCTCATTCCTCTCGCAAATCGGCGTATGGATGCAGACGGTCGTCCTTGGTGCCTATGTGTACAGCCAGACCGATTCACCTCTGGCCGTTGGACTCATCACCTTTGCTCAACTCGGGCCGATGCTCTTCCTGCCCACCGTCGGTGGTTGGCTCACAGACCGACTCGATGTGCGCAAGTACATTCTCACGCTGCAGTTCTGGCAGGTGCTGTGCGTCTTGACCCTTGCTTTCGTACTGCACCAACCACAGCTGCACTTGGCGCAGGTCTTCGCATGTGTGCTCGGAATTGGGCTGGCCAACGCACTCATCGGGCCGGCCTGGGGCTCGTCTGTCCCGAGTCTGGTCCCACCCGCGGATCTGCGAGCAGCAGTCTCCTTGAACTCCACGCAGATGAACCTGGCACGGGTGATTGGCCCGGCTATTGGCGGCATGCTCTTTCCGATCATCGGCGCCTCGGGCGTCATTGCAATCAATGCAGCCTGCTTCATCTTCATCATGTCGGCGGTCTACTTCGTGCGCTTCCCACCGCGCCGCAAGCTGGCTGACGGTGAGTCAGGCATCGGCGGTGGCATCGCGATGCTCAAGACCGACCCATACATCCGCCGGATCGTTCTCAGCATGTTCGCGCTGGCACTGCTGACCCTGACATTCCTGTATCAGATGCCCACGATCGCGGCGCAGAACTTCGGCATGGATGTCGAGAGTTCGGCCTACGGCTGGCTGTACGCATGCCTTGGCGGTGGTGCGGTCACAGGTGCCTTGGCCTTGAGCACCGTTCTCGTGAAGCGAGACCCGTTCATCGTCGTCACGGTCGGGCTCATCGGTGTCACACTGATGCTGGCAATGCTCATCTTCGCCCGTCTGGACTGGATGGCCTATGCGCTGGTGTTCATCCTCGGCATCTCCTACCAGATCGTTGTCATCTCGCTCAATGCCTCAGCGCAGACCCACGTCCCGCTCGAGCGACGCGGGCACTTGATGGGTCTGTGGATGACGGCTTTCGGGGGCACGGTGCCGATCGGCATGCTGATCGCCGGTGCGGTAGCGCAGAAGACCTCGATCACTGTGGTCATCGCCTACGGCTGCATCACCGCAGCGATTGTCACGTGGGTGCTGCGCCCCAAAGCGCTCCGCAAGGCCGAACGTGAGAGCAATGCGCTGACTCTAGGCGCCTAGAGTCAGCCCAACCCGTCGAGAGGAACCCAGATGCGACTGTCCCACACCCTGAGTTACACCCAGGATGTCGTTGCACTGACGCCAGTGATCCAGAATATGGAGTCCGCCGGACTGGATCTGCTCTGGCTGCAGGAGGCCTACAGCTTTGACGCGGTTTCCGCACTTGGCTACCTCGCCGCCAAGACTTCGACCATCGGTCTGGGCTCGGCGATTCTCAACGCCTACAGCCGCACACCGGCAGTGCTCGGCATGACCGCGGCTGGATTGGACCACCTCAGCGGCGGTCGATTCCACCTTGGCTTGGGGGCTTCTGGGCCGCAGGTGGTTGAGGGCTTCCATGGCATGCCCTACTCAATGCCACTCACGCGCACCAAGGAAGTCGTGGACATCGTTCGCCAAGTCATAGCCCGCGAAGTCGTGGAGTACAGCGGCCAGACCGTGAGCGTGCCGTTGACCAAAGAGGCCGGTGGCACTGGGCTGGGCAAGCCGCTCAAGTTGATCAACAGGCCCGATCGACCAGTGGTGCCGATCTACCTCGCTGCCCTGGGCGACAAGTCAGTGGAGGCCACCGCGGAGTTGGCCGAAGGCTGGCTGCCCTTCTTCTGGGTGCCAGAAAATGCCCAAGCTGTGTTCGGACCCGCGCTTGCACCTGGGCTGGCCAGACGCTCAGCCGAATTGCCGGCCCTCGACATCGTTGCAAACACCACCGTTGCCATCGGCGAGAACTTGGATCGCGAGGCCTTGCTGGCTGGCATGCGCAATCACATTGCTCTCTACGTCGGCGGGATGGGCGCTCGCAACGCGAACTTCTACAACGATCTGGCCCAGCGGATGGGCTGGGTCGATGAAGCTTTGGCGATTCAGGAGTTCTTCCTGACGGGCAAGCGCGAGGAAGCCGCGGCCGCTGTGCCGCAGGCGTGGCTGGACCAGGCCAGCTTGGTCGGATCGGCGTCCTTCGTAGCCGAAAGGCTCGCGGCCTATGCCGAGTCCGGCGTCACCAGTTTGGACATCACGATTCCGCCTGGAATTGATCCACTGACAACGGTGGAGCAATTGCGGGCAATGATGTAACCAATTGCGGAATAGCGCCCCACGCACAGCTGTTTATGCCTATGTTCTAGGGGACCAACACGCCTGAGGAGGACCCTTGTCGATTCCCATCGTCGATTATTTGGTGCTGGAGCCAAAGCCACATCTCGTTGCGCAAGAGTGCACAGCATGCAAGGCCAAGGTTTTCGGACGCCACAATGCTTGCCCAGCTTGCTTCAACGAGAGCTTCGCCGAGTATGAAGTTCCGACCACCGGAGTCCTCAAGACCTTCACGATCGTGCAGTTTGCCGCGAAGGGCATTCCTGTTCCCTATACGACAGGGATCGTCAATTGCGGT
Organism: Actinomycetota bacterium; assembly: GCA_030684515.1. Classification (NCBI taxonomy): domain Bacteria; kingdom Bacillati; phylum Actinomycetota; species Actinomycetota bacterium. Next base: position 7,638 of record JAUXVJ010000009.1, read on the forward strand.
GGCATGGACGTTGCCGCAAACATCACAGGAGTTGAGGCCATCCCCGAGAACATCACTCGCGGCATGGAAGTTCAGCTCGCCACATTCCCACTTGGCAAAGACGCCAGCGGCGTTGAGGCCATCGGTTTCGGCTTCGAGCCGGTTTAAGGACGAGAGGTACTCCACATGAGTGAAAACGTATGGATTCTTGGCATTCACATGACGCCGTTCGGCAAGCATGCCGACAAGGACGTGCTTGACCTGGCTTCAGAAGCAGCCCTTGCTGCCATGAAGGATGCCAACGTCACGATGAAGGACATCCAGATCCTTGGCTACGGCAACCTGATGGGTGGCACGCAGGGGCAGAGTCTGCAGAAGAACATCGGCCAGACCGGCATCCCCGTGTTCAACGTCTCCAACGCCTGCGCAACCGGAGCAACTGCTCTGCGTGCTGGTGTCATGGCGATCAAGGCCGGTGAGGCTGACTATGCCCTTGCAGTCGGTGTCGAGAAGCTGTCCGGAGCTGGGCTGCTGACCGGCAACACAGCCGGCGCGATGCCGGAGAACTGGACTCCCAAGGGACGTCAGGGCGCGATCATGCCGCTGGACGGCTACATCGGCACCACTGGCATGGCAGGTCTGTTCGCTCAGATTGGCCTTGCCTACAACGACAGTGACCCACGCGCTGACTTTGAACTGTTTGCGCGCATTGCCGAAAAGAGCCACTCGCACTCAACGCTGAACCCGAATGCGGCCTACCAGAAGGCGATGAGCCTTGAGCAGATCATGGGCGATCCGATGATCTCCTACCCGCACACTCGCTCGATGTGCTCAGCCAACTGTGATGGCGCAGCAGCAGCAGTTCTCGTCAGCGAGACCAAACTGCGAACCCTGTCTCTTGAGCAGCAGCGTCGTGCAGTGAAGGTCAGTGCATCGATCATTGCCACTGACCCTTGGACTGACGGCAACCAGGAGCTGGCCGACGTCAACACCGTCACGCGCAATGCATCACGCGATGCATACGAGCAGGCTGGTATTGGGCCAGAGGATCTGGACCTCGCCGAACTGCACGACTGCTTTGCAGCAGCAGAGCTCGTGCACTACGACAACCTCGGGCTCTGCGCACCTGGCAACGCGATCGACTTCTTCAACTCCGGGGCCTCCTGGCGCACCGGAAAGATGCCGGTCAACGTCTCCGGTGGATTGATGTCAAAGGGTCACCCCATCGCCGCCACCGGCATCGCGAACGTCTGGGAGGTGGCAACGCACCTTCGTGGTGAGGCTGGCCCTCGTCAGATCGAAGGCGCCAAGGTCGGTCTGGCCCATGTCATCGGACTTGGATCAACCGCTGGCGTTCACATCCTTGAGAAGAGCGGGCTGTAACTAGCTGACGCGTTCAAACACCCACGGCCGGTCACCCATACTCAAACGGTGCCGGCCGTTGGTGTCATTGGATGTCGGGTGCTCAGCATCCCCGGACCACACAATGGTCGGACGCTCATCGACAGCCAGGACATAACTCTCGAAGAGCGGTGGCTCGCCATCAGGCACTGACGCCAGGGCTTCGGCGACAGACGCAAATCCGATGAAGCGACTGATCGATACGAAAGTCGGGGGCATGAGGTCGATCTCCCCGCGCTGATGGCGGGCAATCGCCTCAACTGGAGTCAGCCAAGCGTGCTCAACGATCTCGCCGGCAGCAATGGTGATGTCGTCCTGATGGGGAGCTGCGCCAATGAAGAACCAGGTGTGAAAGCGCTTGGGTGCCTGGGGCGGCGGAAGCCAGACAGAGAAGTGCTTCAGCTTCGCAGCACTGACGACGAGCCCGGTCTCTTCGCGCGCTTCGCGCTCAGCAGCGTTGCGTGCCACATCGACTTCGGCATCGTCTTCACCTTTGACGTCCTGAACCTCGATGCGGCCGCCTGGAAATACCCAGGCATTTGCAAAAGCTCCGTGCGCAGGACGCTTGAGCAGGAGTAATTCCATGCCCCTGCTGCCGTCACGAACCAGGACAACTGTTGCAGCCGACTGAAGTTCAGCCATTACGTGAGTTACCCCTTGATTGACGCTAGACCGAAAGTGCGGCGCCGCCGCTGACCTTGAATGTTTCACCTGTGATGAAGCTGGCCTGGTCTGAGATCAGGAACATCATCATGTTCACGATATCGGCCACTTCACCAAGCCGATGAATGGCCTGCATGTCATTGACGATTGATGTGATCATCTCTTGCGGCAGATCTGCCATGGCGCTCTCAGTTGCCATCAGCCCTGGTGAGATCGCATTGACGCGGATGCCGGCATCAGCAAACTCTCGCGCAAAGGCGATCGTCAGGCCGCGCACCGCAAGCTTTGACACACCATAGGGAGACGAAGACATATTGCCGGCCATCGAGGAGATGCTGATGATGTTGCCGCCACCTCGACTGCGCATGCTTTCAAGGCAGGCAACCGAGCAGTTGACCACGCCCATCAGATTCACATCGAACAATGCCCGAACGTCACTGCGTGCAAGAGTCGAGAAGGGCTGGTTGTACTTGGTCAGATGCAGTCCTGCGTTGTTGATCAAGATGTCGACGCCGCCGAACTCAGCTATCGCCTTCGCGACTGCGGTATCCACTGCAACGTCATCGGCCACATCACAGTCGACTGCGATTGCTCGATGTCCCGCAGCGATCAGTTTGGCGACTGCTTGGTTTGCAGACTCCATATTGATCTCGGCGATGACAATCGAGGCGCCCTCTTCAGCCAGTGCCTCGGCAAAGGCATAACCGAATCCGATTGCGCCACCTGTGATGAATGCGACCTTGCCTTGATGCTTCATGACGTCCCTTCGACTGCCGTGGGCTCATCGTTGCTGTTTTCGACGCTGGATTCCATGAGTTTCACAAAATCCTCACCAACAGACACGATCAACGCTTCTTCGCCGACCATGGAAGCCAGCAGGCGCACGTCCTTGGCCAGCAACGGGCGCGCCTGACTGGCAGCCATCGTCGCAACGGACGAGCCCCGGGCGAACATCTCCAGCGCGAAACTGGTGCCCGAGCTTGTTGACAGTGCTGTCATTGCACCAACACGATCGATCTCCAGCTGATCTGCGAGATCCAGCATGGAATTCACCAGCCCCATCTGTGCGGTGAGCAGTGCGTTGTTGAGCAGCTTGGTCTTCTGCCCGGCCCCAACTGCCCCCAGCCGGACGGCATTGGTGCTCATCGCCTCAATAACGGGCGCGACCTCGTCGCAGTCTGTCGTTGAACCGCCGAGCATGATGGTCAGCTCACCAAGTGCTGCCGCAGGTGACCCACCGCTGATCGGTGCATCAACAACGCGGACACCAACAGATGCGAGTTTGGCTTCCAGGTCGATGACGTACTGCGGGAGCACTGTGCTGTGGATCAGCACGATTGAGCCGGCATTCAGGCCGCCCGCAAGTCCGTCCATTCCGAACATCACATCGTCGACTGACGCAGCATCAAAGAGACACAAGCCGACTACATCGCTGTTTGCGGCCAACTCTCGGGGAGTACGTGCACGGACGACGACGTCGGGAAAATCAGCAGTAGCCTCCGGGCGTCGAGCCCACACTGTCAGTGGCAGCCCAGCACGCGCGATGGTCTGAGCCATGGGCAGCCCAATGTTGCCCAGTCCGATGAATCCATACCGTGTCTGTGGCCCCATCGGAAAACCCCTACTCCCGGTTAGCTTGAATAACCCTTGGTCAACAACATTGCACCAGCGATGGGGCCGCCACCGTTGGCCGCAACAATAACCTCAGCATTGGGGATCTGTCTTTCACCTGCTTCACCTCGCAGTTGTGCAACAGCCTCATACACGTGGCCATAGCCATGTAGGCGACCCTCTGAAAGCTGACCGCCGTGAGTATTGATAGGCAACTCACCTGTGCGAGCGATGCGCTGACCGCCTTCGATGAAGGCGCCACCCTCGCCCTGCTCACAAAAGCCAAGAGCTTCAATCCAGGCCAAGGTAATGATGCTGAAGCCGTCATACAGCTCAGCTACATCAACATCGGCGGGCTTCAGATCAGTGCGTGACCACATCTGCTTGGCAACGCCTTGAGCCATCATCGAGGTCATGTCCTCGTACTGGTCCCACGACGGGCGGCCGTATTGAGCTGTTCCCACTGCGTTGATGAATGCCGATGGCTTGGGAGCATCCTTTGCGTAGTCAACATGCGAGACGACCATTGCTGTTGAACCATCGACAGGGACGTCACAGTCCAGCAAGCACAGCGGCGTGGAGATCATCCGTGCGTTCAGATAGTCATACATCGTGATCGGATCGCGATAGACAGCTCGAGGATTCACACCAGCATTCGTGCGGCAGGTCAGTGCGATCTGGCCCAGCTGCTCCTTGGTTGTGCCGTACTTGTGCATGTGCAACTGTGCAACCTGTGCAAACCAGTTGGTAGCTGAGACAGCACCGAACTGTGAAAGGAATCCCGGAGCGCGAGTCATGCCGCCACCTGGATTACGACCTGCCATTCCCTGCATGGTGGATTCGGTCACCGTGCGAAAAACGAGCACATGCTTGGCAAGGCCAGCTGCGATTGCGCTGGACGCCTCGATGATCGAACCGAGTTGCGCAGAGCCTTCGCCCGAGCCGTACAGGAAGTTGATGTCCAGGCGCAGTGCGTCCTGCACTGCCGCAGCTGAGGGTCCACCGAAACCTCGGGACATGATTGCGTCGCCACCGGGATAGGTGGCCACTCCATCAATGTCATCGCGTGTCAGTCCCGCATCTGCGATGGCTTCCAGTGCGGCATCAAGAGTGAGGTCCATTGCGGTGCGACCAAGCCGACGACCCGAAGCCGATCGACCGATGCCGCTGATGAATGACAGGCGCTCGGGGTTGTTCATGCTGGCGACCCTTCTGGCACGAAAGTCGGGTACCAAACGTCGTCGCGTGCCAGGAAGCGCACTTCGACCTTCATACCGATGATGTTGGGATCGTCGAGCTCAACGCCTGCGAGCAGTGTGGTCAGGCGAAGGTCCTCCTGCTCGTCCATCGTGACGATGGCGATGATGTACGGCGCTTGGCCGGGAACCCACTGCTGAATGTTGACGGTGTACGTCAGCACGGTGGCCTTGCCGGACACTGCATCAGGTTGCATGTTTGCCGACAGGCACTTAGGACACCGCGGTGTCGGCGGATGTGAGTAGTACCCACAGTCCTGACAGTGCTTGAAACGCAGCTTGCCATCCTCACCGCTGGCCCAGAAGAAGTTGGTTTCCGGATCATCCAGCGGTGCTACGCGCACCGTGAGGATGTCAAGGTCGATGGCCAAGGTGATCTCCTTGTTGAAGTGCGCGGCTAGTTGTCGTCTACGTGCAGCGCGAACTCGGCGACCAAGTTGCGGCGAAGGAGTTTGCCGGTCGCTGTCTGCGGAAGGATGTCGTGACGCAGGCGAACATAGTCTGGAGTCTTGGCTGAGCGCAGTTTTTCGCGACAGAAGTCCTTAATCTCATCTTCGGTGACAGTCATGCCCTCACGCACAACGACAAAGGCTGCAATGCGCTGGCCCCACTCCTCATCAGGCACGCCGGCTACCGCGCATTCCAGCACTGCTGGATGACGGTGAATGACTTCTTCAATCTCTGCAGGCGCAATGTTCTCGCCACCGCGAATGATGGTGTCATCAGTGCGACCTTCGATGAACAGGAAGCCACCAGCGTCGAGCCAACCACGGTCACGGGTGTTGAACCAGCCTGCGTCGTCAACTACGCGGCCACTTTCGAGGTACTCACCCGACACCTGCTCGCCCGCAACCCAAATTGCACCAGCTTCACCCAGCGGCAGCGCTTCACCTTCGCCATCGCGGATTTCCATCTGCACATTCGGTAGAACCTTGCCAACTGAGCCAAGCCGCGCACGAACCTCGGGATCTGTGCTGATGAAGGATTCGCGGTGATCGTCAGGACCGAAGACTGCCACTGACGACGAGGTCTCGGTCAGTCCGTAGGCATTCACAAAGCCGACGTTGGGGAACAGGCCAAGCGCACGCTCCAGGGTCGCCTGAGCGATCCGAGCACCGCCGTAGCTCAAGCCGCGCAGGCTTGGCGGGGCCTGACGCCCGGTGGACTCCATGTGCTCAACGATGCGCGAAAGCATCGTGGGAACGAGCATGGCGTTGGTAACACCTTCGCGCTCCACGGTGTCCAGCCAGTTCTCGGGAGTGAAGCGATCCAGGTACACAACGCGACGACCGGCGTAGAGATTTGAGAGCAGATTTGCCACGGCTGCGATGTGGTACGGCGGCACTGAAACGATCATCGCGTCTGACGGATCAGCACTCGCGAAATCGACCGAACCAAGAACATAGGCGACCAGGTGCTTGTGGCGAAGCACTGCGCTCTTGGGAGCTGAGGTGGTACCGCTGGTCTGCAACAGAATTGCGATGTCTTCTGGGTCTGGCTCGCTTTCAAAGACGGGAACCTCGCCAGCGCCAGTTGCGGCCAGCCAGTCTTCGAAGGTCTCCACGACCTGAGCTGCGCCTTCGGGGACAACGCTTGGGTTGTCAGTGACGATGTAAGGAGCAGGCATGCCCATGATCGCCTTGTGGATGTACTCCTCTGCAAGGCGGTAGTTGAGAGGCAGAAATTGCACACCAGCGAAGGAAGCTGCGAACAACGCGATCGGGAACGAGGGACCGTTCTCACCGCAGAAGATCACGCTCTTGGCGCCAGAGGCCTGGATGCGCGCGCCGCCGCGGGCGGCCGCTGCGCGAAGCTGGGCGTACGTGGTTCCGTCACTCAGGCTGCCCACCGCAATTCGGTCGTCATACCCGCCGGTAACCATCTCCAACAACGTCAGCAGATTCACAGCAACTCCTTGTATTTCAGCGTGGGGACAGGCGGCAGACTCGTGCTCACAGAGGGTGTCCGGCACGGAACCGCAAAAAGGCAGACGGAAAGCCCACGAGGGTAATCGAGGCGCCTGCCGTCAAGATTCTCACCTTAGGGCAAGGCCTCCACGGCTGGCTATGCGATCCCCCAAAGTGAGCCCCACTTCACATGGCGGATCTGCGCCTACAAACGCTCGATGATCAGGCCATTTGCCAGGCCGCCGGCCTCGCACATGGTCTGGAATCCGTATCGTCCGCCGGTGGCCTCCAAGGTGGTGAGCAGCGACGCCATCAAACGGCCACCCGATGCGCCAAGTGGATGACCCAGGGCAATCGCGCCACCGTTCTGGTTGACCTTTTCGATGTCGGCGCCGATCTCCTTGAGCCAGGCAAGCGCAGGTGCCGCAAATGCCTCATTGACCTCGAAGGCATCAATGTCCGACAACTTCAGCCCAGCCTTGGCAAGGGTCTTGTGCGTGACTGGGATGACTGCCGAGAGCATCTCAACTGGATCGTCCCCGATGACAGATGAGGCAACGATGCGCGCACGGGGCTTGAGTCCCAAAGTCTTCAGCATCTGCTCACTGACGATGAGCACTGCGGATGCCCCATCGCTGATCTGCGAGGCGTTGCCTGCGGTGACTGACCATTGGATCTCTGGGAAGCGTGCCTTGGCCTCATCATTGACAAAGGCTGGCTTCAAACCGGCGAGAGTCTCAACGGAACTGTCAGCGCGAATGCCGTCGTCGGCAGATATCACTGTCCCATCGGCAAGGGTCACCGGCACAATCTGCTGGGCCAAGAGGCCAGCAGCCTGCGCCGCGGCAGCTCGTTGATGCGACTGCACTGAGTAGGCATCCATGGCTTCACGTGAAAGTCCCCAACGAGCCGCGATGAGTTCAGCGGAGATGCCCTGCTCGACCAGTCCACCACCGGTGTAGCGATCTGCCACTGCCGGTCCGAAGGGATCCTCACCGTTCTTGTTGCTGAACATGGCGGTAGTGCTCATGGACTCCACGCCAGCGCCTATGACCAGGTCGTAGGCTCCTGCCTGCACGCCTTGAGCGCCGAAGACAACCGATTGCATCGATGAGCCGCATTGTCGGTCAACTGTCGTGGCCGGCACCGATTGCGGGAAGCCCGCCGACAACACAGCACTGCGCGTGATGTTGTTGCTCTGACGGCCAATCTGCGTCACGCAGCCGCCGATGACGTCGTCAACCAACGCCGGGTCGAAGCCGTTGCGCTCGACTAGCGCGCGCAACGGGACTGCAAGCAGATCGGCTGGATGGACACTGGTGTAGCTGCTTCCATCACGTCGCACTCGAACAATTGGGGTGCGAATGATGTCGACGATATAGGCCTCGCTCATGCTGTCAGCCCCAGGAGTTGTTGGAGCTCGTCTCGGCAGGCGAGGGCATCTCCAAAGAGCACCTCGTCGGTCTTGACACGCCTCAGGTAGAGATGGGCGACGTGTTCCCAGGTGAAGCCGATGCCGCCGTGCACCTGAATGGTTGCTTCTGCGATCCACGGGGCAAAACGCGCGCAGTAGGCCTTCACTACCAGTGCCTGCTCATGCAATGCGCCAGTGTCTTCGGGGTCTACGAGCGCGGCGCTGCCAACGGCGGCCCGCATGGATTCCACATGAGCGAACATCTCTGAGCAACGATGCTTGATTGCCTGGAAGGCGCCAATCGGCTTGCCGAACTGTTCACGAGTCTTGGCGTACTCCACCGAGATCTCCATAAGCCGCTCAGACATGCCAAGCAACTCAGCGCTGGTGGCGATCCGGCCAAAGGACTCCAGAGACTTCAGGGCGTCAGTGAAGTCGCCGCCGATGCGTATGCCTTCAGTGCCCTCAAAGGTCACCAGTGCCGTTGGTCGGGTGAGGTCAAGGGCATCCTGGGGGCGGATGACCACTCCACCGGCGTGGCTGTCGACCACGAACAGACCAGTGCCATCCGGCGTGCTCGCCACAACCAGGAATCTGGAGGCAACGTTGGCATTGAGCACCGCCGTCTTGGTCCCGTACAGGCCCCAGAAGGTCTCATTTCGCGCGACGGTCGTGGTGAGTGCACCGTCAAGGCCGGCGAAGGCGTAGATCTCGCTGCCATCGGCCAGGCCTGGCAGGTACTTGGCACAGGCTTCTTGATCTCCGGAGAGCTGAATGGCAAGAGTCGACAGCACGCTGGAGGTGAGCAGCGGCACGAAGGCCAATGCGCGTGCGGCTTCTTCCAGGGCGACAGCCATCTCGGGCATGCCCATCCCCTGCCCACCGAACTCCTCGGGAATCAGCAGGCCTGCGACACCGAGATCTGTTGCCAGACCCTTCCAGGTGCTCTCGTCAATGCCCGTGCCGCCGTCGATGACCGAGCGCACTCGGGACTCCGGCGAGGACTTGGCGAGAAAGTCACGAAGACTGGAGCGGAATTCTGCGCGCTCAGCCTCAGTTGTCGTTGCGTTCTTCATGGTCGTACCTCTCCTTGGTGCAATTAGTCGCGGGGAAGACCCAGAACGCGGTCACCGATGATGTTCTTGACAATGTCCGATGTGCCCGCGGCGATAGTTGCTGAACGCGCACTCAGGTAGCCCATTGCTGCGCCAGAGTTCTCACCAGTCACACCGTCGACGCCAGCCATTGCCATGACCACGGTGTCAACGCGCTGGCTGAGTTCACTCCAGACCATTTTGATGACCGACTGCTCAGAACCAGGTGTTCCGCCTTGGGCAATCTTGTTCAGCATCTGGCGTCCCATCATGCCCAGCACGCGAGCTTCAACGTAGAACTCGGCCAGCTCATCAGCGACGATCGGCGAGACCTTGGTGTCCTGTTTGGTGACGTCTTCGACGAGGGTGCGGATGCGCTGCTCGAGGCGGCCAGCAAACACCGCAACTCCGGCGCGTTCATGGCCAAGGGTGGTCATGGTGACGTTCCAGCCTTCATGCAAGGGCCCAAGCAGATTTGCGACTGGCACACGCGCATCCGTGAAAAACACCTCGGCAAACTCAGCCCCGCCATTGATCTGCTTGATGGGGCGCACCTCGACACCAGGGGTGTCCATGCGCAGAGTCATGGCCGAAATGCCCTTGTGCTTGGGGGCATCGGGATTCGTGCGGGCCAGGAGCTGCATGTGTGTTGCATGCATGCCATTTGATGTCCAGATCTTCTGACCATTGATGACGAACTCATCGCCATCAATGACGGCCCGGGTACGAAGCGATGCGAGGTCAGAGCCAGCACCGGGCTCGCTGAAGCCCTGGCACCACACCTCATCAGTGCTGCCGATGTTCTGAACCGATGCGCGCTGCTCCTCATTGCCATACTTCATCAGCGTGGGGGCGACGTTCTTCAGTCCGATCATGCCTGGGATCTGCGGAGCCCCGTAGGAGGCCATCACGTCTTCAATCGCGAGTACATCCATCGTGCCCAAGCCACGCCCGCCGAACTCAACGGGCCAGGCAGCGGTGGCCCACTTGCCCTCGGATGACATGCGCTGCCAGTCGCACAGTGCGTCCCATGAGGTGTCACCGTCCCACTTGGCTTTCCACTTCGGGAGCGCGTCATTGAGCCAGATACGCAACTCTGCTAATAGGTCATCCATGGTGGGCCTCACTTTCACTTAACTGATGCAGCATTGGCGTGGCAGAACGAAGAAAGCGCATGGCGTCATTGAGATGCGTGCAGCCGAGTTCACTTCGCAAATGAGCTCGCACTCCCTCATCAATTTGACTCACGGGTCGACCTTCAAGCAACCCGACGTGCGATGCCGCAAGCGGGCAGTCTCCCATCGGAAGGCTACGCGGCTCGGCCTTGGCGTCTGAGAGCAGGCCTTGGGCATCCAGGCTGGCGCGCACGACGTATTCGTGCAGAGCGCCGTCGAAGTCGTCACTGAGGTGGAGGGAATCACGGAACCACATGTGCAGATCAGTCGTGCCATCACTGAGTGGCAGCACGTCAAGCAGCCGACGGCGCTGCATAGAGCCGGTCGCAAGATCATTCTCCCGATGCCAGTCAAGTTCGTCTGCAAGGAGTTGATCGATGATCGGGGCATGCGGCAGATCTCCAAGGATGCTCTCGCTGGAGGCCATGGCCGCGACACCACCGGCCATCCAGCCCGCACATGTGCCGACCTGGGGTGAATTGGCCAGCATGCCTGGGATCTGAGGCTCGGAGACGATGAAGCCGTAGCCGGCAATGTGCCGAAGACCAGACAAGTCATCGAGAAGTGAGCCGACGAGCGAGGAGTCGGCAATTGGCGGCTCCAGACGAGCAAGTTGCGCGCGAAAACCAGCGCCGATCGACATTCCGCGCAGATCCTCGGTGAGCGAGCGGGTGCCCGTCTCGTCGGTGACCTCCACGGATTCCAGGCTCCCCTTCTCGCCGACCTGAGCAACCAGTCGGCCAGTGCGGGTGCTCAGCAGTTGGCGATCTGCGCCAAAGGCAGCGTCGCGAGCAACACCCTCGACGGCAAAGCCCGACCATTGGGCTCCAGGCAGGGCGCTGAGGGTCGCGGTGCGACGAACGGAGTTGGGCTTGCGAGTCCACAGCTGCTCAAGAGGCGCAGTGATGCCGCGGGCAAGCGGAACTCCGACTGGATTGCTCACTGTTGTCCTGTCCATGTGAAAGCACCTGATGGTTGCTTCAGGCGCTATTCAAGGTAGCAGTTGACCGTACTGATATCAGACAATTCATCAGCTTGGGGCGCTCGTGCGGGTGTACCGAGGCAACACAAGTACGACCAGCACAACCAGGCCGATCATTGAGCACACGGCACCCGCACCAAAGACGGCGCGATACCCGCCAAATGCCGCTGCGAGGCCCACGACCAGCCCGCCTATGCCTTGTGCGATGTCAAAGAACATCGTGAAGGTGGAGATCGCCGCAGGCCGGGTGCGGTCATCGACATTGCTCAACACCAGAGCCATCAAGCCCGGGTACTGAAGCGCGATTCCAACAGCCAGGGGCACCATGGCCAAATACAAGCCAAGCCAGCCCGGAGTGATCGCCATAATTGCCAGGCCGATGACGATGGACACCGTGGCCGAGATACCGGTGATGCGTGGCCCCACGCGATCGGGAACGCGACGACCAAAGAGCCGCACCGACAGCACAATGGCTGAGTAGAAGAAGAACAGCCACTGCACCTGGTAGTAGCCAAGCGTGGGTGCATACAGTGGCAGGAAGGCATTCATGCCAACCATTCCAACGATGCCGAGCGCGAGCACGACGCCGGGCAGGATCGCTGGCAGGTAGAAAGCCGGCGGCTTGTTCTCCCCCTCGAGCAATGTCATGTCAGAGATACGAATATCTGACTTGCGCACCATGATCACCGGTAGCGCACCAAAGAATGCAATGGCACCTGCCGCTCCGAAGGCAATTTCGTATCCAGCGGCGTTGTAGACCAGCTGACCCACAACCGGCCCGATCGCCAAGCCGATATAGGGGGCAATCGAGAAGACGCTTGCAGCTTCCGCGCGACGAAACTCGCTGACCCAAGCCATGACCGCAGAAAGCATCGCCACCATCAGTGCCGCCTGCGCTGCGCCAAGCAAGAGCCGAAGCACGATCAGCGTCGACACATTCGGCGCCAGCGGCATGAGCGCGGTGCTCATCGCGCCCAGCGTTGCTCCGGCCAAGACGACAGGAACAGCGCCGTATCGATTGATGCGCGGCGTGATCCATGGACGAACCAGAATTGCGGACACGGCTTGCACTGCAACGACAAGCCCGATTTCCACATCGGTTCCACCCAGTTCTTCGTGCACGAAGACCGGCAAGATCGGCAGAGTCATGCCAACACCCATGAAGAAGGCGAATGCGGCAACCAGAATCAGGAAGAACTTCAATGTGACGAGTGGCTCGATCTGTTGTGCAGCTGTCGAGCGCGTGCGGATGCGCACAGTCATACTCCCAATTCGGGGTTCAGGCGATCACAGTGGCGCGAGCTTTTTTGCCAGCCTCGTACCTCGGGAGCACGATAGCGAGCATGATCATCAGGCCGATGAAGGCTGCGAAAGCCGAAGCAGCAAAGACAGATCGGTAACCGCCGACAGCTGCGACAACGCCCACAATGAGTCCGCCAAATCCCTGTGAGACATCGAAGAACAAAGTGAAGGTGGAAATCGCGACGGGACGATCCTGCTCGGACACATCATCAAGAGTCAGCGACAGCAGGCTCGGATACTGCAGAGCCTGCCCGAAGGCAAAGGGGATGATCGCCAGGTACGCCCAGTAGGGGCCCATCGTGGTGGCCAGTCCGGCCATGCCGATGATCAAGGCCGAGGTGGCCAGGACACTGGTCTTTTTGGGTCCAATCCGATCAGGCAGCCGGCCGCCGACAGTGCGCACGAGCAAGACACCAACCGAAAGAATCAGGAAGCAGATCTGGATCTCAAGGCCGGGAATCTCCAGGGCAAACAGCGGCATGAATGCGCCGAAGGACAGCATGCCCACAATGCCGAGGGCGATCACGATACCTGGCCAGACGGCAGGTCCGTAGAAGCGTTTGAGCCTGACCCCTTCGGCATCGGCAAGCGGGGCGATGGGCGCCGACTTGTAGAAGATCATCGGGACCACCCCAAGCATGGCGACACCGCCGGCGAGCAGGAAGGTGGGGACGTAGCCAAAGGCCTGGAAGATCGCCTGCCCCACGATTGGCCCGATGCCCATGCTCAAATACGGCGCGACCGAGAACAAACTGATCGCTTCGCCAGATCTGACAGGAGAAACCAGACCGGTGACCGCGGTCAAACCACCAATGAACAGCGCGGCCATGGCAGCCCCGAAGATCAATCGAAGGACGATCAGCCAGAACACATTGGGAACGAAAGCGCTCAGACCGAATGAAAGTCCACTCGCGATCATCGATCCGATGAGAATCGGCTTGACTCCCCATGCATTGAATTTCGGAGTCAGCCACGGGCGAATGGCGATTGCTGCAATCGCCTGAACTGCAAAGACCACGCCGACCGCAACGTCGCTACCACCGAGATCGTCTTTGACAAATACTGGCAGGACCGGCGTGATTATGCCGTTGCCAAGGAATACGCCGAAGGTACCCACCATCAGCAACACCAATTTGCCTGTGAGCAGGCGCTCACTTTTCAGTTCACTCATATGTGCACCTAGACGATCGCTCCCGCGGCGTGCAGTTCTGCAATGCGGGAAGCGTCGTATCCGGCGATATCGCGAAGGACCTCGTCAGTGTGCTGCCCGAAGTCAGGTGCCGGGTTGCATGGACCGGCATCCTCGTTGAACATCACTGGTGGCATGACGATTGGCTGCTGCCGACCGCCATATTCCGCGGTGCGGATCATTCCGTTGGCCTGGACTTGCACATCGTCTGGCATCTCTTCCACCGTTTGCACGGGAGCCCAGACGCCCTTGCTGTGCACGAGAATGGCCTTCCATTCGATAAGTGTCTTTGAGGCGAAGATGCCGTCCATGATGGCCATCAATTCAGCAGAGTTGGTCATGCGATCCATCGGGCTGGCAAACCGTGGGTCTGCCACCAGGTCCATCCGCTCGAGGTTCTCGCAGAGATTCACGAACTCAGCCTGATGATCTCCTAAGTGAAGCAGGCCCAGGAATCGGTCATCGGAAGTGCGGTACGTCGCACCGGACCATTGACCCATTTCGCGTGGGATGTACTGACCCATCATTGAGTTAGGGCCATCGACGGCCTTGCCGATGATCGCCGGTGCATTGAACCAGGCAGCAGTTCCCAGCAGCGATGAGTCCACCACAACTGCCTCACCCGAACGCTCGCGCTTGAACAACGCAGCCGCGATTCCGCCGGCCAGCACGAGTCCTGACATGCCATCGCCATGACCGATCATTCCCGAGGGCGTCGTCGTCTGCGTCACGCTCATCACAGTGGCGGCAAGCGATCCGCGATGCCACCAGGTAGCGCCGTCGTATCCGCCTCGATGATTCTCGGGTCCAAGCGGTCCACCACCTGTGCCCTTGGCGTAGATGATGTTGGGATTGATAGCCCGCAGTTGATCGACATCAAAGCCAAGCTTGTTGCGCGTCTTGGGCAGGAAGCTTGTCAGGAACACATCCGATTCGCGCACGAGGGCATACAGCGCCTCACGAGCTTCCTCATTGGCCAGATCCAAGGCAATGCCGCGCTTGCCACGGTTGTAGTGATTGAACATCCAATGAGCCTTGCCGGGCTCCAGGGTGCCGCCGCCGGCCAAGGTTCGCAACGGGTCCGGTGACTTGGCATTTTCGATGTGAATGACATCAGCGCCCCACTCGGCGAGCACGGCTCCAGCCGAAGGGCAGAACGCCCACATGGTCAGATCGAGAACGCGAATACCTTCGAGCATCTTCATGAATACCTCGCATTAGAACGGCCGACGATCGGGCGCGGATATAGGAAAGTGCGAAATCACACGTGTTTTGCATCGTAGGTGCAATCGTCAACCGATTTGAGGAAACCCGAAAAACGTTGAAGGCCCAGGTGCATTGCACTTGGGCCTTCAACGCATCTTGAACAAGTATTGCGCGAACTAGGCGGCATCTCCGCTGAGGAAACTACGCACGATGCTGTCAGCATTGCTGTCAGCAGGACCGTTCCAGACTTCATGACCGTGCACCATGAGCATGGCGCGATCAGCGAAGGACAGCGCGCGGTCGATGTACTGCTCGATGAGCACGATTGTTACGTTGTTCTTCACTCGGGCTGCAGCCAGAGCCGTGTAGATATCAGCGATAACAATTGGCGCCAAGCCGAGCGAGAGCTCATCGACCACGAGCACGTCTGGCTCGGTGATCAGTGCCTTGGCAACTGCCAGCATCTGCTGCTCTCCACCTGAGAGGGTTCGTGCCTGCTGCTTGCGACGCTCGCCGAGGCGGGCGAACAACTGGTAGGCATTCTCCACAGCCAACTTCGGATCCTCGGCAAGCTTGCGCGCGCCGAGCATGAGGTTCTCCTCCACCGTGAGGGTGGGGAAGATGGCCCGGCCTTCAGGCAGGTAGGACAGTCCTCGTTGTGCAATGAGGTACGGGTCCAAGGACGTGATGTCGTCACCGGCCATCGAAATGCTGCCGCTGGATGGTGGGAGCAGACCGGCAAGGGACTTGCCAATGCTGCTCTTTCCCGCACCGTTGGCGCCAAGGATGGTGAGACATTCGCCCTTGACGAGGGAGAAGGAAACATCTTCCACGGCAAGTGCATCGCCGTACTTGAGCGTGAGGTTCTTAACCTCAATCATCGCCTCTGACATTTACTCGTCCTCCGTAGTTCCAAGGTAAGCGGTCTGAACAGCCTTGCTTGCGCGCATTTCAGCTGGGGTGCCACTGTCGATCAGCTTGCCGAAGTCGAGCACGAAGACCTTGGTGCTGATGGCGAACACCAACTCCAGGTCATGCTCGACCAATACGACCGTGATGTTGCGCTCGCTGGCGAGCTGCTGAATCAGACGACCCAGGTGCTCGGTCTCCGCGCGGTCCAGACCAGCCGATGGCTCGTCGAACAGCATGATCTCTGCACCCGTTGCCAGGCACAGCGCTACCTCCAGGAGACGGCGCTGACCAAGCGTCAGATCCGATGGACCCTTCTCCTTATCGCGACCAAGACCAAGCTCTTCGATGAGCTCATCAGCTGAATCAATCTCAGCCTTGGAGATACCTCGCGAGATGAACGGAATCAGATCCAGCAGGAAGCGACCAGACGTTGCAAGCTTGCCGGCACGAACCTGCTTGCCAGCCCGCGCAGCCAGAACAACATGCTGGCGAACCGTGAGTTCAGTGACCAACTGCGGTGACTGAAAGGTTCGAGCCATGTTCATGGCCGCACGCCGCTGAGCAGATGAATTACTGACATCCACGTCGCCAATCAGGATGTTGCCCTGATTTTGGAAGAGCGTGCCTGAAATGCAGCCGAGCATGGTGCTCTTGCCTGCGCCGTTAGGGCCGATCAATGCAGTGATCTCACCAGCCTTAGCGCTCATGCTGACGGCGTCAAGCGCCTGCACGCCACCGAAGCGGATGCTGACATTCTCTGCTCTCAGTGCTGGCGCAGCATTCATTGTTTCTGTCGACATGGTGACGTCACACTCCTGCTGAAACGTTGGTCTTATTGGATTCATCTTCTTCATACGACGGCGAGTGCACGGTGCCGCCGCTTATCTTGATTGCCAGATGTCGGAATATCGCGCGCAAGTTCGGGTTGATGCCGATCGGGTCAACCACCATGTTGATGGCCACCAAACCGAACAGCAGAATTGGGAGGTCAGCGAGTCGTTCTGGCAAGAACTCCGAGAAGATCGCCGGAGCCAACACGAGCGACGTACCGGCAGCCGCCAGACCACCCATAGAACTGGTGCCCTGGGCGACTGCCAATGCGAACCACACCAGACCGATGGTCATGATGAAGCCGTTCGGGAACGCGACCAACTGGAAGCTAGCGACCATCGATCCGCCGATACCTGCGACTGCAGCACCGAGGGCGAAGACGCCTACGCGAGCAATGAAGATGTCGAAGCCAAGCGTTGCCGCACGAACGCGGCTGGCACGGATGGTGGCGAACACCAGACCAGTCGTCGAGCGACGCAGGGCCCACAGCACGAACATCACCGCAAACATGACGACCACACCAAACCAGTAGAAGGTCTTTGGCGTATCAAGAGTCAGCCCGAACAGCACCGGACGTCCAAATGGCAGACCCGATCCGAAATTTGAGAACTCATCACGGGTGTAGACCGCCTGATCAACCAGAAGCGCGAACGCAAAGGTCACGATTGCGGCGTACAGCGGCCCGAGATTCAGGCACAGCAATCCGACGACCGTGCCCGTGATACCGGCCACGATGCCACCGATGAGCATCGCCAACAGGATTGGCACTTCATTTGCTGCTCCGAACCAGGTGTCGTTGTTCACGACGTAGGCCGCCCCGATGACACCCAGACCAGCAAAACTGATCTGGGAGAGGCTGATGATGCCTGCCTCACCTGTGACCAATCGGAAGGACAAGAAGATCACCGTGTAGCAGAAGCCAACCGCGATCAATCCTGTCCAGTACTCGTTGAAGAGAAGCGGGATGCCGACAAGCACGACAGCCAGAACTGCGTAGCCAACGTAGCGGTCCCAATGTCCCTTGGGGTTACGCATGATGTTGAGGTACTTCGACAGCGAGACCTCGTAGGCGTTGTTAACCGCAGCGACTTCGACCTTCTGCGAGTCGGCCTTGACGTCCTTCTGCTGGCTGTAGATCAGAACTGCGCCAACCATGAAGAGGAAGGGCAGGCTTGGGCGAAGGGCGGTACCTAGGAGGCCGTCGCTTGGCAAGTACAGCACCAGAACTTCCTGAGTAACACCCAAGACAAGCGCGCCAAAGAATGCGCGCCACAAGTGCGTGAACTTGCCGATGACTGCACCCGCCATAGACGCGGCGATCAGGTTGGCGAAACCGCCAGGGCTCAAGCCGACCTTCGGAAGCACCATCAGGCCCGCCAGACCGGCGATGCCGGTTCCGATGGCCCAAGTGGATGCAACAACGAACTTGGGGTTGGTGCCGGTGAGCACCGTCATGAGTTCGGAGTCAACCGAACCACGGGTGACCAGACCCGCCATCGTGCGGTTGAGGACGTAGTAGCCACCGAGCGCCACGATCGCTGCAGTCACGATGATGATGAACTGCTCATTGGAAACGTTCACATCGAAGATGCTGAAGATGACCGACGGCTCACCAACGGGGCCGTACACGAGGTAGACCGGATCGTGGCCGAAGATCAAGGTCGTGACCGCAACGAGTGCGACCTGCAGACCGATCATGACGCCGACTTTGGTCAGCGGGGCCAGGTTTCCGAGCTTGCCCAGCAGCAGCCACCACAGGAACAGACCGAGCAGCGGTCCAATGATCAGCACCACGATGGCTGCTGAGAGCCAAAGGTTCCAACCAAGTCCGGTGTCGCTGTTACCCATGTAGTAGAAGCAGTAGGCCAAGAAGAAGGCCATGCCGCCTTGGGCGAAGTTGAAGACGCGGGACGCGTTATAGGTAATGACCAATGCCATGGCCGACATCGCATAAAGCGCGCCAACGGCAAGGCCAGCGATTGCAAAACTGAGCACCTGGGGTCCTCCTGGTCAGGGCCGATCGAATCCGTCCTTGGCAGATGCCAAAGGCGGAGAGTACGAGGTGGCAATCAGCAATTGGTGCGGCTGACCATGCCGTGCAAGGGAGGCTGACGGGTTGCGTCAAGGCTCCTTGAGGACATCCAGCCGAGTGGCGCCGCGGTAGCGACGCCATTTGTCCGGATTTCCATCGAGATGTTGAGTCGCGAGCCTAGGGAGGGGGGAACAGCCCGTCAAGGGGAATGGCGCAATTGAGTACACCTTTTTGTTCACGCATCCGTCGTGCCAAGTTTTCGCTCGCGTATTGCCTAATACGCACCCGTATTGATGAGTACTCCGCACGTTGCATTGTCATCCGGAAGCATCGAATTACCACGAACTGTCAAGAACCAGGTGCACTTCTGAGGATCCCCGTCTGGGGTGACTCCGGGCGTGAACGAGACCTTGCCGGGCAAGAGGCCAGCACCCAAGTAGTCGCTGACTCCGCGCTGAACGCGGATGAATTCCGATCGGGTCGGACATGCTCCTGCGCCAGCAAGTCCGGCTGCCATCAGGTCGGCGGAGACATAGCCGATGGGTGCCAGCGGTGAATAGGGATCAACGCCCTTGGCCGCCATTCCTGCGACGTAACTCTTGACTTCTGCGTGATCCAGTTGCAATGGGATGGTGCCGTATGGCGCGCCCACTGCCCCATCGAGTGCCCCATCGGCCTCAAGCACATCCCTGGGATTGGAGAGCCCATTGATCAAGGTCATGACGGGGGTCGCGTTCTGCCTTTTGAGAGATCTCAGCAGGGAGGTCCCCGCTCCCACAACCGAGATGACGTTGACCCCGGTCGCCCCTGAGCTCTTGATCCGCGATGCGACGAGCGCGAGGTTGTCTTGCGCCGCTTGGAGGACGTAGGTGCCACCAGCCTGAGTCAGGTTTGTGGCGGTCAGGCTCGCAATGAATCCTTGGGCAGCGTTCTGGGCGCCAGCTGACGGGGCCGTGACCACCGCAACGGATCGAGCCTTGGCCCTCTTGAATCGCTGCGCTGCCGCAGTGGAGGCATAGGTTGTTGAGTACGCCCCGAAAGCACCGAACACATTGCGGTCGGTGCCATAGGGCGGCAGATTCGGCAGGCCAGTGACCGGAACGCCCGCTTGCGCAAGAGCGGGGTACATCGACTGCTGCTGGGATGCGGCGATGATCCCAAAGACGCCGTCGGCCAGGGCGCGCTTGGCGACCTCCTTCTGGGTGATCGGATCATTACGGTCGTCATAGGAGCGCAACACGATTCGACGTCCGTTGATCCCCTCCTTGCGATTGATCTCATCTGCTCGTAGTTGGGCCGCGACTCCGAAATTGGCGAAGACTGGCGCTGCCGACCCTGACTGCGGAAAGACCACGCCAATCGTCACCGAATCAGCTGTGACACCGGGCATAGGAGGACACGTATTAATAGGGGTCGCCGTGGTTTGGGCGCCATCTGGCGCAGCGGCACTGCCACATGCAGCGAGCAATAGGGCAAGAACTGCAGTTGAAGCTGCCGCTGCGGAGATTCTCACAGGCACATGTTCGGTCATTGCACCTGCGTGCGTCACATCGGGTGCACCACTGCAGTGGTGGAGCAGTGGGCGTCAAGACAAGGCCTGGCACTCGACGCCCACTGGAATGGAGAGGGACGAACCCAACGCAATTGCTTGCGTGCTTACAACGGTAAGTCGGGTTCCTGACTATTGATAGGACGCACGCCGTTCTTGATCAACTTGTAATGCAATGAACCTCAGTGCGAGCAGACTTGTGGGCACCGGAGACTCTCCGATGCCCACAAGCGTTACGCATTTGTTACTGACTAGCCGACGACCTGGCCCGTCGTTGCGTCCACCAACTTGCCGCAGGTGGCCTTGGCGTCAGGAATGGGGACACCATTCTTGATCACTACGTACCAGGAGCAGTTGGCCGGCGAGCCCATCGGAGTGACACCCGGCTGGAAGGAGACCGACTGCGGCATCATGCCTGCCGCGTTGTACTTGGTGACCTTGCGCAGGTTGTCGATGAAGGAAGCCCGAGTTGGGCACTTACCAGCGAGCTTCAAGCCGTGGATCATCAAGTCCGCTGCCGCAAAGGCGATCGGGGCGGTGGGGCTGTAGGGGTTGAGCCCTGCCGCCTTCATGCCGTTGATGTAGGTACGCATTCCGGCCGCACCTGGCACGCCGGCCGGGATTGTGCCGTAGGTCGTACCGATCATGCCTTCAAGAGGACCAGCTGCCTTGGCGATCACTGCTGGATCGACCAGACCGGCGCCGACTGAGCCCTTCAGGTTGACTCCCTGCTGCTTCAGTGCCTGAGCAATGGACACGACACCGTCGACGAACATCGACATGTATGCGCCATCGGCGCCCGAGTTGCGTACTCGCAGTGCAGTGGAGGTTGCGTCGTGCGCACCCTGTGGCTCGTCAGTAATCAACAAGGCCTGCTTCACACCCGTGCCACTGGCAGCAAGTGCCTTCGAGGTGTTGATCATGCCAGCAGCCGCGCTTGGGCTGTTGTGTGCGATCAGCGCCACATTGCTCACGCCGGCTTGCTTGAGCCGCTCAGCAATGGCAGTGCTGATGATGGTGGGCGAAGTCGGGCCGACAACAGAGAAGGTATTTCGGTCACTTGCCATTGCCAGAACGTTGAAGCCGGTCACGGGAACGTTCTGCGCCTTGAAGGTCGGGAACGCCGCGTCGTTCGCCGAGGTCATGATCAGGCCGAAGATGCGATCGCTCTCAAGTGCCTTGTTCGCCACCGTAACCTGCGTCGCGGCGTTGGCCTGATCGTCGTATGCAATCAGCTCGATCTTTCGCCCGTTGATGCCACCCTTGGCGTTCTCCTGTGCGATGCGCAGACGAGCAGCCTGCTCGCCGCCTGCGAAGTTCGAGGCGGCCGGACCAGTCTTCGGCACGAAGTAGCCGAGCTTGATCGAAGTGGGCGTCACACCTTCGCTGGCTGGGCAGCTGGCATTGGTGGTGACCTTTGGCGCTGGCGTGGGAGCTGCATTGGCGCCTGCGGCTGCGAACGAGAGCGCAACTGCTGCGCTCATGCCGCCAACCACAAACGTGTTCCGAAGGCGATGCTTCGGCTGGAATGTTCTGGACATACGTTGACCTCCGTGGGTCGTGGAAGATGAATTCGACTTTCGCGAGTTGAGGTGGTGTTCACCCGCATTTTTGAAACTAGTCAGACTTACGGTTGCTATTGCGGTTCGTTACCGATTCGTTATTCGCGCTGCTCCGTTATGTCTGCTATGCGGAGAAAACTTCCATCGGCGAGAACCGAGCAATCAATCGCGCCTACCCTTTGACCCATGCCAATCCCGCTCGCCGAGTTGATCGCCTCGCGCGATTGGTACCCCCGCATCACAACTGAAGGCGAAGTCTCGGGAGTTCTGCGATTCGTCGATCTTGATTCTCCGGTGCCAGCGGACCTGTCAAGCCTGGACTCGCGAATATGCCTGCTTATCGGGGTGACGAGAACCGCCATGGCGCATTCGGATCTCGCGGTTGCTGACCACCTTGATCTCGTGGTGAGCACTGCGCCGGCGCCCGATCGCAGAGTGGTCCAGGTGCCAGATCTTGAACAGGCAATAACTGAACTCACAGAGGCAGCGAATCGGGCGCCTCGAGCACTTCTCGTGCTTGCTTCGCTGCTGCGTCAGACGGCTGCACTTCCAATTGGCGATGGCATTGCTGCTGAGGCTGCTGCGTACTCCACTCTCCTTGCGGGTCCCGAATTCGCTGGCTGGCTCCATTCTCGAGGCGCCCGTAAGGCAGTTCCCAGTTCCGAATCCGCTCGAGTCGAGACGACACTCCAAGACGATGTTCTGAGCATTCGCATGACGCGCAGGCTTCGACTCAACGCCATCGACGGTCAGATGCGCGCCGCCCTGGTGGATGCGATCGCCATCGCCATCGCCGATCCCGATCTTCGTGTGCGCCTCACCGGCGAGGGACCCTGCTTCAGCAATGGCGGCGATCTTCGCGAATTCGGCACCACACCTGATCCGGCAACTGCTTGGACCGTTCGTGTGACTCAGCATCCAGGGTGGCAGCTCTCGCAGATCGCGGATCGCACGCACGTGCATATGCATGGACCATGCGTGGGAGCTGGAGTTGAAATCGCGGCCTTTGCCAAGCATGTGTCAGCTGACCCCGCAAGTACCTTTCTCCTGCCCGAACTGCACATGGGCCTGCTTCCTGGGGCCGGCGGTTGTGTGAGCATCCCGGCTCGCATCGGGCGCTGGCGCACCTTGTGGATGGTGTTGAGCGCGAGCACATTGTCAGCAGAGCACGCCCGTGAATGGGGACTCATCGATGACATCGCTGCCGTCGACTAGTGCGAGTGCGTGGGCTCAGTCACTGCTTGAGTTGCTTGGCGTACCCACCTCCATTGCCCAGCCCACCGACAGTGCACCCATCGCTGATTGGGCTAGCAGTGGCGCTGTCGCCATCACGGGATACCCGGATCGACCTCTGCTTCCAAGTGGAGCAGCCGCAACTGCCGCGCGCGGAGCGATGCTTGCCCTCGATGCGCTCGTAGGTCCGCTCGGCATTCGCGGGGAAGCGCTTCTGGCTGAACGCGCAGCAATCTCACAATGGCCAGCCAATGCGCCATGGTCTCTTGGCAATCACTGCCGGGCCGTACGCGCCAGAGATGAATTCTTCGCATTGTCGCTGGCTCGCCAGGAGGATCTGGAGTTGATTCCGGCTTTGGTGAGCCAGAAGGAATCCGCGGGCTGGGATGCAGTGGAGCTGTGGGCCTGGCACCTAAGCGCGCGCGAGGCCGTTGATCGATGCCGCCTTCTTGGCCTTCCGGCCGCCGTCATCGCAGAGGTGGCGCCAGGTGAGCTCATGCGCATCACTTCAGTGCAATCCAAGGGTCATCGCGCTTTGACCGACATGAGAGTTCTTGACCTTTCGAGTCTGTGGGCTGGTCCACTCTGTGGAAACCTCCTTGGCCTTAGCGGCGCCAAGGTGATGCGGATGGAGAGCGTCACAAGGCCTGACGGTGGGCGAAAGGGTCTGCCGCTCTTCGACGATCTGCTGCACTCCGGTCAGCCTTCAGTGACGTTCCATACCGACAACCTCGACCTGCTGCACGCACTGGTCGATACCGCCGACATCGTCATCACTTCGGCGCGGCCACGAGGTCTGGCATCACTTGAACTTGATCCACAGCGGTTTCTCGCCAGTCGAGAGCACGGTGTGTGGGTACAACTCAGTGCCTATGGTTCCACCGGTCCCCAAGCCGACTGGGTCGGCTTTGGCGACGACTCCGCGATGGCGGCTGGCCTCGTCCGCTGGATCGACGGCACTCCCATACCGGTGGCCGATGCGCTTGCTGATCCACTGACTGGCATCCATGCCGCTGTCGCTGCCGCTGCGATGACCAAGCGCGGTGGGACGCATCTCATTGAGATTGCCTTGGCAGATGTCGCAGCCGCAACTGCGGGCTCAGAGCCTGATCACGATCCGTACTTCGCACAGGGACTTTGGAAGGTCGACACCGAGTTCGGCGTCCGGCCAATGCACATGCCAAGGGCGCGAACGGTACTTGCTCCCGCGCGCGCCCTTGGTGAAGACACTGAAGTTGTGCAGTCGTGGTTTGGTCTCTAGCTTTCTGGCGACTTCTTCACTGGTCGGTAGGACGTTGCCAGCATGAGCAACGCTGCACCAACACCGAGCACGACCGCGCCGACAGCCCAGCGCACGCCAAACCAGCCCAGATCGAATACATGATCAAGTGACCAGCGGCCTGGTCCAGCCGAAGCCAGCGCCGCCGCAGTTATTGCTACGAACAGCACATACTCGAGGCCACCCTTGAAGACGAAGTAGCCCTTGCCTCGATGGTCGGTGAACATGGCCACGACCATGAGTCCGATGATGCCGGCAGCTCCGAAACTGGTGAACAGGCCAAGAGTGATGATGATGCCGACGGAAATCTCGGTGAAAGCAGCAACGCGGGCATGCACCCAGCCCGGCTTCAGTCCAAGTCCTTCAAACCAATTCGCCGTGCCAGTCAGACCACCAGCACCAAAGATCTTGTTATAACCGTGCGCAATGATCATGGGCCCAATTGCCAAGCGGATGAGAAGCATCGCGAGATCTAACGCGTTCGAATTGAAGTACGTGCTGGTCATCTACTTGCCTCCAGTGTGAGCCTGCCGAGTGCCTCGGCCGGTTTGGTCATCAGCATGACGGGCCTGCGCTCGCGCGACTATGGTGCCCCAGTATCCCACCAAAAGCCGCGGACCGGGCCGAACTTGAACCGCCAGAAGAACAGGACATCTCACCATGCAAATCCAGGGCATTAGCGCCTGCGTAACCGGCGCCGGTTCGGGACTAGGACTGGCGACCGCCAAGATGCTCAGCGCCCGCGGAGCCAATGTGGTGCTCATCGATCTGCCTGCCTCCGCAGGAGCGGCCGAAGCTGCGGCAATTGGCTCGACCGCGACCTTCGTCGCCGCTGATGTGCGCGACGAGGCACAGGTTGGGGCTGCGCTCGACGCCGCAGAACTGATGGGGCCATTGCGATTGATCGTCAACTGCGCCGGTATCGCTACCCCAAATCGAGTGCTCCGCAAAGGAGTCGCCACACCACTTGAGGATTTCGAGCGAGTGGTATCGATCAACCTCATCGGTACTTTCAATATGGTGCGGCTGGCCACTGAGCGAATGGTCAAGATCGATCCTGATGGCGAGGAGCGCGGCGTGATCATCAACACGGCATCTGTGGCGGCCTTCGACGGTCAAGTTGGTCAGGCCGCCTATGCCGCATCAAAGGCCGGTGTAGCTGGGATGACCCTGCCGCTGGCTCGAGATCTCGCGCAGTTCCTCATTCGAGTGATGACCATTGCCCCAGGTACTTTCGAAACCCCGATGCTTGCCGGACTTCCTGAAGAAGCGCGCAAGTCTCTTGGCGATCAGGTGCCGCACCCAAGCCGTCTGGGCAAGCCTTCGGAGTACGCGGCCTTGGTCGAGCACATCATCGACAACCCGATGCTCAATGGAGAAACCATTCGCCTGGATGGCTCCATCCGCATGGCACCTCGCTAATCTCGAAAGGACCGCATGTCACTTCCCACTCGCACTCTTGGCTCAGGCAGCGCAGCACTCGAAGTTCCGGCGCAGGGGCTGGGCTGTATGGGCATGAGCTTCGTCTACGGCACCCGCGACAACGAGGAGTCCACGGCCACCCTGCTCCGCGCGCTCGAGCTCGGAGTGAGCTTCTGGGACACCGCTGATGTCTACGGTCCGCATCACAATGAAGAACTCATCGGTGAAGTGCTGAAGACCCGTCGTTCCCAAGTGACGCTGGCAACGAAGTTCGCCAATCACATGGTCGACGGCAAGATGACAATAACTGGGGATCCGCAGTATGTCCGCCAGAGCTGCGACGACAGTCTGCAGCGTCTTGGCATCGACACGATCGATCTGTACTACTACCACCGCGTTGACCGTCGGGTGCCCATCGAGGACACCTGGGGTGCAATGGCTGAGCTCGTCACAGCCGGCAAGGTGCGCTACCTCGGTATCAGTGAGGCGTCAGCCGACGTCATGCGCAGAGCGCACGCCGTTCATCCGATGACAGCAGGCCAATACGAATGGTCATTGTTCACCCGCGATATCGAGCACAATGAAATCCTGTCAACCGCGCGTGAACTGGGCATCGGAATGGTCCCCTACTCACCACTTGGCCGCGGACTCCTGACCGGCACGATTCAAAGCACAGATGAGCTTGTCGACAGTGACTGGCGCCGCAGCAATCCGCGTTTCCAAGGCCAGGACATGCAGGCCAATCTCAAATTGGTGGAGCAACTCAGCGCCCTCGCAGCAGCCCGCGGGGTCACGCCAGCCCAATTGGCACTTGCCTGGGTGCAGGCTCAAGGTTCAGACGTCGTACCCATTCCTGGCACCAAGCGCCGCAAGTACCTCGATGACAATGTCGCTGCCGCCACAATCCAATTAACGTCAGAGGAACTTGCTGCGATCGATGTCATTGCGCCGTATGGTGCTGCAGCCGGTGGACGCTACGCCGCAAGTGCCATGCCAACTGTCAACCCGTGACGAAGGAGACTCCCTTGACCGCACCACTGACTGTCCGCAAGCCAGAAGGCGCTCCCAAGGGTGGCGTCATCGTCATCATGGAAGCCTTCGGTATCACCGAGCACATCATCGATGTCGCCGAACAGGCCGCAAAAGCTGGCTACCTTGCGGTGATTCCGGACCTGTTCCATCGTGAAGGCGAGGCAGTTGTTGTCGCCTATGACGACATCCCAGCAGCCATAGAGGTCATGCAGACCGTCACTGGGGAGAGTGCGGCCGCAGACGTTGATGACGCAGTGAGCTACCTCGTCTCTGAGGGACTCACGTTGAAGCAGATCGGCATCGTTGGCTTCTGCATGGGCGGCACCGTCACCTTCCACACTGCAGTGCGCCTGCCCCTGGGTGCAGCTGTGACGTTCTACGGCGGCGGCGTTGCTGCCGGGCGGATGGGCTATGAATCCTTCATCGACGAAGTCGGCAATCTGAAGACACCATGGTTGGGACAGTTCGGCGAGGCCGACCGGGGTATTCCGGTCGCCGATCTTGAAGTGCTGCGCATCGAAGGCGGAAAGGTCGAGCAGGAGATTGAGATCGACATCTACCCAGAAGCCCAACACGGATTCCACCGTCCCGGTGACTCGGGCGTCTTCCACCCAGATGCATCAGCAGCTGCTTGGAAGCGCACCATCGACTGGTTCGATTCGCACATTGCCTAACCGGCGGCAGCGAACCACGAGTCCGTACTGATCATCTGGCCGTCATAGACGCGGCCGTCGATCTGCTTGTTGTAGATCGCTCCACGACTGACCAGATGAACGATGTGCGCGAGGGTTTCTCCCATTGCTGCGCGTCGCAGCATGCCTTGGGTGTTCTCCCAGCCATGCGACCAGGTCAGGTGGCTGGAGATCTCATAGGTGGTGCAACCAGGCTTCTCGTTGATCGCAGTCAGCACTTCAGTCAGACGGTCCTCATGATGCTCATTCATCTGCGCAACGCGGGCATCTACTCCAGCGAATCGGTACTCATGAGCCGGAAGCACTTCAAGATCATTCATGCTACGGAGTGAGTTCAAGGTATTCAGGTAGGTGCCCAGTGGATCGCCTTGCTCACCTGGATGCACAGAGATGTGCGGCGAGATTCGTGGCAGCAGGTGGTCACCGCTCATCAGCAACTGGCGTTCGTCATCAATGAAGCACAAGTGGCCCGGCGAGTGACCTGGAGTCCAGAGAGCACGAATGGCAGGAGCACCTGGCAGCGGGCGCTCGCCATCTTCGATCAGGCGGTCAGCCTGCGGCGGGCGGCCAAAGTCCACGAACTGGCCAGCGTCAATGATCAGCGATGGCATGTCTGCGATCTCCACGCCGGCACGGATCAGCCAGGTCTCTCCGCGCATCTGCATCCTGGCCGGATCAACCTGCTCGCTGATGTCTTCGGCGTCCAGTCGGTGCATCGCCACCCAAGCACCCGATGCATCGCGAATGCGTCCGGCGAGCCCAAGGTGATCAGCATGATTGTGCGTCACCAACACGCCCTCGACATCTGTGATGCTGTAGCCGATGCTCGTCAATCCGTCATTCAGATTTGCCCATGCCTCATCGACAGGCCAGCCAGCATCCACGAGCACCACACCCGTGGGTATTTCAATGACATAGACATTGACGTAGCGCAGTGGGTTGTTGGGAAAGATCACCGGAATCGACCAGAGGCCTGGTCGCACGAGTTCAACGGGCGGCATCTCCCGACGCAGCCATGCCTCTTTCTGCAGATGACCAGTGACGGTTATCTGTGCACTTGCTGTTGCTGTCACAGTGAGATTCCGAGCACCTTCGAGTCGAGGTACTCCATGATGCCTTCGCGCGCACCCTCGCGACCCAGGCCGCTTTCCTTGATGCCACCGAAGGGCACAGCTGCGGAGGTGGGGTTGATGTCGTTGACGCCGATCATCCCGAACTGCAGAGCCTCAGCGGTCTTCCAGGCCTTGCTCAAGTTCGGGGTGTAGACGTAGGCAGCCAGGCCGTAAGCAGTGTCATTGGCCATCGCGACGACATCATCGTCGTCATCGAACTCGATGACGGGCACCATTGGGCCGAAGGTCTCTTCGCGGTAGATGAGCATGTCCTCGGTGACATTGGTGATCACGGTAGGTGCCCAGAACAGGCCCTTGTCCAAGCCGTTCTCGGTCAATCGCTTTCCGCCGGTGGTAACAGTCGCGCCCTTGGCAACAGCGTCGTCAACCTGACGCTGCATCTTGTCCAGCGCGTGCTGGTCAATCAGTGGACCAACGGTGACCTTGTCATCAAGGCCGTGACCAGCGGGGAAGGAAGCCATCCGATCGGTGAGCACCTTGGTGAACTCCGCCGCTATGGACTTGTGGACGAACAGGCGGTTCTGGGAGATGCAGGCCTGACCGGTGTTCAGCGACTTCAACGCTGCGGCACCCTTAGCCGCATTCACGGGATCGGCGTCAGCAAACACGATGAACGGCGCGTGACCACCGAGCTCCATCGAGACGCGCTTCATGGTTGCCGCGGCCTTTGATGCAATGAGTTTGCCCACCTCAGTTGATCCGGTGAAGCTGATCTTGCGCACCGCTGGGTTGGTGAGAATCTCTTCACCGACACTGACCGGGTCATTAGTCGTCACTAGGTTGACCACACCCGCTGGCACACCGGCTTCCTCAAGGATCTTGATCGTGGCAATCGCGCACAACGGGGTCTGCTCAGCTGGCTTGACCACAATCGTGCAGCCCGCTGCCAGGGCCGGGCCGATCTTGCGGGTCAGCATCGAGATCGGGTAGTTCCACGGCGTAATGGCGGCCGCCACGCCTACCGGCTGCTGCAGGACCATGAATCGGTGATCAGCACGGGAGGACGGGATCGTCTGGCCGTAGACGCGCTTGGCCTCTTCAGCAAACCACGATAGGAAATCAGCGGCGTAGCCCACTTCGGTGCGAGCCATCCGAATTGGCTTGCCCTGCTCCTTGGTCATCAAGGTGGCCAACTCATCACGCTTGGCGTTCATCAGCGCAAAGGCCTTCATCAAGATCGCGGCCCGCTCATAGGCCGTCTTGGCGGCCCAGGCCGGGAAGGCCTCCTGCGCAGCAGCGATAGCGCGCTTCATGTCTTCAGGCGTGCCATCGGCAGCTTGGCCAAGAACCTCGCCAGTCGCCGGATCCGTGGAATCAAAGAATGTTCCTGATGAGCTTTCAACCCACTCGCCACCGATAAAAAGCATCTCGAAGATCTCCCTCACGCGTGTTCACTGCGCGGCAGTCCGAACGCCGCAGCAGGCAGAATAGTTATCTTATTGTGTTATTAGTGCGGGTACTGGAAAGATCAGGCCAATCAGTTATAACAAGGTCAATGAGGCGTAGCATTCGCCGATCTGGCGTCAAGCCGGAAGAACAGGAGGCTAGGGATGACGACTCCCGTGCCACCGCTGAGCCCCGCTGAGCCGGTCCACGTGCCAAAGACCGCAGAGGTGGTGGCGCAGGCAATCCGCAACCAGATCGTGCGCGGCGAGATCGCTGAGGGCGCTGCCCTGCCAAGCGAAGCTGAGCTCATGGTGCACTTTGGTGTCTCCCGCCCGTCCTTGCGTGAGGCCTTCCGCATTCTGGAATCCGAGAAACTCATCACGGTACGTCGTGGATCTCGAGGCGGAGCCCGAGCGACTCGACCAGATGTCTCGGTTGCTGCTCGCTACCTGGGTCTGCTCATGCAGTTTGACGAGGTCATGCTCAGCGACGTCTTCGAGGCTCGATCAATGTTCGAGCCTCTGGCACTTCGCCTGCTGGCCCGTCGCGAGAACCGTGAAGAAGCAGCCCAGGCACTGATGCTCATCATCGATGAACTCGTCCCCGGTATTGATGCGCGGCAACGCATGGATATCTGGTCACGCTTTTATCTGGAATTGTTCAACTTCGCAGGCAACAAGACCTTGCAGCTGATGTACGGAACCCTGACTGAAGTTGTACGACACGAGCTCTTGGATGCGTTGGTGCAAGAGGACGCCGATTCGAGAAATCCGAACTGGAAGAAGACCATCATCAAGGCGATGAATCTCGTGGCCGATGGTCGAGGCGATGAAGCCGCTGACTACTGGATGAAGCAGATGCTGATGCTTGAAGCCAAGGTGCAACAGGCGCACCAGCGCCGAACCCTTATTGATGCAACGGTGGCCTTCGCCTAGGGCGAAGACCACCGTTATTGCTCTGGAACTGCTACGCCTCAATCATTGCGTGCGGGTCTGCGACATTGACCTGACGCGGCATCACCTTGGGTGCTGAACGCCAATCCGGTGTGCCGTCTTCTGGCAGACCAGCCGGGTAGCCGTCATGAATCTCGGCCCAGTGCGAGTGATTCAACTGGTGCAGGGTGAAACAAGCCTGCAGGGAGTTGTAGAAGCCCATGTTGTCGACCGTCTGGTTGACCGACTCCTTGATCAGCAGGGCAGCCATCGTTGGCAGCTCTGCGATCCGGCGAGCGTAGGCCAGCGTCGAATCCTCAAGCTCGTCGCGGGGGAAGATCTTGCTGACCATCCCCAGATCGAAGGCTTCCTTGGCATCAACGGAGTCACCGGTGAGCAAGAGTTCCTTGGCGCGGCGCGGGCCGAACTCCCAAGGATGGCCGAAGTACTCCACGCCACACATGCCCAGACGAGCACCGACGACGTCAGCGAACTTGGCATCATCTGCGGCCACGATCAGGTCGCAGGCCCACACCAGCATCAGTCCCGCTGCAAAGGTGGTGCCTTGAACCTGGGCGATGGTGATCTTGCGCAGATTGCGCCAGCGCAGGGTGTTCTGGAAGAAGTAGTGCCACTCCTGCAGCATGCGGTTCTCCGCACCTACGCGCGTGCCGCCATTGATCAAGGTTGAGGGGTGCTGCGTTGGACCAGGGGTCCGCTCGGCAATGGCCTCTTCTGAGCCAAGGTCGTGGCCTGAGGAGAACAGCGGTCCGACACCGCCCAGAATGACCACGCGCACCTGATCATCGGCCTCGGCCTTCAAGAAGGCATCATCGAGTTCCACCAAGAGCCCACGGTTCTGCGCATTGCGGGTCTTGAGCCGATTCAGCATGATGCGCGCGATACGCCCGTCATCGAAGGTCTCGTAGGTCACGTACTTGTAGTCAGCCATGGCTGCTCCAGTCTTTTGAACTCAGGGGGAGAGTGCTTGTGCGAAATTAGAGCAAGTCGCTGCGGTCCGCAAAGGTTATGAGCAAATCCGCAAGAGATTCCGGCGCCGAGAGCATGGGCGTGTGGTCACAGTCGAGCTCCAGATACTCCGCCCCCTGGATTCGCTGCGCTGCCTCCCGCATGGGCTCACAGGAGGTGAGCCGATCTTGGGTGCACCCCACGATGAGCGTGGGAACATCAGGCCAGGACCACACGGGCGAGGGCTCACCAAAGGTTTCCCAGTACTGCCGACGCAGGCGGCTGGCTGCCAATTCGGCCATTTCCGGCGTGCAGGTGTTGAACATCAGATCGATGCCCACTTCAGGCGGCACTTCGGTGCTGCCATCCTCATGGCGAATCAATTCGGCCGATCGGTAGGCCTCTGTGTAGATCTCGGGGTGCAGATCGCGTTGTTGAGCCGCACTGACATCGAATTCAGGCAGCAGGGCGGCGAGCATCACCAGGCCGCAAGCACGCGGATGTGAGGCTACAAAGGGAGCGACGAGTCCCGCCAAGGAATGCCCTACAACGATGACATCACTATCGATGCGACCAATCGCTTCGAATGCAATAGCGGCATCGTCGCCGATGAAGCGTCCTGGCTGGTCGCCGGGGAGCTCGATGATCTCCGAGGCGTAGCCCGCAGCTTCCAGGAGTTGGGCGAGCGGTTTCCAGCACCATCCGCCGTGCCACGCACCGTGGATCAGCAGGAATGTGCGCACATGAGCGACCCTACCTACCGGCTCGGTTCAAAGCACGACTTCGGACTGCGGCGCGACTAGTTGATTACCACGCACAGCCCCGCGCTGGGCAGCCAGAAGGAACCAGGCGGGCAGGTGGGGATGGGGGTCGGGCTTGCCGATGGCGCCCGAGTCGGGGCCACTGTTGGGGTCGGACTCACCGATGGGGCGATCACCAGACTGATCGTCACTGACGCCGAATTGCGTCCGTCACTGCCAGTGACCGTGTACACCGTGTTCCAGTTCTGCGTCGGCGTCCCAGACATGACGCCTGTGGTGGAGTTGAACCACATTCCCGCGGGTACCGCTGCCGGAGCCAATGCGTAGGTCATCGGGCCCGAGAATCCCGTCGGTCGAAGCGGCACTGATGATTGGTAGACACCTGTTGAACCCGTCAGGAATTGCTTTGTCGGGTTGATGCCCTGCACAAGCTGCGCGACGGTCAGGGTCAAGGCGGAGGTCGATGAACCCGTGCGGCCTTGCCCGGTGATCTTGAAGGTCGTTGTCGACAGCGCTTGCGATGGCGTGCCCGAGACGACGCCGCTTGCCGGATCGATGGTCAATCCAAGTGGCAGAGCAGGAGAAATCGAATACGTTGGCGCACTGACAAAGCCGGTGACCGTGAAGGGCGATGTTGGAGTGATCGGGGTGCCGACCTTGGCCAGCACGGTCTGCTGACTGGGGGCAATGGCCCACGCCGGCAGAACTTCCAGACTCAACGACGACTGGGCCTTCACCGATCCATCGACGGCGGTGATGGCGTACGCCCGCTGTGCACTGGTCTGCGTTGGAGTGCCGGAGACAACTCCGGTGCGGGCATCAAGCCGCAGCCCTGCAGGCAATGTCGGTGCAATGGTGAAGCTCGGCTTGCTGGAAAAGCCAGCAGTTTCAAAGGTGCTGGTCGGCGCTATCGCCACACCCAGGTGACCAATGGCTGTCTGCGCGACCGGCTTCAGACTTGCGCTGCCCACCTGCACGGTGACGAGCGAATTTGCAGTCGAGCGCCCGTCACTTGCAGTGACCTGATAGTTCTGCGCCGCGGCATTCACTGAAGACGAGCCGGAGATGACGCCTGTTGCGCGACTGAAGCTCAGGCCCTTGGGCAGCACAGCTGGCGAACCGTCAGGTTTGGTCAGTGAGTACTTCACTGGGCTCGAGAAGCCCTTTGCGCTGTACTCCAGGAAGTCATTACTGGCAGTTGCCAACAGGCCTGCTTGCACAGGTACAACTTTCTGACCGACATTGAGCCGGACAAGCTGTCGAGCTGGTGCCAGGGACGCTTGCTGATCACTGCAACTTGCCGGGTCGCCAAGAGTCAGATTCCAGCCATAGGCGAATTCCTGTGATTGGTTCGGCGAGAGATCTGAGGGAACGAAAGTGTCCGAGTAAGCCATGCCATAGGCCCCGGAGGGCTTTGGCGATCCGCCACCGTCGATATTGGAATGCGAACGGATGACCTCGTCATACACGTTCCATGCGTACTGTGTTGGGTTGCTCGGGGTGCCGTAACTGCCCTGGGCATTGGCGTAGGCAGCATCCAGCGGATTGCGGGTGAAGTTCTGGCCACTTGCACCGGTGTCCGTGGAGTCGGCGAATTCAGTGGTGTCCCAGTAGCCGTAGGCGAACGCGGCTATGAAGTCGCGGTAGATGGTCTTCACTGCATTTGCCCAGGCGACAGGCACCCCACCATCGGCTGCCCAGCTCAGTGCCGGTCCATACGTCGGGGCTGTGGGAGTGCCGGTGGGCAGGTAGGCAAGGAAGGGACCGTCCTGTCCATACACACCGAAGCCCGTGCCACCCTGCGTGCCCGCGCCAGAGATTCCAGCCTGCTCGATCAGCAGTTTGGGGCCCTGTTTGGTGCCTCCCGCCAGGTTGCCGGTCAGAGTCCAGATTCCGCCAGACAAGCTTGCGGTGTAGTTGAACTGCCCGCCATAGAGCTTGTCTCCGAGTTGATCGCGGACCGTCAATGGACCCTTGACCGAGTTCACGTAATCGGTCACTTTGGGGTATCTCCCTGGAAGCTTTGCGGCTCCGACAATTCCTGCCCAGGTGCTGTTTCCAGCAAGTTGTGACGAAGCCCAAGTGCCGACAGCAGGGGTTGCCTGGGGGCTCGTGGTGTTGTAGCGCATCACGCCGGGTGTGCTCGCGGTGGTGGCATTGAGATTGAGGCCGGTCTTGGACAGCGCATTGACGATATTCACCAGGCACCCGGTATCGCGATACGTGCCGGAGATGACTGCAGAGTTCTTGTCCAGCAGTGTTGAACTCAAGGTGAAGCCGATCTGATCGATCAGGGTGAGGTCCACGTCCAGTCCACTTGAGTTGTAGGTGAACTCAACAAAGCCGTATCGCGCGAGCGATCCCGTTGGATCAGGTGGGGATCCAGTCAGACTCTGGTTGGAGAAATAGAGGTTTCCGCTCTTGACCGGCGGGTTCAGCGTGAGAGTCGCGGTGTGCTTGACGCTGTCGTATCCCGACATGGAAGTGAAGGGAGCCGAGACCAGCTTTGCAGGGGTAATACCTGGGAACAGGTTCGGCGAGCCGCTGGTGACGGTTCCGCCTCCTGTGGGATCACCCAGCACCGAGATATAGAGCGACTTGTCGCTCACTCCTGTTCTTGGCACCCCCGCGGTGTGTGGATTGGTGATGGTCACCGTGATAGGTCCCTGGTACGGGGGATCAAAAGTGAAGCCAGAGGTGGGCGGCACGCTGGGCACTGCGGCCGGCACGCTCGCCACTGAGTATCCAGCCAGTCTGCTTCCTGCGGCAGGCATGCCAATGACCACTGAGCACTCGCCAGCTGGGACCCCTGCCGGAACAGTGACGGACAACTGCGTGGGATCAGCCGCTGGCTGGACCAAGGCTGCCGGGTAGGTGCCCTGAGGATTGGTGGCTGGGCAGTAGTTGAAGGACACCCCAGTGGCCCCCGCCAAGGAGCTGGTGGCCGAGACAGTGATCTTCTGAAGGGAACCGGCAACTTGATTCTCAGCGCCGTGATACGTGCTCAACGAGATCGCCGGGACGTTTGGCTGCGCCCACACGCCGGGAGCGTTCGGAGTGTTCGTCGTGATCACATTGCCAGAGGCCAAGGTGACCGACACTGGGCAAGCACCTGCAGTCACCTTCGCAAATGATCCTGGAGTGACCGTCATCTGCAAACCGTTGGGCTTCACCACAGCCGTGGCAGGCACGCTGACATTGCCGCCGGCAGTCGCTGGGCAATTGAGGCTGACCGAGGTGAGTCCAGCCAACGTGGTGTCGCCAATGCCAGCGGTCGGATTGGCGACTGAGGCCGTGAACAGGAAGTAGCCGCCGCCTTCAGTGGGAAGGATCGAAGGCGCGATTCCCGTTGCTGTGACAAACGCAACGCTCGTTGCTGTCCAGCCATAGTTGCCCACGATCGTCGATGACCCACCCGTGTTCACCTGGACCTGGCACGAGGCTTTGTCAGCGAAACTCGGCACCATCGCTATGAGCTGTGAACTCGACACAAAGGTTGTCGCCGGAGTTGGGGCTCCAGGCAAAGTACAAGAGGTGAAGCCAACTTTGGAAGCCGAGGTGAAGCCACTGCCAAGCACAGTTACCTTGGTTGTCACCCCACCAACCGCTGCACCCAGTCCTGGCGTCACGGAGCCAGCGGCCTGCGCCGCAGATAGCGGCACGATGAGACTGGCGGCCAGCAAGGCAAGCGCCGAAGATACGGCAACCAGGCTGAGTCGAATCCCTTTGAACTGATCAGCCATGACATCCCCGTCTCAATGAGTTGGCAAGACTCTAGGGGGCGTCAGGCACCGGCGACGACAAAGCCCCGCGTGCAAGAATCCATGCATGAAGACCTACGCAATCACCGGCATGACCTGCGCAAACTGCGTTCGCCATGTGACTGAGGCAATCGAATCAGTCGATGGCGTGACTGGGGTGCGAGTAGACCTCGACAGCGCAAGCGCGGAAGTTCATGGTGAGGTTTCTGCTGCAGCGCTCGCCGATGCAGTACGCGAGGCCGGCTACTCGCTGAGCGCCTAGGCGCGCGGCAAGCGCGTGAGCACTTCTTGCACGAATGTTGCTACGAGCAAACCCTCCCGATTGAAGACACTTCCTCGACTCAAGCCGCGACCGTGGTACACCGACAGCGGCTCTGCTGTGAACAACATCCAGTCATTGGCATCAACAGGGCGTAGAAACCAAAGACCGTGTTCCATCGTCACCACTCGACTGCCCATCGGGATCTTCGCCGAAGGGGCTTGAGCGGTGCTGACCACGAGATAGTCGGACAGAAACGCCACGACTGCCGCGTGCAGCATCCGATCATCTGGCAACTGCACGCGAGGGCGCACCCAGAAGGGGTGCACGACCGTCACCATCTGGTCCTTGTCACGCTTGGCTGGACCATTCAGTGGGCGGACATCCATCGGATCCATGTTGAACAGGCTTGTCTCATGGGATTCAAGGGACTCAGGGTCAGGCACATTGAAGGGTTCCTCCGAATGCCAGTCCGGCCCAGTCTCTCCAGAGTGGAACGAGGCCTGCATCAGCAAAGGCGTGGACTCGCCCTGCGTTGCCGTGATCTGACGAACGGCAAATGCGCGACTGTCGCGCAGGGACTGAACATCGAGGCGCATTTGCGAGCCTGCGGTACCAGCATCAATGAAGTTCGCATGCAGTGACTGAGGCCACAATTCAGGACTGACGGTCTTGCTCGCGGCATGAAATGCCAGGCCGAGCGAATGGCCGCCATACAGATGGCCACCATCACCTACAGGCGTGGCGCTGAATTCTGATTCGCCGACCTGTGAAACAGCGAGGACCTTCTGAAAATCATGTTCGGCCATATTGGTGGACCCTACTTGAGCCGGCACAGAGCTGCCGCCGAAATCTTCAAGAGGGTCAGTCGAGCGTGATCTTCGGCAGCACTTTGCTCAACCATTTGGGCAGCCACCAGTTTGCCTTGCCAAATATGGTCATCAAAGAAGGAACCAGAATCAACCGCACCAAGAAGGCGTCGATGATCACAGCTGACGCCAATGCGACGCCAAAGAGTTTGATGGTGTCGTTTGGTGTCGGGACGAAGGACAAGAAGACGCTGGTCATGATCGTGGCAGCAATCACCACCACCTTGCCCGAACCGGCCAAGCCTCTGCGCACGGCAATGCGGTTGTCTCCGGACTTATGCCACTCCTCTTGCATACGCGTGACGAGGAATACCTGATAGTCCATCGAGAGTCCGAACAGGATCGCAAAGACCATGATGGGAAGGAAGGGCAAGATCGGCCCTGTTCCGGTGACATCCAAGAGCGAGGCCGCAGTGCCGTGTTGGAAGACTGCAACCGTGATGCCCAAGGCGCCCGCAAAACTCATGAGACTGGTGACGGCAGCAGTCAGCGGAATGACCAAGGAGTGGAACAGCATCATCAACGCAAGGAAGCCAAGTCCCACGACGAGAAGCAGGAAGATCGGCAGCATCTTCTGCAATTGCGCAGTGAAGTCCGTGGAGATTGCCTGAGTTCCACCCACGTACAGCGTCGCGCTTGAAGCAACAGCAGGGGCCGTGACGTCACGAATACGGGCGAGTGTCGCGGCCGTGGCCTCATCTTGGGGTGAGGTCGTGGGCTGCACGAGAACTGATGTCAAAGTGCCCTTTGCATCAAAGGCGGTCTTGCTGCCATCAAGCAGGATCAGCATCTTGGAATTGGGAAGGGTGCTGGCAACACCTTCAGTCTTCTCAAGTGCCTTGACCACAGTCGCCAACTCATCCATGTCACGTGGTTGCTTGAGTTCGACAGCAACAAAGAATGGTCCAGCAACTCCTGGGCCATAGCCCTTGCTGAGCAAATCAAAGCCATTGCGCAGCGGAGTGCCCGGGGCTTGAGTTCCGTTGTCAGGAAACCCGAGTTCCATCGTCAGTGCTGGCGAAGCCAGTGCGCCGATGACAACTACCGACAACACGACTGGGATCAACGGCTTCTTCTGCAGGAGCAATCCGAATGCGGACCACTTGCTGTCGTCCGGATCGATCTCCTTGTGATGGCGAGCCCAGGGCATCTTGATTGCGAGCGCTTTTGTGCCAAGCAATGAGAGCAGCGCGGGGAGCATCAACAGCGCAGACAGCATCACCATCAGGACCGTGACTGCTGCTGCCATCGAGAGGCCATTGAAGAAGTTGATGTTCAGCACGAACATGCCCAGCAACGCAACGATGACCGTGCATCCTGCGAATAGCACAGCCCGGCCAGCGGTGTTCACAGCGCGAAGAGCGGCATCCTTTGGCGCAAGATCAGCGAGACCTTGCCGATATCGATTCATGATGAACAGCGAATAGTCGATTCCGACACCAAGACCGATCATGGCCGCCAAAGTCGGCGCGAAGGACGCCACGTCCATGAAATTGCTGATGATGATGATCAGGAGCTGCCCGCCGACAAGTCCAGTGATCGCAACGATGATCGGCAGTCCGGCGGCGACAAGCGATCCGAAGGCGATCAGCAAAATGATGATCGCCACGAGCAAACCGACAGCTTCACTTGAATCGGCGCCACCACCTGCAGCAGCGAGTGCTTGACCATTGGCGCCCACGGTCAATGTCGAGGAGTTTGCGTCCTTGATCATGTTGGAGATGTGGGTGGCATCGATCGCGCTGAGAGCAGGGTCGTCGATATTGACGGTGGCATAGGCGACAGTGCGGTCCTTGGACACCGGGCTGGTCGCGTCGGCCGCGGCCTGCGCAGCAGACGTGTACTCCTCAAACTTCGCCCTGCCAGCGTCAACCGCGCTGCGCAGTTTGGCGACATCATTGGGAATCTTCTTGGCGATTGCCGCCCAGTCCTTTTCATCGGCGTGCGCGAGCCAAGCCAGAACCGTGGCGATGTCAGCGAGGTCCTCTCCATTGGCCTTGGCCAAGGGGTAGATCGCTGGCAGCGCCTTCATCAGCTTGGTCAGTTCCGCCGAGCTGATGCCGAGCGCCTGTGCGATCTTCTCGTTTGCCGCCGTTGTCAGCGCCGCGGTCACATTTGCAGGTGCCGGCTTGGGGCAATCTCGTCCGAAGTTCTCTTGGTACGGGCCAATCACACAGGTGACAGAGGACCGCTCGCTCAATTTCTTGAGCAGAGGCTGGATCTCGGACTTCACTGCTGCATCAGTTGCCTTGCCTGTGGCCGGTGCCCACACGACCTGGAAGCTGGTGTTCTGTGCATTCGCCGCTGGGAGTGCCTCAAGTAGTTCCTGAGCTCGCGTTGACTGCGCCCCCGGCAAGGCGAAACTGTTGTTGTACTTGTCGCCAAGGGCAAGCGCCCCACCGACAAGGGCGATCAGCAGCCCGAACCAGACGATGAGTGCAACGAGCGGATGACGAATGGCCCAGCGGCTCACGTTCGATCCCTCTCTGCCGGAAGTGCGACAGCCTAGCGAGAGTTCACGAACGGATTTGAGCGATCGTGGGGCGATCACCAAGGACGCAAGCAAGCAGGTCCCAGATGATCTCCCCCTGAGTTCCCCAGACGAATTGATCGTCTCCGAAGTTGAAGAAATGCATCTCAAGGGGACCAACGCGACGGCGCGCAACGTCTGCCGAGCGCTGATATCCGCCGGGCACCTCACTAGAAGTGAAATGACTTCCTTCGGTGGCAAACTCGCGCAGCGGCACTATCGCGACATCGGAAACTTCAGTTGGATCCGGCCGTATCAACGCAGCCTCGTCGATCAATCCGACAAAGACGTCGATCACATGACCACTCATGATGGGCCCGCGTGAATCCAGAGCGCCAATCACGGTGACGTGCTGCGGGTCTGGCCCCAACTCCTCTTGCAATTCGCGCAGGGCAGCCACTTGAGAATCCGCATCCACCAATGGGTCAATGCGACCGCCAGGAAAGACCCAATCGCCAGCGTGATTGCGCATCTCCAGGGCACGTTTGGTGAGAATCAATGCCGATTCGCCTTCGACTTCAATGATTGGAACGATCAGCGAAGACGGCTTCACCTCAGGTGGGTCCCAGAAGTAGTACTGCGGAGGTAGGGGTGCGGGCAGCAAGGCGCACGCACGCCTCACCGCAGCTATGGTGAAATCGGGTTCACTCACAAGATGGACTGTGCAGGATCAAGGCTGCGCTTGCATCAGGTCTGCGCCATGTCGACGAATCGCGAGTAGTGACCTTGGAAGGCCACGGTGACAGTTGCTGTAGGTCCGTTTCGGTGTTTTGCCACAATGAAATCCGCCTCGCCCGCTCGCGGGGACTCGCGCTCATATGCATCCTCACGACTGAGCAGGATGACCATGTCTGCGTCTTGCTCCAAGGAGCCGGATTCACGAAGGTCAGCAAGCATCGGCTTCTTGTCAGTGCGTTGTTCAGGTCCACGGTTCAACTGACTGATGGCGATCACTGGCACTTCAAGTTCTTTGGCAAGCAGCTTCAAGGATCGTGAGAATTCAGAAACCTCCTGCTGACGACTCTCCACGCGCTTGCCACTGGTCATCAACTGCAAGTAGTCAACGACCACGAGGCGAAGATCATGGCGCTGCTTGAGTCGACGGCACTTGGCGCGAATCTCCATCAAGGTCATGTTCGGCGAATCGTCGATGAACAACGGTGCATCACTGACCGTGCCCATCTTTGTCGCCATCTTGCCCCAGTCGCTGTCACTCATGGTGCCTGCGCGCATATGGTGCAAGGGCACCTGCGCTTCCGCAGACAGCAAGCGCATCACGATCTCGTTGCGACTCATTTCGAGGGAGAAGATCACCGAGGTCAGCCCATGCTTGATCGAAGCAGCGCGGCAGATGTCAAGACCAAAGGTGGACTTACCAATGGCCGGCCGAGCGGCCAGGATGATCAACTGACCAGCGTGTAGACCATTGGTGAGTGAATCCAGGTCGGCGAATCCCGTTGGCACGCCAACCATCTGGCCACCACGGTTTGAGATCGCCTCAATCTCGTTCAGTGCATCACCCATGATGTCTTTCAGCGGCAGATAGTCCTCGCTGGTGCGACGCTCGGTGACTTCATAGACCTCTGCTTGGGCGCGATCAACCATGTCGTCGACGTCGCCTGTTCCGGTGTAACCCATGTGCACGATGCGGGTGCCGGCCTCAACCAAGCGGCGCAGGATGGCCTGCTCGCGAACGATTCGCCCGTAGTAGGAAGCATTGGCCGCGGTGGGCACCATTGAGACCAAGGTGTGCAGATAGGCGGCACCGCCAATGCGGGTGAGCTCGCCGGCCTTGGTGAGCTCAGAGGAGACGGTGACTGCATCGGCAGGTTCGCCGCGACCATAGAGGTCAAGGATGACGCTGAAGACTGTCTGGTGCGCGGGTCGATAGAAGTCGGTTTCGCGGATGGATTCGACAACGTCGGCGATGGCGTCCTTGCTCAGGAGCATGGCTCCAAGAACCGACTGCTCGGCGGCAATATCCTGCGGCGGCGTGCGATCCAGTTGCGGGATCGGCAGTTCGGTAACGCTCATTGGCCGACCTCCTTGGTTTCTGGGACTCGTTCTACGCCGGGGGTGTGACAGCCGGGCTGGTGAAACCTATGGAGCCAGTTCCAGCCTGTCTATTTGTCCTGTTGATAGCGCTGTGCAAAGCCTGTTGACGAGTTCGGCGAGTCCCGGTGCATTGCTGTGGATGACTTGGGGACAAAGCAGAAAATTTCGACGAGCTTCCCTCCTTGATCGCCAATAATCGACCTGATTTGCCTGTGGATAAAAGATAATTCCGAGAGCAGCATCCGCCACTGGATACGCTTCCCGCGTGTCGTATCGGATCACCGTGGTTTGCCTTGGCAACATCTGTCGCTCACCCATCGCAGAGGCCGTCCTGCGCGACCGAATTGCGCGCGCGGGGCTGCAGGATGCAGTGTCCGTGGATTCCGCTGGAACCGGGGATTGGCACTTGGGTGGGGCCGCTGACCCGCGAGCGCTGGCCACCTTGGCGGCACATGGCTATCCGCTGGACCACCTGGCTCGGCAGATCGATGCAAGCTGGTTTGCCGACATTGATCTGATCCTGGCCATGGACCGGGCCAACTATCGGGATCTGCAAAAGATGCGCGAGCACGCTGGCTTGGACACCGAGATTCGGATGATGCGAGCCTTTGATCCGGCGCTTTCGGGAAGCTCTGAGCCCAGCGCTGAACTGGAGGTGCCAGATCCTTATGGAGGTGGCGACGCCGAGTTTCTTCGCGTGCTGCACATGATCGAGTCGGCAGCCGATGGACTGGTCAAGCAACTCGCCTCGGGCTTCCAGCAGGGCAAGAGAGCCTAGGCTCGGGTCATGAGCATCTCTGAGGGCAACGGATCCGCTGGTTCAGGTACTCCGTACACCGCCCCACCCGGCTGGTACAGAGCAGTCGATGGCAGCTATCAAGAGCAGTACTGGGATGGCGGCAACTGGACAGCCTCGTACCGGCCGATTGCCACCTCGGCGAAGTTGCTCTTGGCACCCGATGGTTCGCCGGTCTCACCCAAATCGCGCCTCGCTGTGCTGCTGTTCGCCATCTTCCTGGGCAGTTTCGGGGTGCACAGCTTCTTTGTCGGCAAGGTAGGCATAGGGCTGGGCCAGTTGGCGATCACGATCTGCACCTGCGGGATCTTCGGTTGGATTTGGCCACTGGTCGACGTCGTGCTGATTGCCGTGGGCACCTACAAGGACAAGGAAGAGCGACTGGTGCTCAACTGGGATTCCTGAGCAGGTCGCCAAGGGCCAGGCCAACGACTCGACCCTTGGCGACCACTGATCAAAAGTACGTCAGCTATCCGCGCGCAGGACCTTCGCCGTAGGCGTTGGGCCCAGGTGTTCCCTCGAGCAACCAGAACACGAAGACCACCAGGTTTGCGCAAGGAACGATGAGGAGCAGGTTCAGCCAGCCTGACATTCCCCGAT
Source organism: Actinomycetota bacterium (assembly GCA_030684515.1). Lineage (NCBI taxonomy): Bacteria > Bacillati > Actinomycetota > Actinomycetota bacterium. The sequence continues at coordinate 51,412 of JAUXVJ010000009.1, forward strand.
CATGGAGACGACGGCAGCTCACCGCCAGATATGGGATGAACAGTGCCAGCGAGAGCAGCCCGCCGATGACGTAGAAGATGATCGCCCCGGCTGGGAAGGTCATATCCACATTGCCGTACATGTCCCCTGCTGGCTGTCCCGCCAGCAGCAGGATGTAGCCGATCATGTACGGGATACCCACCACGATTGCGTAGAACAGGTACCACCACCAGAACTCCGAGCGGCTGGCTCGTCCGCTGAAATCGGCGTAGTGACTCAAGACGTACTTGACTGATTGACCAAAGCTCATGACTTCTCCTTCATAGAAATGAATGCCGAAGTGCGCAACTAGACGGTTGTCTCGCCGTACTGGTTTGGTCCGGGAACAGCAGGCTGTGCCCAGAAGATGATGAGTGGGATGTAGCCGATGCAACAAACCAGAATCAGCAACTGCAGCCAGCCGGACTTTGCGGTGTCGTGCAGGCGTCGGCTACCAACGGCCAAGTGCGGCACGACGGTGGCCAGCCACCAGATTGCCGAAAGCACGCCAAAGTTGGAATCTCGAAAGATCAGTCGGTCCAGAATGCTCAACGGGATGCTCACCAGGATGAGGAAGAGCGTGAACCACCAGAACTGCGAGCGGCTGGCTCTGCCGTCAAAGTTGGCGTAGTTGTTGAAGCAATACTGAACTGATTGACCGAACGACATTTCGCCCCCCCGTTACTACCTCTGCGAGCGAACTGTAGCCAGCATTTGAATCAGATGTGAAGCCAACACAACACAACAGAGGGGACGTTCCAATTGGAACATCCCCTCTGTTGTGTTCATGTACTAGCCGGCGATGACCTCGAAGGTCAGCTTCGCAACCACGCCTTCGTGCACGAGCACTGTTGCGTTGTAGGAGCCGACGGTCTTCACGGGTGCGGCCAAGGTGACCTTGCGCTTCTCGATTGCCGGACCGCCAGCAGCCTTCACTGCATCTGCAATGTCTGCCGTGGTGACCGAACCGAAGAGTCGCCCAGTGTCTCCGGCCTTGGCGGCCAAGGTGACCTTCAAGGACTCGAGCTCCTGCTTGACCTCATTGGCATGTCCGAGGTCGCGAATCTCGCGAACCTTGCGGGCGCGCTTGATCTGCGTCACCTGCTTTTCCCCACCGCGGGTCCAGGCAATGCCCAGGCCGCGTGGCATGAGGAAGTTGCGCGCGTAGCCGTCCTTCACCGTGACGATGTCACCAGCGATGCCAAGACCGGCGACTTCCTGCGTCAGTATCAGTTTCATCATCGATCCTTAGCGTGCTGTTGAGGTGTAGGGAAGAAGTGCCATCTCACGGGCATTCTTGACAGCATTCGCAACATCGCGCTGATGCTGAGTGCAGTTGCCTGTCACTCGGCGAGCACGGATCTTGCCGCGGTCTGAAATGAACTTGCGGAGCAAGTTGGTGTCCTTGTAATCAATACCCTTGATCTCGCCTCTGCAGAACACGCAGTCCTTGCGCTTAGGAAGCTTGTCATCCTTGCCGCGCGCGGGTCCGCGCTTACTGTCACGATCTCTATCGCGTGGTGCCATGTCTGGTTACTCCTGTGAAGTCAGTGAAGATTGTCGATTAGAAAGGTGGCTCGTCGAAACCGGCGCCACCTGAGGGGCTGCTGGCCCATGGGTCATCAGTTGGGGCTGCGCCGCCGGCACTCTGGCCGCCATCGAATCCACCACCCTGACGCTGAACACGATTGACCTTGGCCGTCGCGTAGCGAAGTGCGGGACCGACATCGTCGACCTCGACCTCCATGACCTGACGCTTCTCACCCTCGCGGGTTTCATAGGAGCGCTGCTTCAAGCGGCCTTGCACAATCACACGTGTGCCCTTGGTCAGTGACTCGGCAACGTTCTCCGCGTACTGGCGCCAGACACTGCAACGCATGAAGACGGTCTCGCCGTCCTTCCACTCATTGGTTGTGCGATCAAGCACTCGTGAGCTGGAGGCAACGGTGAAGGAAGCGACAGCAGCGCCGCTTGGGGTGAAACGCAATTCAGGATCGTTGGTCAGATTGCCAACAACCGTGACTACGACGTCCCCGGCGGCCATTACTTGGCCTCCTCCGGACGCAACACCTTGGTACGCATGACGGCCTCGTTCAGCGAGAGCTGACGATCGAGCTCTGCAACTGCGGACGGGTTGGCCGTGACTTCAAGCACCGCGTAGATGCCATCCGGCTTGTGGTTGATCTCGTAGGCCATCCGACGACGACCCCACACATCAACCTTGTGCACCTCGCCACCATCAGCGCGGACGACGTTGAGGAACGTCTCCAAGCTGGGGGCTACGGTCTTTTCTTCCAGATCTGGATCAAGAATGACCATGACCTCATAACGACGCATAAGAATCCCACCTCCTTTGGACTAATACGGCCACGGACATTCCGCGGCAGGAGGGTTCTCGCGTGCCTGCCAGTTGCCGGTAGCACACACCGTCGGTCAGCAGGACTTGCGGAAGATTACCTGCCCTCGCGGGAATTAGGAAATCTCTGCTGTGGCGATGAGCGTTGCCCGGGCCAGGATGTGGAAGGACATCTTGAAGCCGAGCAGGGCCGGCGAGCTGCTGGCATCGATGCCGATGTCCTGGGTGTCCAGCGCATGCACGGTGATGAAGTAGCGATGCGAGCCGTGTCCCGATGGAGGCGCGGCTCCAAGAAATCGCGGCGAGCCAGCGTCATTGCGCAGCACTATGGCCGTGGCGGGCAGGCCCATGCCACCTTCATCTCCGGCTCCCTGGGGCAAGGAGGTGACCGCTGCAGGAATTCCCGCCACTGCCCAATGCCAGAAGCCAGACATGGTGGGCGCATCTGGGTCGTACATGGTCACTGCGTAACTCCTGGTTTCAACCGGAGCACCAGACCACGACAACTGCGGGCTGCTGTCCAAGCCGCCAGGTACTTCAAAGATTCCGGACATGTGTGCATCTGCAAGCGGCTGCCCGTCCTGCACATTGTCGCTTGTCAGGGTGAAACTGGGGACCTCAGGCAGTCGCCAGAAGGGATCGTTGCCGCTCATTGGAGTCCTCCTTCTCCCGGACTCATCTCCGGTCCGTTGGAGCCTAAGCCGATCACGGTCTCTGCGGTGTGCATCTAGGCTGCGGGTGTGCGAATTGTGACCTGGAACGTGAATTCCATTGGCGCACGACTGGATCGAGTACTGGCGTGGCTTGAACTCAACAAGCCAGATGTTCTTGCTCTCCAAGAACTCAAGTGCACCGATGAGGCATTTCCCTTGCTACCGATTCAGGCTCTGGGCTACGAGGTCGCCACCCTTGGCACTGGACGTTGGAATGGTGTCGCCTTGCTCAGTCGAGTCGGACTTGACGACGTCAAGCGAGGGTTGCTTGGTCAGCCCCAGTACGAGGACGTCGACGAGCCGCGCGCTATTGGCGCTACATGCGGCGGGGTGCGCGTCTGGAGTGTCTATGTGCCCAACGGACGCGAGCCTGATCATCCGCACTACTCGTACAAGCTCCAGTGGTTTGCGGCCCTCAAGGACACGGCCGCGGCCGAACTCGCGGCCTCTCCACAGCGGCCGTTCACGATCATCGGTGATTACAACGTTGCCCCAACCGATGCAGATGTCTGGGATATCGCCAAGTTCGAGAACAGCACACATGTGACTCCAGGTGAGCGACAGGCCCTTGCCAACGTGCTCTCGGCTGGGCTTGTTGAAGTCATGCCGCGCGCATTGAAGGGTGAACCCTTCACCTTCTGGGACTACAGGCAGGCGTCATTTGGTCGCGGCTGGGGGATGCGCATCGACCTCATCTACGCCAACCAACGCTTCGCAGACGCCGTGAGCGATGCCTACATCGATCGCGAAGAACGCAAGGGCAAGGGCGCATCCGATCACGCACCCGTTGTGGTCGACGTGGATCTTCCATGACCCCTGTTGTGCGCACTATTTCCGCCAGCCAGCATCGCCAATGGATCGCTTCACGTCCGTCAGTCTCCTTTCTTCAGCTGCCAGAGTGGGGTCGGGTCAAAGTCGGCTGGCGTTCGGAGTCGATTGGCTGGTTTGAAGGTTCAGAGCTTGTCGGCGCCGGGCTTGTGCTTTTCCGTCCAATTCCCAAGTTGCCCCAACGGTCCCTGGCCTATCTGCCCGAAGGCCCTGACATTGACTGGTTGCACTCGCGGTTTCCGCAGTACGACATCAGCGCTTGGCTGACACCCCTGCTCGCTCATCTCAAGGCCAGTGGCGCATTTCAGGTGAAGATGGGTCCGCCCGTGCCAACCCGGCGCTGGGAGTCAGAGACCATCAAGTCGGCAATGGCCCAATGGCGTGAACCTGACAGTTCGCCGCCGGCGCACTTGCACGATGTGGTTGCCGATTGGCACTCAATCCTTGCCCTGCACCTGGCCGAACGATTGGAATCGCGCGGATGGCGCCAAGAGGAGAACGTCGGCGCTGGCTTCGGAGATGTCCAACCTCGCTATGTATTCCAAGTGCAACTCGGCGGGCGAACCCTCGATGAGGTCTTTGCTGGGTTCAATCAACTCTGGCGACGCAATGTGCGTAAGGCCGAGAAGCTCGGTGTGCAGATTTCGCTGGGCGAGCGCTCTGACCTGGCCGCCTTCCACGAGGTGTACGTCGAGACGGCCAAGCGCGATCACTTCACACCTCGTGCCCTGTCGTATTTCGAGCGGATGTGGGATGAACTGAATTCCCAGCAGTCCTCGCGTCTGAGTTTGCATCTTGCGCATTTCGAGGGTCATCTCGCCGCAGCAACCCTGATGGTGCAGGTCGGTGACCACGCTTGGTACTCGTACGGGGCCTCGACTACGGCCGATCGTGACGTGCGGCCATCCAATGCATTGCAGTGGGCGATGATCACGCGCGCGCACGAAGCCGGTTGCACGATCTACGATCTGCGTGGCATCGCCGACACTCTCAATCCTGATGACCATCTGTTCGGATTGGTGCAGTTCAAAGTCGGCTCCGGCGGCTACGCCCAGGAGTACGTTGGCGAATGGGATTTCATCTTGCGAGCCAGCTGGGCGAAGGCGTACGCGCTGTACCAGTCCCGGAGGAGCTGACCTTGGACGGAGCAGGCAATGACCTTCACTCTTGAAGTGAGCACCGAGCAGTGGCGCGCGCATGTGCACACCGTCAGTGCAATGGTGAAATCGCTCACTGGTGCTTCGATCGTGCCGGTCATCAAGGGCAACGGCTATGGATTGGGTCAGGCCCGCTTGGCCCGTGAGAGCAACGCCCTCCAAAGCGAAGCGGTCGCGGTTGGTTCGGTATTCGAACTCGATGAAGTGCTGTCGAACACGGACGCCGATGTCGTGGTGCTCGAGCCATTCGAACCGCGCGACCTCCTGGCTGGCGACGTCTGGTGGGAGATCGCTCAGAAGTGGGATGCGCGAAGGGTCATTCGGACCATCTCATCGACCTCCGGGCTGGCGTCATTGAGTTCGGGCTCCGGCAACGTGCGCGTGCTGCTTGAGGCGCGCACTTCTATGAATCGTTTTGGATTCAGCGAGTCTGAACTTGGACGCGCCCTGGCAGATCCACTGACGCATGCAGCGATCGCATCGCATCGATTGCAGATCTGTGGTGTGACCTTGCATCTGCCTCTTGAACAATCCGCCGATGAGGAATCCACGCCAGGTGAAGCAGCTGTGACAGCCCGCGTTCATGAGGTGCAGCGCTGGCACGGCTTGTGGCAGACCGAATCAGCGAAGCTTGGCACCGTTGCTGACCAGACTCTGTGGCTCTCACACTTGAGCGACAACGAGTACTCACAGCTTCAGGCTTCAAATCGGAAGATTCAGATGAAGGCTCGCATCGGTACCCGACTGTGGCTGGGGGATCGGAGCGCGCTCAATGTGTACGGGGTCGCACTTGCCGTGCACCCATTGCCCGACGGCACGCACGTGGGCTATCGGCAACGCAGCGGCCCCACTGGTGGCACCCTTGTCGTGGTATCCGGCGGAACCTCGCATGGCATTGGCCTCAGCGCACCAACTCCTGCCTCGAGTCTTCGTCAGCGGATCGTCACAGTTGGAACTGGCGCTCTGGATGCAGCTGGTCGTGCGCTCTCACCATTCATCTGGGAAGGCAAGCAGCGTTGGTTTGCTGAGCCTCCTCATCAACACCATTCGATGATCTGGCTGCCGCGCGGCTGCGTGGTGCCGCAGGTCGGCGATCAGTTTCGAGCAGACGTTCGTTTCACCACATCGCGCTTTGACGTGGTGCGGGGTATGGACTAGTAGCGCGCAATTCGGTAGCCCGAACCGGATCATCCTCTGGCTTCAGAATGTCACGTATCACCATGATGGCAAAGAACGCGGTGCCAGCGATATGGACGAAGGTGGCGAAGGCATACCACTCGGCAGTCAGGCCTTTGGCGCCTTCCAACTGATAGCCCGCAAGGAACCACCACACTGCAACGAAGTAGACGACTTCAGCGGCCTGCCAGATCAGGAAGTCTCGCCAGCGTGGACGCGCCAGCACGGCCAGTGGAATCAGCCATAGTCCGAACTGCGGCGCAAAGCCTTTTGCCAGCAACACATATGCGGCTACGACAAGGAAAATCACCGAAGCCGCGCGCGGTGGCATTGGTGCTTGCAGGACCAGGGCTGCGATGCCAGCCAACGCCGCCAGGAACAGCAGCAGCGCTGCCAGGTTCACCTGACCCGCCGAGAGTTCGGGTCCTCCCCACTGTTGCATGGCAAACCACATCGACCCGAGGTCTGGCAGCGCGTCAAAGAGCCTGCGATGGATCACCGACCAGCCTTCATAGTTCATCACCATGAACGGAACGTTGATCACCAAACAGGTGCCAACTGCGGCGAGCGCGAGCCGCCCGGTGTCCTGCCAACGCTTGGTCCGCAAGGCGAGGAGTGCGAATGCAATGAGAATGACGAAGGGGTAGTGGGCCGCAGACATCGCTGCCCCAAGCAGGATGCCCGCAGCAACCACTCGATTGCGTGACAACTGCAGCATGACCAGCGCAACCAAGGCCACAGCCAGCAAGTCCCAGTTGATACGCGAAGCCAGAATCACAATTGGAGCAAGCGCGACCATGGCGGCATCCCATGGTCGATTGCGCGCGGCGAGAGCGGTCGCAATCACCGCGATGAGTAGTGGGATGAACAGCAGCACGATATTGACATCGAAGAACAGCGCAGCCGCATCAACCTGTGGTCGCAGTGCACTCAGCCAGTGGGTGAGAAGTGAAGAGATCTCCATGAACATGCCGACGAGCACCGGAGCATCCACAGCTTGGTGCTCTGTCGACAACTGCACGTAAGGAACTGTGCTATCGACCATTCCCTTCAATGTGTAGAAGGGATGAATGTCGGTGTAGCAGAGGTGCTCGTATCGCTCAGGAGAGATCCAATTGCTGCTTCGGCATGACGAGCCAATCCAGATACCGAATGAGTAGCCCAGGGCAGTGAGCACGATCAACACGCGCAGGGGGATCCACCACTGTGGACGGGCACGCCGGTTGACGCCGGCCGGTCCGCCGATCAACTCGCTACTACTGGCCAGCAGCGCATCATCATGCGTCGGCGTGACATCAGCCATCGCGACTACCCGGCCACTGATGGTGGGCCGTCGCCATTGCCTGTCACCGGAGCCTTGCTTGGCGATTTGCCTGGCGATTTGCTCGGAGTCTTTGAAGGTCGAGAGCTGGGGACCTGCTTGGGCGCGCCGTCACCAAGCGGCACGGGGGCCACGCTTGCACCTGGATTGTCGAACACATCACCGTTAGGTGCTTCATCTATGGGTTCAGGTGAGAATTCCGTGCCATCTGCGTTTGCACAACCAAGAGGAGGCAAACCGCCATTGGCGTCGGCCAAAGCGACGCAGTCAAGTCGGTCGTTTATCGATGATGGAGGCGTAGCCAATTTAGCAACTGGCTGTCCCCTCAGGGCCGCCTTCATGTACTTGGTCCAGATTGCTGCCGGAAAAGATCCACCGGTCACGGTCCGCAAGCCACCCGTCTTGGAAAGCGAGACGGGCATGCCGGCCTCGTTCTCCTTGGCCATCAATACCGCGGTGGATAGTTGCGGGGTGTATCCGACAAACCAGGCACTCTTGTTGCCGTCGGTCGTGCCCGTCTTTGCAGCCGCGGGTCGATTGAGCGCGCGCGCGGCAAAGGCGGTGCCTCGCTGCACGTTCTCACTGAGGGCATAGGTCACTGTGTCGGCTACGCGTGAGTCAAATTCTGTCGTGAGCGTTGGCTCGTAGTCATACAGCAATCCTCCATTGGGCCCGATCACCCTGTCGACAATTGAAGTGGTCGATCGGACTCCCTGTGCGGCGAATGTCGCATATGCATTAGCCATGCTGAGTCCAGAGGGAGAAGCCGTACCGAGCACAAAAGTGAGATTGAGTGCATCCAGATTCAGACCCGGCGTGCTCTCGGGGATTCCTGCTCGCAATGCTGCATTGGCCACCGCTTCGACACCGATCGCGGATTCCATCTGAACATAGGCGGAGTTGACGGAGCGCAAGGTTGCCTTCAACAGGGAGATCTCGCCGAAAGATCTGTCTCCGTAGTTTGTCAGCGTGTAGCCATTGACCGTGCTCGGCGAATCACCGTTCCATACAGAGGTCAGCGGCATGTTCTTCTCGGTGGCGGCAGCAAGAGCAAAGGTCTTGAAGGTCGATCCGGCCTGAGCAAAGGGTCGCGTCGCATTGTTGATCTGGTCTTCGATGAAGTCCTGCCCGCCATACAGCGCAACGATTTCACCGGTGTTGGGTCGTACGGACGCCAAGCCGATGCGCAGACCCTCGATGTTCGAAGATGGACCAACAGCCTTCACGGCCCGAATTGCCGCATCCTCGGCCCTCTTGTCGAGAGTGGAGAAAATCTGCAGGCCGCCGGCTTCGATCTGTGTCTCGTCGAAGCCGAGTGATATCAGCTGATCCTTGATGCCTTGCAGGAGATAGCCGGTCTGCCCGCCGAGGCGGTTAGCGTTCTTGGCATCAAGAATGTCCGGAAAGCGTGCACCTGCTCGTTGGTCGGCACTTATCCACCCTTGCGACTGCATCCCATCGAGCACATAACTCCAGCGAGCTTTCAGTGCACTGAGTTGTGTTTCCGGAGCCAAGCCGCTTGGTGATTTGATGATCGAGGCAAGCACAGCCCCTTCGGTCAGGCTGAGCTCGTTCACCGGCTTGGCGAAGTAGGCCCGCGAAGCCGCATCGATGCCACTTGCGTGCCGCCCGAAGTAGATGGTGTTGAGGTAGTCCTCAAGAATCTGATCCTTGGACGCAACCGTCTCCAGCTTGAAGGCAAGCAGCGCCTCACGGACCTTGCGATTCCACGATCGCTCCTGAGTCAGAAACGCGTTCTTGGCGTACTGCTGGGTGATCGTGGAGCCGCCCTGAGTTGAACCGCCGGTCAGGTTGTTGATGACGGCACGTACAAAGCCGATCGGCGAGACGCCGCCATGGTCATAGAAGTCGCGGTCCTCAGCTGCCAGGATCGCTTTTTGCACATGCTCTGGGACATCGCTGAGCGGCACGCTGCGTCTGGATGAATCGCCCAGGCGACCCACCTCATTGGTGCCATCTGCGTAATAGACGACGGTGGCCTGGCTGGTGGCCAACTCATTGGGCTTGGGAATGGTGGTCATCGCCAAGGCGATCGCGAATCCGGCGATCGCCACTACGAACACTACGACGCCCGTTATCAGAATGCGACGAATCCAATGCGGTCGCTTGGCCTTCTTGCGACGTCTGGCAGGAGGGCGAGCACTGCTGGATCTGGCAGGTGGACGTCTGGCCGCACCCCGCTGATCTCCGGTCACCGTTTCCCTTCGAGTTCGATGAGGTCACGGGGCGTGCGGGGCGCACGTCGCGGAACTCCATCTCCCAAGACGAAAGTCTTCATCAAAAAGTTCCAATGGCAGCGTTGGCACACCTCAACGACATAGACCTTGAACTCGCCAAAGGTCCGAGCCATCTCAGGCAGCTCGGCGTGCTGGCGGACCCTTCCGGAGTAGGGACCCAACTGATCGCCATAGACGTAGGTGACGTGGACAAACTCGGGGTCCTTGCAGACCGGGCACGGGGCTCCGCTTGGCTCCCCGTGAAACCTGGCAGCTTTCAGGAGGTAGGGGTCAGCGTCACAGAACTCGCTACTGAGCATCCCGCCACGAAAGAAGGCCAGCAGCGCTGCTCGCCGTTGCAGAGTGAAATCAATCGGCGATCGTGGCGCTGTGGGATCGGCGATCTTCTCGATCGGACCAAGTTCAGCCTGCTTGCTGGGCTTGCTTGAGGCTCCACGCACGACTGAGCCACGGATGGCACTGTGGCGCGGAGCAGACATTGGACCAGTCTAGGTTGATTCGGACGTCTGATCGGAGTGCGCCGCGTTTGCATTGATATATCGCATTGATATATCTTGCCAATATGTCAAAGCGCGCGGATATCCTCGAATTCGCAGTGCTGGGCATGTTGGGTGACGGCCCCCTTCACGGATATGAGCTCCGCAAGCGCCTGGACACCGTGCTTGGGCCATTCCGCACTCTTTCCTTTGGCTCCCTTTACCCCTGCTTGCGCCGGATCGAGGAGCGTGGGCTCATTGTTCAAGTGCACGTCACCCCGGCGACTGAGAGCAACGCCCCACCCCTGAGCGGTCGACGCTCACGAGTGGTCTACTCCCTGACTGGTGACGGCAAAGAGGCCTTCGACCACTGGGTCAATGAGCCCGGTCCTGAATCCTGGGAGGATGAGGGCTTCGCGGCTCATCTGGCCTTCTTCGGACGCACTGAGGCGTGGGTGCGAGTTCGCATTCTTGAAGGGCGACGCTCTCGAATGGAGGAGCGCGTGGCTGCCCTGCGCGAATCGATGCTGCGGTCACGTGATCGCGTCGACGCCTACACACTTGAATTGCAAAACCATGGACTTGATCGAGCCGAGCGTGAAGTGCGCTGGCTCAACGAGCTCATCACCAATGAGCGCAAGAAAGCAGAAAGCGCACAACAACCGCGCGACTTCACTACATAAGCACCGTTGAATACATTAGGAGAAACACATGGGATCAGTACGCGTCGCCATCGTTGGCGTCGGCAACTGTGCGGCATCACTTGTTCAGGGTGTCGAGTACTACAAGGATGCTGATCCGCAAGGATTCGTCCCCGGACTGATGCACGTGCAGTTCGGCCCTTACCACGTCCGCGACGTTGAATTCGTTGCTGCCTTTGACGTGGACGCCAAGAAGGTCGGCCAGGATCTCTCCGCTGCCATCGGTGCTTCAGAGAACAACACCATCAAGATCTGCGACGTGCCTGTCACTGGCGTCATAGTGCAGCGTGGTCACACCCACGATGGCCTGGGCAAGTACTACCGCGAGACCATCAGCGAGTCTGAAGAGGCAGCAGTCGACGTTGTCGCCGCTCTTAAGGCAGCCAAGACGGACATCGTCGTGTGCTACCTGCCAGTGGGTTCAGAGGACGCCGCGCGCTTCTACGCACAGTGCGCAATCGACGCTGGCTGTGGCTTCGTCAATGCGCTTCCGGTGTTCATCGCTGGTACCCCAGCATGGGCAAAGAAGTTCGAAGATGCCGGTCTGCCAATCGTTGGCGACGACATCAAGAGTCAGGTCGGCGCCACGATCACTCACCGCATCCTCGCCAAGCTCTTTGAGGATCGTGGAGTCATCCTTGACCGCACATACCAATTGAACGTGGGCGGCAACATGGATTTCATGAACATGCTCGAGCGTGAGCGCCTTGAGTCCAAGAAGATCTCCAAGACGCAGTCGGTCACCTCGCAGATCTCACACGACATCGGCGCGCGCAACGTCCACATCGGACCTTCGGACTACGTGGCTTGGCTCGATGACCGCAAGTGGGCCTTTGTTCGTCTTGAAGGTCGGGCATTTGGCGACGTGCCGTTGAGCCTTGAGTACAAGCTCGAGGTGTGGGATTCGCCCAACAGTGCCGGCGTGATCATCGACGCAGTTCGTGCGGCCATGATCGCCAAGGATCGTGGCATCGGCGGACCAATCCTTTCGGCTTCGAGCTACTTCATGAAGTCACCGCCTGTGCAGTACAGCGACAGCGAGGCGCACATCGCCGTCGAGGACTTCATTGCCGGAAAGATCGAGCGCTAACACACCTGCATCACAGTGCCCCGGTGCTCCGAGTGAACAACTCGGAGCACCGGGGCACTGTCGCGTACGGTGTGAAGATGGAGAGTTCATGACAAAAGCCAAGAAGCCTGCTACGCGCTTGCAAGTCAGCGCGGACAGCCATGATCTGATCCAAGTGCTCGGTGCACGCGTCAATAATCTGAAGGACATCAGCGTTGAGATCCCCAAGCGCCGATTGACTGTCTTCACCGGGGTCTCCGGTTCGGGTAAGAGCTCACTGGTGTTCGGCACCATCGCCGCTGAATCTCAGCGCTTGATCAACGAGACCTACAGCGCATTTGTTCAGGGCTTCATGCCGACTCTGGCCCGACCAGACGTTGATGTGCTCGAGGGCCTCACCACTGCGCTCATCGTTGATCAGGAGCGGATCGGATCTGATCCGCGCTCGACGGTTGGCACTGCTACTGATGCCAATGCGATGCTTCGCATCTTGTTCAGTCGTCTGGGAAAGCCGCACATCGGCTCACCACAGGCTTTCTCCTTCAACGTGGCATCAATCAGTGGAGCGGGTGCTGTCACCCTCGAACGTGCGGGGCGCACGGTGAAGGAGCGACGCAGCTTCAGCATCACTGGCGGCATGTGTCCGCGCTGCGAAGGTCGGGGCTCGGTAACTGACTTTGATCTCACCGCGCTCTACGACGACAGCAAATCCCTCAATGAGGGTGCGCTCACCATTCCCGGCTACAGCATGGACGGATGGTTTGGCCGCATCCTTCGAGGTTGTGGCTTCTTTGATCCTGACAAGGCGATCCGCAAGTACACGAAGAAGGAACTGCAGGACCTGCTCTATCGCGAACCGACCAAGCTCAAGATCGAGGGCATCAACCTGACCTACGCCGGTCTGATTCGGCAGATTCAGAAGTCCATGCTGTCCAAGGATGTCGACGCGATGCGGCCGCACATCCGCTCCTTCGTCGATCGCGCCATGACATTCACAAGTTGCCCCGACTGCGGCGGAACCCGACTCAGTGCGGCTGCGCGCTCGTCCAAGATAGAGAAGATCAGCATCGGCGATGCATGTGCGATGCAGATCAGTGACCTAGCCGAATGGGCGCGTGAACTCAGCGAACCAACAGTCGTTCCCCTGTTGAATGCCCTGCAATTGACTCTGGACTCCTTCGTCGACATCGGACTGGGCTATCTGTCACTTGATCGGACGTCCGGGACCTTGTCCGGTGGCGAAGCCCAACGAGTGAAAATGATCGGGCACCTGGGCTCTGCACTGACCGACGTCACGTATGTATTTGACGAGCCCACAAGTGGCTTGCATCCCCACGACATTCAGCGCATGAATGAGTTGCTGCTGCAGTTGCGCGATAAGGGCAACACCGTGCTGGTTGTCGAGCACAAGCCGGAGACCATTGAAATCGCCGATCATGTTGTCGATCTTGGCCCTGGTGCTGGCACAGCCGGTGGCAACATCTGCTTCGAGGGATCCATCGACGGACTACGAAAGAGCAAGACGATCACCGGGAAGCATCTGGACGATCGAGCCGCACTCAAGCAGTCCTTGCGCGCGCCGAGCGGAAAGCTTGAGGTGCGTAACGCGAGGTTCAACAACCTCAAGAACGTGAACGTCGACATTCCCCTTGGCGTACTTGTCGTGGTCACTGGAGTTGCCGGATCGGGCAAGAGTTCACTGATCCACGGAACGGTGTCTGGTCGACCTGAGGTAGTCGCTGTTGACCAAACTCCTATCAAGGGCTCACGGCGAAGCAATCCTGCGACGTACACCGGCCTGCTCGAGCCGATTCGCAAAGCCTTTGCCAAGGCCAACGGCGTCAAGCCGGCGATGTTCAGCGCGAACTCTGAAGGAGCCTGCCCCAATTGCAATGGTGCAGGTGTGATCTACACCGATCTGGCGATGATGGCCGGGGTGTCAACTGTCTGCGAACTGTGCGAGGGAAGACGTTTCCAGGCATCGGTCTTGGAGTACACCTTTGGCGGCCGGGACATCACAGAGGTCCTAGCCATGACCGTCACTGAAGCCGCTGCATTCTTCGGCCAGGGCCCGTCACACATTCCGCCTGCACTAACAGTCCTCAATCGACTCACCGATGTCGGTCTTGGCTATCTCATATTGGGCCAACCACTGCCGACTCTCTCCGGTGGCGAGCGACAGCGGTTGAAACTGGCAACACAGATGGCTGACAAAGGTGAGATCTATGTACTCGACGAACCCACCACCGGCTTGCATCTGGCCGACGTCGAGCAACTGCTCGGCCTGCTTGACCGACTTGTCGATGCAGGCAAGTCCGTGATTGTCATCGCCCACCACCAAGCCGTCATGGCCCACGCGGACTGGATCATTGATCTGGGTCCTGGTGCCGGGCACGATGGCGGGACGATCGTCTTTGAGGGCACACCTGAAGATCTCATTGCTGACGGATCCACCCTCACCGGCGAGTACCTCGCGAAGTATGTTCACAGCTGAGCAGCGCTGATACCGTCCGCGCGTGGTGGCATTGCCTGCCCTGCGTGAGCTCCTTTCCACTCGGGACTTTCGTCGGCTCTATTCCGTTCGCCTTGTCGGGCAATTCGCCGATGGGCTGATTCAGGCATCTCTTGCAACGTTCGTGCTGTTCTCACCTGAGCGTGAGCCGGATGCCATCAAAGTGGCTTCGGCATTTGCCATCCTGCTCTTGCCGTACTCCATCATCGGACCGTTTGCCGGCGTACTGCTGGATCGATGGCGTCGGCGAAATGTGCTCGTCAACGCCAATTTCATCAAGGCGCTGGGCGTCATACCGATCATCGTTCTCGTCACAGCGGGCAACGACGGACTCCTGCTTGGGCTTTTCGTGTTGATCGTGCTGGGGATCGGTCGATTCGTGCTCGCTGGACTTTCCGCCTCGTTGCCGCATGTAGTGAAAGGCCGCGACCTTGTGACGGCCAACGCGCTCAGCCCGACTTCGGGGACTATCGCCGTCGCGGTTGGCGCGCTGACAGGTGTAGCCATCAGGTCTCTGGTCGGCGGCGGCGACGCAGGAAGTCAGTTCATCTTGGTGCTGGCGGGAGTCGGTTTCGTCATGGCTGGCTTGCTCGCCTTGCGAATGGGACCCGCAACACTTGGGCCCACCGGCGATCTTGCGCGCGACACTCTTCAAGGAGTCATCTCGGGCTTTGTTGATGGACTACGAGTCCTGCGCCATCATGCGCGACCCAGGCGGGCAATCACTGTCGTGGCCCTGCACCGGATTTCATTCGGCATGCTGACTGTTGACGCCTTGCTACTTGTGCGCAACACCTTCAATTCAGTCGCCGAGGCCGACCACGCACTCACGCAGTTCGCCATCATCACGGCAGCCGCGGCCACCGGTGCCCTGATCGGTGCCGCTTCAACTCCTTGGAGCACCCGGCGGATGGGGACAGTCACCTGGTCAGCCATCGTCCTGATCATTGGAGGCATCACCGGAGCGGTGTTCGTGGTTGCCGGATCAGAATCCATCCAATTGCCGCTCCTTCTCGTCGGCGCCGCGGCCTTCGGATTCGTCGGTCAGTCAGTGAAGGTCTGCGCCGACACAGAAGTGCAACTGCATATTCCAGATGATCACCTCGGCCGGATCTTCGCCCTGTTCGACATGATCGTCAATGCCTCACTTGTTCTGGGCATCACGATCATGGCGTTGTATGCACCGACAAGTGGCCAATCTCCTGCAATGATCAGCCTTGCGGGTCTGCTGCTCGTGCTCACTGGGGCTTGGTTGCTGACCAAGCGCCAAACGAAGGGAACATAATGGGCCGACGCTGGGGAGCGCGCTCGATCGCTTCGCTCTTGATTTTCATCATCGCCGCGGTAATCACTCCGGTGGCTGTCGTTGGTCACTGGGGCCATGAGACGGTCACTGACGCCGAGCAGTACATCGCAACTGTGGGTCCACTTGCCAGTGATCCGGCGATCCAGCAAGCAGTCGGCGCGGAAGTCACCGCCGCACTTGTTGCACGCATTGACACCGAGACCTTGGTCAGTGATTTCCTGGGATCTTTCGTCAAGAACCCAGGAATCAATGAGCAACTGGCTTCGCCGATCGCTGCTGGAATCAACAGCCTCATCGGGACCGCAGTCGACAGATTCCTGGCCTCCTCGGCATTCCAGACCTTGTGGATCAAGACCAATGAGGCAGCACAACGATCGGCTCTGGCACTGCTTGAGGGCAAGGAAGCCGGCATCATCCAGACCAACGGCGACCAAGTGGTGCTGGACATCACGACCCTGCTGAAGGCGGTGCAGACCCAACTCGTTGACTCCGGTCTTTCGATCGCAGCAAATGTGACGATCCCCTCGACCGGCAATCAGATCGTGCTGTTCGAGACCCCCCTGCTCGGGCAATTGCAGGCCATCTACGCCTTCACTGCACCGATTCTGCAGTGGCTGCCATTGATTGTGGCGGCGCTGTTTGCCCTGTCAATAGCACTGGCGCGCAGGCGGCCACGCATTGTGGTCACCTTGGGTATCGTGCTCGCGACTGAGGCAATGTTGCTGATGCTGGCAATGAATATGACCGAAACTGCCGTGCAACTGCAGCTCGGTCGCACTGGTCTAGGCTTGGCACTCTCTGCCTTCTGGACGACCTTCTTCGCCTACCTGGTCAACGGTTTGCAGGCACTACTGATGCTCGGCGTATTTGCCGCGATCGCCGGCTGGTTCGCGGGCAGTTCCAGCTTTGCGAGCCTCAAGCGCGAGCAAGTCTGCAGGGGACTGCATGAACTTGGCCAGTACATTCCAGTCGGACTCAACACTTTCGTCCGCTCGTACTCACTGTTCTTGAAGTGGGGGGTGGCCATCGTGCTTGGACTACTGCTCTTCGGCGTCGGGAATATGGATCTGGGCCGAACCTTCTGGCTGGGAGCGCTCGGCGTACTGCTGTTTGCTGGCATCGAGGCATGCAATCGCCCGGACCGGGATGAGTACGTTGAGATCGAAACGGCTTCCGTAACCGAACTTGGCATCACCGAGTCCTAGGCACATCAGGCCAAGTCCCTGTTGCTGAAGCACTGTCGCGGTGCGCCGAGTCCCGCGAACGACCTACCTATGGATCCATGGCGGCCCGAAGCGATCCGGAACCAGCGAGCCACGCTCAGGCCTTGGGCTGTTGAGCCCACCATTCCAAGAGTGCTTCTGTGGCCGCCTGCTCATCCATCGGCCCACTGTCCAGCCGCAGCTCCATCAAGAAGCGATACGCCTTGCCCACCTGAGGACCAGCCGGGATGTCAAGGATCCGCATGATGGCCTGACCGTCCAGATCGGGACGCAGCGAATCAAGCTCTTCCTGAGCGGTGATTTCGGCAATACGCGTTTCCAGCTGTTCATACGAGCGCTGCAACGCCGCAGCCCGCTTGCGATTGCGAGTTGTGCAGTCCGCCCGGGTCAATTTGTGCAGTCGAACAAGCAAAGGCCCGGCGTCGCGCACGTAGCGACGCACCGCAGAGTCAGTCCATTCGCCTGTGCCATAGCCGTGGAAGCGCAAGTGAAGTTCGACCAATCGAGAGACGTCGTCGATCAGCTCATTGGAGAAGCGGAATTCCTTCATGCGTTTGCGCGTCATGCGCGCGCCCACAACTTCATGATGGTGAAAGGACACACGTCCCTCGTCGAACTTGCGGGTACGTGGCTTGCCGATGTCATGGAACAACGCGGCCAGTCGCAGAACCGGATCCGGTCCGCTCACTGGCTCATGCAGGGTCTCCATCATGATGGCCTGCTCCAGCACGGTAAGTGAGTGCTCGTACACATCCTTGTGCTGCAGGTGTTCATCGACCTCAAGCCGCATCCGCGGGAGTTCTGGCACGACATAGTCAGCCAGACCAGTGTCGACGAGCAGCTTGAGTCCCGGGCGCGGGTCGTCGGACATCACGATTTTCAAGAACTCCACTTGCACACGCTCAATCGACACGATCGTGATGCGCTCGTGCATCGCCACCATGGCAGCGAGGGTTTCGGATTCGACCTGGAAGCCCAATTGCGAGGCAAAGCGTGCGGCGCGCATCATCCGCAAGGGGTCATCAGAGAAGGACATCCGTGGCGCATTCGGCGTGCGAATCACGCCTGCTGCAAGATCGATGACCCCGTTGTAGAGGTCCACCAAAGTAAGCTCGGGAAGTCGCAGGGCCAAGGCGTTGATCGTGAAATCCCGACGACCCAGATCACCTTCGAGGCTGTCGCCGAAGTTAACCTCGGGCTTACGAGAGGTGGGGTCATAGTGCTCGCTGCGGTACGTGGTGATTTCACACTCACGACTGCCAATGCGGGCGCCCACGGTTCCATAGCGGATGCCAACATCCCAGGTGCTGTCCGCCAGGCCCTCCAGCAGTTCCAGAATCTGGTCAGGTCGGGCGTTCGTCGTGAAGTCCAGATCTGGGGCCTGGCTCAGTCGACCAAGCAGCGCATCGCGCACCGGGCCGCCCACGAGGGAAATATCAAAGCCCGCCGTCTGAAATCGATTCCCGAGCTCAACAAGCAGGGCTTGGATCGGTGCCAGTTGCCGGGCAGCCTGATTTGGATCAACTGTGGGCACCTGATGAGCGTAATGACATCGCGCTGCGGTTTATCCTGCGGATATGTCCCCTCGAACCCCGCGAATCCCGCGAGTAGAGGAGATCAGTGCCGGTGGCCTGGTGCTGGATCAAAGCTCGGTTCCGCCGCGAGCTGCGCTCATTGGTCGATTGGACAGGCGTGGGCGGCTGATCTGGTCCCTTCCCAAGGGGCACATCGAAGTCGGCGAGACCGCCGAGGACGCCGCGATTCGCGAGGTTCACGAGGAGACTGGCATTGAGGGCTCTGTGATGGCCCCACTTGGCGTGATCGATTTCTGGTTCATGGCTGAGGACCGTCGAGTGCACAA
Organism: Actinomycetota bacterium; assembly: GCA_030684515.1. Lineage (NCBI taxonomy): Bacteria > Bacillati > Actinomycetota > Actinomycetota bacterium. The sequence goes on from JAUXVJ010000009.1 coordinate 70,387, forward strand.
GACCGTGCACCATTTTCTGTTGGCAGCGCACGGGGGCGAGCTCAGTGACGCCGATCGCGAGGTAGTCGAGGTCGCTTGGGTGCCGCTGGACGAGGTATCCGCGCGCTTGGCTTACGCTGATGAGCGCAAACTCATGGAGAAAGTGCCTGCCCTGCTCGCCGAGTTGACGGATCTCTAGGTGCGCCGGCGCATATCGCTGCTCTTGGTGTGGATCGCACTTCCATTCGCGGCCATGATCTGCAACGTTGCTCCGGTCCAAGCAGCCCCGCCCGCAGTTCAGGTGGTCCTTGATTCACTCCTGCCATTTGTACCGACGGCGAACAGCGAGCTGCGCATCACAGGACGTCTGGTCAATACTTCCACCACAACAATCAACAAACCAGTGGCGCAGTTGCGCCTCTCAACCGGGCCCATTGCAGGTCGATCCGGGATCGATGCCGTACTCGCGGCCGGTGAGCTCGCGACGACAGCCGTGCGCGAGTTCGTCATCGACGATCCGCTCATTCCCGGGGGTCAAGCCACCTTCTCCTTTGAGGTGGCCTTCAGCCAATTGCCCCTATCGAAGACGGGCACCTACGCCCTGTCCATTGATGCCTTAGGAGCTGGCGAGGTGGCCATCGCAAGCCTGCGCACCTTCCTGCCTTGGTATCCGAACTCACACAAGTCAACGCACGCAATCGGAGTGGTGTGGCTGTGGCCGCTCGCGGATGCCCCCGCGCGTACCGCCACCAATGTGCTGCTCAACAGCGACACACCCGTGTCCTTGTCACCGGGCGGTCGGCTCGCCAATCTGGTCGACGTTGGGCGAGAGTTCAGCTCAACTCTGACCTGGATGATCGACCCCTCCTTGGTGCAGTCAGCCGACGACATCAGCCGCGGCTATCAAGTTGTCAAGGACGGTGCAATCGTTGTTGGCAACCAGAGCACTGACGCAATGCGCTGGCTCAACGAATTGCGCGCATCGATTGCACCGTCGAATTCGCGTGCTACTGCCTATGCCGATGTCGACGCCTCTGCCGCTCGGCGTAATGGATTGAGCGCCGATGTTGTCCGCGCGATGACACTTGCACAACCCATCACGTCAAGCATCTTGGATTCAGCAGTCATTGGGGGCGTCTACTGGACTCCCAGCGGACGACTCGATCAGCGCACCGCAAATCTGCTCTCCTCAGCAGGAACCACAACCGTGATCATGTCGACTGAGGCAATGGCTGGGGATGCCGATCAACCACGACAGGGCGTCGCTGACTACCCAACGAGCTTTGGCAATCTCACTGCAGTACTTGCCGACTCTCGCGTCAGCGCAACTCTTGCTATGCCTCAGCGCAATGCCTCCGAGACGATTCTTGCTCGACAACGCTATCTGGCCGAAACTGCTGCGATCGCCGACAGCGTCACCGGAAATACCCAACTGTCGATCGTCGCTGCTCCCACCGATCTGCGCTGGGATCCCAGCCCCAGCTTCCTTCGCTCGGTACTGCGCTCAACTCAGAGCGCCCCTTGGATGCGCCCGGCCACCATGAACAGCCTGGTTTCGGGCACTCGCAGCGCTAGCGCCCGACTTCCATATGCAGCAGCAGACAGTGGCGAACTCACTTCTGCTTATCTGGATCGCGTCCAGCGCGTTCAACAACGAGGGAAGCAACTCACGGCAGTGCAGGCGACACCCACGTCCGTCAATCAGTCGTATTCAGAAGCCCTGCTGAGGGCCCAGTCATCTGCATGGCGCAGCGACCCGACCACCGGTGTTGCACTGGTGAGTGCGATCAGTCGCGAACTCTCGGCACAGATCAACTTGGTGCGACCCATCTCCAGCGGCTCAATCACCTTCTCCGGTGATACCGGCAATGTGCCGGTGACCCTGGCCAATGACAGCAGCAGCACGGTCAATGTCGGGCTGGCGCTGATCGGTGAACCCACTTCACGACTTGAATCCGAACCAAGAATGAACATCGTCATAGAGCCCGGACAGAAGATCAGCGTGGAGATGCCAGTTCGAGTTGTCGGCGGCGATCCGCTGCCAACCCGCGTGCAGATCCTGACTCCCAACGCTTCGCCCTACGGCGTTGCGGCCTCCATCACACTCGTCTCAACGGCCTATGCGCGCGCAGCAGGCTGGGTGGTACTGGCCGCATTTGTTGCCATTGCCATATTCGTGGTGGTCGGCATCGCCCGCCGGATCATGCAACATGGGCAGCCATCATGAGCGAATCCACTTCAGGCGTACTCCGCTCAAGCGCAGTTATGGCGATGGGCACGGTGATCTCGCGAATCACCGGCATCGCCCGCGACATCACCGCCGCAGCCGCACTTGGCTTCTTTCTGGTCTCTGACGCGTACTCCCTTGGCAACTCGCTGCCCACCATCGTCTACATCCTGATCATCGGTGGTGCCTTGAATGCGGTCTTCATTCCGCAGCTCGTGCGCCATATGAAGGACGACGCCGACGGGGGCCACGCCTACTCGGATCGCCTGATCACCCTTGCCGGACTTACTCTGCTTGTGCTTTCGATCGCAGCAGTTCTGCTGGCCCCTGTCCTCGTTGATCTCTACACACCTAGCGACTATCCGCAAAACGAGTTTGACCTTGCGGTCGCCTTTGCGCGGCTGTGTCTTCCACAGATCTTCTTCTATGGCATCTACACACTGCTCGGCCAAGTACTCAATGCCCGTGGGCATTTCGGCCTGCCAATGTTTGCGCCGATCGCCAACAACGTCATTGCTATTGCGACGTTCCTGCTATTCATCGTGGTTGCCGGCACAACAGCTGCTGCCGACGGAGAACTGACCACTCAACAAATCCTGATCCTCGGCATTGGCACAACCTTGGGCGTCATCGTGCAAGCGGTGATTTTGATCCCAGTTCTCCTCCGACATGGCTACCACTATCGTCCTCGCTTTGACTGGCGCGGTGCCGGCTTGGGAAAAGCCGGTTCATTGGCCATGTGGACCATTGCCTTGGTGTTGGTCAACCAGGCGACAAACATCGTGGTCACCCGACTTGCAACGCAGGCAAACGTCAATGCGGCTGAAGTCGGAGCCACTGCAGCCGGACTGACGACCTATCAAAAAGCACATCTTGTCTTCCTCCTGCCACACAGTGTCATCACCATCTCCATCATCACTGCGATGCTGCCGGGCTTGAGCCGCTTGGCACATACCGGGCGTCTGCACGACGTTGGCCGCGAAGTCAGTTCAACAATGCGCATCGTTGTAGCCGTGATCGCACCCATCGCAGCGATCATCTTCATCCTTGGCGCTGACATCGCAGTGATGTTGTTCGGCTATGGAGCGGCCACACCTGAACAAGCCTCGATCATGGGCCAGATCGTGTCGGTCTTCATGATCGGTCTGGTGCCCTTCACGGTGTTCTACGTTCTTCTGCGAGGCTTTTACGCTATCGAGGACACCCGTACTCCATTCTTCATCACCGTCGGCTTCAGCATCGCTTGGATGGTGATGGCCATCCCACTGTTTGCATTCGTCAACGCCGGCGGCCAACAGGTGGCATCTCTGGCACTCACGTATGGACTGTCATATTGGATCGGTATGGCCATCGCCTGGGTCATGCTGGCAAGACGCATTGGAGGTATGCGTTCGGGGGCCACAGCCTGGGCACTGACGCGCATCGCCGCAGCTGCCCTCATGGCACTGGCCGGCATGCTGGCAACGCGATTGGCTCTTGGATCCGTGGGCTACAACCCAGGCCTGCAAGATCGCGGAAGTGTGCTTGTCGACATCTTGGTGATGGCTCCTGTCGGCATCGGCGTCTACCTCATTGCGGCCTGGCTGCTTCGGGTAGGTGAATTGCGCGAGCTCGTGCGAATCACGCGCAAGAAGCTGGATCGCCGTTCATGACTTCACCGCTGGATCGCTACCGAATGATCAATCAGATGCTCGCGCCCGATTCGGCATCGTCATATTGGCGCGCGTACGACAATGCGCTCGATCGCGAGGTTGTCATTCGACTGGTGGACGCTTCTGACCCACGGGCCGAGCACTTGAACAACTCAGCACGCGCCGCGGCTGCGGTCCAAGATCGCAGACTCAGTCAGATTCTGGACGTGATGGAGGTACCTACCGACGCAGATTCCCCCGACCGGGTGGCGGTCATCAGTGAATGGATACACGGAGAGTCACTGTTGTCCTTCATGGCTGCGCGCGATTGGAATCCCTTGGACTTGAGGCAGGCGATCAGCATCGTCACCGAAGTTGGACAGGCTCTGCTGCAGGCACATGATCTGCGGGTGCGACATGGTCGCCTGCAGCCAAGCAACGTGCTGCTCACTGACTCAGGTGAGGTACGGGTTATCGGCATGGCCATTGATTCGGTGATCCTCGGCGCTCCGCACGAGGATCTGATTCGCTCAGACATCGACGCACTTGGCGGCCTGCTCTACCTCATGCTCACCGGAAGAAGCCCCTTTGCGGTGGATCCTTTCGGGCAGGAGCCAAGCTATGCGCCGGCCGCTCCCCGACACCGTTCGCATCTGGAGCCGGCATCTCACGTGCGGGCCGAGGTTCCACATGAACTTGATGTCCTCTTGGGCCGATCAATGTTCGAGCTTCCCCGACCTCGCGGCGCCTCAAAGATTCGCAACCTCGCAGAGTTCTTGGCCGCCCTCGCACAGATCCGCGCCGACCTTGAACCGGTGGTATCTGGACCCAATTCGGCTCGAGTGCGCGCATACGCAGTCCGCATCACTGTGGTGGTGGCCGTGGTTGCTGCTATCGCGCTGCTCGTTGTGGCCTGGCGGCAGCTCTACATCGGTCCGGAGGCAAACCCTGCCCGAGCAGTGCCGTCCTCGACTCAGGACCCGAGTCCGCTTGATACCGCGACGGCAACGCCACTGGGTGCATTGATCACGGTCCTTTCAGCGACCTCCTTCGATCCTTTTGGCGACAGTAATCGCGACGGCATCAACGATGGGGCCGCGGGCCGTGAGCACGAGCAGCAGGCCAGCCGTGCTGTCGATGGAAATCCCACGACAAGTTGGAACTCCCTGCGCTATGAGACAGCAAATGCCAACGGCAAGGGCGGAGTCGGGCTCGTCCTGGATCTGGGCTCATCTCAATTCGTTCAATCAGTGGGTCTGACTTTCGGCAAGGCCGGGGCCGAAGTGCGCGTGGGCGTCTCTGAATCGCAATTGGCGACTCCCAATGCCTGGCCCATGCTTGCCAAGGCTGCGGTCGGTGACAATCGAGTGGTCCTGCGATCCCCAAGTCCTATGGCAGGTCGCTACGTGCTGGTGTGGTTTCCTCGATTGCCTGCCACCATCAAGTATCCGGATATGCATCAGGTTCGGGTGTCGGAAGTCGTCGTTCACGGACGGGGCTAGGCTCACGATTCGTGTCAGCAGAGCAAACCGATGAGGTCTTGCTCGCCGCGCATGTCGCAGGGGATCCGCAGGCCTTCTCTGAACTGGTCTATCGCCATCGCGATCGATTGTGGGCAGTTGCCTTGCGCACCATGGGTGACTCCACTGAGGCCGAGGACGCCCTGCAAGACGCACTGATCTCAGCATTTCGCCGAGCTGAACAGTTTCGAGGCGATGCCAAGGTGACGACCTGGCTGCATCGAATCGTGGTCAATGCCTGCCTGGACCGCATCCGACGACGCAGCGCCCGTCCGACTTCACCGCTGCCTGAGCATGACACCGTCGACTCAGGGCTGCAGCCGGCCGATGATCACATCGAGCAGCGCGAAACGCAGATCCTCATCGCCGAAGCCTTGGCAGAACTCCCAGATGACCAACGTGAAGCTGTGATTCTCGTGGATATCGAAGGCTGGCCGATCCAGGATGCGGCCCGAATGCTCAACTGCCCCGTCGGCACAGTGAAGAGCCGGTGCTCGCGCGGCCGTGCCAAATTGGCCAAACGATTAGTCGATCTGCGGAACCCGCAGAGCCAAGCTCCCGTCCAAAGCCCGGAAGGAGGCCAGAGTTGAGCGACACTGAAGATGACGCAATGTGGAGTGAAGAAAGTCCACTCGGCGATGAGGCCTCGTTCCTGAATCCTGATTCTGCGCCGTCAACTCCTGCCATGCCCGATTCAATTTGGGCCGGTGTCGAACGAGTCCTGCACAACGAGCAGGTTGCCCGCGAGGCAACCATCAGCCTGCACTCGCGCCGACGGCCCAGACGCACCTGGATCATTGGTGCCGCTGCGGCTGGCGTTTCTCTCCTGGCCGTTGGTGTGGTTGTGCAAAGTGTCCAGAGTTCCAACGGCCCGCTCGTGGCCTCCGGGGCAAATACCGCCGCCCCATCTCCGGGCGGCGCCTTCCCCGCCAAACAGATTCTGGCCAGCGGAACCGACTACCTCCCCACCACCTTGGCAAGCCAAGTGACCAAACTCGTTCGCGGCACTGAAGGCGCCAAACAACTCATGGCGGCCACAGCGGAGGCAACGGCGTGGCCAAGCGCCGCGCCAGGCTTTGACATGTCGGCCGAGGCCCTGCGCAGTTGTATCGCTGGGCTTACCCACGATGACAACGGCACTGCACTCATGGTCGACCTTGCTCGTTACCACGGCGACGACGCCGGAATTGTCGTGATCCCGCTCTCGTTGACAGAGCCGACACAGTCCAGTCCAGCCATGCTTCGAGTCTGGGTCGTGGGCCCGGACTGCTCTTCCTCACACACAGATGTCATGGTTCATATGACCATGGCGCTGCCCGCAACAGCGTCATAGGAATAAGCCTCGCCCTAGGATCGTTCTACCCAAGGCATGACCCCCACAAAGGCGAGGAACTAGATGAGCGACATCCGTGACCTGATCATCATCGGATCAGGGCCAGCTGGGTACACAGCCGCTGTGTACGCCGCTCGCGCTCAATTGGCTCCACTGCTCTTTGAAGGTTCGGTCACTGCAGGCGGCGCCCTCATGAACACGACCGAGGTCGAGAACTTCCCCGGCTTCAGTGACGGGATCATGGGCCCAGAGTTGATGGAGAACATGCGCGCTCAAGCCGTCCGCTTTGGTGCCGAGATCATCACAGACGACGTTGTCACCGTTGACCTTGCAGGCGAAATCAAGACCGTGACCGACGGCGAAGGCAGGGTGTACCAAGCCAAGACAGTGATCTTGGCCATGGGTTCCAGCTACAGAGAGCTTGGAGTTCCCAATGAGAAACGACTATCCGGTCACGGAGTTTCCTGGTGTGCCACGTGCGATGGCTTCTTCTTCCGCGATCAGGACATTGCAGTGGTTGGCGGCGGCGACTCCGCACTTGAGGAAGCCACCTTCCTGACCCGTTTCGCCAGGTCCGTCACTCTGGTTCACCGTCGAGACGAGTTGCGCGCCAGCAAGATCATGCAGGACCGTGCCTTTGCCAATGACAAAATCTCAGTGGCATGGAACACCCTTGTGGACGATGTAGTTGGCGATGCAAAGGTCTCGGGCCTCGCAGTGCGAGATGCCAAGGACGGCAGCACTCGCGAACTGGCTGTCACCGGGGTCTTCGTAGCCATCGGACATGATCCACGATCTGAACTCGTCAAGGGCCAGATCGACCTTGACGACGAGGGCTACGTCTTGACGATCAACGGCACCACTGAGACCAACCTCGCTGGTGTGTTTGCCTGTGGTGATCTCGTGGACCACAGATATCGCCAAGCCATCACCGCTGCCGGTTCAGGATGTGCTGCGGCACTTGACGCAGAACGCTGGCTCGCAGCATCGGAGTAACCTAAGTCCACCGCAGTACAACCAGCCTGAATAAGGAGATCCCCATGGGCGCAACGAAAATTGTCACCGAAGCCAGTTTTGCTGACGATGTTCTGACCAGTGACAAGCCAGTTCTCGTCGATTTCTGGGCAGAGTGGTGTGGCCCGTGCAAGATGATCGCCCCGATCCTGGAGGAGATCGCCTCGCAGAACGAGGGTCTGACCATCGTCAAGCTCAATGTCGATGAGAACCCCGCCATCGCCGCCTCCTACGGCATCACTTCCATTCCGACCATGAACGTCTTCCAGGGCGGACAGGTCGTGAAGTCCATCATCGGCGCCAAGCCCAAGGCTGCACTGCTCGCTGATCTGGCTCCGTACCTGTAACGATGCCCCGCCGCGGTGATACCGGGGCGGCCGTCGCCGAGGTGCGGGCGCGGCTCGCGCATCTTGGCTATCTCAATTCAGCGCTGGGTGACCAGTTCGACGACGCTCTCGATACAGCAGTGCGCACCTTTCAGCAGGAACGCGGGCTGACAGTCGATGGAATCGTCGGCAATGACACCTTCCGACGGCTCGACGAGGCACGCTGGCGCCTAGGCGACCGCGTCTTGCGATTCCTCCCAGGGCACCTCATGACCGGTGACGATGTCTCCGAATTGCAGAAGCGCCTGAATCAGTTGGGCTTTGACGCCGGTCGTCCCGATGGTGCTTTTGGACCGGATACCGATGCCGCGGTGCGTGAATTTCAACGCAGCGTGGGCGAAGCCGCAGATGGCACCTGCGGGCCAGAGACCTTCCGATCTTTCGAACGACTCGTTCGGACGGTCAGTGGTGGCAATGCTGCTCGACTGCGTGACCCTCTGGCTGTCACTGCTCTGCAGACTGGCATTGCCGACAAGGTCGTCGTCATTGATCCTGGCTTCGTTGAAGACGACCCCGAAGCCAACGCCATCGCACAAGCGATTGCCACGCGCGTGGAGGGTCGACTCGCGGCTTTGGGCACCCAGGTCTTCTTGACCCGCTCCGTTGAGAGTTCACTGCCCACTGATACTTCCCGTGCCGACTTCGCCAACCGCAGCAGCGCTGACTTGATGGTCTCGATTCACTGCGATCGCACAGACAGCCCACTGCCCAACGGCATCGCGACCTACTACTTCGGTGAGCCTGATGACGGCGTGTACTCATACGCCGGTCGAGCTCTGGCAGAGCAATTGCAGGTAGAGCTCTGCGCTCGCACCCGCATGCACAACAACCGTTCCCATGCACGCACCTGGGATCTGCTGCGCATGACGCGAATGCCGGTGGTGCGGGTGGATATCGGGTATCTCTCAAATCCGCACGACGCCGCAAGGCTGATCGACGCCGACCATCAGGATCTCCTAGCAGCGGGCGTAGCGGCAGCAATCAGCCGTTTCTGCATGCCGATTTAGGGCCAGCCGGACCTTCGGCCTATCGTGTGACGTTGTGAGTGGTTCCCGACTTGACCCATGGGTTGATTCCTATGCCCAGCGCACATCTGAGATGCAGGCATCCGAGATCCGTGCGCTGTTCGCCGTTGCCTCTCGACCCGAAGTGGTGTCCCTTGCTGGCGGGATGCCATTCGTCCAAGCACTGAACATGGATCTCATGGCCGAAACCGTCAGCAAACTTTTGCGCGAACGCGGAGCAGTTGCCTTGCAATATGGCTCAGGCCAAGGAGATGTGGGCCTTCGAGAGCAGATTCTCGAAGTGATGGCAGACGTGAAAGTCTCAGCTCACCCCGACGACATCGTGGTGACCACCGGTTCCCAGATGGCTTTGGATCTTGTCACTCGAGTGTTCTGCGATCCAGGCGATGTCGTACTGGTCGAGGCACCTTCCTATGTCGGCGCCTTAGGCGTATTTCGCGCCTATGAGTGCGAAGTCATTCACGTGGCCATGGACGACGAGGGACTCAGTCCCATAGCTTTGGAAGAGGCCATTGCCGCGCTTGCTGCGCGCGGTCGCAAGGCCAAGATGCTCTACACGATTCCCTCCTTCCACAACCCAGCCGGCGTGACTCAAGGTCAGCAGCGACGCAGTGAGGTGCTTGGCATCGCTCAACGCGCCGGCATCTTGTTGCTTGAGGACGACCCTTACGGCCTCCTCGGCTTTGAAGGCGAACCACCGGCAGCCATTCGATCGCACGACGAGGAAGGCGTCATCTACCTGGGCTCCTTCTCCAAGACCATCGCGTCCGGTCTGCGTGTGGGCTGGGCAGTCGCGCCGCATGGAGTCCGCGAGAAGCTCGTGCTGGCAGCCGAATCTGCTGTGCTGTGCCCATCGAACTACAGCCAACTGACGATCTCTGAATACCTGTCCACTCAACCCTGGCGCGAACAGATCAAGTCCTACCGTGAGCTCTATCGCGAGCGTCGTGACGCATTGCTTGAATCCCTCGAGCAGCTCATGCCGGCTGGCACCACTTGGACGACTCCAGCTGGCGGCTTCTACTCCTGGGTGACCCTGCCCAATGGTCTTGATGCAAAGGCCATGCTTCCGCGAGCTGTGACCGCCTTGGTTGCCTATGTTCCGGGCACCGGCTTCTACGTCAATGGCCAAGGGCACGAGCACATGCGCCTGTCGTACTGCTATCCGGAACCTGATCGGATCCGCGAGGGGGTTCGCCGTTTGGCCGGAGTCATCGAGGGCGAGCTTGAGATTGCCGAGACTTTCGGAACGAGCAGTGCACTTCATTCTGATTCGGGATCAGATTCACCCGGTTCCAACGTTCCTGCGCCAAACCTTCAGTAATGCCAACGGTTTTCGAGCACTTCGAGAAAGGATCGAATCAATGTCTTCGTATCTAGTGCTCGCCGGTGGTCTCTCGCCCGAACGCGATGTCTCGCTTCGCTCGGGTCGCCGCGTGGCCGAAGCCCTGCGTCTGAGCACTGATGATGAAGTGCGTGAGGCAGATGTCGATCTGACTCTGCTGAGCCTGCTTGGCAGCCATCGTCCCAGCTGCGTCATTCCGCTGCTGCATGGTGCAGCCGGCGAGGACGGCGCACTGCGTGACGTTCTGACATCCATGGGGCTTGCCTACGTCGGCTCGACTGGGGAAGCTGCGCGTCTGGCTTTCGACAAGCCAGTTGCCAAGACCCTGCTGTCGCGAGCTGGGGTGTCCACGCCCGCCTGCGTTGCACTGCCACACGCCACTTTTCGTGAATTGGGTGCTGCAGACGTCCTGATCGGTATCCGCGACCTTCTTGGCCTGCCACTGATCGTCAAGCCCACCAAGGGTGGCTCCGCCCTTGGGGCATCGCTGGTGAAGTCGGCAGAAGAGTTCCCGTCGGCAATGGTCGGAGCTTTCGCATACAGCGATGTGGCGATGATGGAGCAATGGATAGCGGGAACTGAAGTGGCGATCAGCGTTCTGGAAGGCAATGACGGACTCACAGCACTGCCAGCAGTGGAGATCGTTCCGCAGGCGGAGATGTACGACTACAACTCCCGCTATACCGCTGGCACGACTGAATTCTTCGTCCCCGCGCGACTCAGCGAGGATGTCGCTGCGGAGTGTGCCCGCGTGGCTCTCCTTGCACATGAGGTTCTTGGCTTGCGCGATTGGTCGCGCACCGACCTCATCATCGATGCCTCGGGTACGCCATGGTTCCTGGAGACCAATGCTGCTCCAGGCATGACTGAGACCTCGCTCTTCCCGCAGTCCTTGCATTCGGCGGGCCTGTCTCTTGGCGACACCGTGCTGCAGTTGGTACAGCGGGCAATAGCTCGCGGTTGATTCAACATTCTGCAAAAAGTTGTTGGTATATAAAGGGTATTGACTATCCTGGATCTATAGCGTCAGCGATGCGTCTCAGATCATCAGCATCGGCAACCTCGATCACAATGCGACCTCGAGACTTATTCGAGGCAAGTCCGGTCACGGTTACCCGCGTGTCAAGACGGTCGCTGAGACGAATGCCGATGTCTGAGCGCAGCTCTCCAGTAGGCGTGCTCGTTGATCGAGCCCGCTTGCGCCTGCTGGCCGTACTGGTGTCACCAAGAAGAATGATCTCTTCAACACTGCGGACGCTGAGACCCTCCGCCACGATGCGAGTAGCCAGCGTTTTCATGGCTTCGGGATCCTGCAAGGACAGCAGCGCACGAGCATGTCCGGCGCTGATCACTCCGGCAGCAACTCGCAGTTGCACCTCTGGAGGCAACTTGAGCAGTCGAAGCGTGTTGGTGACCTGCGGCCGTGAACGACCGATGCGGGTGGCCAATTCCTCCTGTGTGCAGCCGAAGTCCTCGAGCAGCTGCTGATAGGCAGCCGCTTCTTCCAAGGGGTTCAGATTCGCCCGATGCAGGTTCTCCAACAATGCATCGCGCAGAAGTGCATCATCATCGGTCTGGCGAATGATGGCCGGAATCACCTTCAGACCAGCAAGCCCACTTGCCCGCCAACGTCGTTCGCCAGCAACCAGCTCATAGCCGGTTCCCGCGGACCGCACCACCACGGGCTGCAGCAGACCGATCGAGGCGATCGAGTTCACCAACTCGGTCAGCGCGTCCTCATCAAAGACCGTCCGTGGTTGGCGCGGGTTGGGCACGATCGCATCGATGGGCAGCTCGGCGTAGCGCAGCCCGTGCACGCTGGCTATTTCGGCTGGCTGTGCCGATGCGGAAGACGGACCATCCATGGTCGCCGATGTCGGGATAAGCGCGCCCAAGCCCTTGCCGAGTCCTCGCTTGGGTGCCTCGCTCATGAAATCTCCGGTGTATAGGTGAATAGATATGTAGGTATATGTACTGCTATGTCTGTGGATAAGCCTGTGGACGAATCTCTGCCAGCTCGGCAGCAGCTTGCCGGTAGGTCAAGGCGCCTGGCGAGGAGGGGTCATAGGTGAGCACTGTCTGACCGTAGGACGGTGCTTCAGACACCCGGACGTTGCGAGGGATCACTGTGCTGAGCACCCGTTCTCCGAAGTGGGTGCGCACTTCCTCGGCCACTTGGGCTGCCAGCCGGGTGCGACCGTCGTACATGGTCAGCAGAATTGCTGATACCTCAAGCTGCGGATTCAGGTGGGTTCGGACCATATCGATCGTCCGCAACAACTGTGAGAGCCCTTCCAGGGCGTAGTACTCGCATTGAATAGGCAGCAGCACCTCACGGGCTGCCACCAGGCCATTGAGCGTCAGCAAGCCCAAGGAAGGTGGGCAATCCAGCAGGACGTAATCGACACTGAGTCCATCAGCGTCGGCCTCCGCCAGATAGGACTCCAGTGCACGCGCCAGTCGGTACTCGCGGGCGACCTGTGACACCAGTTCAATCTCAGCGCCAGCCAGATCGATGGTGGCCGGCACTCCCGACAGATTCGGGATGTCCGGGCAGTTCTGCACGACATCGGCCATTGCAGCGTCGCCGCCAAGCACCTCGTAAATCCCTGGGACTCCCTCGCGGTGATCCAAGCCGAGCGCTGTTGAGGCATTGCCTTGTGGGTCCATGTCGACCAGTAGCACTCGCGCGCCCGTCAGGGCCAGAGCAGCGGCAATATTGACGGCGCTCGTGGTCTTGCCGACACCGCCTTTTTGATTGGCAATGGTGATGACGCGGGTCATGCTGGCCAACCGAGATCTGTGCTCGGTTGGTCGTCTTCCTTGGATGTTTCACGTGAAACAGGCCAGCCCAGCGCCCCATCATCTGGTGGTTCAGGGGCGGACATGGCGGTCATTGTGCCGCACCGAGGTAGGCGCTGACCACCGTAGTTGGCGGATCCACCCATGGAGCTCCGACGTGAATCACCGCGACCTCTCGAAGTTTGAATTGGGCAATGACTTCACCAGCCTCCAGCAACTCATCCTCGGCCTGCTGTCCCTTCAGAGCCAGGAGTCGTCCGCCCTGCTTCAGGAGCGGAATTGTGGAACCCAGGAGCTTGGGCAGTGGAGCGACCGCACGTGCCGTGACCACATCAAAGGCACCCCACTGGGCCTTCACCTCTTCGCCGCGCCCACGGACCACAAGCACCCGTTGCGTCAGACCGAGCTGTGCGACTGCTTCTTGTAGAAAGTTCGCACGACGAAGGAGGGGCTCAATCAACGTGACACTGAGATCTGGTCGGGCCAATGCCCACACCAAGCCAGGCAGGCCCGCGCCGGAGCCGACATCGGCCACTGATGCGCAGGGCCGAACAAGTCCGACTTCTGGATCCGCCACGACAGCTGAGTTCAGCAGGTGGCGAGACCACAGGCGAGGAACCTCACGCGGCCCTATCAAGCCGTGGTCAACCCCGACCGTGGCAAGCAATTCAGCGTAGGCCTGAAGTGCGGAACGCTGCCCTTCGAGCCAGGAGGGAAGTGCTGGATGTTCCACGTGAAACGTTAGCTGACGCGAATGACCACGCGACGCTGTGGCTCATCGCCCTCAGAGGCACTGACCAGGCCTGCTTCGGCAACCGCGTCGTGCACAATCTTGCGCTCAAATGGTGTCATCGGATTCATGCTCACCGGTGCGGCCGTCCGCTGGGCCTCGGCAATAGCGGTCTTGGCTAGCTCCACCAGATCGGCGCGACGCTGGGCCCGAAATCCGGCGATGTCCAGCATCAAGCGTGATCGCTCACCGGTTTCGCGAGCAGCAGCGAGGCGAGTGAGTTCTTGAATTGCGTCCAGAACTTCGCCATTCTCGCCCACTAAATGCGACAAATCACCTGATTTCGCCTCCACGATCGAAATCATCGCTCGGCTGCCATCAATGTCGATATCGATGTCACCATCAAGATCTGCGATGTCCAGCAGGCCCTCAAGATAGTCGGCGGCAGCTTCGCCCTCCTGATCGAGGAGGCTGCGCTTGTCACTTTGCACTTCAGACATTCAATACTCCTACTTGCGCTTGCGTTGGCTTCGGGAGGTCTTCTTCGGCTGGGTTCGAGGTGTGACAGTCTCCTCCACCACTACTCCCTCGATGACCTCATGGGTACTGATGCCCAATTTGCGATTTGCCTTGGCGACGGCCCGTGCTTCCTTGGCCTCAAAGGCTGGCGTACCTGGCTGGGGGTTATTGCGAATGACGTAGAACTGCTGGCCCATTGACCACAGGTTGGTAGTGAACCAGTAGATCAGCACACCAATGGGGAAGTTGATGCCGGAGATCATGAACATGATGGGGAAGACGTACAGAAGGATCTTCTGCTGCTTGACCATCGGGTTGTCCGGAGCGCTGTTCTTCACGATCAGCTGACGCTGGGTCAAGAAGGTGGTCGCGGTCATCAAGATGATCAGAATCACGCAAAGAATGTGAGTGGCCGTGGGGTTGGGAGTGAGGTCTGCAGCCATGAAGGTGCCGTAAAGCGGCACCCCGAAGATCGTGGAGTCATGCATTGAGGGCACGAGGTAGGCGTATTGCGTCCAAGCGAAGGCGCCAGGCCCGACGTACGAGCCATCGGCCACACCTTCGGGGGAGTACTGCGAGACGCCGTTGAGCACACTGAACAAGGCAAAGAAGATGGGAGCCTGCAACAGGATTGGCAGACAGGAAGCCAGTGGATTAGTGCCTGTCTCCTTGTACAGCTTCATCATTTCGGCAGACTGCTTCTCGCGGTCGCCGGCGTACTGCTTTTGAATCGCCTTCATCTGTGGCTGGATGAGTTGCAGGTTTCGCTGCGATTTGATCTGCTTGACGAACAACGGAATCAGCAGGATTCGAATGAAGACGACCAGACCAACGATGGAGAAAGTCCAAGTCCAACCGCTGTCGGGATCGAAGAAGATGCTCAGGAACTGGTGGATCTGGATCAGAACCCAGCTGACCCCGTCCTTCAGCCAATCGAAGATGAACATGGTCTCCCTTGATCCTTCACTGAGTCGGACGACTGCACACGTGGTTGTCCATCCGGAAGTATGTCTGGTCGCCAATGCCCATGATCAGGCACGGGGTCCAGACCACCAGCATTCCATGGGTTGCAGCGCAGCAATCGCCAGGCTGCCAGCCCGAAGCCTTTGATCGCTCCATGTGTACGCACTGAACCCAGCGCATATGCCGAGCAGCTGGGGTGAAAGCGGCAACTGGGCATGAGCATCGGAGACAGTGTCAGTTGATAGGCCCGAATCAGGCCGATCAACGCATACTTCAGGGCACCTCCAAGGGTGTGATCCCAGAGCCACAGCATCTGCTTCATCGCTGAGCCTTGCGTAGCGCAGAGGCCAGCGCCTCAGGAAATTCAACTGCCAGAGTCTGGAATTCAACGGTGGCTGCAGTGGGCAGTGCGCGCACCACGACATTGGTGCCCGCGGGCAAGCTGGGCAGTAGCGGTCGACTCAATGCGCGCAATTGACGGGTGAGGCGGTGCCGGGTCACTGAACCACCTACCTGAGCTCCGACGGTGAAACCGATGCGTGCGGGTTCGTCGACCTGACGGCACAAGAGATGCACCACCAGATTGGTACGGCCAGCGCGGACACCCTGACGGACGGTCGCTTGAAAATCAGCCGACTGCCGCAGCCGAAAGGGCGCGGCAAGCATTAGGCCGAAAGGCGGTCGCGGCCCTTGGTGCGGCGCGCAGCCAGCACAGCACGGCCAGCGCGCGTACGCATGCGCAGCCGAAAGCCGTGCGTCTTTGCGCGACGACGGTTATTGGGCTGGAAGGTGCGCTTCATTGTCTGGCTCCTGCTGGGTCGTAGAAGGGGAAGCTAAGAACCTGCGCCAATGAGCACGATTGATCCCTAGAACTGGGAAAGGGTACGGAGGTAGGGGCCTTCGGGTCAAATGGGTGGTCTGCCCGCTTGTTGACTGGCCGAAAACTTGGCGGATTCCGGGTTTCCTCACTATCGTCCACAGGTCTTGGAACGTAACAGGTCCACACCTGTGGAAACACTTGTGGACAACTGTCACACTCGGGCGACAATAGGCCAAGGAGGCACCGTGGAAGAGACGCGCGAACTGGCTGATGTCTGGCCTGAGGTCCTCGCGACCCTCTCCGAAGGCATCCTCACTCCGCAGCAGCGGGCCTTTGTCGCATTGACTCGTCCACTTGGCCTTGTCGAGGACACCGCTTTGGTCGCCGCACCAAATGAGTTCACCAAGGACGTGCTGGAAACCCGATTGCGCCCGATGGTCGTGGAAGCGCTGACCGCCACCATGGGCCGCGAAGTCCGGCTGGCCGTCACTGTGGATCCCACAATCGACCCGGGCCTGGAAGACGTGACCGACGCGGTAGCCGATGCCACCTATGCCAGCGAGCTGCCCACCCACGTCGCAGAACAAGCCACCCAGCCGTATGTCGAGGCCCGCAACGACGATCGTCCCGGAACTGGCTCACCAACCACAAGGCTTGAAGAAGGTCGGCTGAATGCCAAGTACACCTTCGACACCTTCGTGATTGGGTCCAGCAACCGCTTTGCCCACGCGGCCGCGGTAGCCGTGGCCGAGCAGCCAGCCCGCGCCTACAACCCGCTATTCATCTACGGTGGATCCGGCCTGGGAAAGACGCACCTTCTGCACGCAATTGGCCACTACACCCGCACGCTCTACAAGGGCACTCGTGTTCGATACGTCAGCTCTGAGGAATTCACCAATGAATTCATCAACAGCATCCGCGACGACAAGGCCGCCGCATTCCAACGCCGGTACCGCGATGTTGACGTTCTCCTTGTTGATGATATTCAGTTCCTCAGCGGAAAAGTCCAGACGCAGGAAGAGTTTTTCCATACCTTCAACACTTTGCACAACGCAAACAAGCAGATAGTCATTACTTCGGATTTGCCTCCGAAGCTGCTGCAGGACTTCGAGGATCGGATGCGCTCACGTTTCGAGTGGGGCCTGATCACTGACGTTCAACCACCTGACCTTGAAACCCGCATCGCCATTCTCCGAAAGAAGAGTGTGCAAGAACGACTGGTCGCGCCCCCCGAGGTTCTGGAGTACATCGCTTCCAAGGTGTCCAGCAATATCCGAGAGCTCGAGGGTGCACTCATCCGCGTGACTGCCTTCGCCTCCCTCAATCGCCAGCCAGTTGATATGTCAATCACCGAGGTCGTGCTCAAGGACCTCTTTCCCTCCGAGGCTGGTCCTGAGATCACCGCCGCCCAGATCATGGCTGCTACTGCCTCATATTTCGGGGTGACCGTTGACGACCTCTGCGGTGCCAGCCGTTCCCGCGTCTTGGTCACCGCCAGGCAGATCGCGATGTACTTGTGTCGCGAGCTCACCGACCTTTCACTGCCCAAGATCGGCCAGGCCTTTGGCGGCCGCGATCACACCACGGTGATGCATGCCGACCGCAAGATTCGGCAACTGATGGCTGAGCGGCGCAGTTTGTTCAATCAGGTCAGTGATCTCACTAGCCGCATCAAGTCGCAACCCCGACCGATGTAATGCCCCGCCAGTCACATCTGTCACAACTGTCCCCAACTTTCCCACAGGTGTGGATAGAGCCTGTGGGTAAACCTGTGTATAACCTGCTATTCAGTGGAGATTACTCTCCGATTTCTGTCCCCCTGGCTGTCAAATTTGTCCCCTATCCCCATCAGTGGACATCCTGTGGACAACTTCTCGCCAGCCGGGAACAGTGCCTGAGCAACTGGGGACAACTTGGAGCTCAAATGTGGAAGAAGGCGGCAAGTGACGAAGTTGTCCACGTCATGGACCGATTCATCCCAAGGTCATCCCCAAGGCCCGTGGATGGCCCCACGCCTACTCACCGCGCAAATCGACAGTCATCCCCAGTTTCCACAGGACCTACGACTACTACGACTTCTATAACTATCGATGGAATCAAGAGCCATAAGGTGATGCAACAATCCTCCCCACGCCTGACCGCGCTGAAGTCAAAAGGGGAAGCACCGTGAAGATCCGCGTTGAACGAGACACGCTTGCAGATGCTGTGGCTTGGGCTGCTCGGACTTTGCCGTCTCGACCGTCCTTGCCGGTCCTTGCCGGACTGGTGCTCACCGCTGATGGTGAGGGTCTGACGCTCAGCAGCTTTGACTATGAGGTCTCAGCTCGAGTACTGATCAGCGCCGACATTGAAGAGGCTGGCACCACACTTGTCTCAGGTCGACTCCTGGCTGATATCGCGCGGTCACTGCCAGGAGCACCTGTCACCTTGGCCAGTGAAGGCACTCGCATTGTCATTACTTGCGGTCGTTCTTCCTTCACTTTGCCGACCTTGCCTGTTGAGGATTACCCACAGCTCCCGGCCATGCCGAAGTCGTCAGGTGAGATCAACGCAGCCTTGTTCGCTGAGGCGGTTGCTCAGGTGGCTATTGCTGCGGGTCGTGACGACACATTGCCAACCCTGACCGGCATTCGGATGGAGATTGAAGGTCAGTCGCTTGTGCTTGCCGCCACCGATCGCTACCGGCTCGCAGTGCGCAACTTCACTTGGAACCCGCAGAACTCAGGAATTTCAGCAACCGCACTCATTCCGGCACGCACTCTGGCTGACACTGCAAAGGCGTTGGCAAGTGCTGATCTCGTCACACTTGCACTAGCCGAAGCGGGTGAAGGCCTCATTGGTTTTGAAGGCAACGGACGGCGCACCACAACACGATTGCTGGACGGGGAATTTCCGAAATATCGAACGCTACTCCCAACTGACTCAGCTGCGGTTGCAACAGTTGAGACCTCGGTGCTTGCTGATGCTGTGAAGCGAGTTGCATTGGTTGCCGAACGCAACACACCGGTACGTCTCTCATTTGAAGGATCAGAAGTGATTCTTCGCGCAGGTACTGGTGAAGATGCGCAAGCAAGTGAAGCCGTTGAGTCTGCACTTGATGGCGATGACATTGAGATTGCCTTCAACCCCACGTACCTGCTCGACGGATTAGCAGCCCTTGACGCTCCATACGTGAGCATGTCCTTCACCCAACCCACACGGCCAGCCGTGCTAACAGGTGCTGCAGAAGCCAACTCGGATATGCGTGATGACTACCGCTACTTGCTCATGCCTGTTCGTCTCACCGGCTGAGTGAGTAGCGAGTTGTATGTGGGTTTCACATCTGTCGTTGACAGACTTTCGCTCATATCCACAAGTGAGCATTGATCTCCAACCAGGTGTCACCACATTTGTTGGCCGCAATGGCCAAGGCAAGACCAACCTTGTCGAAGCCATTGGCTATATCGCGACCCTAGGCAGTCATCGCGTTGCCAGTGACGCACCACTGGTGCGCATTGAAACAACCCAAGGCATCATTCGCTGCGCGGTTTCTGCACACGATCGTGAAGCACTTGTGGAGATCGCGATCATTCCCGGCAAGGCGAACAAGGCTCGAGTGAATCGTTCAGCAGTCACTCGAGTGCGCGACATTCTTGGAATCCTGCGTGTTGTTGTATTCGCACCAGAAGACCTCGCCTTGGTGAAGGGGGACCCCTCAGATCGTCGGCGCTTTCTTGATGAGATTTTGGTGCAGCGAACTCCCCGACTGGCCGGCTCCATGAGCGATCTTGATCGGATTCTGAAACAACGCAATGCACTGTTGAAGTCAGCATCGGTTGCTCGTAAGAGCGCAGGACAAGAAATGCTGAGAACTCTGCATGTGTGGGACGAACAACTCGCGACCATCGGTGCTGAGCTGATCGTTGCCCGCCTGGAGCTGCTGGATGTTCTGACTCCACCAGCGGTCCGCGACTACGAGTTCATTGCGCAGGACACCTCTGCTGCGCTTGAGTTGCTTTACGTCTCCAGTCTTGAGTCGGCTCTCGGTGAGCGTCTGCCATCGGCATCACGTGATCGTGGCATCTGGAGTGCTGCACTGCTTGAGGCCATAGAGCTGCGCAGAGCTGAAGAACTCAACCGCGGCATCACTCTTATTGGTCCACATCGAGACGATCTGGCCATCCGCATGGGTCCAGTGCCGGCGAAGGGATACGCCTCACATGGCGAGTCGTGGTCGATTGCGCTGGCACTTCGGCTGGCCTGCTTCGATGTCTTGAAGGCCGATGGGGAGGACCCAGTCCTGATCCTGGATGACGTCTTTGCCGAGTTGGATGTTGCGCGACGGGAGCGGCTCGCTATGCGTCTGGTCAACGCCAATCAAGTGCTCATCACGGCTGCTGTTGACGCCGACATCCCAGCTGAGCTTTCCGGCTCGCGCTTTCGCGTGGATACTGGGAGGGTGACCCATGACCTCTGAGCGAGGCGAAGTTCCGGCGGGCGGGGATGCCGCTGCCAAGGCCTTGAATCGGGCAGTTGGTGCGGGCAAGCAGCGATCCAAATCGCGTGGCAGGCGACCCTCGGGCACTTCTGACAGCCGAGATCCACTGCCTTTGGGTGATGCGGTCGGCGAATTGATCAGCAATCGCGGTTGGACCCGCGAGCGTGCCGGAGCTCAGGTCACGGTCCTGTGGCCGGAGATTGTGGGCGCTGATCTGGCCAGTCATGTTGTCCCGGAGTCCTTCATTGACGGTGTCTTGACCCTGCGGGCTGAGTCCACGACCTGGGCCACCCAGGTTCGGTATCTGCTGCCCACCCTGCGCACCACCATTGATGCTGCAATCGGAGCAGGCGTGGTTACCGATATTCGGATACAGGGCCCACAGGGACCTTCTTGGAAGTCTGGGGCCAGGCACGTCAAGGGCCGCGGGCCTCGCGACACCTACGGCTAGGCCCCACGGCCCAGGCAGCCACTAAGGAAGCAGTTTAGAGGTCGGTTCATACACCAGCCTTTACCCTGGGGGGTCAAGGCGTCCTGGATAGTGCCACGGGCCAATATCTGGCAGTCATGTCACAGATTCGGGGTAGACTTACTGCAATATCTCAGCACCCTTCCCAGCATTCCAGGAGGCCAGTTACCCGTGTCGTATGACGCCAGCGCCATCACCGTGCTCGAAGGTCTGGACGCTGTCCGTAAGCGCCCGGGCATGTACATCGGATCCACCGGTGAGCGAGGCCTGCACCATCTCGTCTACGAGGTCGTGGACAACTCCGTCGACGAGGCGATGGCTGGTTACGCCACCACCATCTCCGTCACACTGCTCGCAGACGGCGGCGTGCGCGTGGTCGACGATGGTCGAGGCATCCCGGTCGACATCGTTGAGAGCGAGGGCCGCCCGGCTGTTGAAGTCGTACTGACCGTGCTGCACGCCGGTGGAAAGTTCGGCGGTGGCGGTTACACCGTCTCCGGCGGACTTCATGGCGTCGGCATCTCTGTGGTCAACGCGCTCTCGCGCACCTTAGACGTCGAAGTTCGTCTCAACGGCCGCGTGCATCGTCAGTCCTATCTGCACGGAGTCCCACAGGCTGACCTCGCCATTGGTGAGGCCACAGACCTGACCGGAACCACGGTCACCTTCTGGGCTGACGCGGAGATCTTCGAGACCACCACGTACGACTTCACTACCTTGTCGCGTCGCTTCCAGGAGATGGCCTTCCTCAACAAGGGCCTGACCATTGAGCTCACTGATGAACGCGCAGCGGTGGTTCGCCCTTCGCTTTCCAGCGAAGAGGCCGAAGCCAGCGCTGCGTTGGCAACAATTGAGAGAGAAGATGAAGAGCAGCGAGTCCGCAGTGTGCGCTACCGCTACGACGGTGGGATCTCGGATTTCGTCCAGCACATCAATGCCAGCAAGGGTGCTGCGCATCAGCACGTCATCTACGTCGAGACCGAGGCCGACACAGATGAGCGACGGATGAGCGCTGAGATAGCGATGCAGTGGAACAACACTTACGCAGAGTCGGTCTATACCTTCGCCAACACCATCAACACAACCGAAGGTGGCACGCACGAAGAGGGTTTCCGTTCGGCGATGACCACCCTTGTCAACAAGTTCGCGCGCGAGTGGAACATTCTCAAGGAGAAGGACATCAACCTCTCCGGCGAGGACGTACGTGAAGGTTTGACGGCAATCATCAGCGTGAAGCTCGCAGAGCCGCAGTTCGAAGGTCAGACCAAGACCAAACTTGGCAACACTGAGATGAAGGCATTCGTTCAAAAGGCAGTCAATGATCAGCTCGGTGCCTGGTTTGAACAACACCCCAGCGAGGGCAAGGAGATTGCCCGCAAGGCGGTCAATGCGGCAACCGCTCGTATCGCTGCCCGCAAGGCGCGTGATCTGGCTCGTAATCGCAAGGGTCTGCTCGGCGGAGCCGGTATGCCGGGCAAGTTGATTGACTGTTCCAGTCGTGAGCCTGAAGAGTGCGAGATATTCATTGTCGAAGGTGACTCAGCTGGCGGCTCGGCTCGTCAAGGTCGCGATCCGCGCATTCAAGCGATCCTGCCGATTCGCGGAAAGATCCTGAACGTTGAGAAGGCACGCATCGACAAGGTGTTGGCCAATACCGAAGTGCAGGCACTTGTGTCAGCCTTCGGTACTGGGATCCAAGATGAGTTCGACATCAACCGGCTGCGATACCACAAGGTCGTACTGATGGCCGATGCTGACGTCGATGGTCAGCACATCACCACCTTGCTTCTGACGCTTCTCTTTCGATTCCTGCGGCCGCTGGTAGATCTGGGTCACGTCTTCTTGTCGCAGCCACCGCTCTACAAGATCAAGTGGTCACGAGACGATGCAGCGTTTGCCTACTCTGATCGTGAGCGCGACGGCATCATCGAAGCCGGTATTGCCGCAGGCAAGCGCCTGCCTAAGGACGAAGCCATTCAGCGATACAAGGGCCTTGGCGAGATGAATGCCGATGAGCTGTGGGACACCACCATGGATCCCGCAAACAGAGTGCTTCAGCAGATCACTCTTGATGATGCAGCGCAGGCTGACGAAATGTTCAGCGTACTCATGGGCGAAGACGTCGAGTCCCGCCGCAATTTCATTCAGCAGAACGCACGCGACGTGCGTTTCCTCGACATCTAGTTTCAGGAGTTCAGCGTGTCTGAAGACACTGAAGTAATCAGTTCACACGGTCGGATCGAGCCTGTTGATCTTCAGACGGAGATGCAGCGTTCCTACCTCGAGTACTCGATGTCGGTCATCGTCTCTCGCGCACTGCCCGATGTGCGCGATGGTCTCAAGCCGGTGCACCGCCGCGTGCTGTATGCGATGTACGACGGCGGCTACCGTCCAGACCGCAACTTCTCCAAGAGCGCGCGTGTGGTCGGCGATGTCATGGGCAGTTATCACCCACACGGCGACAGTGCCATCTATGACGCACTCGTACGCCTGGCCCAGCCTTGGTCGCTGCGCTACCCGCTGGTGCAAGGACAGGGCAACTTCGGATCACCCGGCAACGATCCGCCAGCTGCCCAGCGCTACACCGAATGTCGCATGGCCCCGCTCGCCATGGAGATGGTGCGCGACATCGACGAAGAGACGGTCGACTTCGGTCCGAACTACGACGGCCGCACTCAAGAGCCACTCGTCTTGCCGAGCCGTTTTCCCAATCTGCTTGTCAATGGCAGTTCGGGCATCGCAGTCGGCATGGCCACGAACATTCCGCCGCACAACCTGCGTGAAATTGCAGCTGCCGCGCAATGGGTACTCGCAAATCCAGATGCCACCACTGATGAGCGCATGACAGCACTCCTGGAGATTGTCAAGGGCCCTGATTTCCCCACAGGCGCGCTGATTGTTGGACGCAAGGGCATCGAAGATGCCTACCGCACCGGTCGAGGTTCGATCACGATGCGCGCAGTGGTCACAGTCGATGAAGACGCTCGTGGCCGCCAGGTACTCATTGTCACCCAGTTGCCGTACCAGGTGAACCCCGACAACCTTCTGCTGCGCGTTGCCGAGCTTGTCGGTGACGGAAAGCTCACTGGCATTTCAGATGTGCGTGATGATTCAAGCTCGCGCACTGGAATGCGTCTGGTCTTTGAACTCAAGCGCGATGCTGTTGCGCAGGTTGTCCTGAACCAACTGTTCAAGCACACGCAGTTGCAGGATAATTTCGGCGCCAACATGCTTGCCCTGGTCGATGGCGTGCCACGCACCCTCACACTTGAGGCCTTCATCCGCTACTGGGTGACGCACCAGGTTGAGGTCATCCAACGCCGTACGCGCTATCGCTTGCGCAAGGCCGAAGAGCGCGCACACATTCTGCGCGGCTACCTCAAGGCACTGGATGCCCTCGACGAGGTCATCGCTCTGATTCGCGCGTCGGCAACTGTCGACGATGCGCGCACCGGGTTGATGGAACTGCTCGAGATCGACGAAGTCCAGGCAACGGCCATTCTGGACATGCAGCTGCGTCGCCTCGCGGCCCTGGAGCATCAGAAGATCGTTGATGAGTACGAAGACCTGATGACCAAGATCGCTGACTACAACGACATCCTCAGCAATGAGCCTCGTCAGCGTTCGATCATCTCTGAAGAACTCGCAGAGATCACCGAGAAGTTCGGTGATGATCGCCGAACAGACTTTGTCGCCTGGGATGGCGACGTCACTGACGAAGACCTCATCGCTGTTGAGGATGTTGTGCTCACCATTACTTCAGGTGGGTATGCAAAGCGCACCAAGGCCGAGCTCTATCGCGAGCAACGTCGGGGCGGCAAGGGAGTCAAGGGTGCTGCACTTCGCCAGGATGATGTGGTCGAGCACATGTTCGTCACCACCACGCACCATTGGCTGCTGTTCTTTACCAATAAGGGACGCGTCTACCGCGCGAAGGCCTATCAGCTACCTGAAGCTGGTCGCGACGCGCGCGGCCAACATGTAGCCAACCTGCTGGCCTTCCAACCTGACGAGACTATCGCCCAGGTGCTGGCAATCGCTGACTACGAGGCCGGTGAGCATCTGGTGCTGGCAACGCTCAAGGGCATGGTCAAGAAGACCAGGCTTTCCGACTACGACACCAATCGCACCGGTGGCATCATCGCAATCAATCTTGCAGATGACGATGAGTTGATTTCGGCACAATTGGTGTCCGAAAACGATCACCTCATGCTGTTCTCTCGCAAGGGCATGTCTGCGCGCTTTGATGCCAAGGATGAGACCCTGCGACCGATGGGTCGTGCCACCAGTGGCGTCATCGGTATGCGATTCCGTGGCCAGGACTCGTTACTGGCCATGGATGTGGCTCGCGATGGCGCATACGTCGTAACCATCACTGATGGCGGGTACGCCAAGCGCACTGCTATCACTGAGTGGGCGCCCAAAGGCCGAGGCATTCTTGGCGTGCGCGCGATGAGACTGGTCGAGGAGCGTGGTTCGCTAGTAGGCGCCTTGGTCTGCGATGAGGGTGATCAGATCTTTGCCATCGCATCCAATGGCGTGGTTATTCGCACAAGCGTGGATCAGGTCCGACCTTCTGGACGTGACACCATGGGGGTTCGCCTGATGAACCTCGCTGACGGCGACGCCATCGTGGCGGTTGCTCGTGGCCAGGAGGCAGAAGACCTGGCCGAGGATGAACTCACTGACGAAGCCACAGAAGTCCAAGTTGAGCCTCTGGATCAGGTCACTGAAGCCGTCACTGACCCTGCTGAGCCAAGCGACTAACGCCCCGGCGCAGTGCCTGTTCTAGATCAGGTACTGTTTCACCCCGCGCCTCGGAGCAATGCCAATTGCCTTGCGGTTCGGAACGGGCCTATAGCTCAGCTTGGTTAGAGCGCTTCCCTGATAAGGAAGAGGTCGATGGTTCAAGTCCATCTAGGCCCACGTGAAAAAACTATTAGTGCTCGGAATCGTTGTCGGGGTCGCTTACTTCGCCTACAAGCAGTACTTGGCGAATCAGGATGAGGCCGATCTTTGGTCAGAGCCAACACAGGAACCTGATCTACGATAAGTAGTTCTCAGGGGGTTTAGCTCAGTTGGTAGAGCGCTGCCTTTGCAAGGCAGAAGTCAGGAGTTCGAGTCTCCTAACCTCCACTTCGTTCGCCCGAATGCAAGGGCACCCATCGTCCAGAGCTCTCTCATGACAGGATCAAGCCATGACTTCAACAGCCACGCTGCACACCAATAAGGGTGACATCCGTATCAACCTGTTCGACAACCACGCACCCAAGACCGTGAACAATTTCACCGGCCTTGCTGACGGGTCAATCGAATGGACCAACCCAAAGACTGGCGAGAAGTCCTCGACACCCCTGTATGACGGCGTGATCTTTCACCGTGTCATTCCCGGCTTCATGATCCAAGGTGGCGACCCGCTTGGCACCGGTACCGGTGGCCCGGGTTACAAGTTCGCTGATGAATTCCATCCAGAACTCAGCTTTGATCGACCCTATCTCCTGGCCATGGCCAACGCGGGCCCTAATACCAACGGCTCGCAGTTCTTCATCACCGTGGGAGCCACGACCTGGTTGAACTTCAAGCACACCATCTTCGGTGAGGTCGCTGATCAGGAGTCTCGCGATGTCGTCGACTCGATCACCTCTTCACCCATCGGCCCGCAGGACCGTCCCCTGGAGCCGATTGTCATCAACTCGGTCACCGTCACTCGCGCCTAGTCATCGATGACTGAGCCAGCAGGGGAGCCTGCCGGCCCAGTGTGCTATCGGCATCCGGAGCGGGTGACCTATATCCATTGCGGCCGCTGCGGTCAGCCCATCTGCACGGAGTGCATGATCCCGGCGCCGGTGGGATTTCAATGTCCATCGTGCGTGGACAAAGCCGAAACTGTGCATGTGATCACGGCTCTTGGGGCGCCCGTGATCTCCAAGCCGTACCTGACCTACGGCTTGATCGGCATCAATATCGCGGTGTTCCTGCTGCAGCTGTCGATCGGGGTTGACCAATCCGCCTCGAACTGGGGTATGTGGCCAATTGGGATCGCGGCCAATGGTGACTACTGGTCATTGCTGACCAGTGCTTTCCTGCATGGATCAATCCTGCACATCGCCTTCAACATGTATGTGCTGTTCGTGATGGGTCCTACCCTGGAACGAGTCCTTGGCCATGCTCGGTTCGCCGTGCTGTACTTGCTTTCAGCGCTGGGTGGGGCAATGGCCTCCTACTCCTTCTCGGAAATCAATACCGTGTCCGTAGGCGCTAGCGGTGCCATCTTCGGGCTCATGGGCGCCTTTGTCGTGGCTGGTCGGCGACTGAGGTACGACATCACTCAAGTGCTCGTGCTGTTGGCGATCAACCTGGCCTTTGGGTTCATCCAGCCCAATGTGGACTGGCGTGCGCATCTGGGTGGGCTCGTCGTGGGAGCACTGGTGGCGGCCATCTTTGTCTTCGCCCCTCGCCGCAACCAAGTGCTGTGGCAGACCATCGGATGTCTGGGCCTGCTCGCATTCCTGCTTGTCGCAACGCTGGTGCGCACCTCACAGGTCCAGGATCTGCTCGCGCCCTTTGTCCCAGGCCTGCAGACGTAGTTATCCACATACTTTTCCACAGCTGTGGAGAATTACAGCCGTGTAAGTCTCCTATCGAGGAGCTATCGCCACTTCGTGGATAAGAAGAATCCAACGATGATGAAACCGAAGCCAATGCCGATATTTACCAGATTGCTCAGATCGCGCATGATCGGAATCTGCGACCCGGCGATGTAGAACACCACGATGTAGATCAGGCCCACGATGAAGCAGGCCACCATGAGGGGGGCCAGCCATCGGGGCGAACCAAGGCGCGCGACCTTGCGCTCGCCCATGGTGGGCGGCGGGGTGTACCCGTTGTCCTTCTTGCGTCGCTTGGACTCTGGCACTGTGGTGACCCTCCTGTGAGCGAGCCGGCTCCGTTGAAGCCGACCTTGTGCTGAGAAGATACCGGTATGACCCGGATCTTGGTTGTGGACAACTATGACTCCTTCGTCTTCAACCTGGTGCAGTACCTCGCCCAACTTGGCGCAGAGGTCACTGTGCGGCGAAATGACGACGTCACTCCTGCTGAGGCCCTTGGCTATGACGGAGCGCTGCTCTCGCCAGGTCCTGGTACACCCGAGGACGCCGGTGTCTGCATCGCCATTGTTCAGGAATGTGGTGGCCAGTTGCCGATCCTGGGTGTGTGCCTTGGGCATCAGGCGATCGGCGTTGCCTTTGGTGCCACTGTCGGTCGCGCTCCTGAACTACTGCACGGCAAAGTCTCTCTCGTGCACCACCGAGACATCGGTGTGATGCAGGGGCTACCTGACCCCTTCACGGCCACGAGATATCACTCACTGGCCATTGACCCGGCAACCATGCCCGATGAACTTGAGATCACTGGCCAGACTGACAGCGGCGTGATTATGGGTGTGCGTCACCGTTCGCTGCCGATCGAGGGAGTGCAGTTTCACCCTGAGTCAGTGCTCACTGAAGGCGGGCATCGGATGCTGGCCAACTGGCTTGCCGAGTGCGGCGATATCAATGCTGTTGCGAACAGTGCCGGCCTTGCGCCGGTTGTGCACCACTAGCGGCGCTTGCTGCTAGCCAATCTGTGGTGGCGGAACTTCAGTCACTGTCGGCGTCGGCGTTGGTCCGATTCTGCCAACGGTGATGGTGACAACTGAGCCACGATCCAGTTTGGCTCCGGCCTTGGGTGACTGCGCAAGCACAGTGCCAGCAACATCTGCCCCGGTGTCCTGATAGATGACCTGCGGATCAAAGCCAGCTTGAACAATGTCGCTTCGAGCCTGCGCTTCTGTGGATCCGATAACAGAAGGCACCTTGACACTGCTCGAGGCGATCTTGATCGACACAGTGCTGCCGACGTTGATCTGCTCACCTTCACCTGGCGTTTGAGACACAACGTTTCCAGCAGGCTGCTTGGAATCCACCTCGCCGACGGGACCAAGTTGAAGCCCGACTTCTTCCAGAGCGAAGCGCGCGTCATCGACGGAGGTCAGGCCGACCAACAGTGGAACGGGAACCTGTTCCTTGCCACTGCTGACTGTGACATTTACGGCCTGGCCCTCCTCAAGTGATTCGCCCGATGCTGGCAGTTGCGCGATGATGCGCCCGAGCGGTCGGTCTGAGACCTCGGTGGTCTGACCGCCGAGACTGAGATTCGAAGCACTCAGGAGGGATTGGGCGCTTTCGACCGTGAGGCCTTCGAGGTTGGGAACACTGACCTTGTTCGTGCTTGCGCCTCCAAGTAGCGGTAGGACGAAGAACAAGGCTGCGGCTACGGCTCCGACGATCGCGACGACTGCGATAGCCCAGAATGCACCGCCGCGACCACGACGCTGTTGCTGTTGGTACCGCGCGTAGGCCGCGCTGCCGGAGGCTTCTACTGGCGAGAGCATCTGCGTGTGCTCACTGGCCATCATTGTTGGCACGGCCATAGTCATCGGGCCGCCTTGAATCACACGCTCAACATCGGCACGGAACTCACCAGCAGTCTGGTAGCGCTCGTCAGTGCGCTTGGCCAAAGCTGCAAGGACGATGAGATCAATCTCTGGTGAGACGCCATTGTCGATCTGTGAAGGAGGTGTTGGCATCTCGGAGACATGTTGGTGGGCGATGGACACCGCGGACTCGCCAATGAATGGTGGGCGACCAGTGAGCAGCTCGTAGAGCAGTACGCCAGTTGAGTAGAGATCGCTGCGCGCGTCCACCACTTCACCGCGGGCTTGCTCGGGTGACAGGTACTGCGCAGTGCCCATGACTGCCGAGCTGGCCGTGATGCTGATGCCAGATTCGTTGATGACACGAGCGATGCCGAAATCCATCACCTTCACGTCACCAGTACGAGTGAGCATCACGTTTGCCGGCTTGATATCGCGATGGACGATGCCGTGGCGGTGTGCGTAGTCCAGACCAGAGAGCACGCCTGATGCGATTTCAAGTGCCCGTTCAGGCAGTAGACGACGTCCAGCGGAGAGCAGCTGACGCAAGGTCATGCCATCAACGAATTCCATGACGATGTACGGAACGACTACCTGCGCGCCGCCGGCTTCACCATCGAGTCGGTCCTCGCCAGTGTCGTACACAGCGACGATGTTGGGGTGGTTCAAGGCTGCAGCTGATTGTGCCTCGCGACGAAAGCGAACTTGGAAATCGGGGTCACGAGCAAGGTCGGGACGCAAGATCTTGATAGCGACTCTTCGTCCAAGGCGCACATCGTGCGCCTCATGCACCTCGGCCATGCCTCCACGCCCGATGACCTCGCCAATTTCATAGCGATCACCAAGCATGCGCACGTCGCTCACACTTCCTCCATTTACTTAAGTCCAACTATCTCAGGTTGGTCTTTGAATCCAGCAGCACCGCTTCGATGACCCTCTTTGCAATTGGCGCTGCGAGACCGTTTCCACTGATCTCTGCCGTTCCGGCTTCCTCGATCATGACTGCGACAGCGACCTGAGGATTGTTTGCGGGAGCAAATGCCACGAACCATGCGACAGACGGTCGTGCATTTCCGGTTTGTGCGGTCCCGGTCTTGCCCGCCACATCTATGCCAGGGATCTGAGCATTGGAGCCGGTTCCGTTGTCCACGACGTTGACCATCATCGCCGTCTCTGATGCGGCGTTCTGCGGAGTCATGGCTTGCCGGAATACCGACGGAAGAGTCGTCTGCAGGATCGAAAGGTCAGGACCTCGGATCTGCTGCACAAGGTAGGGGTTCATCAGCACGCCCTTGTTGCCGATGGCTGAGGCAACCATGGCCATCTGCAACGCCGTTGCGCGAACTTCGAACTGTCCGATGGAGCTCAAGGCGGTCTGTGGAGCGTCGGGATCCTCAGGGAAAGTGGAGCGTGCTGCGCGCAGAGGTATCTCAAAGCTTGAATCAAAGCCCATGCTCTGCGCTTGGGCGCGCAAGGCATCATCCCCGAGTTGGTTGCCCAGATACGCGAAGGCGGTGTTGCAGGAGACGGCGAGCGCCCGCTCCAAGGTGAGGAAGCCACTGGGGCTGCATGCGCGGCCCTGCCAGTTCTGCAGTTCCTTGGTGGAGTTCGGCAAGCGGTAGGAGGCCGGTCCGGGCAGAATTGAATTGGCGGTGTACTTACCTGAGGCGAGGGCGGCGGCGGTAACCACGAGCTTGAAGGTTGAACCAGGCGGATTCAGCGCAACGAGTGGGCGATTCAGCAGTGGCTTCCTCGGATCAGCGGTGAGCTTCTCGTAGTAGGCGCGAATCTCAGCGGGATTGTGAGAGGACAACAGATTCGGATCGAAGGACGGAGATTGCGCAGACGCCAGAATCCGACCAGTTGAAGGCTCGATCGCCACAACAGCGCCAGTCTTGCTGCCCAGACCCTTGAAGGCGGCCACCTGCGCTCGACTGTTGATCGTCGTCGTGACAGCGCCGCCTTGAATCTGGCGGCCGGCGAACAGTTGCTTGGTGCGATCGACAAAGAGCAAGTCTGAGCTGCCATTGAGGATTCGGTTCTCAGTGCGCTCCAGCCCCGTCGCACCATAGACGAGCGAGTAGAAGCCTGTGATGGGTGCATACAGCGGTCCATTGGAGTAGACGCGCTTGTATCGAAGGGTGTCACCAGTCTCGACTGAACGCGCAGCGGGATCAGCAGCCACCAGGATCGGGCCGCGCTCGCGGTCGTATTGAGCGAGCAGTTGGCGTTGATTGCCGGGGCGGTCCCGATAATCGGCGGCTCGGAATACCTGGATGATCGTGATGTTGACGACGAGTGCAAGCAACAGCAGTGCCAGCACCGCGCTTACGCGGCGGATGGGGCGATTCATACTTTCCGCACCACCTGGGTCAAGGCCTCGTCAACGCCAGGGACATACACGTCAGGTCGTCGAGCACGATCCGAAATCCGAATCAACAACGCCACGATGACCCAGTTGGCAACAAGTGAGGATCCGCCGTAGGACAGGAATGGAGTCGTCAGCCCGGTCAGAGGAATCAATCGCGTCACACCCCCGGCGATGACGAACACCTGCAGGGCCAAGGTCAGCGACAGTCCGACGGCAAGCAACTGGCCAAAGGAGTCGCGCACAGCAATGGCGGTGCGAATGCCGCGCTCAACGAGAATTGCGTACAGCAGAAGTAGCACGACAAGCCCGGTCCAGCCCAGTTCCTCGCCAATGGCAGCGATGATGAAGTCAGTGTTGGCAAAGGGCACGAAGTCGGGGTAGCCCTGACCCAGGCCGCTGCCGAACATGCCACCACTTGCCAGTCCGTACAGCGACTGCACGAGCTGGTAGCCAGTGTTGTTGGCATCGCCCCACGGATCCCACCAAATGTCCACACGATTGCGAACATGCCCGAAGGCGAAGTACGCGGCCGTGGCGCCGAATACAAACAGCGTCGCACCGAGGATCAGCCAGGAACGCCGCTGCGTGGCGATGTAGAGCATGAAGACGAACAGTCCAAAGAACAAAAGGGAAGTGCCGAGGTCGCGCTCGAAGACCAGAACCGCCAGGGACACCAGCCAGGCCACCATGATCGGACCCAGATCCTTGGGTCGGGGAAAGCCGATGCCGAAGATCTTGGTGCGCACCAAGGCCAGTGAGTCGCGCTTCATGACCAAGTAGCCGGCGAAGAAGATCGTCAGCAGGATCTTCGCGGCCTCGGCTGGCTGGAAGGACAATCCAAGGACGCGCACCCACAGTGTTGCGCCATTGACGGTGTTGCCGATCACTGGCACCAGAGGTAACACGAGTGCGACAAGACCGAGCAGACCGAAGGTGAAGGTGAAGCGCTGGAGCCTGCGGTGGTCCCTGAGCAAAATGATGGTCGCGATGAAGAGCACTACCGCTACTGCGAACCACGTCAGTTGCGCATAAACATCAGGGGTGGGCGCGGGCGCATCGTTGCGTTCGGCGCGCTGTGCTGCAGCAACGTCAATGCGATAGATCATCACTAGGCCGAGCACAGTCAGCAAGGTTGCAATGGGCAGGAGTATCGGATCCGCGTAGCTTGCCCTCAAGCGCACCACGATGTGCATGGCGATCGCCAGCACACCGACGATGCTGACGGTGATCCACATCGGAACAGTCATGCCCTCGCCGGTGGCCCAACCAATCTGAACTGCGGCAATTACCCCAAGGGCCCACGCGCCAATGATCAGCAGAAGCTCAGTCGTACGGCGTGTGGGCTGCCGAGTTGGCACATTCAGAAATGCCATCAGTTCGGAGTTCCTGGGCAACCTACCGCGGGAGTCTCGGCCTGGCATTCAGCCGCGCGTTGAGCGAGTTCTCTGGTGATGCGAGCTGCGTCATTCTCGTCTGCGGCAGGAATGCCCTTGCTGACCAATTCCTGATCAAACAGTGGCAGCGTGCCAACTGCGACTTGGCTGTCGGTCGTGACTCGAGACAGTGAGAACCCAAGTGCTGAGCCAGGAATCCCGTTGTAGACAGCCACAGTTCCGGTGCCGGGGTTGCCGTACACGCTGACGTACCACTGATGCTGCAACCAGCTGCGGCCGGCAAAGACGCTGACAGCGACGACTGCGAGAATCGCGATGATGCTGAGTATCCACTGCAGTGAACGACGCCGTCGCACCTCGCGCTTTCGCACCTGCAAGGCGTTCTCGGGAGTGGCAGCCGCAGCGCGTGCTCTGGCGATCGCGACGTTTTCGGGATCTGGTTCGGCATCGAGGGGAAACTCCACATGGGGAAGGCGTTCGCGCACGCGTAATTCACCGGCTGCGCCGACAACGACAGGAAGAATCGTTGAGTCAGCAATGTCAAGGTCGTAATCAATGACATCGGCGACGACGACGGTGACGTTGTCCGGTGCGCCATACTCCAGCGCGCGGTCGACCAGTCGGGTGACACAACCGGTGGGCTCCCCCTCGGCTAGCAGCAGTCCAATTTCCTCGTTGCTCATGACACCCGAGAGCCCGTCCGAGCACAGCAGATAGCGATCGCCAGCCCGCGCTTCGCGCACGGAGAGATCAGCCTCAACCGGATTCACACCATCAAGTGCCCGCATTAGCAGTGAACGGCGGGGGTGTGTTGCGGCCTCCTCCTCCGAGATGCGTCCGGCGTCAACGAGTGTCTGCACATACGTGTGGTCGTGTGTGAGCTGGCTCAGCTCGCCATCGCGCAGGAGATAGGCGCGTGAGTCGCCTACGTGCACGACTGCAAGCCGAGCGCCGAGCCAATACAAGGCAGTGACAGTGGTGCCCATGCCCTCAACCTCAGTGTCGTGCCGCACGAGCTCGACGATCGAGTTGCCGATGCGATCAACAGCGTCAGCCAATGCGGTGACCGGATCGGACGGAGGGGTCGCGTCGAGTTCGGCGAGAATCGCTACGGCGGTGGCTGAAGCCAGCTCACCGGCGGCGTGGCCACCCATACCGTCAGCAATGACGAGCAGGCTTGGGCCCGCATAGCCGGAGTCCTCATTTCCAGGACGTACTAGTCCAACATCGGATCGAGCCGCGTAGCGCAGTTGCATTGGCTGCTCCGCTACTTCTGCAATTGCAAGGTAGTTCGGCCCACGCGCAAGGGAACTCCAACGGGCAGAGCCGTGGCGCTTGTGATGCGAGTGCGATCAATCCAGGTGCCGTTGGTCGAGCCGAGATCCTCAACCATCCAGACGCCATCTATGACGAAGACGCGAGTGTGACGACTGGAGGCGTAGTCGTCTTCGACAACGACTGTTGAATCAGGAGCGCGCCCGATGGTCACATCGGCAGTGCCAAGTGGGATGACAGTGCCGCTGAGGGCTCCATCAGTGACGATCAACTTTGAGCCACGCACTTTTGCTGCCTTGTTCTTGGGAACCTTGGCAGGGCGTGGCGGTCGTGGGGTGCGGCCAAGGGCTATGGGCCGAGCCTCAGCCGGTTGCTTGAGATCTCGTCGAAGGACCAACACAGTGGTCAGCACGAACAGCCACATCAGTCCCAGAAAGGCAAGCCTTGCGAGGGTGAGTCCGAGCTCGGACACAGGTCACAGGCTCCGGAACACGAGGGTGGTGGAGCCCACCTGAATAGCGGTGCCCTCGGCCAGCTCAAGCTCGGTGATGCGTTGCCCACCAACAGTGGTGCCATTGGTGGAATTGAGATCGCGGACGCGCAGCGGAGTGCCCATCACGATCTCGCAGTGGTGCCGGGAAACGCCAGGATCATCGACCCGAATGTCGACATCGGCTCCGCGCCCAATGCGAGTCACCGCACGGACAAGCGGGTAGGCCGTTCTTCCGACTTCCAGGCGAGGTTGACCGCCCAGTGCTGCACCTTCTGTGCTGTCCAGATCGGCGCTTCCACTTTGAGCCGCAACCTCAGCGCGCGCTTCACTGCGCACCCGGAAGATGCCCGTCTCAAGGTCCTCATCTTGGGAGATCGTCACGTGAACCCCGCCTAGCAGGGTGTAGCGCTGTTCAGCGGCGTAGCCCTGCACCAAGGTGATGAGCTCTCCTTGCAGAGCATCGCGAAAGACTGCCAAGCGGGTGTAGTCATGGCCGGAGAGTTCGATGTTGAAGACATTTGGGACGACAGTGCGGCTGCGGTCCATGATCGCCGCACGATCATCGAGTTCACGCTGCAATGCAGATGCGATCTCCACCGGTTGGACCTCGGCTTTGAAGGCACGCGCAAACGCCCCATTGACCATCCGGTCGAGGGAGTCCTCAAACCGAGCAAGCAGCCCCACACACACCTCGTTCGATCGACAATCGTCTTGGCATGGTACCTCGCATACTTGTGGAATCCCCGAGGCGCGACTTCGCGTGAAGTCGCACTCTCATGTGAGAGATGCTTCGTACGTCAGGCGGAAAGCAGCGCCTGTTCCAATCGCGCCAAACTGGCTTCCATCATGTGTTGGGGGACAACGGGAAAGGTCACGCGATCGCGGTACTTCTCAGGGATTGCGGCCCAGTCGACATAGTTGGCGACTTCGGTCTCGGAATCGCTGATGGGTGTGAGCGAGATGCCGTAGAAATGGCCGAATGCTGGACGGCCAACCGTGCCCACGCTCCACTCCAGAAGTCGATTCGGCTCGATGGCAGTGACCGTGTTGAGCACGTCGTATTTGCCCATCTCGGGCACGTCCCCCAGTGGCTCGCGGTCCATGTTGATGATGAAGGTGTCGCCCACCGCGGTCAGCGGCTTGTCATCAGGTGCCGAGATCAACATGCCCGAACCGTCCATCGCTACATGCCCGGAGGGCAAGGTGACCAGCGAGAAGATGACCTCCGCTGACGCCGGGATTACTCGAGTGACGGTCATGCGGGTTGCTTCAGACACGGTGCTCCTTGGAGATACAGGTCAGACAGGCTCTGGACTGTGAGATTAGCGCCCTGATTGACCCTGTACGCTCTGCTTGCTTCAAAGCAAGGTAGGCGCGAGTGGCGGAATAGGCAGACGCGCACGGTTCAGGTCCGTGTGCCCGAAAGGGTGTGGGGGTTCAACTCCCCCCTCGCGCACCACCCCATGGTTTCCCATGGGCGACCCCAGTCAGGGGCTAGCGGCGTTCTTCGTGATGCTGACTTTTTGGCTCCACGAGGCATGATGGAAACATGCGGACCGGGCGATTGGCGGCTTTTGGCGCGCTCGCGGTGGTCACAGTCCTGGGTCTTTCTGGCTTGCCAGACTCCGTGGCGGCCCCCGATCCCAGCCTGCAGCAGGTCAGAGCGCAGGTTCGAGACCTGCAGATGAGTGCCGCCGGTGCGGCCGAGCGAGCTAGCGCGGCCCAGTTGCGCCTGTCCGGTATTTCCAAGAGCTTGACTGCAATGCAAAGGCGCGCGGATCGTGAGCTTGCCGCCTATCAGGCCGCGGCCGCGAACGTGGAGCGCTTGGCACGCGATGCCTACATGAGCGGCGGCCTGGACTCAACTCTTGAGATCCTGATGGCCGATGATCCGACTGCATTGCTCAACCAGGCTGCCGTTGTCACCCAACTGCAGCAGAAGCAGATCGCCCAGATGCGTCGCGCAAAGACCACAGGCCTGCGTGTTGCACAGACCCAGGCCCAGATCGCGGATCAGGAGAGTGCCGCGAGGGTAGTTCGCGATGAGTTGGCGCGGGCAAAGGCGGAATCGGACGCTCGGGTGGCGCAAGCACAGGCAGTGCTTGACAGCCTGGAGGAAGCCGACCGGCAGCGCCTGGCCCGCATTGCTCAGGAGGAGCGCGCTCGGGATATCGCTGCGGCTCGAGCCCAGCAGGAGGCGCAGGACGCACAGGACGCACGGGATCGGCAGGACGGAAACGACCAGCGACCGTCATCGGTAGGTGCTGACACCCGGGCCGAGGGCGAATTTGTTGGCGGCACTCGGGGTGAGACTGCAGTGAAGTACGCGCTCTCCCAGGTGGGAGATCGGTACTCGTTCAGCGCCGACCCGCCGAGCTCCTGGGACTGCTCGAAGCTGACGGCGGCGGCCTGGGGCAAGGCCGGCGTGGGACTGACCGCCCTCAGCTATACGCAGTGGGACCAGACCAGGCGGGTGCCGGTCAGCGACATTCGTCCAGGAGACCTGGTCTTCTACTTTGGCAAAGGCGCGCATCATGTGGCGATATACATCGGCAACGGGAAGATGGTCAGCGCCTCCAATCCCTCTGATGGAGTGGAGATCATCGACTTCCTTGGACCTTGGTACAGAGAACGCTTCAGCGGTGTGGGACGGGTCATGTAGGACCAGTTCAGTGCTTGCCGAGTTGCTCCCAGACCATGCCGTCTGGCGTATCGCGCACTTCGATGCCGGCGTCGGTCAGTGAATCGCGCACAAGGTCACTCATTGCGTAGTCCTTGTTCTCGCGGGCGAGTCGGCGAACCTCCAGAGCGATATTCACCAGCGGCTCCAGAACGACTCGGGTGTCAACCAGACCGTTGCGAGCAGTGTCAGCCAACTGCACCAGCATCGAGCGAAGCGCCTCGTGGGCCTGGATTGACGTGGTACTGAAGAGCTCGGACTCAACCTCAAGGGCAATCGCCGCGGCCCCATCAGTGTCGCCTTCAGTCAGTAGTGCAGCGAAGCGCTGGGCGGGATCGTTGCTGGAAGTGGCTGTCGACTCGGGAGCCTCGGCGACATTGACTGGTTGGTTCTTGAAGAAGTGACGCACGTGATCGACGGTGGTCGTGCTGCCAGCGGCGATGAATTCGAGTTCATCACGATTGCGTAGCGTCAGTCCGCCAGGCCCGTAGACAGAGATCTCGTCGGTGTTCAGGTCCATGACCACGGCGGTGTGCTCATCGACACCAATGACTCCGATACCGGCGGGCAGCAAGGCTTCAAGAGTCTTGAGTCGCTCAAGGCCGATGTAGCAGCAACTGGTGTCGTGTCGACCGCCTTCGCGGTTGTCGAAGTGTGGAACAACAACTGCTTGGATTCCGGTTGCGGTGCCCAGCAGGTTGAGTCCATGAAGCCAATAGGGGTCCAGTCCCACTTTGTAGATCTCATAGACCGGAATGGCATAGCTGCCGATCGTGGCCGCCGCTGCACTTCCGATGACCAGAGTGCCGTTGCGCGTCAAGACCTCGGCCAAGGCCCCCGGAATTGGGGTGTCCTGCCAATGCTGCAGCGCATATGAAGGACTCCCCGGACCGGCGAAGACCCAGTCGGAGCGATTGATGAGCGCAAGAGTGCGCTCGCGATCAAGAACGGGATCGTCCTTGCGTCGCCATTTACCGATTTCAATGGTCTGACCAACAGACTCATCGAAGTACTGCTGATATTTCGATGAGAGGTCATCGGCATTGACCTGGAAGCCGAAAGGCGTGTCGAGCATCATTTTTGCGCCATCGCCAAGGTTGGCAAACAAGGTGCGATGCAACTTCACCATGCCTGGGGCATTCTCACCGGAACCCATGATGACCAGGCGTCCACTCACGAGACCAGCATGGCCTACTTCACGAGCGCAACAAAACAGCGATGCTTCAGCCAGCAGATCGGGAGACTTCTTCCCAAGCCTTCCAGTCACTGAGTCGACGCTGGTATGCGCCGGTCACGATGTCGACTGCCTGATTGCCAAGCAGCAATCGCACTGGCGGCTTCTCGGCGTCGACAACGGCAAAGAGTGCAGCGATGCTGTCATGGGCATCTGATCCGGCCGCGGTGCCGAACAGCTTGGCGAGTTTTTCATGCGAAGCCACGTAGTCGGGATGAATCTGTGAAGTACGACGACCGGCAGTGCCAAAACCAGTGTCGTATCCGCCCGGTTCGATCAACGTCACGCTGATGCCGAACTTGCGCACCTCCTGGGCGAGGGCTTCAGACAGACCTTCAAGGGCCCATTTCGATGCGCTGTACAGCCCCATGCCGCCGGCTGCCGTCAGCCCACTGGCGCTGCTGACCTGGATGAGATGGCCCGATCCCTGAGCGCGCAGGAACGGCAGCGCCGCCTGAGTGACCCAGATGACGCCAAAGACATTGGTGTCAAACTGGGCACGGATCTCCGCCTCGGTCAACTCCTCGACATAGCCGATATGACCGAAGCCGGCGTTGTTGACGACCACATCGAGTTGTCCGAAATGCGCGTGCCCGGTCGCAACTGCTTCGAACACCGCGTCCTTGTCAGAGACATCCAGTCGCAAGGGCAGAATTGCATCGCCGTACTTGGCCACCAGCGGCTCCAGTGGTGCCAGGTCCCGAGCGGTGGCCACTACCTTGTCGCCTCTCTCGAGTGCCGCCTGAGTCCACACGAAGCCGAATCCGCGTGATGTCCCGGTGATGAACCAAACCTTCATGGGTGCCCCAATTCGCAACGATGAGTGCCGAAGGTACTGAAATTCTGATGCGCTTGTGCAGGTGGCAGAAATCTGGCGTTGAACAATCGTTCATGAGCGTGTGTCGCAGCTGCGTCATTCGCCGATCCTTCCCGCCTCAACGTCGTACTCTTCGCGGATGGCAACCTACGTGTGCGTAGTTGAGCCATTTGCCAGAGTGCATGTCACGGTCGTAGACGAGCTCAAGGCCTACCCCGAGGAGATGCTGAAGGACCGAGGCAACAAATGGCTGACGGCCTCGGAATTGTCCGCCTGGGAGTCGATGCAGGCCAAGCAGACCCGCCGGATGGAGTGGCTGTTCGGCCGCATCGCCTTGAAAGAGGCGGTGATCGCCTGGATGCTGGAGATGCATCAGCTGAAGGTCGATGCCAAGGAGCTGATCATCACCCGTACCGAGGCTGGAGCGCCTCAAGCTACGTGGGCAGACGGACGC
The DNA here is from genome assembly GCA_030684515.1 of Actinomycetota bacterium. Taxonomy (NCBI): domain Bacteria; kingdom Bacillati; phylum Actinomycetota; species Actinomycetota bacterium. Next base: position 110,821 of record JAUXVJ010000009.1, read on the forward strand.
CACATCGAGTTGCCCGTGGTGTCCCTCGCGCATGCGCCCGGAGTCATGGTGGCCGCAGTTTCGGGCGCCGAATCTGTCGGCGTGGACGTTGAGCGCTCCAGTCGGCAGGCTCCTGCAGTAGCCCGCGTGCTGACCGAAACGGAGGCTGCGCTCGTCGCTGATGAGCAGATGACCCTGCTCACGGCTGTTGTTGCCAAGGAGGCTGCATCAAAGGCCGTTGGCCTTGGCCTTGGCGGCGATCTGCGCAGATGGCCCATTGTTTCAGCCAGTCCAACGGCGCACTTTGTCAGTTGCGTGGACGATCCGGAGCTGTTGCTGAAAGTGGATTTTCTGAATGTGCCTGGCCTGGTGCTTGGCGTCTGCGTCGTCATCTAGACCAGCTGATTCACAACGCGGCCAGCGGTGGCAGCTCCATCCTTGCCGGACAAGTGCGCAGGATGTCCTGCAAGGCCGTCTTCTCTTGCACATCCACTGCCAGTCGCCAGCGGTACTTCACGCCGACCCATGCCTTTGCGTATCGACAGGTGTCCGCTGTTCGCGGTGGCATCCACTCCGCTGGATCCTGCTCCCCCTTCGAACGATTCGATGAGGCACTCACGGCGTTCAGAGAATTGGCGTACCCCAAGTCATTGGCAAAAGCCTTGCGCTCTTCGGCGCTCCACCGCCAAGCCCCAGAATCCCACGCCTCTTTCAAAGGGACTTGATGATCAATATCGAAGCCGCGAGTGTTGGTGGTCACGACGCCGTCGTAGGCAGAAAACCATTGGCCATCAACAACAATGCAGCCATTGATGGTGCCAGCTGTGCGTTGACGAATGAACACGTCCTGCCTGGTGGTGCACCCCTGCTGCTTGATCCAATGTCTGAACAGCGATCGGTCGTAGCCGGTCTGGTGTTCGGGTGCGACTGGCAGAGAGTTCAGCACAGTCCGTGCCAGTTGGGTTGTGGCGCTCGCAGGTGTAGCAAAGGCTATGCCGCTTCCCGCGAGCAAGCCCGCGAGCGCAATGGCAATCGGACTTCGCATGACTGCACCGTAACGATGCGGATCCTGACTAGAGCTTGTCGAGCACGCAGTCGGCCGTGCTGGCAAGTACGGAGAAGCCGTCCTCTTCAGGCAGGAACTCGGTGACGACTCCATTTTCGATGACCATGGCGTATCGCTTGGAGCGCAAGCCAAGTGCAGGCACTGTGACGTCCATGCCCACTGCCTTGGCGAATTCGCCAAGGGGATCTGCGGCCATCACGAACTGGTCGCCAACGCCCTGCTCCTTGCCCCAGGCATCCATGACGTAGGCGTCATTCACCGAGACGCACACGATGCTGTCCACGCCCTTGGCCGAGAGTTCATCGGCTCGCTGCACGTAACTTGGCAGGTGCATCTTTGAGCAGCCTGGCGTGAAGGCTCCAGGCACAGCAAACAGCACGACGCGTCCGCTGCCGAGTACCTCGCTGCTGGGGATCGACGCCGCGCGCCCCTCGCGAATGATCATGAACTCAAGTTGGGGAACGCTGTCTCCCACGGCAATTGTCATGAGGGGGAGCCTAGGAGAGCAGGAGCCCACCATGGGTGGAAACCCCCGCGGGAGATCACCTGTGATGCCTTCGGCGAGAATCACCCAATGCCTTCTTTCCCAACCGACACCGATGTCCTTGTCGTCGGGGCTGGGCCAGCGGGTGCAGCGGCAGCTGCTTGGGCCGCCCGCGGCGGCCTGGACGTGGTGCTGGCCGATGCTCAGGTCTTTCCCCGCGACAAGACCTGCGGAGATGGGCTGACTCCACGAGCCGTCCACGAACTCAATGAGCTGGGCTTGGGCGATTGGCTGCAAGGTCAGCCACGCAATCTGGGACTTCGGGCAGCCGGGTTCGGGCAGACCTTGATGCTGCCGTGGCCTGGCGGCTCCTTGCCCGACTACGGATCCGCAGTGCCTCGCACCGAGCTGGATGCCCGCATTCGCCAGGTCGCATTGGCGGCTGGAGCAATTCCCCTGGATGGACATCGAGCCATTGATGTTGAACTCGATGCGGGTCGCGTTGTTTCGGTGACGTTCACCTGCGTGGAGGATGGCAAGAAGGTCAGTCGCGTGGTGCGATGCAGGAGATTGATCGTGGCCGACGGTGCCAAGTCTCAGTTGGGGCGTCGACTTGGGCGCCAGTGGCACAAGCAGACGGCCTATGGCGTCGCTGGACGCGCCTACATTCGAAGTGAACGATCAGATGACAAGTGGATCTCATCGCATCTGGAGTTGCGCGGCGAACAAAACGAGGTGCTGTCGGGCTATGGCTGGATCTTCCCGCTCGGTGATGGCGAAGTGAACATCGGCGTAGGGACTTTGGCAACAACCAAGCGCCCGGCCGACGTCAACCTGCGCGCCTTGACTGAGCTCTACACCGATCAGCAGCGCGAGCAATGGAAGCTTGACGGCGAGCTGAAGCAGTTCTCGTCTGCGCTGTTGCCGATGGGTGGGGCGGTCAGCAATATCGCCGGAAGCAACTGGATGCTTGTCGGTGATGCAGCCGGGTGCGTGAACCCCCTTAACGGTGAGGGCATCGACTATGGCTTGGAAACCGGACACCTGGTTGCCGAAATGCTTATACAGACCAAAGACAATTCGACTTTGGACTACTCCAACATCTGGCCTGGCGAATTGAGCATTCGCTACGGAAACGCTTTCTCAATTGCCCGCCGGCTTGCGGGATTGCTCACTGTTCCTGGTTTCATCAAGACTCTGGGGCCAGTGGGTATGCGATCGACAGGACTCATGACCATCGCTCTTCGCGTGATGGGAAACCTGGTGACCGACGAGGATCGGGATGCAACTGCACGAGTCTGGCGACTCGCAGGTCGGGCCAGTCTTCGGATCGACGCGCGTCCGCCGTTCTCCTAGAGTTCGAACTCGTCGCTGAGCACTGTCTCCTGCAGTGACAAGCGCAAGGGCATCATGCGCAAGACCGCCGGTGGCCCATCGAGCAACTCCTGCATCTGAGGCAGCATCTCTCCGACGGCTGGCGCCTGCATGTGCTCGCGTTGGGCATCCTCGTTGGCGAAGACCTCATACATCCAGACCAAGTCGTCATTGTCTGGATCAATAGACAGGGTGAAGATCTCCGTGCCGGGTTCTTCACCAAGACGATCCAGGTAGTTGTTCAGCACATCAAGCAGTGCCGGTCGCAAACCTGGCTTGCAGGTCAGCCGAATCAAGGATGCGGTGCGACCCGCCAGCAGCACTTGGACGGGTGCATTCGCGGAGGCATTGCCGGCCATGGGTCCTCCGGATCAGGCGTAGTTGTGCAGGTACCAGGCGTAGGTGGTTTCCAGACCCTCGCGCAAGGAGATCTGTGGCTTCCAGCCGAGCTCATTGATGCGTCGGGTATCCAGCAGTTTGCGTGGCATGCCATCGGGCTTGGACGAATCCCATTCGATCGTGCCCTTGAACCCCACTACCGCAGCCACAGTCTCGGCGAGTTCGCGAATCGGCATGTCGTCACCAAGGCCGACATTGATGGTCTCCGGTGAGTCGTAGTGGTTGAGCAGCAGCAGGCAGGCGTCCGCAAGATCGTCGACATGCAGGAACTCGCGTCGCGGGGAGCCAGTGCCCCAGACGGTGACCGAGGCAGCGCCCGAGATCTTCGCGTCATGGAAACGGTGAATGAATGCGGGCAGTACATGCGAGGTTTCCAGATTGAAGTTGTCACCGGGGCCGTAGAGATTTGTGGGCATCGCGGAGATCCAGTGGCGGCCGTACTGCGTGCGGTGGGCCTCGATGTAGTAGATGCCCGCGATCTTGGCCATTGCGTACGCCTGATTGGTGGGCTCCAGCGGACCGGTCATCAGCGAGGACTCGGCGATCGGCTGGCTGGCATGACGCGGGTAGATGCATGAGGAGCCCAGGAAGAGCAGTCGATCGATATCGGCTGCGTGCGCCGCGTCCATGATGTTGGTCTGCAGCAGGATGTTGTCGCGCAGGAACTCAACTGGATAGGTCGAGTTGGCCATGATGCCGCCGACCTTGGCCGCTGCATCGATGACGATGTCGGGCTTGGCCTCGAGAATGGCGTCGAAGGTGGCCTGACGATTACGCAAGTCGAGCTCGCTGGAGCGCCAGCCGACAACTTCGCCGACTCCCGCCGTCTTCAGCGCGCGGACGATCGCAGAACCAACGAGCCCGTTGTGCCCGGCGACATAGACCTTGGCATCGCCCCAGGCGATTTCCGGCAGCATTTGCCCATTCTGGCACAGGGCGCGCGCGATGCCGATGGTCAGCGAGGTCGACTTCACGCAAGGATTGCGCCATGCGAGTTATCACCCCCGAGCAACTGGCCCGAATCTTCGACGGACTTCCCGATAACCCCCGGGTGGTGGCCTCGGGAAACTTCGCCACTCCACATGTGCTGCTGGGCGCACTTGACGCCCATGTCGCACAATTCAGACTGCACATGCTCAACGCTCAGGCCGGGCTCCCAGCGCGAGACGGTGTGCACTACGAGACGGCCTTCATCGGAGCCGGAATGCGCGGCTACCCAGATCTTGAATACATCCCCTGCCGTTTGAGTCTGGTTCCGGTGCTGTTTCGCGATCACTACCGTCCTGACGTGGTGCTGTTGCACACGTCCCGTCGTCACTTTGACACTGTGAGCCTTGGAACTGAAGTCAATGTGCTGCCTGCTGCGATCGAATCCGCGCGCGCACATGGCGGCCTGGTGATTGCGCAGGCCAATCCGCAAATGCCGTACACCTATGGCGATGCCCAAATCTATGAGAATGACATCGACTACTTGGTCGAGGTGGATGAGTCATTGCCCGCCCACCCGGCCGGAGCAATCAGTGACATCTCAATGGAGATTGGCAGCCGCATCGCTGCTGTCGTCAAGGACGGTTCGACGATGCAATTGGGGATCGGCGCGGTGCCAGATGCAGTGCTGTCTGGTTTGACTGGGCACAAGGGACTGCGCGTGTGGACTGAGATGTTCAGCGACGGAGTGCTGGCGCTGGACAGGGCAGGTGCGCTGGATGCGCAGATCCCCCTCACTGCAAGTTTTCTGTTCGGTTCGCGAGAGCTGTATGACTGGGTAGATATGAATCGCTCCATTCGGATGATGCGCACCGAGAGAGTGAATGATCCGGGCGCCATTGCCCGGCAAGCGCAGATGACAAGCGTGAACGCGGCATTGCAGGTGGATCTGTTCGATCAAGCAAATGCAAGTCGAATCAGTGGGCGCATCTTCTCGGGCTTTGGCGGATCAACGGACTTTGTTGTGGGTGCCTTGCACTCACGCGGCGGGCGCTCCTTCATCGCGCTGCCGTCTTGGCACCCGAAGGCAGATGTGTCGACCATCGTGCCCAGAATCACGGAGCCTGTCACGAGTTTTCAACACAGTGCCGTCGTCACGGAAAACGGCATTGCTGATGTATTTGGACGTTCGCAAAGTGAGCAGGCCACCAACATCATCAAGAACGCTGCGCACCCAAGCGTTCGCGAGGCCTTGACCGCCTCGGCCAAGGAGTTCAACCTCATTTGAGGATTAGGGTTCAGCCATGATCGGACGCAAGAGCAAGACGCCGCTCCCGCCTGGCAAGTACCGCATGGGTGGCAAGCACTTCAAGAACGACAAGGCCTTCATCAAGACGGCTGTCGGTGATGTCCAGCGTCTGGAGAAGTACTGCGGACTCAACACGGCCTCTGCGCTTTTTGATTGGGGTTGTGGCGCTGGTCGATTGGCCGTCGGCGTCCGCGAGCACCTTGGGCGCATCCGCGACTATCACGGCGTCGATATTCAAGCCGAGCTGATTGACTGGGCTGAAGAGAATCTCTCAGGCCCCGGTTTTCGGTTCACCTATCTGAATCTCAGCAACGAGCGCTACAACCCAGATGGTTCGCGAGAGCGCAATTTGTCTGCCGACCCGGGCAGCGTTGATGTCTTCTACGCCTATTCCGTCTTCTCACATATGAACGACGAGGACACGGCGGGCTATCTGCAGCTCATCCGTGAGGCGCTCACCCCGAACGGCAAGGCATTTGTCACCTGCTTCGTGGAGGAGGATGTCGCCCCCTGGGAGGAGAACCCGGAGGGCTATGGGCCTCTGGACTGGAAGGGTCGCCTGCACTGCACGCGCTTCTCCAGATCCCACTTTGAAGATCACGTCAATACCGCCCAACTGGCTGTTGATCGCTTCGAATACGGGCAGGAAACAGATGGTCAGAGCCTGTACGTGCTGCGGTGTCGCTGAGTGGGTTTTTTGACAGCCTCAGTTAGAGTCAAAGAACATTCGTCTTCTCGTTTTGGGAGTTTCCTCATGCGTCGTGCCCTTATTGCGGCCGTAGCCAGCCTGACCGTCCTTGGATCGCTGGCCGCCACCGTGCCCGCTCAGGCAACTGCCAATCCAGTGCCACCGACCATGTTCGGCCTCCATGTGCCTGGCATTGCCAATGGCGTGAAGCCCTCAGTCAGCTACGGAACCCTGCGACTGTGGGACTCGGGCGTGGCGTGGGGCCAAGTTGAGCAGTCCAAGGGGCAGTACTGGTGGAACGGCCTTGATGCGGCCGTTGGCAATGGCAACCTGGCCCGGGCCAACTCACTGATCGTGCTCGGATCCACCCCTACTTGGGCAGCATCCAACAAGAAGCAGGGCACCTACCCGTATAAAGGCTCCGCTTCGATGCCCAAGAACATCAATGACTGGAAGTCATGGGTCACCGCCGTTGTCAGTCGCTACAAGGGCAGCGTTGGCGCCTATCAGATCTGGAATGAAGCCAACCTGACCAACTTCTGGGCAGGTACCCCAAAGCAGATGGCCACCCTCACCAAGGAGGCCTACAAGATCATCAAGGCGATCGATCCGTCTGCTGCGGTGGTCTCTGCTTCGAGCACTGTGCGCTTGACAGCTCGCTACAACAAGTTCTTCCCTGCCTACTTGAAGGCATTGAAGAAGCAAGGCTGGCCCATTGATGCGGTTTCGGTGCACACCTACCCGGCAGGCAATGAAGGCCCGGCGGCTCGAGTGCAGTTCATCCAGAAGACTCAAAACGATATGCGCAAGGCTGGAGTACCGGCCGATCGTCAGCTTTGGGACACCGAGGCCAACTACGGCATCGTTGGCCCGGGTTCAATCTCTGGCCGCTCCATTGGCGGCGCTGATGCAGCCGCCTACGTGGCGCAGACCTACCTGGACAACATCCGCCTGGGCGTTGAGCGCTCCTACTGGTACTTCTGGAATCAGGCTGACGGTCGCGTGGGAATCGTCATGAATGACGGGACTACTGGCGCCATTGGGTTCCAGACGGTGCAACGCTGGTTGAACGGGGCTTTCTATGCCTGCACGACGGGCGCTGTGAATGTCTGCAATTTGGCCGACAATGTCAATCCTGAGGTCGTGGTGTGGGCCACTACAGGCAGCGGTACTTACACTGTCCCCGCCGGGGCATCGGTGCAATGCAATGCGCTCAATGAGTGCGCTGCGGTTGTCCCGGGTTCAAAAGTCACGATTGGGAGCATGCCTCTATGGTTCGGAACCGCAGACAGAAACGCACAAAATCAGCTGCCTTCAGTGCCGTAGCACTCACGGCTGCCCTAGTGCTGGCAGCGTGCGGTGGTGGCGATTCTGAGGATGGCAGCGCGAGCGCTGCTCCCACAGCAGATGCCAATGTAGTTCCGGCCTCACTCGTGGGGATGCAGATCGAGGGCGTTGAAGTCGAGGCTTGGTCGTCGGCACCCTTTGGCTCACTGCGCCTTTGGGACAATGGCACCGCTTGGTCGCAGATAGAGCCGACCAAGGGTGTGTTCCGTTGGAAGAACCTTGACGGCGCCTTGTCCAACGCCAAGTCCAAGGGAATGACCGATATCCTCATGGTGCTTGGCACCACTCCCACGTGGGCAGCTTCCAAGGTGACCGAGCCGGTCTACCCGCCGTATCCAGGTGCCAATAGCGCGCCGAAGAACATGGCCGACTGGGACAATTGGGTACGCGCAGTGGTCACCCGGTACAAGGGCCAGATCACCTCATATGAGATCTGGAATGAGGCCAACCTCAAGCAGTTCTTCAACGGCACTCCAGCCCAACTGGCAGAGATGACCAAGCGCGCCTACGACATCATCAAGGCCGAGGATCCCGAAGCGACAATCGTCTCAGCCTCGCCAGCACTGCGCTTGCAGTCGGCCTTCGATCGCTTTTTCGGTGCATATCTGAGTGAACTGGCCAAGCGTGATTGGCCAGTGGACGTTCTTGCAATGCATACCTATCCCAAGGCCAATGGCGATCCAGTGGCCCGAGGCGAACTGATCGATATGGCCAAGGAGGCCATCACCGCATCGGGAGCGCCGGCTGATATGCCGATCTGGGATACCGAGCTCAACTACGGACTTGCCGGGCCTGGTGCACTGCCAAAGCAGAGGATTGTCGGATTGAAGGCTGCTGGCTGGGTGGTGCGTACCTATATCGACAATCTTCGCTACGGAATCGAACGCTCCTACTGGTACATCTGGACCCAGAAGCCGTACGCGCTGCTTGGCATCCAGGCCTACCCGGGCTCGCCCGCTGAGCAAGGCTTCTTCGCAGTGGAGAACTGGGTCATCGGTTCCAGTTTCGAGGGCTGTACCGAGTCGGGTGATGTTGTGACGTGCAACTTCACCCGAGCAGGGCAGAAGTCGATCGTGGCGTGGGCCAATACCGGCACTGCGCAATACACGGCCCCTGAAGGCAGCACTTTGGTCTGCGATCCGGCTGCGAAGTGCGCTCAGGTGCCGACCGGCTCGCAGTTGACGCTGACTGAAGTGCCCGTTCGCATCTATCTGCAGGCGTAATCTGCAGCTTCGCAGACCGAGGCGTTGGTGCTTGCGCTGGTAACCTTGGCAGCGGAGGTCAGATGACGCATGAGGTGACGCAGGACGGCTCTACGCCCACTGACGCCACCAGCCATCTGCGCACCCCTGCTCGGATCGGCTGGTCATCGGCTCACAATCGTCGTGATCGCCCTCATCTGAGGCGAGATCCCCTGCGCGTGTATGCCACCCGCGCTGTGATCTGGGATTTCATCGCGATCACCGTTGCGGGCATCGTCGGCTTCACCCTTCGCTGGGCCATCCCGTTCAATGTCGAGATCAACGACCCCACTTACGTCTCACTGGTTGTGATCGTTGTCATCGCCTGGATGGCTGTCATGGTTCTGCGTGGCGCATATGACACTCGCGTGCTGGGTGTGGGCTCAGAAGAGTTCAAAAGGGTGGTTTCAGCAACGGCCACAGTGTTTGGCGCGGTAGCCATCGTCGTATTCGCCTTCAAGCTGGATCTCTCACGCGGCTTCGTCCTCATCACCTTCACTGCGGGTCTGCTGCTCCTGCTGGTCGTGCGCTGGGTCCTGCGTTCGTGGTTGCGTCATGAGCGTCGCTACGGACACTTCCTGCACCGCACGGTTGTCATTGGTGCCGAGCCGCAGAAGTCCGAGATCGTCGACATGTTGGATCGTGACCCGGTTGCCGGTTTCACCGTTGTTGACGATCTTGAAGAACCGGCCTCTGACATTACTGAAGATGAACTTGATGAATGGCTCGATGAAGTCATGGCAGTGATCGCGTTGGAGGACGCAGACACCGTGGCAATCGCCGGCTCACCGGCAATTGGTGCAAAGGTCGTGCAGCGACTGGCTTGGCGCCTGGAAGGTCCGCGGGTGGACCTCTTGGTGGCACCGGCTGTTGGCGATGTCGCTGGGCCGCGCGTCACGATGCGTATGGCTGCCGATCTGCCGCTGCTGCACCTTGACGAGCCGCATCTCACGGGTCCTAAACGCGCGATCAAGCGTTCCTTCGACTTACTGTTCGCGGTCGTCCTGTTCTTCCTCTTCCTGCCGTTCATGATTGTTGCAGCCATCGGTGTGAAGCTGACCAGTCGCGGACCCATGCTCTATTTCCAGGAGCGAGTGGGCCGTGGAGGCGAACTCATCCAGGTCGCAAAATTTCGGACGATGTATGTCGGCGCTGATGAGCAGCGGGAGGAAGTCATCGGCGCCCCCGATGCCAGCATCACTGCGCGGTACCGGCGTGATCCCCGCATAACCCCATTTGGCCGTTTCCTTCGACGCTGGTCGATCGATGAGACTCCGCAGGTCGTCAACGTGCTTGGTGGAACCATGTCAATGGTCGGCCCACGTCCGGTGTTGGTCGATGAGCTTCCCCTGCTCGGTGATGCCGATCACCGTCGTCACCTGACTAAGCCAGGACTCACTGGCTTGTGGCAGGTCTCAGGTCGCAAGGACGTTGACTGGGATGAGCGTATGCGACTGGATCTTGACTACGTCGAGCACTGGTCGCCGGCTCTTGATCTGGTGATCGTGGCCAAGACGGTGAAGGCCGTGCTTGTCGGTGACGGGGCCTACTAGTTTCGACACGCGTGCATCTCGCGTCGGCAGGCCCAAGATCTCAAGTCGGGCTGAGATAGAGCGGTCGGCCATGCGTTGTTCAAGGGCCTGGATATCGATCTTGACCCACCAGAAGAGATCTGCGAACTGAACCTCTCAAGGCATTTTGATAAGGAGGCGTCTTTCGTTCCTTGATGCTCATTCAGGGGGCCTTCCGCAGCGGCTCTGACGGCTGTTTATAACGGCTCTGCAACGGAAAAGTGTTGGAGACAGACCTCTATCTATACTCACCAAGTGTCTCGGGTCTCTCCACGCCTAGCGTTTGGCATTGGCCTCGGGATTGTGGTCGGAGCCTTTGTTGTGTGGCTCCAGATTTCGTCATTCACCTCATTGGTTTCACTGGGAACTGGCTTTCGCAGTTTCCAGACCAGCCTGACGAGCGCGGCCAACCAGATCTCCGATGGTGAGTACGAGGCGGCCCAGGCCGATTTCGCTCAAGTGCAGTCAGCGGCGGATCGCGTCGATGCCTCTGCGCATGGGCGCAATATGGTGGTGCTGAGTTGGATCCCAGGTCTTGGCTCAGCAGTTGCGAACTGGGAGCGACTGGCCACCGCGAGTCAGCAGATCACGACCAGCACCGGGGACATGCTCACCTTGTTCGGTGATCTGTCAGGCAAATCCGGTGCCGAGAAGATCTTCAATGACGGCGCGATCGACGTCGACGCTCTGCGCAAGCTGCCTCCTCGAGTGAAGTCCATCGATCAGGGCATTGCGATCACTTTTGCAAATCTGGAATCAATTCAAGCCAATGGACCTCTGTCAGGCCCACTGGCGTCAATACAAGGCAGGGCACTGAAGCAGATCGCCCCAATCCAAGAAGCGATGAAGGCTCTGGTTGATCTTGCTCCGCAACTGCCTGATGCACTCGGCGCGAATGGGCCCAAGCGCTACCTGATTGCTATCGGCAATCAGGCCGAGATGCGTGCTTCAGGTGGAGCTCCCCTCACCTTGATCCTGGTGGAGTTCGATCAAGGTCGCATCACGATCCCGATCAAGGGTCAAACGAGCACCGAGCTCTTTCCGCCGCTGAATGCACCAGTGAAGTGGTGGGGTCCTTCGGCGAACCCCTTCTTCGACGTCAATCCGCGCAATGCTCCGATGGTCGTCACCAATACTCATCCCTCCCTGTTGACCAGTGCCCGAGAAATGGATGGCGCTTGGCAGGGTGGTCAGTACCCAGCAGTCGATGGCATCGTCACCGTCGATCTCACGGCAATTGGCTCGGTACTCAATGCGATGGGGCCGATTCAATCGCCGGCCTATGGCGAGGTGACAGGCGACAAGCTTGGGCAGATCCTGCTGATCGACGCCTACGCCAAGTTTGGGCAGGAAGAAGCTGTTGCCAGACAGAAGGCCAATCAGGAATTACTTGATCAACTGCTGACGAAACTGCTTTCGGGGGATGAGCTGGTGACCGCAGCCAAGGCGATGGCACAAACTGCGCCGGGCCGGCACTTCCAGGTGTGGATGCTCAACCCTGATTTCGAATCAATAATCGTCAAGAGTGGCGCTGGCGGCGCAGTCGTGGCCCCATCCAAGGGCGACTGGTCGGCGGTGTACACGCAAAACGGCAACCAGAGCAAGGTGGACGTCTTCCAGAAACGCAGTGTGGTGGTCAACGCAGTGATCAACGCCGATGGTTCGGCGCAAGTCACTCAGGATGTCATTCTCACGAATGCGACGCCGGCCGATCGCCCTGAAGGACCTCCTGAGCGCATTGGATATGAGACAAGTTGGCTGAAGGCGGCGTACATCATGTATGTACCCAATGCAGCCGAGAATATGCAGGCGACCTATCCCGCTGGCTTTGCTGTACGACCGTTCAAGAATCACCAGCAATACGGCCGTGGCTATGCCAACGATGGCTTCAATCAGAAGCTTGTGCGTGTTGTCGGGTGGACCGGGCCGGGGCAGTCGTCGACAGTGACGCAGAGTTACACCCTGCCAGCAGGCACCTTCAGCGCAAATGGCTCATTGACCTATACCTTGCAGGCTGACCCGCAATCGCTCTTCAAGCCGTCAACAATCACTGTGCGTGTCACGGCTCCTTCGGGCTGGGCGCCAGTTGAAACTGAAGGCATGGCAGTCACCGGACGCACAGCTGAAGTCAGCGCTGTGCAGAACGCGCCGGTCAATGTCGTCATCGATCTGCAGAAGGTCAGTTGATGTCCCGAGCCAACCAGATGTTGGCTGCGGAGGCGGTCATCTCAATTGCCCTGCTCTGGATCTTCCCACCGTTCGGCTTCATTGCCTGCGCTGTCCTGCTGATGATCGCGCCACCGTGGGGTCGCAGCCTCACTGAACGAGCCATCATCTCGGCGATTGTCATCGCTGGAATCGTGGCCGTGGCCATCCCCCGTGGCAGCGAAGTCCCAGTCACGCAGACCAGCGCTCGCCTGGGACTTTCTCTTGTTGTAGCGATTGCAGTGGCCCTGCGCTTCATTCCGAAGCTGAAGGCGTTTGCAACCCTGCCCAAGCCCAAGTTGGCGGATTGGTGCGTGGCCTTACTTGTCATTGTCAGCGGCCTGTGGTTGATGAGCGCATATGTCGGAGCCAGTGCTGAGCAGATCGTCAGTGGACTGTTCTTCACTGGCTGGGACAACCAAGGGCACTTCGTGCCGTTCGTGAACACCTATGAGGTGGGTGCAACACACTGGCCAACGATGGATGGCGCAGTGGCCTGGAATCAGTGGTACCCATCACTGCACACAACGATCTGGTCCCTCCTGACCCTGGCCGCCAGCGGGGAAGGTATTGATCGCCTCGGCTTACTGTGGCCATACGTGCAGTGGACGGCCATCAGCTTTGCCCTCTGCCTGGGTGCTTTGTCGTGGATTGCCAGTGACCTCGCCAAGAGGATCACTGAAGCGCTGGCGCCAGAGCATGTGTGGCTCAAGCGGCTGGCTCCAGCAGTAGCAGTTGCAGCCTTTGCCGCGTTCGCCCTGCTTGGCAGTCCCACTGCATTGTTCAATGCAGGCTTCACCAACTTCGTGATGGCAGTGACGATCACGGCAGCCACGGCCTACTTCGCAACGCGCAGCCTCAACAGTGCTCGACAGATCGGCTGGCTGCTTGTCCCGCTTGGTTCCCTCGCTGTCATAGGACTGTGGACTCCACTGGTACTGGGCATCGCGCCAGCCGGAGTCGTGGTGTTGATCGCGTTGTGGCAGCGCAAGCGCTGGCTTGGCATTGCCTGGGCGATTGCCACGGTGCTCATTGTGGCTGGCACGAGCTACATCCAGACCAAGGCGATCGTCAATGTCTCGGGCGCCGACGTTGGCACATTCACCCAGGATCTTGGCGCGGTCGGCACTGGCATGGTGCCCTTCAACATCGGCTTGGCTTTGATGTCACCGCTGCTGCTTGCACTGATCGCCTGGCTGCTGTTCCGAAGGCGAATGATCCCCTTGGGCGTTGCAGTCGCCGGACCGGCGATAGCTGTCCTGCCCTTCCTTGCCGTTGCTGTGCTCGGCGCGCATTCAGCAGAGTTGGCTTGGCTCAACAGTTACTACGTGTTGAAGACACTGAACGCGATCTTGTTGTTCGCGGCTCCCGCCTACGCAGCTATCGCAGCCGTCACGGTGGTCATTGCTGTTGCGCATTTCGCGCGATCGCGCTTTGAAGCCGTAGTCATGGCGCTGATTGCTGCGCTGTTTGCGCTCGTGGCTTTCGGTTATGTCGGTCCTGCGCCCAAAGAGTTTGCCAGCGGCTTCAGTTCGGCACCCGGCATTGCCGCCGGTGCCAAACGCAGTGGGAGCGTGGACAACTCGCTGGTGGGTGAAGCGATAGTCAGCGCGGCGATCGCGGCCAAGCCGTATCCGAATGACATTCCGCTGCTTTGGGACGGCTCTGGCACCCTGCCCAATCTGTGGCTGGCCAGCCTCACTGGCGTGATGAGCAAGGACCAGCAGACCTTCTACCTGAGTCTGCCGCCATTCCCCTATGAATCCGCTGCCCAGAGCTATGTCTTCGATGCGCTCGCCGCGAATCCGGATATGCACATAGCGATCTATTGGTTTCGCACTGTTTCTGGTCAGTCCCTTGCGGCACTCAAGACTTCCTTGCCAGGCCAGGTCGCGCTGGTGCAGGTGCTAATGCGTTCCTCGCTGCTGTGCCAGGAGTGCTCGCTGCCATGAAGCTCAGCAGTACTCGCGCCGGCCGGCGCGGCCCTGGCATTGTTGGGGTCGGCCTGATCCTCGTGGCGCTTATAGCGACAACGCTGCCAAGTCAGGCTGTGTCAACGGTCAAGATCCTTCCGGCTCCTGGCCTGCCTGCGGTGCCTGCGGTCGGCAACTACGCAACGCGTGCAAACCCAGCCTCCGTTCCGGTGGCCGGCGATCTAGCTACTGGACAGTTCATTGTCGGATCAGGTCCTCGCATGCAGTCAGCCTCGATTCATTCGACTTCGTCCACTGGCAGTGGAACACCGTTGATGGCGGACTGGAACGGCGATGGGATTGCGACGCCAGGTCGCTATGACGCCGGGGTTTGGTACGCAACTGACGTAGTGATCGGCAAGACACCTCAATGGAGGGCAGTTGCCAGTTTCCAGGGTCAGGCAGGTGATATCCCTGTGGTTGGCAGTCTGAACAAGGATCGTGTGCCAGATGTTGGATTCTTCCGAAGCGGCCAGTGGATCTGGCAGCTCAGCGGTGACCAGACCCAGAACGTGACCTTTGGTCAAGCCGGAGACATCCCAGTAGTGGGTGATTGGAACGCGGACGGCATCGATGATCTCGGGGTGGTGCGCAGTGGCACGTGGCTCCTTCGAATACCGGGTGTTGCAAAGAAGAAGGATCTGAAGCTGGATCCAGGCGCCAGTCTCGAGCTGCAGCCTGAAGGCAAATTGGCAATCGTGAGTTTTCCCTTCGGGTTGCCTACCGACATTCCCGTGGTGGGTGACTGGAACTCCGATGGCGCAGATACGCCGGGTGTTGTTCGCGATGGCATGAACTGGCTGTTGAGCAAGTCTCTGCGCAGGCTCAGTTCAACAGTCACTGTGGCATTCCCGGTGCCCAGCGGTTTCACTGCACTAGTGGGCTCGCGCGCGACAGGTCCCCAGTCCTGTCCCACAGCAACGCCGTCCTCAGAGCGACGCGCTTTGGAATTGGCCTCTCGAGTGCGAGCCCCCGCCAATCTGCGCGGCAATGCAAGGAAGCCGGGTATGCCCGAAATCCTTGCGACCGTGCAGGACGGCCTGCGCTATTCGATTACCAATGACCTCACCAGGCGACTCAGTGCACAGACCTCGTACGCTTACTACGACGTCATCGACACTCACCGGACCATTGAAGAATCTGTGCGGCGTTCGGCAAATGTGGCGCTCGCTGCAGCCATCATGCTGACGACCACGAACTGGAAGACCGTGCAGAATATCTCGCGCGCGCAGTTGCTGTCCTATGCGAAGTGGCAGATTCGTTCAATCGCCTGCCAGCACGGCTCGATCACGCCGGGCGGCTGGGGCACGACCTGGCAGTCCGCGCTCTGGGCTACCACGGCGGGCCAAGCAGGGTGGATGCTGTGGCCCTACTTGAGCAAACAGGAGCGGGCCTACGTCGCTGCGATGGTAGCGGCCGAGGCAGATGCAGTTGCGGCTCGCGGACCGTACTACTACCGCGATCGTGCCGGCAAAGAACTGTCGCCCGGCAATTCCAAGTCCGATGAGGTCTCCTGGGATCTGACTGCTCCTGCTCTGGCCCTGGCGATGTCACCGAAAGCCAAGAAGGCCAAGAAGTGGCGACGCACTCTCGTGGGATTCTCAATAGCGGCCTTTGCACGGCCAAGTGATCTCACCAGCAACATCAAGGTGAATGGAATCAACATCTCGCAGGACCTGCCTGGCACCAACGCCAATGAAGACGGCACCATCACCAACCACAACATCATCAATCCGGACTATCAGCAGAACGTCCAGAACCTCTGGTGGAGCGCCAGCATGCTTCGGGTCGCCCGGTTAAGTGTTCCCGAAGCTGTGTTTCTGAACTCCGACATTGTGTACCGCTCGCTTGCCGTCGTGAACTTCCCATCGCCGCCCTACGCCGCACCCGGAGGCATCGTCTACAAGCCGGGGGGGCAGATCTACTACCCACAAGGTGTCTCTTGGGGTACTCGACGGCCAGCAACCTTCACCGGAGTGGATTCCTTTGCCGCCATCTACTCAGCGCCAGATACCCGTGCAGCGAAATACCTTGCCGATCACGCACGCGATACCCGCGGCATGCAGCAGCGCTACAACTCAGGGCGCATCTACGCCCCGGGGAATGCTGAAGACTCCTATGCCTTGGGCAAGGAGGAGTACGCCCTCATGCAGACCGCACTGGCATGGTGGGCAGGTGCGGTGCCAAGCGGACCGGGATTCAAATTGGACAGGAGCACGATCAGCGGAGTGAACTTGAATCCGACCGGCGCGATCGCCTAGGAACCGAACTAGCGCAGACTGGCGATGAATGCCTGGCAGTCGTCATAGCTGGGCAGCAGCCCTGATGCGGCGGCTTCAGCCAGGCTTGGAGCAGATGCATCCTTAGGTGACAGCACCGACTCCTGGCCGCTGGGCCATGGCAGCCCCAAAGCAGGGTCAAGTGGGTTGATGCCATGTTCGCGTCCTGGCGCGTACGGCTCTGAGCACAGATAGCCGACAGTCACTGCATCGCTCAGCGCGCAGAAGGCATGGCCGAGACCTTCAGCGATATAGAGGCCAGTGCGCGTCTGGTCGTCGAGTTCAACCGCATCCCATTGCCCAAAGGTTGGCGAGCCGAGCCGAATGTCGACCACAACATCGAGAATGCGACCGGAGAAGCACTGGACGTACTTGGCCTGACCGGGCGGAACGTCGGCGAAGTGCACGCCACGCACGGTGCCTCGCTTGGAGACTGAGATGTTCATCTGCTGCAGATCCAGTGCGTGACCAATGGTCTGGGTCACAAGATTCTGCTTGAAGGACTCAAGGAACACGCCTCGATCATCGGGGCGTACCAGCGGCGTGAACGACCAAGCGCCTTCAATGCGGAGTGGGTTGGCCTGCACGCAGTGAGGTTATCGGACCGGCGTCCATTCGCGGACCGCTTGGGAGCATGGCTGACAAGTACATTGGCCCAATGCGAATCGCCATCCTTGGCACCCGAGGGGTGCCTGCAAGGTATGGCGGTTTTGAAACCGCAGTGGAGGAGATCGGCAAGCGGCTGGTGCAGCGCGGCCATGATGTCACGGTCTATTGCCGCAATCCGGGGCAGAAGCAGACCGAATACCTCGGTATGCATCTGGTCAACTTGCCGGCGATTCGGCATCGATTCACTGAGACCCTCTCGCACACCGCACTGAGTGCGAGCCATGCAGTCATCAAGGACCATCCCGAGGTTGCGCTGCTGCTGAATGCCGGAAACGCTCCGATGCTCAAGCCGCTGAAACTTGCGGGCATTCCAACAGCGATTCATCTGGACGGCCTTGAGTCCAAACGCGAGAAATGGCGCGGGGCCGGTGCGCGCTACTACCGCTGGGCCGAGGACGCTTCGGTCCGATGGGGACAGGAAGTCATTGCCGATGCACAGGCGATCGCCGATCATGTGCAGCAGAAGTACGGACGCGAGTGCACGGTCATCGCCTACGGGGCCCCGGTCATTCATCCGAGTGACTCGCGCTTGAGTGAGCTTGGCGTGCAGGCTGGTCAGTACCATCTCGTCGTCGCCCGCCTCGAGCCCGAGAACCATGTGCTGGACGCTGTGCATGCCTATCTCGCGAGTAATGAGACCAAGCCACTGCTTGTTGTGGGAAGCGCGCCGTACTCGCAGTGGTATGTGGAGCAAGTCGCTCAGGCCGCTGCCGGCGATGTGCGTATCAGGATCGCTGGTGCCATCTACGACCAGGAATTGCTGGACCAGCTCTACGGCAATGCATGCAGCTACATTCACGGGCACAGCGTCGGCGGTACCAATCCGAGCCTGCTCCGGGCCATGGGGGCAGGTGCTGCGGTGCTCGCCTACGACGTGGAGTTCAATCGAGAAGTTACGAACAATCAGGCCATGTTCTGGGCTGATGCAGCGGAGCTCACCGCACACCTGGATCGCATAGCTTCGGGATCACAGGATCAGTACCTCTCGCAATTGCGGGCAAGCAGCCAGCAGCGGATCGCTGATGCGTACCAATGGGATGAAGTGGTCGACAAATACGAAGCTCTGATCAGTCGATTGGCTGCGAGTCGAACATGAGCACAGCGGCCGTTCTGGTGACGCACAACTCGGCGAAATGGATCGCAGAGACTCTGGTGAGTGTGTGCAGTCAGGACACTCCAGTGGATCGCATCATCATTGTTGATGACCACTCCACTGACAGCACGTTAAGCATCATTGGCGAGCACGCATTTGGGCCGCCGATCGAGCTCGTCACGAGTGCAAGTACTGCGAAGGATGTGCATACCCGCATCGCAGGCAACGTTGTGCAGGGAGTCCAGACCTCAGGTGCGGAGCTTGTCTTTCTTGGTGATCACGATGACCTCTGGCGCCCCGACCGAGTGACGCACCAATTGCAGGCATTGAAGAATTCACCGTCGGCTGCGCTGATCGCCTCAGATGGTCGCGTGTTCGAAGAAGGAGCAGGTGCTACAGGCAAGACCATCCGTGATGTGTTTGCGGTGCCGGCCGAGTTTGGAGGCTGGCGCACCAGCAAGCAGTTCGGGTTTGTCGTTCGACACTCGGTTGCCACTGGCGGAGCGTGCGCGATTCGTCCGGCCGCGTTCCACCAACTGGAGGTCCCGGCGGGCTGGTTGCATGATCGTTGGTGGAGTCTGTGGGCGGCTGCGCACAGCAAGCTGGTGATAGATCCGACGATCGTGATCGACTATCGCGTTTCTGAATCTCAGCAGGTGGGACTGGCCACTGCTGCGCAAGGCGCAGGCGCTCCCACGTGGTTTCTTCATCACGCTGGTCAGGCGCTGCGGTCGGCCAGGAGGGCCATAGATCTGGCCCCGTTGTTCCTTGCGAGCCGTTGACGGCTTACTGCACCTGAATATGTGTCAGACACAGGTGAGCGTCGGAACTTCCTATGCCGAGGTAGGGCACTGACGTGCACTCCAAAGGTGTCGGGACGAACCACGCAGGAATCGAAGCGAAATACCGGTCGATCTCCTCACGCGTTGGCGCATAAAGCGCCATGACGGTGGGATTCAGGTCACGCAGCGCGTTCTGATCTGCAGGTTCCAGTTCTGCTTCACCCGGGGCATTGTTGTACGCCCCCCAAAGTTGCATCGCAGCAACTGTGGCCGTCAGGCGCAAGGGGTCAGTCCAGATGGCAATGCGATCGTCCGCAGATGTGCGTGCCAGCAAGAACTCCTGCGCCCGCACATTGGATCGCATGAGTTCCTCGGCTTGATAGTCAACGAAGGCAGCATTCATCGGGTACTGGCCGTAGATGCCCAGATTGCCTCGTCCGTTCTGCAGCCACTGTGCACAAACACCGAGAGCGATGACTGTTGCGATGACCAGCGCCCATGACAGCAATTGATGACTCCAGGCTCTCATCACTGTGGAGGCCAGCATCAGCGCAACGCCGGCGAGCACGAGCAGCAGACCCTGTGACATTGACAGTTGAGCCGATGAATGGCCTGACCACACCATGGCCACGATCAGCACCGGCAGACCCAGCCAGAGCAAGACATGAGCATTGCGTTCTTCGACGATCGCACCGATGGCGAGCACTATTGACAGCAAGGCTCCCGGCCAGCACATCGCTGCGTAGTGCGGCGCCTCGATCCAAGGCCCAGGGATCAGCTGTATGTAGGCAAGAGTGAAGACGATGGTGATCGCGCTGATGATGACCGCTGCTGCACTCCATCTGTTGCGCACGAACACAATTGCGACAAGGGAGACGAGCAGGCCCAGCAGCACGACAAGGGCAGCCGCATCGCGCAGCCAGATGTGGGGGTCGCTGATAAATGACGCATAGTCCAGTCGCGAGTTCCACGATCGATAGGTCTGGAACCAATTGAGATCGGGGAACAGCAGCCGCCCCCACAGCAGGAATCCAAGGAAGACGACCACAAATCCCGAAACGATGGCCAGCAGCTCAGTCAGCAGGCCGCGCACGCTTGGACGTGCCAACCAGATGCCCACAGCGCGGATACCCAGCCAGGTCGTGCCGGCAAGGAACGCGTTGTAGGGATTGAGCATCAACAGCCAGGCCAGAACGGCACCAGTGGATACGCCCAAGATCCAAAGTCGCCGCCTGCTTGCACGTGGGCTCGGCTTGAAGTGTGCGACTGCCAAGGCAAACAGGCACAGGCTTGCCGCCATAGCTGTGCCTGTTGCGTAGGTATTGCCCGCGTAGGCCAACACCATGGTGTTCAGTGCGACAAACATCGTCAGCAGGGCCGCTGTTGCTCGATACGTGAATTGCCGGGCCACCCAATAGACGCTGATCACGATGAGCAACAGGATCAAGGCGCGCCAGCTGGCAAAGCCGTTCCAGATGCCAAGGACGTCGATGAGCCAGTTGACCGGACCGAGATATCCGAGTCGTGTCCAGTAGTAGCCGGAGTCCAATGCGCGCTCATTGATCTGATCACCGAAGATGGCAAGGGAAGCGGAGAACTGTGAATCAGGTGCATTCATTCCTGTCCACCACTGCGCGCCAACGCCGAAGAGGATCAGCAGCCACAGGGCAAGCGCGAGGAGAGTGTCCAGCGCATGACTGTGGATGCGCGCGCCCATCTGCCGCGCCATGGTCACATTGAAACTGTAGTCAGCAGCTGTTTGATGTCGGTTCAACCGAGGTGTGACAGCCGCTTGGAGATAGGCTCCACAGGGTGTCCGCCCTGCTGATCGACGTGACTGATCTCGTCGAATTTCTTCAGCGACAGGAGTCGGTTTCGGGTGTGCAGCGCGTCATTGCTGAGGTCGCCCCGCTTCTGAAGGACCAATGTGCATCGCCTTCGCTCGCAGTTGTGCTCGATCGAGGGCGGGGAGTGTTTGTCGCATTGACCGGTCCTGAATTCGACGCACTGCTGACCCGCGGGGCTCGCGTCAGTGGCAATGAGTCACGCGAGTTCCTGGCTGCAACTGCCACGGCAACCCTGCAACGAGCCGCCCAAGCCGGAGCCGTTGACATCAAGGACGGCGATGTTCTGCTGTTCCTGGGAGCACTGTGGATCAACGATGCGCTGATGCTTGCTGCCCGTGCCGCGCACGCTGCTGGTGCGATCATTGTTGATCTGCTCTATGACCTCACGCCTGTCTTGCAGACCGGCCATACCGCGGCGGTCAATCGGCTGTTCGAACGCTACTTGGCACTGATCGCGCAGACAGCATCTCGAGTTCCGGCGATCTCGGCTTCGAGTCGAAATGATTTCGAGCACTACTCACAGGCTCATGGATATCAAGTCATCGCGGGCGCAGCAACCGGATTGCCTTGTGGGCTCACACCAGAAAAACTCGGCGATTCAGCACTCCATGACAGTCCTTGGCCCCGACCCTTCGCACTGTTTGTTGGCACTGTCGAATCTCGCAAGAATCACATGCTTGCGCTGAATGCCTGGAGAGCACTGATTGCCGAACATGGGGCAGATGCCGTGCCTGATCTGGTGTGCATTGGCCGACTCGGGTGGCATGCGAGCGAGTTTCTGAATGCCTATATCAAGAGCAATGGGCTGGACGGAAAGATCAGTGTGTTGAGTGCGAGTGTCACTGACGAGGAGCTCGCGCGCTTCTACGCGCACTCGGAATTCACGGTCTACCCCTCGAACTATGAAGGGTGGGGCTTGCCCGTTTCGGAGAGCATTGCCTTTGGAAGGATCCCTGTTGTCGCAGACAACTCATCGCTGCGCGAAGCGGGTCGAGATTTAGCCTGCTACTTCACCTCGGGTGACCAGCAGGCATTCATCGACGCAGTCGAATCGGTACTGGATGCCAACAGCCGAGCAGCTGGGGAGCAGCGGATTCGCGATGACTCCACCCCACCGATCACCTGGCAGCAGGTCGCTGCAGTCATCAATGACGAGATTGTGGCCGCCCAGGCCGCGGGAGCGAGGCCATCGATGGTTCCGTTGATTGAACTTGGCCGCGAATACATGCTGGCTGTGGGTTCGCCTACTCCAGATGATGGCTACGCCGATCAAGTGCTGGAGCACTTGCAGAGTGAAGGACTCACGCCGATGCTCCGGCAGCCGCGCGGTGAACGCGACTTTGAGATTGTTGATGCTGCCTTGATCGGCAATCTTGGCTCTCCCCAGACCTGGGGCAATGAGATTCGACCCGGTCGTCGGGTTGAGTTTCGTGTCCAGCGTCCTGTTCCAGGACCACTGACCTTGCTGCTGGCGTCACGCTCGATGCCCGGCGTGGTGACTGTGGAGGCCAGCGGGCCAGGCGGGCCAGTGCATCAGGAGATCTATCTCGGATCAGTCATTCAGATTCCGCTAGGCGATGGACGTGTCGGCGAACCCGCCTATGTGAGCCTGACCGTGGTCGACGCCCAGAACTCAATTGAAGGCTTTCTTGGCATCCGATCCTTTGTTGTGCTGAAGGCTGATGATCTCAAGGCCGAGGTCTTGGCACACAAGTCGGCTGCTGATGCACTTCGTGCCGAACTGGACTTTCTTCAGAACACCCGCTCCTGGAAGGTGACTGCGCCCCTCGCTTTGACTAGCGCCTGGCTGGTGCGGTGACAGTGATCGTGTAGGTCTCCGAGCCTGGGGTCAGGCTCGCATTGCCGGCAGTGAATGCCGTGACCTGGCACTGGCCTGGGCTCAGTGCGGTGAGCACCGAGCCGTTGATCACGCACGGGCCTTGCTCGCTGAACAGCACTGTGGTGTTCGAGGTGGTGGTGGCGGCCAGGGTCACCTTTGATCCTTGTGGCATCGCGATTGGTGAGGCGATGGTCCACACCGGCTGTGTCGGTGGATCAACGGTGATGTTGTCAGCAACGCGCGGCCCTTGGATATTGACGATCTGCGAATTTGTACCGCTGAGCTGTCCGGCTTGGCCCGGCTGTGGGTTGCCGGTGTAGTTCACCGAGATTGTGTGAATACCAGATACCGGTGGAGTCCACTGGTAATTGGCCACTCCATTGATGGTCGGGATCGACCCGCTGATGCCGGTGCCATCCATCGAGAAGGCGACCGAGCCGTCAGGGAAGCCCTGGCCCAAAATCGCACTGATCACGGTGGTGGTCCCGGCGTACAAAGTGGCCGGCCAGCGCAGTGCAACGGTGGTGCGAGCTGTGGTGACAAATGGCTGGGAGATCGGGCTGGTTGAGGCCGTGAAGTTGCCGTTGTTCGGCTGGAAACTGGCTTGAACCGGGGAGGCTCCAGCACCAGATGGATTCCAGGGCAAGGTCACCGTTGAAGTGTTGGCTCCAATGCTTCCGGACAGTGGCTGCGTGGTGATGGCATTGCCTGTCACGTTCGACAGGTAGACGCTGCCAGTTGGCGCCAAGGAGCCGATGGGTGCGACCACGCCACCTGAGAGGTTGTTGGTGACGCCGGATTGCACTGACTGCTGTGCCAGCAGCACGGTGTACGTCGGCATCGGTGCAACGGTGATGGTTGTGGATCCGGCAGCCAGTGCGATGCCAAGTCCGGCAATGGTCCAGGCGCCGGCGCTGGTTGGCGTCCAACTTGCTGATGCCCAGCCCTGAGCGTTCACAACCGCCTGGATCGTGGTGGCAATCGGGCCAGATGTCAGACCAAGAGTGATGGTCTGACCTGGAATGCCAGGCACTTGCACCGAAATGTTCTCAGCCACGCCGACCATGCCGTTGGGCGCGTAGATCGCCCCGCTTGGTGCTGCATCTGCGGCTGCACCGAACGCTGCAGTTGAGCCGAGCGCAAGTCCTATTGCCAGAGTCGCCGTGGCAACTCTGCGGGTCGTGCGCGAATGGCGCGCAGATGTCAACATGCCAACCTCCTTGATGGGCTGAAAGAAGGCTACTTGCCCAGTGACCGATATCTCGGCTCATCGTGGGGGCGCCTGTCGCAGGGATCGCTTGGTTAGCATGGGGCTTATGTGGCAACGCGCGTCCGTACAGGATGCAGGCGGAATTGAGCCAGAGCGCGGGGCCAGACACGCGTGCTGACCGCTCTCAAGCGGCAGCACGCGCTCATCTGGGCCTTCGCCAACCGTGACTTCGCCACTCGCTACCGCTCCAGCGTCCTTGGCTGGTCCTGGTCCCTTGTGCAACCGCTGGCCATCCTGCTCATCTACGCAGCCGTGTTCAGCCTTGTGTTTCGAGTCCAGGCCCCGACAATGGGCAATGGCGAGACTTCGTACGCGGCGTTCCTGTTCACTGGCATGGTCACCTGGAACCTCTTCTCCAGCCTGCTGACCTTGTCGATGACACAGCTGAAGAGCAATGGCGAGCTGTTGAAGAAGGTGCAGTTCCCGGCCTGGACTCCCGTGCTGGGCGCGAGCATCGTGCAGTTGATTCAGGTAGCCCTTGAACTCGTTGTGCTGATCGTGATGTTCCTGATCTTGGGCAATGTCGGCTTCACCTGGTTGCTGGCCATTCCCATCCTGATCGGTACCGCGCTGTTTGCCCAAGGTGTTGGACTGGTGCTTTCAATCATGAACGCGCGCTTTGGTGACGTGATGTACATCGTCGCCGTTGCCTTGGGGGCCCTGTACTTCCTGACTCCTGTGCTCTACCCGATGAGTCTGGTCGAATCCAGCAGCGAGGCCTTGGCGTGGATCGTCAAGTGCAATCCAATGTCCTGGTACGTCCAGGCGATGCACGACGCGATGTACGGGCTCACGGCTCCGTCATTTCTTGTGATTGGCGCGCTGCTCGTCGGCGGCTTCCTCACCTTCTGGGCAGGGTTTGCGATCTTCAATCGTTTCAGTGAGGACATCGGAGAACTCCTGTGAGCGAGATTGCAGTGGGCATCAACGATGTCGGCAAGCGCTTCATGCGCAGTGCTGAGCGTCGCAACTCGATCAAGGAGCGCATCGTTCGCGGGCGCGCGCGCCGGGCAGAGGACTTCTGGGCAGTTCGCAATCTCAGCCTTGATATTCCCAAGGGCAGCGTCTACGGCCTTATCGGCCACAACGGGTCCGGCAAGTCCACCCTGCTGAAGATGATCGGCGGCATCTACCGTCCGACTGAGGGTTCGATCGTGAGCCAAGGTCGGATCGCCTCCCTCATTGAACTTGGTGCGGGCTTTCATCCTGAGATGACGGGCCGCGAGAACATTGGGCTGAACGGATCGATTCTTGGCATGCCGCGCAAGGAGATCGCTGCCGTCACTGACGAGATCATCGAGTTCTCGGGGTTGCGGGAGTTCATCGACGATCCGGTGAAGCACTACTCCAGCGGCATGTACGTGCGCCTTGGCTTTGCGGTTGCGGTGCACATGAAGCCAGATGTGCTGCTCGTTGACGAGGTACTGGCCGTGGGAGACGAGGAATTCCAGCGGAAGTGCTTTGACCACCTCTATGCGCTGCGCCGCGCCGGCAAGACGATCATCGTCGTTAGCCATGGGCTGGGTCAGTTGGAAGCCTTGTGCGATGAAGTCGCGTGGCTTGAACGTGGCACATTGCAAGAAGTCGGCGAACCAACTGATGTAGTGGCCAGCTACCTGAAGAAAGTCAACGCTGAGGAATCAGCGCGATCGCCTCTCGCAACGGCTGTGCGTCCGCTGGATCACGAGGGTGGGGTGAAATCGGCACTTCGAGTGACCAGTGTCCAGGTCACCAACACCGAGGGCGTCCCGCTGAATCATGCGGAGACCGGAACTACATTCACATTGAAGGTCGGGATCGCAACGTCGGAGCCGGTGCTGGGACCCAATGTGCGCATTGCATTGCAGCATGAAACCGGACCCTTGGTCGCGATGATCAGCAACCACCGACTGGGCTTCGACTTCAGCTATGTCGATGGCGAGCATGTGGTAGAGATCGACCTGTTGAAGAATCCGCTCCTGCCTGGTCGGTACCGCGTGCATGTGGATGTCTTTGACCACACGGGGTCCAAGCTTCTTGACTCCTGGAATGATGCGGCTGAATTTCCGGTGCGCAGCGCAACGGGAGAGATCGGTCAGGGATTTGTGCAACTCCCGGCCGAGTACCGATTGACGTAGCCATGCCAAGTGAACGCAACCCTGTCATTCGAGCCAAGCGCAGAGCTGGACGAGTCAAACGCTGGATGAAGCGCAAGATCTATGAGCGAAACATCGGCAAGCAGTACAAGGCGTGGCTGGCTGAAGCTGTTGAGGTTCAGGCAGGTTCTACGCACCATGACTTCACGATCTCCATCATCGTGCCGGTCTACAACCCACCTCTTGATTTCCTGCGCGAGTGTCTTGATTCGGTCGTCAGGCAGCAGGCGGGCAATTGGCAGTTGGTCGTTGCCAACGATGGGTCAACCAAGCCAGAGGTAAACGCCTACCTCGCGGACTTTGCGCAATTGCACAACGCTGACTCTCGGATCCAGGTCACGGCCAAGGACAACGGTGGAATCTCGTCGGCACTCAACCTTGCACTGAGTCTGGCAACTGGTGCGTACGTGGGCATGCTCGATCACGACGATGTGCTGGATCCACGGTGCATCGAAAGCTTCAGCACCGAAATCGAGGCTCATGCATTTCCCGATGCTGTCTACTCAGACGAGGACAAGATCAGTCCGAACGGTGAGCATTTCGAGCTGTACTGCAAGCCTTCGTTCTCGCCGGAGCTCCTGCTGACACAGATGTATCTGTGTCACTTCACGGTCTTCAAACGCGAGCACATCAACGAGGTCGGTGGCCTTCGCACCTCCATGGATGGAGCGCAGGATTTCGATCTGGCGCTTCGCCTGCTTCCAAGACTCGGTTCTGTCGTGCGGATCCCTCGCCCGCTCTATCACTGGCGCGCGTGGAGTGAATCGACGGCTCTGACTATTGATGCCAAGCCATGGGCGCAGCTGGCAGCAGCTCGAGCTCAGCAAGAGCACCTGGATCGGACCTTCGGCGGTGGGCAGGTTGAGCCGAGCTCGACTCAGGGTTTGAATGAGGTGCACCCGAAAGTCATTGGCAGTCCAAGGGTTTCGGTCATCATCCCCTCGATTGGCACCCGCGATTTGTCAGGGGCTGCGCGCTTTGTCGACAATGCCGTGGAGTCTCTCGCCCGCTCGGAGCAACTCGTTGATCTTGACATCATCATCGTGACAACGGGAGAGATACCTGATGTGCACGTCATGGATCTGGGGCGTCATTCGCTGACCCATGTGGTCTACGACTCCGCCAAGTTCAATTTTGCCGATGCCATCAACACTGGTCGTCTGGCCGCAACAGGTGAGTACCTGCTGCTCCTGAACGACGATACGACGGTCGAAGAGCTCAACCCAGTTGCCCGTCTGCTTGAGCTCGGCCAGATCACGGAGGTCGGCATCACCGGCGCGAAACTGAGTTACCCAGACACGCGCTTGCAACACGTTGGGATGGTCCTGCTGCCGAGTGGGCCCACGCATCCGTGGATCAGCAAGTCGGCCAAGACACCGGGATACTTCGGATCGACGCTGACGCCGCGTAATTACCTGGCTGTAACAGCGGCAGCACTCCTTGTACGCACTTCAGTGTTCGATGAGGTCGGCGGTTTTGACTCTGCATTCGCGCACGACTACAACGATGTCGACTTCTGTCTGCGCGTGAGACAAGCGGGTTATCGCGTAGCGTGGACGCCGTACGCCCACTTCACTCACTATGAAGGTGCCACCATGGCTCGCAAGAAGGCAGATCCGGCTGAGCATGCGCTTTTTGAACAGCGCTGGAGTGCGTTGCTTCATGAAGATCCGTACTACTCGCCTGCGCTGAATCCTGAACTGCAGCGCATCTACGAGGCCTTGTAGTGGAACTGCCAAGCTTCCGATCTCCTGGAGGCAGGACACTCGTTGTGTACGGAGACGCGGCTCTTCTGACGATGGAGCGGATGGCCGAGTTCGGCCGACGTATCGACTCAGATGCCCGGTTGGTGTCGCTGTCGCTTGCACCGAGTCCGGCGATCACTGATCGCTGGTTGCGAGCTGCTGCGCCCTATGGGCCGCTGCTTGCCTTGGCTCAGGATGCAGTGGATCTGGTGGGGATTCTCCCTGTCGAGCCATCCGTGCCGGCTCTGCGCACTTGGTGCCTTTCGGCTTCCGAGCGCGGACTGTGGCACGACTGGCTGCTCTCGAATCACCGCGATGTTGCGGCGGCGCCGCTGCTGCTCGAGGCAGATGCTCTGGATGACCAAGAAGCCGATGACCCCAGCGGTTCGCATTTCCTCCTTCGACACACGCAGCCACTGAAATCCCGCAACCTGACCATTGCTGTCGACGCAACGTGGCTTGGACCTCATCAGACGGGCGCGCAGGTGCTCACCACTGCTGCAGTGGAGGCATTGGCCAACGATGATCGAGTAGCCAGCATTCATCTGTCAGGCATTGCGAGTTTGCCTGATTACGCCGTGCATCTTGCAGATCTCGACAAGGTCAGCGTTGAACTCGAAGCTGTTGAACAGGCAGACATCGTCTGGTATCCGAACCAGATTGATGGTCGCAGCAATATTGAACAGGCTCGCAGCCTTGGTCGCCGGGTCGTCACCACCTACTTGGATCTCATCGCCTATGACATCCCGCGGTACCACAGCTCGCCGGAAGCCTGGGCTGCGTATCGCAGCCTTCAACGCCGCATCGCTCTGAGCGTTGACGGAGTGACAACCATCAGTGCTGATGTCGCTCATCGACTTCAACAAGAGGCTCCGCGCTTGGAGACCGAGCGCATTACACCGATCGTGTTGGGTTTGGATCACATCACCGCCACCAGCGCGCCGGAGCAGCCCGATGGGGATCTCCACGACTTGCTCGCTGCTATCGGAGAGCGCCGCTTCGTGCTGGTTCTTGGCAATGACTTCGTGCACAAGAACCGCGATCTTGCTATCGCTGTGTGGCAGGAAGTGCTGGCGTCGGGCCAATCATGTGACTTGGTGCTCGCTGGTTTGCATGTGAAGAGCAGCAGTTCCAAATCCGCCGAGGATGCATTGACATCGAAGCATGTGGATCTTCGCGGTCGGGTGCACACAGTCGGTCATGTGAGCGCGAATTCGCGAACCTGGCTGCTGGCCAATGCTGATGCGGTGCTGTATCCCTCCAGTGCTGAAGGCTTTGGCTTTGTGCCTTATGAGGCTGCCGCCCTTGGAACGCCCAGTACTTTCGCGGGTTTTGGTCCCTTGGCCGAAGTGTCCGGAGTGACGTCAGTGCCAAGTTTTTGGACGATTGAGGAGTTCGCAGCCGACCTTTCGCAACTGCTTGGCGACCCAAAGGCAGCCGAACTGCGGCTGGCGCAATTGCGAAGCGCAATCCAGATTCACACCTGGAGTGGATTCGCCGAACAGTTGGTCGACTTCTTCCAACACATCATCGGTCTGCCGACAGTGTTGACGAGCACAGTATCGAGCACGGCTTCTGCAGACGCGGCCCTTGCGGCCATCTTGTCGAGCAAGTCCTATCGGGCCACTCAGCTACTGATGAGAGTGAAAAGAGGCATCACTCGCTAGCGCTGGACCTCGCGGGTGGCAATTGGTGTGTAGGCGATCGAGTCTGGCAGTTTGCGCAGGACATCGACTGTTCCCCAGTTGCCGGCATCGCGCAGGACATCTTCAGGGACGTCAGTGTGATAGATCCGCCGCTCGACCAGGCTGTAGTTGGGACTCCAACTCCACGGCGATGACGGGTCCATCTTGAATGTGGTCAGCGCCGGGTCATGGCGGTATTCCGAGCGCACGCTCGTCGGATAGATGAAGTCGAAGACGATGAGATGCCCGCCTTCGACCAGCAACTGATCAACCGCAGCTGCAAGTGGGAAGAGGTCAGCGCGCGGCAGCAGGTACATGAAGTAGCCGAGCACGATGCAGTCGAAGCTGACGCCGTCCGGCAGTCGATCAAGATCTGAGGGGGCAAGGCCCGAGCTCAGCCACAGTTCTGGGAACTGCTGCCTGCCGTCGATGACAGCCTCGGCGCTGGCATCCATCCCGTAGCCACGGGATCCGAACTCCCGGCGGGCCGCCTCCAGTCGCCAGCCGTTGGCACAGCCGATCTCAAGGATGGTGGCGCTGGGCTGGACTCGTTGAATGGTGCGCAAAGCCTTGAGTACCGGATCCTCAGCCCGTTCCAAGGCGCTGCCGTTTCGTTCGAAGTACGACTCCGAATCGCTGGTCAGTGCCTCGTGCAGGCCATCCAGCGGTGACGTCAATGCTCCTCCTAGCGCCCGCTGGTGATGCACTGCATCAGGTAGGTGCCGTAGCCGGACTTGACCAGAGATTCGGCATGACGCATGAGTTGCTCATCAGTGATCCAGCCGTTTCGCCAGGCGGTCTCCTCGATGCAGCCGATCTTGTGGCCGGTGCGATCCTCAATCACGCGAACGAATTCACCGGCATCCTGCAGGCTTCTGAACGTTCCGGTGTCCAGCCAGGCGGTGCCTCGCTCAAGCACGGTGACCGTCAAAGTGCCGGCCTGCAAGTAGTGGTCGTTCACTGAAGTGATCTCAAGTTCTCCGCGCGCGCTCGGCTTGATGGTCTTGACGACATCGACGACGGTCTCGTCGTAGAAATAGAGCCCCGGAACTGCGAAGTGACTCTTGGGCGAAACAGGCTTTTCCTCAATTGAGATCGCCACACCGTCGGCGTTGAACTCCACCACGCCGTACTCGGATGGATTAGCCACCTCATATGCGAAGACATTGGCGCCGACTTGATGCGTGAGGGCAGCGAGCTTGTTGCCAAGGCTTGGGCCGTAGAACAGATTGTCGCCGAGTACGAGCGCGGCTTGGTCACCCGCGAGAAAGTCAGCGCCGATCAGGAATGCCTGAGCCAGACCATCAGGTCTTGGCTGCACCGCGTATTGAATGCTCATCCCCAGATCAGCACCATCGCCGAGCAGGCGCGAGAAGCTTTCGGCGTCATCTGGGGTGGTGATCACCAGGATCTCGCGCAGCCCCGCGCCCATCAGGGTGTCCAGGGGGTAATGGATCATCGGCTTGTCATAGACCGGCAGCAATTGCTTGCTGACGCCCTTGGTAATTGGCCACAGTCGACTGCCTGTGCCGCCAGCCAGGATGATGCCCTTCACGCCAGACCCCCTTGTAAGTCGCGCAAGGCTATTGCCTTGTGCCAGGGCGCAGCCCCTGCAGTCCGGCCTTGGCCTTGGCCCAGCGATCGTCTTCGACGATCAGCCCAAGGGTGAGGTTGACCGCCACCCGTCGAAGGGTGCGCAAGGCGTGAATAGGCGATTGCCGGAATTCGGCCGGAGCAAGTTTGAGTCGATTGCGGACCATGGTGGTTCGGCGACCAGGGCTGTGGCCGGTCGCCAGCACCGTGCGCCCCAGAATGCGAATCTGACGAGCCGAGCCAAGATGATGCGAAAGGCAGACGCCGGGGGCCAGTACCACGCGCAGACCACGTTCACGCAAGCGCAAGCAGGCGGCGGCGTCTACCGCATCGATGCCAAGTGATTCATCAAAGCCGCCGACAGCGCGCATGTCGGTGATTGACCACAGAGATCCGGTCTGAATGACCTCGTGAGTGGTCATGAAGCCATCGCTGTGTTGGGTGGGATACGAGAGCCGGCCGCTGGCGTCGTCGATATGCTCCGCGGCCACCACCCCGACGCCGTCCCTGGCCCAGGGCAGAACCGATTCCACGTAGCCGGCGGGAAGTGCGGTGTCCTGGTCAACGGTCAGGAGCCAGGTAGCTCCCTGCTCCTCGGCGAACGCCAAGCCGTCGTTGAGCCCCCGGGCGATGCCCTCGTTGCGCTGATGCCGCACGACATCCACGCCCAGTTGCCCGACCTCGCGCAGCACTGGATCAAAGGTGACTGGGGAGGCATCATCGGAGACCAGTACTGGCAGACCAGCGGCCTGCAAGCCCGCAATCAGAGCCATAAGCGAGGCGGAGTCTGGCCTGAAAGTCGGCACGACGACGGCCACGGTCACGCAGTGAGTCTATGGGCGCAGCCGCTAGGCTTTGGATATTCAGTCTTGCGGGACAGGCTCTTGACTTGTCCGCTATCCGGTCGGAGGAAGTCTTGACGGACGCCAAGCGCGCGCTCATCACTGGTGTGACGGGCCAGGATGGCTCCTACATGGCAGGGCAATTGCTCGCCAAGGGGTATGAAGTCCACGGCGTTGTTCGTCGGTCGAGTTCCTTCAACCGCGGTCGTATTGATCACCTGCACCATGACGAGCACATTCCAGGACAGAACCTGCACCTGCACTACGGCGATGTCACCGATGCTGCCCGCATGCATGAACTCGTGCGCATGATCAGCCCGCACGAGATCTACAACCTGGCAGCGCAGTCGCATGTGCGCGTCAGCTTCGATGAACCACTGCACACCGCGATGGCCAGCGGCATCAGCACACTGAACCTGCTGGAGGCCATCCGCAGCCACGACACCAGCATTCGCTTCTATCAGGCCAGCACCAGTGAGATGTTCGGTGCCAGCCCGCCGCCGCAGAATGAGGACACGCCGTTCTATCCGCGCAGTCCCTACGGGGCGGCCAAGGTCTACAGCTACTGGATCACGCGCAACTATCGCGAGGCCTATGACATGTTCGCGGTCAATGGCCAACTCTTCAATCATGAGTCACCGCGTCGCGGTGAAACCTTCGTCACCCGCAAGATCACCTTGGCTGTGGCCAACATCGTCAAGGGCAACATGAGTGAACTGTGGATGGGCAATCTGGATTCCATTCGCGACTGGGGCTATGCACCTGAGTACACCGATGGCATGTGGCGGATGCTGCAGGCCAATGAGCCCGAGGATTTCGTACTGGCCACCGGCTCGGCCTACACGATCAAGGACTTCCTGGAGTTCTCCTTTGCCCACGTCGGCTTGAACTGGCAGGACTACGTGAAGTTCGATCCCAAGTTCCTGCGCCCGACAGAGGTCGACCAGTTGATCGGCGATGCATCCAAGGCCAAGAGCAAGCTCGGTTGGCAGGCCAAGGTCCTGCCGCCAGAACTGGCCAAGATCATGGTTGACGCTGACATCGCTCGTCTTGATGGCGCCCCCGAGGGCAAGTTCTAGCTCGCTGACCATCATCAACAGCGAGGACTGAAATGAAAGCGCTGATCACTGGGGTTGCTGGGCAAGACGGCACCCTGCTCTCGCAGATGCTGTTGGCCGACGGCTATGAGGTCGTCGGTCTGGTGAAGCCGGGTCACGACACCTCCACCTTGCTTCGATACGCACCTGACCTGACGGTGCTTGCCTGCGATCTGGGCGATCCGGTGGCTCTGGAGCAGCTCATCCTTGATCAGCAGCCCAAGCAGATCTACAACCTCGGCGGGATCAGTTCCCTCCTGGAGGCGGCCGAGCACCCCGACATCACGCAGCGCATCAATGTCGGGGCTGTTGAGTCGATCCTGTCGGCCGCCAAGCAGCTAGCGCAGCAGAACATGCCGCTTCGTTTTGTGCAGGCCGCCTCAGGCACGGTCTTTGAAGGCACCGAGATCTCCCCGCAGAACGAGCACACTCCACGTTGCCCGTTGACTCCTTATGCGGTGGGCAAGGCCCAGACTCTTGAACTCATCGACGTGGCACGCGCTGATGGCCTGTTCGCGACGGCGGCGATCTTGTACAACCACGAATCCCCTCTGCGTGGCGAGGGCTTCGTCACGCGACGCATCACTCAGGCTGTTGCCCGCATTGCAGCGGGGCAGCAGGAGTTCCTGGAACTGGGCAACCTGGACGTCTCACGCGATTGGGGCTGGGCCCCGGACTATGTCCGCGCGATGCGCCTGATGCTGGCGGCAGATTCCCCCCACGACTACGTCCTTGGCACCGGCGAGAGCCGTGAACTCACCGACTTCATTGCCTTGGCCTTCAAGGCAGCCGGCATCAGTGACTGGCAGTCAGTGGTGCGATCAAATGATGATCGTCGTCGCCATACCGATCCCGCCCTGCTTCGAGGGGACAGCGCTCGGGCCTACGCCGAACTGGGCTGGCAGCACACCAAGAGCTTTGAAGAGATGGCACGCAGCATGGTGAAGTACGACCAGTTGCTGCTTGACGACCCGACAGCCCTCTGGCACGAGGCCTAAATCGGCGTGAAGCCCTACGCTCAACTCTCGTGACAGCCCGGAAGATCTCCTATGCCCAAAACGGCGAGGACATCCGTGTGTGGCGCGCCTTCCGTGAATTGCCGAGCAGCGGTCTGACCTACGTTGATGTGGGCGCCAATGAGCCTCGCCATCTGAGCATCACTGCGAGCCTGTATGACTTGGGTTGGCGCGGCCTGTTGATTGAGGCGGATCCAGAGCATGCAGCGCAACTGCGCATTCATCGACCTGCAGACGTCGTCGCGGAGTGCGCGGCGGCTGACCAAGACGGGGAGTTGGTGTTCCACCGAGTGCCGGGTACCGGACTTGGGAGCCTGGACAGTGCTGAAGCGCAGGAAGCAGTAGCCCGAGGCTTTGAAACCAGCACCATTCAGGTCCCAGCGCGCAGACTCAGCGCAATACTTGACGATGCGCAATATGCGCAGATGCACTTCATGTCCATCGACGTGGAAGGCGCCGAAGCCAGCGTGCTGGCCGGCCTTGATCTGCACCGACACCGCCCGTGGGTGCTGTGCATTGAATCAGTGCTGCCCGGTACGAGCGTTCGTTCCCATGAGCAGTGGGAGCCCCAGCTGCTCGAAGCCGACTACGCATTCGTCTGTTTTGATGGAGTGAACTCGTGGTACGTCGCCACTGAGCACGCACAGCTCGCCGTAGCGCTGGCCATTCCCTTCAATGCCATTGACGCAGGGGCCGACGGTTGGATTCAGATCGAAGATGCGCAACACATGGAGCGCGCTAATCGAGCAGATATTCGCCGCGCCTGGCAGCGTGAGCTGCTGCTGCATGACATCGACAACGAAGTACCGGTGTCTGAATACGAGAAGCAGATCGGTGAGTTGCGCGGTGCGTTGACCCAGGTCGAAGGCTCACGCACGTGGAAGATGGCGCGAAAGGCGAGCAAGGGCGCCCGTATTGGGCAGTTCAAACTGCGCCAGGGGCTTGCACATCTGCCTGGCCCGGTCCGCACTTCACTCGTGCGCAGCCGACACCTCAAGCATGTAATCATCAATCAAGGTCACCTCACTGATCCGGCCTACCTCGGCAAGCCTCCCGTTGACGATGTTCGTTGGATCAATGGTGAGAACAAGCCGGCCAAGCCTGCGGGCGGGTTTGAGCTGGAGTCATTGACCGTTGAGTCTGCGGACGCAGCGAAGGCGTGGCTGGACGCCGGGCCCTATGACTCCGATGTCATGCTGAACTCGCGTACTGACAATCATGGAGATGAGATCGGCAGGCTCGCAGCGGCCTTGCGCTTGCGTCTGAAACTTGAACAGTTGGACGCCGGTACGACAGTGGCGGGCAATCGAATCCTGTTCGACGCTCGCAGTCTGCAGACGTCAGCATTCGGAGCGCGTGGCATTGGCCGCTTTGCGCTCGCAGCACTTCGCAGTGCGCGAGAGTCGACGACCGAAGCCGAACTGGTGCTGCTGATCGACCCCGCCCTTGAGCAACTGCCACCTGAGCTGGCAGGCAATTGCCGTCAGATCGTACGAGTGCGCGCAGACCAAGCTGCTGAATTCAGTCTGCTGATCCAACCCTCCCCGATGACCGCCAGCGCCGAGCCACTGGTGGCCCTGTTGCTCAGCAATGCGCATAAGTTGGCTCTGGTCTTTGACTTCATCCCTATGCACTACCCGACGATCTATCTCAACAATCTGGCAGCTCGTGCGGAGTACGCCGCAGGGCTGGATGCGCTGCGCAAGTACGACGAGTTCGTGTGCATCTCGCTGCTGGCAGAGCAGGAGTTGCGATCGTGGATCAGTCCTTCCCGCGCCTCGTCGATCCTGACAAGCGTTGCTTGGCCGCGCGATGTATTCCAAGCTGCAGAGCAGTCCTCGGGTGCCCAGGTCCGCAACGGGCCAATCGTGGTGATGACCGGCGATGAGCCACGCAAGAACACCTATGGCGCACTGGCGGCCATCGGTGCGGCTACCGCAGGTGGCAGTGAGACTCGAGAAGTTGTCGTCCTTGGCATGGCTGGTCAGCAGACACGGGTGCATCACTGGTCGATTGCGGCAGCATTTCGACCTGGCGAGGCGATCACCTTGGATCGAGTCTCCGATGAGCAGATGCATGCCCTCCTGCAGGCAACTGAGCTCGTTGTCGTGGCCTCCTTCGACGAAGGACTGTCGCTGCCGATCATTGAGGCCCTGAGAGCGGGGGCACCTGTCGTTGCCTCGGATATTCCGGCGCACCGTGAACTCATTGGATCTGACTCCTACCTCGCGCCACCGGCTGACATTGCAGCGCTGGCACGGGCTATCCGCCGCCATCGCGGCAAGGGCGCAACTGCGCGCCGGGAGATCCAGATTCTCAAGCGGCATGCGCACGATGAGCTTGAAGAGACGATCTCCAACCGCATTCGATCGCGAAGTACCCGTACCGATGGCGTCACCGTTGCCAACACTGTGCCGGAACACAGGCAGCAGCTCAGCATCGGCATTGGCACGCCTTGGCTGCCCCAGAAGTCAGGCGTCGCGGATTTCTCCGCCGCGGTGACTGTGGAGCTGGCGAAGTTGGCCGACGTGACGGTGTACACGACAACAGACGCCAAGGTTGACGGGCTCAAGCACGCAAACATCGATGCAGTGCTCGCCGATGGACATGACCACGATGTCTTCGTCTGTGTCGTCGGCAACTCGCATTTCCATGTGCCCTACATCGAAGCCCTGCGCACTATTGATGCTGTTGCTGTGGCCCATGACACGCGCATGGTCGAGTACTACATGGCGATGCGCGGTCAGGGCGGGGTCGAGCAGGTCATGACGCGCGGTTCCCAGCAGTCCGGTCTGGACCCATCTCTTGACGATCAGATCGACGACATGAGATTGCTGCAGAATGCCGGCTTCTGGGAGATCGCGCATCAGGCGCAGATGCTGGTGCTGCATTCGCCAAGTGCTGCGCCGCGCATTGAGCAGGAGACCGGCATTGCAGCGCGCGTGCTGCCATTTGCCAATCAACGAGTGCCGGACATCGCACACATCACTGAAGAAGTGCGGGCAGCTGCCCGAGCGCGACTTGGCTTTGACCCTGAACTCGTGCACATCGGCAGTTTCGGCTACGTCGATCTTCGAACCAAGCTCACAGACGTCGTCGTTGAAGCTGCTGCCTGGCTGAGCCAATGGGGGCATCGGGTCAGCGTCCACCTCGTTGGGGCGGCCTCCGACGAGGAGGTCCGGATGCTCACCAAGCGAGCTGAGGAGGCGGGCATTGCTGAATTCGAGATCACTGGCTTCGCCAGCGAATCGCAGTTCCGTGATTACCTGCTTGCGGTTGATCTCGGCGTGCAGTTGCGGGTCAGCCCACTCTTGGGAGTCAGTGGACCGCTGAGCGATTTGGCCGCCTTTGGCACAACGAGCATTGCCAGTTCTGGCCTGGCCATAGATGTCGGCACTCCGGCCTACGTTGATCGGCTGCCAGATGATGTGAGTTCACTCATGGTTGCTGAGGCGATTGAATTTCGATTGATGCACCCCATCGATGCTGAGCTGCGCGAGAGTCAGCGTCGCGAGTATCTGGAAGCCATGTCACCCGCGCGATACGCCAGGAACTTGCTTGCCTTGCTTGAAGAAGTCGCGCAGGGTCAGCGATGACCTACGTCGGCATTGATATCGAGCAGTTCACACATGATCCCTACGGCACGGGGATCCAGAGGGTCTTGCAGTATCTGGCGCGATGCTGGCCGGCAAGCCAAGTGCAGGCGGACTTTGTCGTGCCCAACCCCGCTCGTTCGGGTGAGTTTCTGCTGCTCTCACCGGACCAGGCTGTTGCGCTGATTGCCATTGCCTTTGAGCACCGTGAGCCCGACAGTGATGTGCAGGGCTTGGTCCGCGAGAAGTTGGCTGCTTTCGTTGAAGAACGTGAAGTCACAACTGTCAAGCTTGGTGATCTTGTCAGCCTTTATGACTCCTGGCTGCTCCCTGAGGTGTCCTACCTCCCTAGCGTGCTCGAGCGCTTCGAGATCTTCCGTCGCTGCATGCACACCGTCATGATCGGCTACGACACCTTGCCGATGACCGAACCAGCGAACTATCGATTCAAGCCCGGCAATGCCGCTTGGGTCAGCGAGTATTTCAGGATGCTGGCAGTGGCTGATGCCGTCGTGTGTATCAGCGACTACGCACGTGATTCGATTCTCGATCGATTGCGGCGCGATCGAGCTCTGCCGATATTCGTCGCGCATCCGGGTGGAGACCATCTGGATGTGCGGGGCAAGAAGCCAAGCCGCAGAACGAGATTCGTGCGACTGGGCACTCTTGAGGCGCGCAAGCAACCCCTGGAGATCCTCGGCGGATTCAAGGATGCTGCCGATGCCGGCCTTGATGCTGAGTTGCTGTTCATCGGGAAGAAATCCTCGTCCGATGAAGCCATCAACCAGGCACTGCTTGCCGCAATTGATGCGGGTTACCCGGTTACCTGGGTGCAGGGTGCCTCCGATGAAGAGGTCTACGAACTCGTCAATGGAAGCGACCTGTTCCTGTCCATCGGCATCGAGGGCTATGGCATACCGGTCCTGGAAGCTATTCGCCTGGGCGTGCCTGTGATCTTTGCTGGAGTGCAGCCCGCTGGGGAGCTGATGCAAGGACATGGGGCGCGGCGCATTGATGCAGCGACGCGAAGCCAGCTGCAAGAGGCGTTCCTGCGTTTTGGTTCGCAGGCTGCGCGCGAAGAACTGGCTGAAGAACTGGATTCCGTTGCTGTGCCGACGTGGACGCAGTTCGCATTGCAGGTAGCCGCCGCAACGACGTACTAATGCAAAGAGCTAGCTGAACAGCGCTGTATCGAGCCGACTCAGGTTGGCATGCCAGTCAGCTCGGCTGCGCACAAGAGCAAGAGCTGCGTCCGTGCGCCTCGTGACATCCATTGTCAAAGCCTGCGACACAGCCGCCGCCAATTGCGTCACCGAGCCCACGTGAAACAGGAAGCCGGTGTTCGGGCTCACCCAGCTCAAGTTGCCAGGAGAGTCAGAGACGATCACTGGTGTGCCGCAGGCCATCGCCTGCAGCAGGGTCACGGAGGTGCCATCAACCTCCGAAGCACTGACGTAGCCGACGCTGGCGCGCATCAATTCAGCCACCTGGCCCTCGTCAACGGATGCAATGAAGAACACCTGCTCATCAAGACCGAGTTCAGTCACCTGAGCCCGCAATTGTGGAGTGAGTGAACCTGAATGTCCGATGAGCAGCACCAGGTCCGCGTGATCCCCGTGCACTTGGCCGAAGGCGTTGATGATCTCGTCAATGCGGTAGATGGGCTCATGGGCTCGCAGTGAGAGCAGTACCCGGCTGGTGACTTTGATCGGCAGTGCACTCAGGTCAAAGAGCGGTCCTTGGGGTGTGAAGCGCTCCAGATCAACACCCCACGGCAGGAAGGTCAGCTGCGACTGGCTCATCCCGCATTGCAAGGCGATGTGCATCGTGGGGTCGGAGTCCACGATGAGTCCGCTGAGCTGTGGAAGCCAGGCCAGATCGTCCTGGGTCTGCAGCTCATGCAGATCAAAGCCCCAGGAGAGTCCCACGACCCTGGGCAGGTCGTGTTGCACGGTCAAATGGCGAGTGACGCTTGTCAGTGGCCCAGCGAGCACCGGGAGCGAGCCGGCAGACGCGCGAACTACTGCATTGCGGAAGTCGTTGAGCTCAACATCGCGTCCCAGCACGACGATTGCCGGTTCGTGTCCGAGCTCACGCAGGGCATTCGTCCAGCGCAGATCATGCAAGCCCCAACTCGCGCTTGCATAGACGCAGTCAGCAGTCATTGGTCACGATTGATCACGCGGAGAGATCGGACCAGTGCAGTTCCTGACCAAATTCCAGATCTCGCGTCAGAGCTCGGCCAATGACGGCTTCGAATTCGTGGGCCGGAATTGCATCTCGTGGAGCTGGGCGCAGGACCTCGACATCGCTGGGACTCAGGACGGTGCCAGCGAGCAGGGGGCGAGCAGCGCGCACGCAACGTCGCTGCAGCACAACGGTTTCCTGCTCATTGGGCTCGACCTGCTTGCTGCCCGTTCCGAGCGCAGCTTCCAGCATTCGGGTGTCATCGACCATTGCGCGCCAGCCGATCGGATCCAGTGAGAATCCGTGATCGGGTCCGCTACGGGTGGTGTCATCCGTGAAGTGCTTTTCGACTGCCCGAGCGCCCAGGCTCACTGCGCCCAGCACTGTCACGTGACCTGGTGTGTGGTCAGAGAGGCCGAGGGTGACATCTGGGTACATGGCGGCGAACTGCGTCAGCACCCGCAGATTCACATACTGGATGTTCTCAATTGACCCGGTGTAGTTGGTGTTGCATTGCATCAGCACGACCGGCACGCTCAGCGCCTGCAGCAGTTCCATCGCACGCTCGACATCGTCGAGATCTGCAGCACCGGCAGCAATCAGCACCGGCTTTCCGAGCTTGGCGATTGCCTCGAGCTCTTCGAGCCAGTTGATGTCACCGGAGCCCACCTTGAATGCGCGCACATATGGGTTCAGGTGCGCGACGGCTTCGAGGTCATAGGGCGCTGACATGAATTCGATCCCGAGATCCTGAGCATGCGCGGCCAACTTCTGCGTCCAGTCCCAGGAGACTGCAGCGTCCTCGTAGACCTCGAAGACGGACTTCTTCCAGCTCGACTGATGAGACTGCTGTCCGCCCAGGGAGCGGAAGCCGTAGTCAGAGACGATGTGGGCAGCTCGGAAGTGCTGGAACTTGGCGCAGTCAGCCCCGGCATCGCGAGCCAGGGTCATCAGCGCCAGGGCACGATCAAGATCGCCGTCGTGATTGGCCGCGATATCGGCAATGAAGTAGGTCGGTTGATCGGGACCGATGAGTCGGTCGCCCAATTGGAACGTGGTCACACATGCCTCCGCACTCAGGTTGCAGGCAATCGTACGGAGAAGGAGAAGGATGCGCGATCAACTGTGGTCTGCGAGCCAACTGGGCCCTACGTAAGATGCGTGCGTGCGGAGCAGAGCTTGGTGGCTACTCCCCATCGCCTTTTTCATCATGTGCTCCGGCTGGGCAGTGACTTCGCCGGTTGGATCGGCCCCCGACGACGACTACCACCTCAGTTCGATCTGGTGTGGCCGTGGAATTCAAACGGGAGTCTGCGAGCAGGACCCGGCCTATCCGGACACCTTCAAGGTGCCAAGAAACGTGGTTGATGCCTCGGACTGCTTCCGATTCCTCCCAGGTCAGACGGCTCGCTGCCAATGGGCCACCCGGGAAGACGCCACGATGGTGTGGACTGAACGGGTCAATGACATCCAGGGCCTGTATCCCCCAGGCTTCTACAAGGTCATGTCAGTGTTTGTCGGCCCCAATGTTGAGCGCTCGGTGGTCGCGATGCGCCTGTTCAACGCCTTGCTGGCCGCGCTGCTGATGGCCGCGATCATGCGGCTGACGCCCAAGGGGATCGCTTCGGCGGCAATGATCGCGATCCCGGTGAGCTTCATTCCGCTTGGCATCTTTGTGACGGCCTCGACCAATCCGAGTGCCTGGACCATCATCGGGCTCGCTGGCTACTGGGCATTTGCGCTGGCTTGGCTCCATCGAGGGGACCCGCTTGGCCCGGATGCTGACGCCCCCGAGGACCCCCAGAAATTCGACCGCCGGGGCGCGCTGTTGGGCGCCGGCACCTTCATCTGCGCCTTCTTGGCCATGAGCAGTCGGGTGGATTCCAACGTCTACGTAGTGCTGGCCACCCTGGTGGTCCTCACGATGCATGGCTGGCGCAAGGCCAGGCGTCAGCCCGTTCGGCTTGTGAGTCTGGTCCTGCTCTGCCTGCTGGCTGTGGTGCTGTACTTCACTGTCTCTTCCGCAGCCCTGCTCGGCGCGGGCGGTGGAGCAGGTGTCACTGGCGATGAGGATTCTGGATTCGGATTGCTGCTCACCAACATCACGCAGTTGCCCCAGCTCTTTGAAGGCATCGTTGGTGGCTCGCTGGGGTGGTTCGACACCAACATGCCAGCGATCGTCACGTTCATCGGAGTGATGGCTGTTGGAGCCCTGCTCTATCGCGGTCTGGCGCAGGCGAGTACTCGGCAGATCGTTGCGATGTCGATGGCGGTGAGTGCACTGGTACTCATTCCGCTGGCCTACCTGCAGTCGCAGCGCCTCAATGTGGGTGAGCTGGTGCAGCCGCGCTACATCCTGCCCCTGCTCACCATCTTGATCGCCACGGCTTGTCTGAGCTCCAACCCGCTTCGCCGGCTGAATCTGCCCAAGGCGCCGGCCATCACCATCGGTGCACTGCTCTCGATCAGTGCCTGCGTTGCCTATTGGGTCAACATCCAGCGCTACATCGCCGGGCAGTTCCATCCCTTGATCGAGGCAACCCTGCCCATCAAGTGGAGTCCGCTGCTGCACGCTCCACTCATCCCAGTGAGCATCGTGACCGCTTTGGCGACGATCGCGTGGGTGATGGGTATCTTCCTTTGGGCCAGAACGAGCAAGGATCGCGAACACTTCTAGCGCTGACAGTGCGCCCGTCCCGCATCGGGCGGAGCATCCTGTGGACTACCGTTGTGGCTCGTGACATCCCTGCGTACTTTGGTTGCGATCCCGGCTTGGAATGAGTCTGGGTCGATCGTGGGGGTCATTACCAAGGTTCGCGAGCACCGTCCGGACGCTGACATTCTGGTGGTCAGTGATGGCTCCACGGATGACACTGCTGCACTGGCCAAGGCTGCCGGGGCCACCGTTGTCACCCTGCCATTCAATGTTGGCGTGGGCGGTGCGATGCGCACGGCCTTTCTGTATGCCAAGCGCGAGGGCTATGGCGCGATGGTGCAGGTGGATGCCGATGGCCAGCACGATCCAGCCGATCTGGATCGCGTCATCGATGGGCTATCCGAGGCTGATGTTGTTGTGGGCACCCGCTTCCATCCGAATTCGATGTACTTCGTCGGTGGTCCGCGCCGCTGGGCGATGGTGCTGCTGTCACGCTCCCTGAGTCGGATGAATCGCGGCACGATCTCTGATCCCACCTCTGGCTTTCGCAGTGCGGGTCCAAGAGCGATTGACCTGTTTGCCGTGGAGTACCCGGCTGACTATCTCGGCGACACCGTGGGCT
Organism: Actinomycetota bacterium; assembly: GCA_030684515.1. Taxonomy (NCBI): domain Bacteria; kingdom Bacillati; phylum Actinomycetota; species Actinomycetota bacterium. The sequence goes on from JAUXVJ010000009.1 coordinate 154,335, forward strand.
CCTTGTCCATCGCGATTCGCAATGGTCTTGTGATCCATGAGACTCCAGTGACCATGTACTTCCGCCAAGCGGGCCGTCCCAGCAAGAACGCGATCTGGTCGGCGCTGTACCTGGGCCGGGCCACCCTTGCCATCATCGCCACCACTACCCGAGCCCGACGCACTCCGAAGGCAGATGCTGCGTGACCGCCAATGTGCTGGCCGGCATCACGGCAATCGTCACCTTCATCTTCGTCTTCAGCCTGCTGCGTCGTGGAGCGCTGCGCGAGAAGTACGCCGTGCTCTGGCTCTTCTTCTCTGGTGCTTCGCTCTTCTTTGCAGTGGTGCCTGGTGCACTTGATTGGTTCGCAGATCTGGTAGGCGTCGCAACACCGGTGAACTTGCTCTTCTTCGTCACCGTCGTCCTGCTCGTGCTCGTCAGCGTTCAGTTGAGCTACGAGTTGAGTCGCCATGAGATGCGTATTCGCCGGCTGGCTGAAGAGGTGGCTTTGCTGCAGGAAGAAATCGAGCAACTCCGGGAGCAGCGTGACAACTGAGGCAGTTCTGATCATTGCCTTCAACCGACCGGATCTGTTGCGCGTCCTTCTGGATCGCCTTCGGCTGGTGGAGCCTCAGAAGGTATTTGTGGCCATTGATGGCCCGCGAGCCACTCGCGAAGGCGAAGCAGGACGCGTGCAGGAATGTCGCGACTTGGTGGCGAGCATCGATTGGCCGTGCGAAGTCACCACAAAGTTCCAGGACGAGAATCTGGGCTGCGGCCTGGGTGTCTCAACCGCCATCAGCTGGTTCTTTGAGCATGTCGAGCGCGGCATCATCCTTGAGGACGACATCATTCCGGACCCGAGTTTCTTTCCCTACTGCACAGAACTGCTTGATCGCTATGAGCTTGATCAGCGCGTGTTCGCAATCTCCGGCTGCAATTTCGTGCCGGCAGACGCGCAGGAGCATCCAGAGCATGCCTACCGTTTTTCGCAGATCCCGCATATTTGGGGCTGGGCTACCTGGCGCAGATCCTGGCAGCAGCATCAGCTCGATATCGCCGGGTGGCGGTCGCGCCTGCCTATTCGCACGTTGTGGTCTCGGGTCGGACATTCAGTTCCGGCAACTGTCTATTGGACAGGGATCTTCGAACTGCTCGCCCGTAAGCAAGTCGATACGTGGGACGGCCAATTGGTGTTATCCAGCATGGTCTCGCAGCAATTGACAGCGACCAGCAACGTCAATCTGATTGAGAACATCGGATTCGGTGAGACGGCAACGCATACAGTTGAGGACCGTCAGGAACTCACCGCAGTGTGTGCAATGCAGTTGCCGACAGTGCCGGTATCTGTTGTAGTGGATCGCAAGGCAGATGAGTGGACGCGGATTCACCACTTCAACGCGACTTGGCGAGGGATGTTGGATCAGCTCGATGGTTACCGCAAGCAGCGCAAGAGGAGGAGATCGTGACGATCAGCCGAGGGCGTGCCCTGGTGACCGGAGGCGCGGGTTTCATTGGCTCGCACCTGTGTGAGCGTCTGCTCGACGATGGCTATGAAGTGCTCTGCGTCGACAACTACTACTCATCCACCAAGGACAACATCGCGCACCTGCTGGACAACCCGCGCTTCGAAGTGATGCGCCATGACGTGACTTTTCCGCTGTATGTCGAAGTGGACGAGATCTACCATCTCGCGTGCCCAGCCTCGCCGATCCACTATCAGCGTGACCCGGTGCAAACCACGAAGACTGCAGTGCACGGTTCGATCAACATGCTGGGCTTGGCCAAGCGCACCGGTGCCAAGATCCTGCTGACTTCGACATCGGAGGTCTATGGGGACCCACTCGTGCACCCACAGACCGAGGACTACTGGGGCAATGTGAACCCGATTGGCCCGCGCGCCTGTTATGACGAAGGCAAGCGAGCTGCTGAGACCCTCTTCTTCGACTATCACCGCCAGCACAATCTGCGCATCAAGGTGGTGCGACTGTTCAACACCTACGGGCCACGCATGCATCCGCATGATGGTCGGGTGGTGTCCAACTTCGTCGTAAGCGCGCTCAGTGGTGAGCCCATCACCATCTACGGCGAAGGCCAGCAGACTCGTTCCTTCTGCTACATCGATGATCTTGTCGACGGGCTCGTCGCAATGATGCAGTCGGCTGACGACGTCGTTGGCCCGATCAACCTCGGCAACCCCGGTGAGTTCACCATCGCGCAACTTGCCGAACTTGTCATCGAGCAGACCGGATCCGCATCGGAGTTGGCCTATCTGCCGCTGCCGCAGGACGATCCTGTGCGACGCCAGCCCGACATCACGCGTGCTGGTGAGGTGCTTGGCTGGAGCCCGACCATTGCGCTTTCGGACGGACTGGCCCGCACCATCGACTACTTCCGACTGACTCTGGGCTAGTGCTTGCACTCTGACGGATGGCGGCGCGGATGATCGTGATGGTTGAGCAGGGCAGGCTCGGTAATCAGATCTTTCAGTACCTGGCTCTGCGTTCTGTCGCCCGCCCGCACGAGAAGGTCCGTTTGATGGGTTTCGACCAGCTTCGTGCGACCTTCGATGGTCTGGACGCCCGATTCACCGCTATCGATGGCAGCGTCTTGCGGCACCTTCGTTCCATTGACTACGCCCGCCTTCGCCGGGTCAGTTCGTTGATCCCTGGGTTTGACCTCGTCGAGGAAACCACCGATGGCAAGGCGCTTGCACCGAACGCTCGCATGCGAGTCTGTACCCCGGCGTGGTTCCAGTCGCCTACGGCCCTGAACAGCCCGGCACTGGCGCAGATGAGCCTGAAGCCGGAGTTGCTTGATCAGGCGAGGTCGGCGATCAGCGGTCGCACCGACTGCGCATTCATCCACGTCCGCGCTGGTGACTACCGCACATGGCCTTCTCCGGACGCCCCGGCGATCCTGTCGCCCCAGTGGTATCGGACCCAGCTGGATGAGCTCCGCCGCGCTGGTCGGCTCCATGCATTCGTCGTCGGTGACGAGCCGGAGTATGTCGACGAGATCGCTGCAGTACTGCCTGACTCCACGGTCATCCGCACGGATGAACGAGTCGAGTTCGCGCTCCTCACCCAATGTCGTGCGGGCGTCCTGTCCGCGAGCACCTTCGCGTACTGGGGGGCGTACTTCGCACACCGACGTGCGGGAGGCCACTTCATCGCTCCGCAGTACTGGGCTGGCCATGCATCGCAGGCGTGGTTTCCGCCTGGGATTGAATCACCGTTTCTGGACTACCGGCCGACCTTCTAGGCCAGCGGTCCGCCTGATCGGCGCACTCGCCGCCAGCCGTGCGTGGCCAGGGTACGAAGTTCGCGACCGTGCTGTGTGAGCTTTGGTGCGACTAGGCCGATGGCCGGACCTCGATTGCCCATCGCGACGGCTGCTTCATGTCCGAAGGAGGAGGCGCTGGGGTAGACCAGTCCGCTCGCTTGGCCCAGCAGGATCCAGTCCACAACTGCGCTCACAGCGGCCTGATCCAGCGAACGATCGAAGTTGCTGTGTTCCACCCACCAAGGACGGGTGGCTCGCGAGGACTCGGCATCTTTCCAGGCGTTACGCGCGTCGGCGGTGTCCGCTGCGATGAACACACTGGAAATGCCAGTGCGATCAGAGAGTGTGTGCATTGCCTTGCGCACTGCTGCGCTACGGGGTGCCGTCACCGAACGGTCCGTGCCACGCAGATGCAGGCCGATGTACGGCTCGGGGTGCTTGGCCAAGGCGGTGTTCACGGCTTCAAGCACCGGCCCACTCCAGGCCAGTTCGCGGTAGAAGGCCCGCCGCTGACCTTGCGGATCTGCGGTGCCGGGCAGATGGAAATGCCCGCCAGCGATGATGACCAGCACTCGCGGCAGTGGCGGGGTCGCCAGTTCCTGTACCAGCTGCTCCATGAAGACCTGCTCGCCTCGGTCGTCACCGGACAAGATGAGCGTGTCGGACTCGAGAACTCGATTGAGATACGACGGCGCGTCCAATTCGTCCTTGATGAGGGTCTGGGTGACTTCCTCGACGGTCACTGAGATCTTCTGCACTACGTCAGCGTCGAACAGCAATTGCGCCGAGGCCGGCGCGACGGGCTGTGGTGCCCACAGCATTTCCACCGGCACTTCAAGCTGCCGCCCCATTGCCGAGGCGCTTGCCCACGCCTGCAAACGGTTGGCGTAGCCGTTTCGAGGGACGACGATGATGCGCTGCAGTCCATCAATGGGCACTGAGCCATTGTGCTGCAGCAGGGCCCTGTCAGTGCTGCCGGGTGATGGCACTGATGGGGTATCGGAGAACCCCGGCTGCGCTTGTGCGCGACACTACGATGACCGGGTGCGCGTGGCGATGGATGAGCAGATATTCGCCATCCAGTCATATGGGGGCATCAGTCGCCTGTTCGCCGAACTGGCCGGTCAGTTCGCCAAGGGCGAGGTTCCAGATGTCGAACTGCTCCCAATCCACGCACCCATCATCAATCGATACATCCTCGATGATCCTGGTCTGGCCAAGGCATTGGACGCCTCACGTGCCCGCAACGAGTGGACTGCGCTGGTGAGGTATCTGTCGCGCATCTCCACCAAGACCTCGTGCGATGTCCTGCACAACACCTTCTATCTTCCGCATGGACTGGCCCCCACCGGCGGTGCGAAGCGGGTGGTCACCATTCACGACATGATTCCCGAACTTCGGCCAGACACTCGTCGCCGGCTGGACTTCGTCACGCTCAAGCGGCGCTACGTCGCCAAGGCCGATCACATCATCTGCGTCTCAGAGGCGACCAAGAGCGACCTGTTGAAGGTCTATGGACCTATCCAGGCCCCGATCACCGTGGTGCATCACGGGGTTGATGCCAGCTTCACCCCTGATCTTCCGCGGCTGGCCGCACTGCCTGAGCGCTACCTGCTCTTCGTCGGCAACCGGGGTCAGTACAAGGACGCCGGTGTGCTCTTTCGGGCCTTTGCCGCACTCCGCGGGCAGTCTGATGTGCGCCTGGTGTGTATCGGCGGTGGAGCCTTCACGCGAAGTGAACTGCAGCAACTGCAACAGCTGGGGATCGCCGGAAGGGTGCTGCAGATGCAGCTCTCCGATGACGGCATCGTCTCGGCCTATGCCAACGCCCTCGTGTTCATCTTCCCTTCTCACTTCGAGGGCTTCGGGCTGCCGGCGCTGGAGGCGATGGCCTGCGGTGTTCCAGTCGTGCTGGCGCGGGCTACCTCCCTGCCGGAGGTCGGTTCGGATGCCGCCATCTACTTCGAGCCCGGCAACGCCGAGGCGCTCACCGGCATCCTGGCGGACCTGTTGTCCGACGACCAGGCCAGAAGCGAGTTGGTGGCCCGCGGCCTGAAGCGAGCGGCCTTCTTCACCTGGGAGCGAACCGCGCAGCAGACCGCTGAGGTCTACCGGGCAGTCTCCTCTGCTGCAGTAGCCTGAACGCACTGTGACCCAGCCCCACCAGCCTGTCCGCGCCGAACATGACTCGGTGGAGGAGCTTCTGGCACAGGCGCTGGCACCAGAGCAGCGCAGCCGGGTGTTATTCGTCAGCTTCACCCAGTGGGACTTCGCCCTTGGCGCTCTGGCGGAGATTGCCGTCGCGCTGCGCAAGCAGGGCTCAGTGCTGACTATGGCCTTCTGGACTGCCCATACGCCCCTGCGCGATCCAGGCTGGTCCTCCAGTGGCCGGCTGGCCAGGTTGCTGGGCAAGGCCAGCCGTGATCAGTACGCGATTGCCGCCTTGAAGGCGGCAGGGCTTGGCGACGAGAGTTTCATCGCGCCTCCACTGCCCAATTGGCGGCCGACGGCGCCCATCTTGATCACCGCACCAATGAATCGCACGCAGATCCGCGCTCTGACGTATCACGGTTCGCCCATGGGGCGGGCGATCCTGCAGGTCAACCCCGACACTGAGACGCCGATCACCGACTCCTTCTATTGGAGCAAGCGTTGGCTGCAGGCCGCTGCTCGCTCGTACGCCTTCGTCTTCGACCAGACTCTGGAGGCGATTCATCGCGGGCAGATCACGGCAGTCGTGGTGTACAACGGTCGATTCCTGCACGATCGGGCCGCATCAGCTGCTGCGGAGTTCGCCGGAATTCCGGTGCTCTATTACGACGCTGGCGGTATTGATACCGATTTCGACGTGACCGATGCCGTCACCCATGACTGGAGCGACCTTCAGCGACGGATGCTGGCGATGTATGAGCAGTGGCCTTCGCCGCAGCGAGATGAGATCGGCAGCAGTTGGTTTGAGGAGCGACGCCAGCATGTCGCCCCGAACAATGCGCTCTTCGTGGAGGCGCAAACACTGGGCGAAACCATCGATCTGCCGGGTGCCGAGCGGGTGATCGTCTACTTCAGCTCTTCTGGCGACGAGATCGCCGAGCTGGAACTCGACTGGAGCACCTTCATCGGCACCCAGGAGGAGACTTTGCAGCTGCTCGCCGAAGAGTGCCGTCGACTCCCGGGCACGATGCTGGTCGTGCGCTCGCATCCACACATGCGGATGAAGCCGCAGCAGGACCTTCTGGAGTGGATGGCCGCAGTCCAGCGAGCAGCACCTGACATCCACCTTGATCCGTACTCGACAGTGGATTCCTATGCGCTCATGCGACAGGCGGACTTGGTCGTGACCTATGGCTCGACTACAGGCGTCGAGGCGGCCTACGCGGGCCTGCCTGTCATCGTCATGGGTCCATCGGCCTATGACCAGCTCGGCTGCGCCCGCTTCGTGGCAACTCCCCAAGACCTGGCATCTGCCCTGTTGGATACCCCAGTCGGCTCCAAGCCAGCCGCGATCTCCTATGGGCTGATGATGCGCCGCCGTGGGCTGATGCACGAGTTCGTCACGCGTGACCCGGTGACCGGCTTCAGCCTGGGCGAGCAACGCCTCGACGACGCACCGATCCTCGTGCAGCACGCGGGACACGCCTACAAGCGATTCCAGAAATGGCGCCTTTCGCGCTAGCGCTCGACCGCTGCTGACTGCGCGTAGCGCTGCAGTACCCATGGCATGGCCTGGAAGCGGTGCTGGGTCAACTCCGATGCCGGGAAATCCGGTCGCTCGTAGTCGTTGCCGAACAGCGTTGTGCAGAACTCGCTCTCCAGCGCCAGGCGATCCCCGCCTGTGGGCGTCTTGCCCTTGTGCAGTCCGATGGTGTCCACCGCCATCACGGTGCCGGCTGGCCCGGTGAGTTCGGTGACGGCATCCCACAAGCCCGCCGTCCGCACCGACTCATCACTGATGCGGCCATCGGCCCGAAGAGAGCGGGGGATATGGCGATGCGAGCCACGAAGATAGACGTGCGGACCGGTATCGGGCCTGACATCGGTGAGGTAGATGAAGAACTTCAGGAAGGACAGGCGATCACGGTCCTGGTGGAACATCTGCGCGTTGATGTTGGTGTCCGCGGTGCCCTGTGTCGTCGTCCACCAGAAGGCGACTTCGTCCATGAGCACCGGCTGGTTGAGGTAGCGCTGGGAGATGAGGGCTGCAACCGGGTCCGTCACAAACTCCTGCACCTCGGCACACTGCAGTGCCACGGTCTCCTCGATGTCGTACCTGCCCACGAGTGGCTGCTTTCGGGGGTAGATGCCAGCTGGCTGGTCGGCGCCGCGTGCGATTGCCGGCGCCTGCTCGGCGTACTCACGGATGGCGGTGGTGATCTCGGTGGGCACGATGCGGCCGAACACATAGAAGCCATCACGGCGGATGCCTTGGACAGCGGATTCGACCTCGGCTGCGTCAAGGAATCGACTTGAGTGCGGATTGGCGATCTGCCAGGCATCAGCCGGCGTGCCGCGCACGACGCTGCGCGAGATCAACTTGCCGATGCGCGGATGGATGTCCATTGACGAGCGCATGTTGAACTGCTGCTGTCCCGCAGTTGCCGGCGGCGCCTGCGCGGCGCGGGTGAAGCTGCGAGCGGCGATGACCGTGCGCGCCAGCCGCGGCAGCCGCAGGGTTGACTCGACGAGCTCGCTCATGTTCTCCTCAAGATTGGCAGGACCGCTTGAACTTTAGTCTGCGGATCGGCGAAGTCTGCGCTTTGCTGTGTCGCGCAGTTTCGCTGTGAGTACGCCAACCAACTCACCATAGGACAGATAGCGAGCAAGCGATTCAGGCTTGCTGGCGTCGGCGCTCATGACGCCGAGGTCGCGTGAGTAGTTGGAGTTGATGACGATGCCCAGATAGCCACGAGCGATGTCCTGGGTGGTGATACCGCGCATCAGGTATTCAAGGTGATGGCCCTCGTGGTGGAAGACCTTGAACCACGGCTCGCGTTGATGGATATCGATGGGCCTGGCGAACTGCATCCAGATGTTGTACCAACTGAATTCGTATGGCGATTCAGCGAGTGCATCCTTGTAGTCCCATTCGCGTGGGGTCAGAAAGTCATTGACGAATGAGCGCAGGACCTTGGCCGAGAAGACGGTGTGACCGTGACAGGTGCGGATCACTGGTGAGGTCCAGCCGATGAGATCGGCAATATGGCGGATCTCGGCCTCCCTGGACTGCCAGTACTGGTTGAAGTAGGCGGGCTCTACTTCAAGTTCCTTGTCTTCGACCAGGACTGAATAGGGCGTCTGGTCGTCATGCATGAAGTCCCGAATCCAGAAATCGCGTATGAACTCGGCATCGGAATCCACGCAGAGGTAGTTCTCAGCCAGGCCCATCTCCCAGAATGCAAGCTTGACGATCTCCTGATTGACGTAGCCAGCACGCATCCCATGCACGGCAGATGAAACGAGATGGCTGCTGAACTCCTCTTCGGCTATCAGGATGACCGTGTCTGATTTCAGCGGAGCAAAGAGCGCAAGGTCGACATTGGGGACCACTGCGTACAAGGTCACGCTGTCGCGATTGAAGCGGTGGAATGAGGCGATCATCCGTTCGGCGTAGTTGAAGTCATCTGCATATGACTTCAGCAGCATCGCAAACGATTGACTCATGGTGAGTCGTGCTTCACGGCTTCGATGACTCCCGCTGAACAAAGGAACATGCCGCGCCACGTGCCTTCATGCTCCAAGGCAATCTGAGCTTCGCGATAGGCGTGCGGATCGATCTGCTCCGCCAGCATCGGATACGCCGGGTGGTAGTTGTACCAGTGGAAGCGGACATCTGAATATCCGTGTGCGCGGACAACTTCAGCTAGTTCGAATGGATTGTGGAAACGAGCAAGAATCTCGTCGTAGCCATCGCCAGTTGGTCTCGTGCGCACAGGTGGCTTGTTCACGGCCAAACGCTGATCCAGGTCATCGGCTACGACCTTCTTGATCTCCTTCGATACTGGTGCAAGGAGCTCTTCGATGATGAATTCCTTTGAGAGTCGGTTGAAGGTGAACATCGAGAACATGGAGTTGCGGAATTGGAGAATCAATTGTCCGCCTGGTCGCAGGAAGGAATCCATCGATCCGACGAACTGCGCATCGTCTTGCACATGTGGGATGACGCCGAGCGCCATGACAGCATCAAAGGTGCCAACCCGAGCCTGCGTCTGGGCAAGCGACGATGAGTCCTGCACATCAAGGAGATCGATTGCCAGCGGATCCAGTCCGTGTGCCGTCATGTTGTCGCGCGCGAATCGGACCATCTCGGGAGAGATATCATTGCCCGCAACACGAATGCCGTCACCAGCGATGGTGACCAGAGGAGTCGCGTCACCGACGCCGAGCTCATACAGCGACGTAGCACGTGATGCCTTCAGAAGCTCGCGTACCAACTGCAGTCGGAAGTAGTTGGCGGGGTACTCATCGTTCGTCCAGATCTTTGACTCGTCGTACTGCTCACCGTACGACGAAGCACTGCCGTCGTAGTGCGATGCGACTGACATCAGTGCCCCTTCATTGGTGGAACCTCTTCGAGCAAGCCGTGCGTGAGCAATTCTGCGACAACAGCCTGGACATCGCCGATCGGACGCTCGAAAAGCTCAGCCATGTCTTTCACGGAATGCTGACCGTCGGCGTATGCCAGGACATGAGTGCGCAGCAGGACGATGTCTTCAACGGTGCGGCCATGCATCTGGTGATACAGCCCGCGCTTACCGAGTTGGGGTTCGCCCAGTACCAGAGATCGGTAGTAGATCGAGTCCTCAAACTCCTCAATGCACGTGCGCACCAGATCGAAGCCGCCCTGCAGGCCAGCGGGAGTCACGAAGGAGAGGTCATCGGCTGAGGAGTGGTACTGCGGGTATGAGCCGTACTTGGTTCGCATCAGCGAGATCAGGGGCAGATCCACTCCGGGTGCTCCGTATTGCCGTTCGTCACTGCCGCGATCCAGGAATGAGTAGATCTTGGGCTGCGGCGTGGCCAGCACCGCTCGACGTGCAATGCGGTCGATCGGCAGCCCACCGCGGCGGGACTGCAGGTAGGAGTAGTCGCCTTCGTCGCCGATGCAGGTGAGGTTGTAGCCGGCCACCACGCTGGCCTGGAGGTGCGCAAGGTTGCGCGAGAGGTAGGTGATGGCGCCGATGGTCTCTGGCACGAATACGAAGCGGTAGCTGAATCTGCGTGCAGGACGCTCCATCAGCCAACGCGCAAGGGCAACGCTCACCACTGGGCCAGAGAGTTCATTGTTGGCCAGTGAGGGATGACAGATGTAGGTGGAGATGAAGACCTCATCATCAGTTTCACCAGGGATGAGCAGCTCGCCGTAGGTCAGCGAACCCGGGGCAAGGGTGCTGTCGATGACAACTCGGTAGTCACCTGGCTCCAGAGTCGTGCGCAGTGCATGTGGCAGACACAGGCCCCAGCCTGGGCTGTAGTAGTTGGTGACATAGGGAATGACATCGGGATGCTCAGGATCTGAGTGCAGATGCGGCTGGAGTTCCTCCAGAGTCAGCACGGCATCGACGGGGTCTGAGTAGCCGACGACATGCAGATTGCTGAAGGCGAAATCGATCACCCGATGACCCTGGGGATCAATGAGGTAGGCCTCGCGAATATTCCACTCATCGGGCACCACCCAGTCGAATGCCTCGCTGCCGCTGGGAACCTCGTGCACCGTCAGGTTGGGGAGCACTTCCTGCAGGACTTCGAATGTGGCGCGTACTCCATCGCCGGTGAGGCTGCGCGGAAAGTCCCAGAGTCGCTCGGCGAGGGCGTGCGCGAACCGACCTTCGGCGAGATCCGATTCCGGCTGCACACAAGCTCCAAGACGACAAGATGGGGCTGCCTAGACTACCGGGATCATGAGCGAGCCACGAGTGCTGATCGTTGTCGCCACCCTTGGTCAGCGCCCGGAGTTCCTGACTCAGACTCTTGATTCGATTCGTTCCCAAGCCGTTGCAAGTGATGTGGTGATGGTTGCTCCGTTGGATTCAGTCACCGTGCAGGAAGCATCTCGGGCGTACGGAATTGAGGTGTTGGCTGACCCCGGATCCCTGCCGGGGGCAATCAACCTCGGTGCGGGCGAGCTCAAAGCCCATCATGAGTACTTCAACTGGCTCAACGACGATGACCTGCTGGAGCCTGGTTCACTGCAGGCAACGGTGAGCGCCCTGGATCACAACCCGCAGGCCGTGGTTGCCTTTGGCTCCTGCCGTTACATCGATCCGCATGGTCGCGAACTGTGGATCAGCAAGGCCGGCAAGTGGGCGCCACGGGTGCTGTCGTGGGGACCTGATCTCATTCCGCAGCCCGGCATGCTCGTGCGCAGCTCAAGCTGGAAGCAGGTCGGTGGCCTTGATGAGAGCTTTTCGCTGGCCTTTGACCTTGATCTGCTGCTGAAGTTGAAGAAGATCGGCCCATTCGCACAGGTGCCGTCTGTCGTGTCGGCATTTCGCTGGCATCCGGAGTCGCTCACTGTTGACGATCGAGCCACCAATATTCGGGAGTCAGAGCGCGCCAAGCGCGCTGCACTGTCACCTGGGGTGCGTCGCCTCGCGTGGATATGGGAGCCCCCGGTTCGGCTGGCCACGCGCATGGCTGCACGCGAGGTGCAGCGAAGAGCAGCGCGGATGTCAGCAGGCTGACAGATCGAATTTCACCAGGATCGCGTCAGGGGACCTGTATTGGATCGAGGCAAAGGGTGACCAATCGCGCGTGGTGGTTCTGCGCGGATCAATCCATACCCAGGTGACTCCGGAATTGCAGAGATTTGCGGCGGTCTGCACGCCGGGGTTATTGGCGAACTCGAGTGAGATCGTCTCTCGGTCCATGATGCTCTGCAGTGCTGACGGACGACCATACGGAGCTTGGTACTGAATGCCGGAGATCAACGTCCGCTGGCGGCCCAAGGCCGCGACCAAGGGGCTGTACGTGCTGTTGCTTGCGATGATGTCGTCATCGTGCGCATGCTCGGCGAGGTACCGCCCCGCCTCGCGCTCGTTGTCGGTCCATGAGTTCACCGGAACCAGATCCTTGGCGATGATGAAGGGCGTGATCGGTACAAACTCAGAGGTCTTGATACCACCTTCGGCCTGGAGTCCAAATGATGACGAGGAAACGCCTAGAACCCTTGCGCCAGCAGCCATCACGGTGAGCGCGACCAAGGTGAGGGCCAGGGCAAAGCGAAGGAAGTGACTGCCGGCCTGCGAACGCCAGATTGCGGCGATTGCCAGGGCGCCAACGAATGCCAGCACGTAGGCAAGCATCGGGCCTGCCCAACGCAGGAATGGCGAATGCCCGGGACCAAAGGTCCAGATCACGGCGATCAGCACTGACGCGAAGATTCCCACCACGACGGCTGCGACAACTGGCCCGGTCGGCGCCCAGCGCATGCGCGGGGCAATGGCTTGCAGAGCATGAGCGATACCGACTGCCGAGATGATCGACAGTGGTGCCGAAGCCGCCAGCGCAAACCAGGTGTCGTTGAGTCCACCGCTGATCAAAAGCACCGATGCCACGCTGGCAACGACCAGACCCAGCCCGAAGATGGTGACCGGCTGCCAACGAGTTGATCGACTGCCGACCAGCCAGACAAGCCCGATCCAGCGTGCTGCCATCGCCAGCAGCAGGAAGCCGGTGCCCAGCAGGATCCCCCATCGGGCGTCAGTGGGATTGAGACCCTGTACGGAGGAAGCCTTGTTCAGCAGACTCCCGAGCCCAAGTCCGCCACCCTCGGCTGAACCGGAGAGGTAGGCGAAGTACACCGTGGCAGCGCCAATGCCGGCACAGGTCAGCGCCGCCCAGGCTCGAGCGGCCCATAGCTCCCGGCGGAGCAATGCCACAACACTGACGAATCCCCAAGCAGCCAGCGCCACGATCCCAGTGCTCACCTTGCCCAAAGTGGCCGCTGCTGAGAGCAGCACAATCACCGCAAGCAGGGGGAGCAGGCGCGTTGCCTGACTGTGTGCGACCACCTGCCACAGGGCCAGGCATAGGGCCAGCACCCAGACCGTCGCAAGTTGCTGTGAGGGGGAATCGAAATTGAGGATGGTTCCGTAGGTCGCCCCGACATATCCGCCAGTAACGATCAGGACAGCGGCGATAGTGGGAGCCCAGCGCATTGCGGTGAGTCGACGAGTCCAGGCCACGGCAATCAACACCGAGCCGACAAGCGCCGTCACCGGGAGTACTCGTGTGAGCACCAGGAATGGCTGCGCATCGACAACTTGAGAGATCTGCCCCGACCAGGCGTAGGTCAGCCAGTGATAGCGAAGCTCGTTTCCGCCCGCGAAGATGTTGTTCGAGAAGATGCTGTCTGACGGGCCGAAATGTGCGAGCGAAGTGGACAGTGCTTCGAAGAAGAGCATGTCCGGGTGATAGCTCGAAAGCGTTCCGGACCAGGTGAGTGGATAGGACCCAATGCTCGAGGCAAGTGCGATCGCCCCCAGAGCCAGGGCGATGAGCAGCGCGACTAATGATGGTCGATCGATGGCGAACCATCGCCGGCCTGTCGGAGTCGAAGAAGAGGAGCCCGATCTGCCCAGAATGCTGTCGAATCGCCATTGCAGGATGAAGGCAAGCACGAATGCAATGACGCTGGGCAGCGCCCAGCCCCACAGCGGAAGCCATTGCCACAGCAGTACCCCGCTCAGTGCGGCGGCGGCGGTGCCAAGTGCCAGACCAATGCCCAGGACTTCAACAATGTGTGCGCGTCCGCGACGCACCAGCTGCCAGAAGTAGGCACCTGTAAGGGTCTGCAGCAGTACGACGGCAAGTGCGAAGAAGAACTCACTGACCATGGCGCACCACCTTTGACCAGATGCCTCGGTAGATGCCTACCGCAAGAAAGTGTCTGCCGCTTGAAAGGAGTTCGCGTGCAGCTGCCGATCCGCGAGGCCGCAAGATCGTGCGTCGGGCCCGGTGGAATTCTCGAAAGGATGCCTGCCAGCGCTGTGTTGAAAGGCCTCCTTCATGGAATCGGGCAATGGGGAAGTGCACCATCACAGGAGTGCTCAGTTTGCTCAGTTGCAGAAATGCGGCGTAGTCAGCAGCAATGTGAAAGCTGGGATCGAACCCACCAGCGGAGCGCAAGTCGTGGACTGAAGCGAAGGTTCCCTGATGCGGGGCGAAATGGCCGCGGGCAAACAGTGCTCGCTGTTCGGCCTGGAAATCCCATACGGGTGTGGTGACCGAAGAGCCGTTTGCCGCGATGACTTCGACAGTTCCGATCAGCCAGCTGGCATCAGTTGACTCGGCGATGGCCCGAACTCTGCCGAGGACTTCGGGAAGCAATTCATCGCCGGCGTTGAGAAAGTAGATGTATCGACCATGAGCTTTCTCCAGCCCCAGATTCATGGCTGAGTAGATGCCAGCGGGTGGAGTCCACTGAAAGTCAACTCTTGGTTCGGTCTGAGCCAGCAGCGTGGGCACCTGGTCGGCGTCCTCGGAACTGTCAATGACGATGTACTCGACATTGCTGAGATCCTGATTCGACAGGGAATGAAGACTGCGAGCCAACTCGGCTGGAGCATCCTTCACGACAGTGACGATGCTGAGCCATGGTTGGTCAGTCACGTGTCAGCTGCTCTTGATGAAGACACGACCTGAGTAGTCGATTGGGTGCATGAACGGCCGATGCCCGAGTGCGGTGAAGTATTCGTCAACCGCTGTCCGTGCACCTTGCCAATGGCCGTAGTCGTCAAGAATGCAGACACCACCGACGGCGAGTTTGGGATAGAGCACTTCGAGTCCGAGCTTGGTGGATTCATACCAATCGGTGTCCAGCCGCAAGAGAGCAATCTGATCAGGAATCTGATCCTGCAGAGTGTCGCGTACATCGCCTTCGCACAGTGTGAACTGCTGCATCGGGTAGCCAGTGGTGCGCAGATTGGCTTCGACGTCCACGCGATTAGCAACGCACCACACATTGTTGCCGTCATCGATCGGCGTTGTGGCCAGCATGTCGGCAGCCGACACACCTGTGCCTGCTTCGACGTCAGCCGCTGTGGGTGGCGTCATGCCGGCGAAGGTGTCATAGAGCCAGAACTTTCGATCGCTCACGCGGAGGTTGTTGAGTTCCAGGGCCATCGCCATCACGCTGCCGCCGCGCCAGACTCCGCATTCGACGAAGTCGCCGGCGATTTCCTGATCAGTCACGTATCGCACAGCGTTGATCAGGCTCCACAGCCGTTCTGCGCTGGTCATCGAGTAGGGGCGGACTTGAGCAATGAGCGCTGTGTCGGCAGCTGTTGCCTCAACTGGCAGTCGGTTGTGCTCACTGCCGACTCTTGAGATCTGTAGCCCTACCTTGCGGGCGAGCCCATTGACGACCTGCTCGTACCGCTTCACCTGGTCATTATCGCTGAGGGCTCATCGAAAGCTGGTCTATGGGGGCGGGCACCACAGTCCAGCAATCGCCAGCATCGAGCAGTCCCTGCTCGAACATGACCATGAGTGCCAGATTGAGCTTCCAGTCGATCGGGATCACCGGATCCAGTGGCATCGCATCGTTGAACTTGAGCAGCTCCTTGACAAAGGAGGTGCGGTACAAGATCGCGCAGACCGTGTTGGTGACCGGCTTGCTGGATGCAAGCAACTGCCGAGCGGTGTCGCCTTGCCAATCGACACCGTCCACCGGAGACAGCAGATGGCCGATGTTCAGATCCGAGGCACTGAAGGACTGGGAGACATTGACGTAGGCAGGCTGACGCGGGCCCTGTTTCATGAGACCGATGAGGCCGCTCACGCAGTCGTCAAGATCCGCGGCTGAAGCATCATCCTCAATGATCAATGTCCATTCAGATCCGCTGGCAACTGAAGCCCGCATGAGGGCGAAATGTGACAGCTCGATGTTGATCAGCCGACGGATTCGCTTTGCTCCGGGAGAGTCCTTGTTCGGGCCGTGCCAGGGGCGAAGGAAGCGGATCGACTCCTGCACTCGACGTTGTGCGCGTGCTCCGGTTGCCCGTACGCGTTGGCCAAGATCTGGACCATCACGCAGGAAGGCGTGCCAGTAACGCTCCACCCGCAGCTGGGCATGCAGCGAACGCGCCACAGCCGGGCCATCCAGCTTCAGCATCGAGGGCTCGTAGGCATTGCGAGTGTTCACTTCAACTTTGGTCTGAACGCCCTGTGAGGTCAGGCGAGACGCCAGTGAGCGTCCGAGTCCCTTGGGCCCTTTGCTCACGGCAAAGCTCGACGCCGGATGGCTCACCACGCCGATGAACAGGGCCGTCATGCGTCCACTCCAAACGGGTGATTGAGGCTTGTGAAGGTAGGTTAGCGGTCGTGAGTGATCCGGATGCCTTGTCGACGCAGGCGCCGGATGTCCCCCACAAAGGCCTGAATGTAGTGGACTTCAAAAGCCCAGGGGTGGTTCCCTCCGTCAGGCGAGCCGTGCGGCTGCTGCCACCGGGCAAGCGCCGCCTGCTCTATGTGGCCGCAGCGATCCAGATCTCACTTGGACTGCTGGATCTGCTTGGCATCGCACTCATCGGACTGCTTGCGGCAGTAGCCGTGTCCGGCATCACCGTCGCGAACATTCCGGACTGGCTTGCTGATTTCCTTGGCTTGTTTGGCGTGGAGAACCCGACGGTCTCTCAGGTCTCGGTGTTCATTGCCCTGAGCGCGGTGTTCATCCTGGTCCTGAAGACGGTGCTGTCTGCCTTGCTGTCCCGTCGGATCATTCGCTTCCTTGCCCATCAACAAGCTGAAGTCTCCGCTCGCCTGGCCCGTGACTTTCTCAGCCGACCATTGGCAGATGTGCAGCGTTGGACGACGCCGGAGGCGATGTACGGCCTCGGAAGTGGGGTGGGAGCCGCCACCGTCTCCCTGCTCGGCTCGGCAATCATGATTGCGTCAGAGGTCTTCCTCTTCTCCATCGTTGGTATCACCTTGCTGTTCTATGACCCAGTGCTCACGCTCATCAGCGTCGGCATGTTCGGAGGCGTGGTACTGCTGATGCATCGCCTCCTTGGCAAGTGGACATCGCGCAATGCGCAGATCATGACCGATGCATCGATCGACACCTTGACTGCTGTGTCCGAGGCATTGGCTACCTACCGCGAATCCACAGTGCTCAATCGTCGTGAGTTCTATGTCGATCGGTATGAGTCGCTCGTTGGTCGGTACGCGATGGCCAGTTCCACGTCCTCGTTCATTCTTGAGATTCCCAAGTACGTGCTTGAAGCATCGCTGTACATCGGCGTGCTGATTCTCGCCGTCGTGCAGTTTGTCACCAAGGATTGGAGCGCTGCTGCTGCCACCGTCGCGCTTTTCCTGGCAGCGGGCTCACGCATCGTGCCCTCGCTGCTGCGAGTGCAAGGTGCCGGCATCACGATTCGCAATGCGGCGGTTCAGGCTCAGCCCACGTTCTTCATGGTCGACTTCCTGAAACGAACTCCCAAGGTGAATGCGGGTTCGGGTGCGCGCATCTCCGCTGTTGAAATTCACGAGCATGTGCGGGGTGGCTATCCAGACTTCGATGGTCATGTTGTCGTCGACTCCGCCACTTTGACCTACAACGACTCACTGGAGCCGGCACTTGTCGAGGTGAGCTGCGAGGTGCCGTCGGGCACTTCGGTGGCATTCGTCGGCTCCACAGGAGCAGGCAAGTCGACACTTGCTGACGTCGTACTCGGAGTCATGCAGCCCAACTCCGGCAAAGTCACGATCAGCGGACTGACACCGCGCCAGGCCATTGATCGTTGGCCGGGGGCAATCTCATATGTCCCGCAGGCCGTTGCTCTTGTCGCCGGCTCGGTTCGCGAGAACGTGGCGCTGGGCCTGCCCTCTGAGGCCATTGATGACGAGCTGGTCTGGGAGGCCTTGAAACGCGCCCATTTGGACGCCTTTCTTGTGCACAATCGCGAAGGCCTGGACACCATGATCGGTGAGCGCGGCTTTCGACTCAGCGGAGGCCAACGTCAGAGGCTGGGCATTGCGCGCGCCCTCTACACGAGACCGAAGTTGCTGGTGCTGGATGAAGCCACCAGTGCCCTGGACGCTGAGACTGAGCAGTCGATCATGCAGACGATGGAGGAGCTTGAGGGTGAAGTCACCACAATCACGGTGGCGCATCGTCTGGCAACAGTGCGGCACGCCGATCAGGTGATCTATCTCGAAAGCGGACGCATCGTGGCCCGCGGCACTTTCGATGAGGTGCGCGCGAGCATCTCCGACTTTGATCGTCAAGCGCGACTTCTGGGCCTGTAGCCATGTCGGTCTTCGCTCCGGGCGATGTCTCGGCGGTCGTGTGCACGATGAACTCCATCAGCTCGATCACTGAGTGCCTGCAATCCCTTCGTGCTGCTGGAGTAGGCGAGCTCATCGTCGTTGATGCGGATTCCACAGACGGCACCCGCGAGATCGCTGAGTCGCTTGCAGATGTGGTGTTGAGCGATCCCGGAACCGGGCTTGGCAATGCGCGCAATGTCGGCATCGCAATATCCACTCGAGCCCTGGTGCTCAATATGGGTTCAGACAACGTCATCGCGGTCGACCAGCTTCACTTGATGATCGAAGACCTCGTGAAGTTCGACGTTCAGGGAGTCAGCGCTCGCACTGAGATTGCTGGCGAGAGCTATTCAGCACGCGGACTCAACGCTTGGCGCAAGGGTCGTTTCGTCCCTGGTCCAGCATTGATCATCGGCACTCCCACGCTGTTTCTCGGCGACCTCCTGCGCGCCAATCCCTACGACGGCACAGCGCGATTCTCGGATGACTCAGAGTTGTGTGAGCGTTGGGCTGCACAGTTCGGCGCCCGCTTCGCGATCTCCTCGGCTTGCGTGCAGGAGCTCGGTAAGACTTCCTGGGAGGAGATCGCTGTGCGCTGTCGCATGTACGGCATCTCCGATCACGAGGTGTATTCGCGAGGAGTCCAAGGTGGCTGGCCACTGACCCGCAGGCTGCAATCGGCCGCGCATCCGCTGAAGGTTGATCTCGTGGAGCCGCTGACGCGATTGAGTCCGGCCGAGGCGCTCTACGCGGCGCCGTTCCTGGCTTCCTTTACTGGGATGCGCTACTTCGCCTGGGCAAAGGAGGCGCTCAAGCGGGGATGAGTTCGGCAGTGTGGGTGCGAGGCCATGTCCAGGCGGAGCGCAGGACGAAAGCCAGGAGCAGTACCTCCAGTCCGATGGACAGGCCGTAGAACCAGGCCCAGTCCCAGGACTCCCCTGCAGCGTTGAACACCGTGACTGGGATGTACAGCGATGCCACGACGAGGTTGGTGGCGCGGTTCACCCGGGCGGGCAGCGTCATGGAGAGCATCACCATCAGGGCCGGGATCGCTATCAGCGCGAGGAAAGCGGTCAACAGCATCGGGCTGATGTCGAACTCGAAGACGACGCCGGCCTGGATGTTGTCGATGATGCCGGGCTTGTACAGGTGGTAGTAGTCGACGTAGATGTAGAGGAACATGAAGCTGGTCCAGGCGGCGGCGAGTTTGGCCTGCACGGGGATTGGCGGGTTGTCGAGCAGGTCCGGGGTTTTCGTTCGGATGGTCATCGGTTCTTCTTTCGACAGGAGCGGTCCGTCCGCCGAAGTGGCGGCAGGTCTGGGCGGGCATACGCACGGCTTGAGTCGTGCTCTTGGTTCTCGTCGTCAGACGGTGACGACGACTTTGCCTCGGGTGTGGCCGGCCGCGATGTATCGGAGGGCGTCGGCTGCTTCCTCCAGGGGGTAGGTGCGGTCGATGACGGTCCTGACCTGCCCGGTCGTGAGCAGCTCGGCCAGGGTGAGCAGGTCCTGGCGCTTCTCGACCGACAGGAAGGGCCTCAGTTGCTGACGGGTGAACCCGGACAGCACGCGGGCTTTGGTAATGCGACCGAGGGGGCCCAGCCAGCGTCCGCCGCGTCCGCTGTTGGGGATGAGGGTGCCGGTCGGCGTCAGCGCTCTGCGCACAGCCGCCAGGGGCTGGGCTTCCACGTTGTCCAGGATGACGTCGTAGCGCTTCCCGGTGCGGGTGAAGTCGGTCACTGTGTAGTCAACGACGTGGTCGGCTCCCAGCGACCGGACCAAGTCGACGTTGCCGGTGCTGCACACGCCTGTCACCTCGGCGCCAGACGCCTTGGCGATCTGCACGGCGAAGGAGCCCACGCCGCCCGACGCGCCTGTGACCAGCACGGTCTGGCCCGGTTGAACGTTGGCAATCTTTCGCAATGCCTGCAACGCCGTCATGCCCGACGTGGGCACGGCTGCCGCGTCCACGATCGACAGGTTGGCAGGCACGGACATCAGGTTGCCCGCCGGCACGCAGGCATACTCCGCGAGCGTTCCAGCGGTGCTCCAGCCGAACACCTTGTCGCCGGGGCGAAGAGCGGTGACATCCTTCCCGACGGCCGCCACCACGCCAGCGAGGTCCCGGCCAGGGATGCCGTGGCGCGGCCGGCGGAGCCCGAACGCCAGGCGCACCACGTATGGCTCACCGGTCATGACGAAGTAGTCACCTGGATGTATCGAGGCCGCGCCCACTTGGACGAGCACATCGCCTGGGCCCGGTAGCGGTAGCTCGACCTCGGACGACTCGAGCACTGAGGGCGGGCCATAGCGGTGCTGGACGACGGCCCGCATCGTGGCCGCCCCGGAACTGGATCGCTGTTCGATTCCCACCGGATACTCCTCACGTCCGAGCTGCGACATTCGCTGGCTTAGTACACCGTACTTCGTACACTGTACTAAGATGACGCAACGTACTATCCGCGTACGCTGTACGATTGTCAAGCCGTTCGAGCGAGCGAGGAGACCGGTGTCTGCGAGGGAACAAGGCCAGGTCGCGTCAGACGCGGGGCTGAGCAAGCAGCGGGTGGTGGTCGAGGCGATCCGGCTAGCCGACCGCGAGGGGGTCCACGGGCTGAGCATGCGCCGGCTGGCTGGCGCGCTCGGCGCGGGTGCAATGTCGCTCTATCACTACGTGGCCAGCAAGGAGGAGTTGCTGGACGCCATGATCGACATCGTGTTCGAGGAGATCGAGCTTGCGCCCGAAGGAACTGACTGGCAGTCGGCGATGCGCCGGCGTTCGGTATCGGCCCGACAGGTTCTCGCACGCCACCCGTGGGCGATCAGCCTGATGGAGTCGCGGACATCGCCGGGACCTGCGAACCTGCGTCACCGCGAAGCGGTCACCGCCTGCCTGCGCAGGGCTGGCTTCTCGGTCTTGATGGCGACGCACGCCAACTGGTTGCTCGACAGCTATGTCTACGGTTTCGCCCTGCAGGAGGCCAGCCTGCCCTTCGACACCGCCGATGAGCTCGCAGACATGGCCAAGGACGTCTTCCTGCCCCAGATTCCTCCTGACGAGTTCCCCTACCTCAACGAGTCCGCCGCGGCACTCGTGGCTATCGGCTATGACCCGGCGCAGGAGTTCATCTTCGGCCTCGACCTCGTCCTAGCCGCCCTCGAGCCCCTGAGAGCGTCCGCATAGCGACGCTCGCTGCCGAACTCAAGCGCGGATGAGTGGGGCGAGTACCGGCTCGTCAGACCCTGCCTGCCTGATGCCCTCAGCTTGAGTCGCCAGTGGGGAGCCGAGCACTGCTGCTGCCTTTGACGTGTTGAGTGACAGATTGCGGGCGCGCGACGTTGTATGAGCGTCGGCTGGTGGACCTTCGCGAGCGATGAGGGAACTGTCAAGGCCAAACTGTTCGGCCACGGACATGCCGAACTCGTATTTGGAGAGTGCATCGCTCGATGCAACATGGAAGGTGCCTGTTGCGCCAAGTTCACTGAGCCGCCAGATCGCATCGATGAGCTGTTGCGCGTAGATCGAGGTCACCACGAAATCTGGATAGCCGCGCACGTGCTGCTGCGCGCGAAGCGAGTTCACGAAGAACTCCAAGACCGACTTGCGGCCGGTCTCGCTCCAGCCGAAGAAGTTGGTGCGCACGATCAGGTGATCGGCGACGAGATTGCGCGCATGGGCCTCGCCGAGCAACTTGGATTCCCCATACCAGGAGAAGGGCTCTGGCTCGTCCCCCTCGCTGTAGTTGCCTGTTGATCCGCTGAAGACCGAGTCAGTTGAGATGTAGACAAGGCGCGCACCAATGTCAGCACAGGCCCGGGCGATCTCGGCAGTGGCGTGCACATTGACGGCCTCGGCTTGATCACGATCAGCGTCGGCTTGCTCGTGGCCAGAGATTGCGGCGGCATGCAGGACCACGTCGGGTGCGGTCGAGCGGATAAGTGCTCCGGTGGCTTCGGTGTCGCGAAGGTCCCCGGGCAGGAGTTGCTCGTAGAGGCTGGAAGTCGCGGGGCTGCGTACCTGTCCCAGGGCATGCACACGTGTGCGCAGAAACGCGCCGGCATTTCTGCCAAGGAAGCCATGGGCTCCCGTGACAAGCCAGGTCTGCATGGTCAGCGAGTGTAGAGAAGAAGGCATTGATCGATGTTGAACCCGCTTCGTCCTAGAGTGCCGGAATGGGGCTCTCGCTGGGGACGGCGCAGTGGGGTGCTGGCTATGGCGTGACCAACGCAGTGGGCTTCCTTGATGATCGGGTTGTCGCTGAAATTGTGGATGTAGCGCTCGCCCTAGGGATCAGGTCGGTTGACACCCACCGCACCAGCAACCCGGCTCAGGGCTATGGCGCCGCGCAGAGTCGATTGCAGCCGTGGGCCCGTGACTTCGCCGTCACCACCAAGATCATCGCCGGTCCGAGTGCTGACCTGCCGATCCGCGGGCAGGTAGAGGCCTCGCTTGCGGAATTGGGCTTGGATTCGGTCGCAGCGGTCTTGGTTCATGACTGGGCAGCCATTGACGAATCGCACGCCGCATCAGCCGCGCGTGAACTCCATGCGCTCAAGGAAGCAGGCTTGATCCGCCGTATCGGGATCTCTGCCTATGACGCAGAGGATGTGCTTCGCGCACAACTGCATTTTGACTCCCTTGATGTGGTGCAGGTGCCGATCAGCGTGCTGGATCAGCGCTTCCTGCGCCTGAATCTCATTCGAGACCTGCACTTTGCCGGCACGCAGGTGCACGTACGCAGTGTCTTTCTGCAGGGATTGCTGCTCGCACCTGATCTGGATTCGCCGCTGGCTCGGCATCCCGATGTGCAGAGCTTCCATCGCTGGTGTGAAGGAGCTGGACTTGCGCCATTGCAGGCGGCCTTGGCCTTCATTCGGCAGATCCCATGGGCTGATGAGGTCATCGTGGGCGTGACCAGTGCAGCTGAACTCGCTGACATCGGACAGGCCTGGGAAGGCGAAGTGGACCCTGGCCATTGGGGAGATCTGGCATCAGACGACACCGACCTCATTGACCCGCGTCGCTGGAATCGGTGATTGCTGCCAGAATCATTGGGTGCCAACCCTTGCAGTGCTCCAGGCGCGGATGTCGTCCACGCGCCTGCCCGGAAAGGTGATGCGTCCGCTGCTCGGCGAGCCGATGATCGGCCGACAGATCCAGCGGATCCGTCGAGCGCAGCTCATCGATTCACTTGTCATCGCCACCTCCACTGATCCAGCGGACGATGTGCTCGTGGAATACGCAGCCACATTGGGCGTGCCCGTTGTTCGCGGGCCACTTGACGACGTGCTTGCTCGATTCACATCCGTCATTGAGCAGTTTCAACCCGACGCCATCGTGCGACTGACTGCTGACTGCCCGCTGACTTCACCGACGGTCATTGATCTGGTGATAGAGCGCTTCCTTGAGTCCGACGTCGACTACTGCTCCAACACCTTGCAGGCGACCTTTCCCGATGGACTCGATGTTGAGGTTGTTCGTCCCGCTGCCCTGCTGGCGGTGGCGTCAAGCAGTGCTGATGCAGCTGAGCATGAGCACGTGACACTTGGCATCTATCGCCGACCCAATGAGTTCTCCTTGGCGAACGTGAAAGGCAATATGGACCTTTCGCATCTGCGCTGGACTGTTGACACTGCTGAAGATTTCGCATTTGTCGAGGAGATCTACGCAGCTTTGTACCCCTCGGATGCACACTTTGACATGAACGACGTTCTGCAACTGCTCGAGGCGCGCCCCGCCCTCGTGCGCACGAGCGCTGACGAAGTCCGCAACGCGGCGCTGATCGGCCTGGACACTGGAGCAATGCATGCGTGATCTCGTACAGCGATATGCACGATCCCTTGAGCAGTTGGCCCGTGCCGAGCAGGTGATCCCGCTGGGTGCGCAGACCTTCAGCAAATCTCGAACTCAGTATCCAGTAGGGGCAGCACCACTGTTCGCCGTGCGATCCCACGGCAGTCATACCTGGGACGTTGACGGACATGAGTACGTCGACCTCGTCAGTTCCCTGGGTGCTGTCGTGCTCGGCTATGGCGACGCCGAGATCACTGAGGCCGTGGTGCGTCAACTGGAGTCAGGTGTGACGTTGTCCTTGTCGCATCCGATCGAGGAGCAGGTGGCCTCGCAGTTGGTCGACATCGTGCCCTGTGCAGAGATGGTGCGCTTCGCCAAGAACGGCACCGATGCCACGTCCGCTGCCATTCGCCTGGCGCGAGCGGCCACCGGTCGCGACCATGTCATTGCCTGCGGATATCACGGCTGGCAGGACTGGTACATCGGCAGCACCACGCGCAACCTGGGAGTTCCGCAGGCAACGATCGCACTCACGCATGCGGTGCCCTACAACGACATCGAAGCGCTGGAACGCATCATCGCCGAGCATCCTGATGCGATCGCGGCGCTCATCATGGAGCCGATGACCTCCACCTTCCCCGACCTCGGCTACCTGGAAGGCGTGCGCGAGCTCACGCGTCGACACGGCATCGTGCTGGTCTTCGACGAGATGCTCACGGGATTTCGTTTCGCACCAGGCGGAGCGCAGGAGTACTTCGGCGTGACTCCAGACCTTGCCGCCTTCGGCAAGGGCATAGCCAATGGCTTTCCGCTGTCAGCTGTGACCGGTCGGCGCGACTTGATGATGCTGATGGAGGACATCTTCTTCTCAGGGACCTACGGTGGAGAGACGCTGTCGTTGACTGCTGCAAGCGTGGTGCTCAAGCGCATGGCCACCGGTGAACCCACCAAGCAGATGGCTGATATCGGTGAGCGGCTGGTTGCGGCGATTGATCATGAGCGCTCACCTCAGTCGCACGAGTTTCTGCAGTTCAGCGGCCATCCGGCATGGACATTCATGCAATGGTCCATCGATGACGCCAACACCTTGAACGAGGTCAAGACCCTGTTCATGCAGGAGGTGCTGCGTCGCGGAGTGTTAGTGCTGAACACCCACGATGTGACAACGGCCTTCACTGATGATGACATTGCGCACGTTGCACGCGCCTATGCCGATGCCATTGACCTGATCGAGACTGCGCTGGTTGATGGTGATGTGGCTTCGCGTCTTGAATGCGAACCTCTCGTGCCGTTGTTCAAGCTGCGGAGCTGACCACTTCAGCTTGGGCTGTTCGCGTTCGCTCGTGCATGTACGACACAAGTGACCACACCAGCATTGCCATGATGATCGACCAGTAGGTCCAGTCGTGCATCGTCTCCACGAGCCCTGAGACGACCACGGTCACCGCTACGGCCAATGGCCCGCGCCCAGCGGCAGGCAGTGCCCGTGCTGCAGCGATCAGAATCAGCACGAAGATGGCGATTGTCAGCAATGCCTGACCTGGGCCCCATCGAATCAACTGATCCAGGATGACGCTGTGGCCATGCAGGGCCATGCCGACCCCGTCAGCCCGTTCAACGTTTGCCGTGATGCCCGAAGTCCCCAAGCCGGTCCACGGATCTGTGCGCCACAGCCTCAGGAGGTTTTCCCAGATCCCCACTCGTCCGTTCAGTGAGGGGTCAAACAGGAGCAGGTAGAGCATTCCGGCGAACAGCAGCGCAAGCACGCTGCCGACCCGAATCACGCGTCGATTGGGCGACTGTGAAACACGGGCGCTGAAAAGGAAGACCACAGCCAGGCCGGCAACAGCGGCGAACAGCGCCGTGCGCCCTTGGCTCAGGACCATCACGAGCACGCCTGTGCTGATCAGAAACCAGGCATGGTGGCGTCGTTGGACAGCCCCGTAGACGATGAGGACTGCTCCCATGGGCGCTGCGTAGTTCACGCTGCCGAATGGACCAGACCAGCGATTCAGGTTGTTCACGAGGTCGCACAGCACCGAGAGTCGACAGACCCCGTTATCGGCTCCCTCAAAGCCACTGGGCATGAGTCCGAAGAAGCCCAATGGCAGGCTCACCAGCGCGATGATCGCCACCGCATAGAACAAGCCCATGCCCGCGAGCCGGATGTCTGCTGACGACGGTGGTTTGAGCAACAGCAGGATCAGCAGCGTGGGCAGAGCGAAACTGCTGATGTTGAACAGTGCCCCATCTGCTTGAGTCCGCAGGATCTCAATGAGCCAGGCCGCGATGATCGCGAGCATCGTCCACAGCACAATTCGGGGCAGGCGACCCTGTGCCCGGTATGGCAGCCAGGCCACAAAGCAGACCAGCGTCAGCCCGAGTGCCAGAACGACGCCAAGATCCTGCCCCTTGAAGACTGCGGTCCCGGGCGCCAGCGCGTGGCCGAATAGTGCGGCGGGCGCAATGACGAATGCCAGCCACGCATAGACGGCTCTTTGCTGTATGAAGCGAAAGATGCCCGGCATGCCATGCACCATATCTGCGGTCTCAGTCGTGGAGTTCCCCGATGAGTTCGCGAAGCTGAGCCGCACTCAACCACAGGTCGTTGGACTCCGACGTATAACTGAAACCGTCCGCTACCGGCTGTCCCTCAGGTGCGGTGAATCCCCAGCCGGCCAGAGTCGGCAGCACGACGTAGCGGCCATCCTGCAGAAGTGTTCGGCGGGAGTCCTCGGTGGAGATCATCTCCTCGTGCAGCTTCTCGCCGGGACGGATGCCGACCTCAACCAGGTCAGTGCCGGGTGCAATCGCCTCGGCGAGGTCCACCACATGCATGCTGGGGATGCGCGGCACGTACAGCTCACCGCCTTGCATGTCATCCAGGCAGTCGAGCACGAACTGCACGGCCTGCGGAAGGGTGATCCAGAAACGAGTCATGCGGGTGTCGGTGACCGGCAAGGGCATGCCGGCGGCGGCCAATCTGCGAAACAGCGGGATCACTGAACCGCGGCTGCCCATGACATTGCCGTATCTGACAACTGAGCAGACCGTGCCCCATGCGGCGGCGTAGTGGTTGCTGGAGATGAAGAGCTTGTCGGCAGTGAGCTTGGTGGCTCCATAGAGATTGACCGGCGATGAGGCCTTGTCGGTGGACAGTGCCACGACCTTCTTCACGCCCGCGGCCATCGACGCCTGAATCACATTCTCAGACCCCAGGATGTTGGTCTTGACGTATTCCATCGGGTTGTATTCGGCGGTGTCGACCTGCTTGAGCGCGGCCGCGTGGATGACGATGTCCACCCCGTGCAGCGCCACAGTGAGGCGCTCCCGATCGCGAATATCGCCGATGAAGAACCGCACGCGCGGGTCATCGCCCCAGATCTGGCGCATCTCATACTGCTTGAGCTCGTCGCGAGAGAAGATGGCCACTCTGCGTGGCGAGTGCTCACTGAGCACGGTGTCCAGGAAGGCACGCCCGAAGGAGCCAGTTCCCCCAGTGATGAGGATCGAGGCATTCTCGAGACTGCTGGACATGCGTGCTCCCTGATTAGGCGACTAGCGGAGGGTCATGCGCGCCATGGCGCAGGCCGTGGCAAAGGGTCTCATGGCGCTGGATTGGCCCGTCATCTGATCGAAGGAGCCGACCTCTTGCCAGCCCGCTGCCTCGTCATGCCGGAAGAAGGCCTCCTGGACCAGATCGAAGCGGGAATCCGAAGTCACCGCATTCCAATCCGCCGGTCCGTACTCGAATTGGTAGGTGAACAGGCCAAGCGAATCCTGATGCAAGATCGCGCCGCCGCGACCGGCAGGCACCGACAGCAGCAGCGAACCTCCGGGCTCCAGCAGTCGAGCGACGGCGTCCAGAAAGTTGCGATCGGTCTGCGGGTCACGTGTTGCCTGTGCATCTTCGGCGCGCTCGGCTCGTACATATGCCGTGTCAGTTGTCTCCGGTGGGGTGGCAATGTCGAAACCGATGTGCTCCAGCGTGGACACGCAGGTGATGGTGTCGTACGTGCCTTCGATTGGCTGCGCATCAAGGATGCTCTCCACGCGAACTGGTGTGGTGAGCACCTGATCGACCAGCTCGGCCGGATAGCGGCTGCGCACTCGCTGGGGATCCACGATGTCGATGCCCGTCAGCGCTGTTCCGCGGTCTTGGGTCGCCAGCAGCACACCCATCCACTCTGGTGGGGCCATCGCGTAGCCCACATCCAGCAGCCGCTGGGCATCTGTCAGATGCCCAGCAACCCAGGGAACCTCCACGCAGCGCTCTGACCACGTGGCTGTGTGCGGTCCCACGATCGGGTTGGCCGAGCCCTTGATCAGGCATTCGAGTGCCTGGTGGAGCACCGCTTGCGCTTCTGTTTCCGTGTCCGCAGCTGTCATGACGGATCCCGATCTGGAGAGTGAATTGGCAGCGGAGCATATCGCCGGAACGAGGGGGATGGCGCCCTAACGTTGGTCGGGCAATGGCAAGGATTCTTGGGCGTGCATGGCGATATCGGCGCTTTGGTCTGTGAGACTGCGTCGGTGCAGATTCAGGATCCCACGTGAGCTGGATCCGCCGGCAGTGGTTCGAACTCACCGCAGGTCTGTTCTGCTTTGCCTGGGCCCTGCTTGGCTGGCTCACGGTCATCCCGAACCAGGACATCCTCGCTGACGGAATTCAAGCCCAATCAGTGCTGGCCGACCCAAGAGTCGTGCTCGCCTTCCCAGGCCAGAAGCACGGCGGGCCCCTGGAGTATCCGGCGACTTTGCTGGCCGAATGGCTCTCGCCCGGCAACTACTTCGCCAATGCCGCAATTCGCCCAGTACTGGCATTCATCACAGGCTTTCTCGTTGCCAGGCTCTTTCTGGCCTTGTTCCCCAAAGCTGCTCGCTGGGCCTTCCTGACTGCAGTGGCCGTGGGCCCCACCATCCTGCATGGCCTACTTGGCGCAGATGGGAACACCGTCGGCGTGTGGTGGCTGCAGCCGAACTGGGACATGGCTTGGCTCCTGGTCACAGCTGGGGCGCTGGTGCTGGCATCCGTGCTCCAAGCACCCGGGAGCCAGGCCGCGAAGAGTCGCTGGTTTGGATGGCCGCTGCTCGCCGGGCTCCTGCTCGGGCTGGGCTTCTACGCCCACCCGGCGATCATCCTGCTGCTGGTGCCGATCGTTGCTCTGGTCCTGCTGCGCGCTCGCTGGTCACTTTCGACCTTGCTGCTGACTGCTGTCGGCGGAGTGGTCGGGGTATTGCCGGCCGCGATCAGCTATGTCGTCAATGCCGGGATCAATACCTGGGATCCATCGCATGGGGCCTTCATCTCCACGAGCTACTACCGATCGATGGGTGCTTCGATCCTGGGGCTCGATGGCATCCCGGACTACATGACCGCTCTGCTGCCATACGGCCTTGGGCTTCCCCCTTCGACTGATGCAGACGTTGGGCACTGGCAGTCAGTGCTCATGTGGGTGCTGGTGCTGGCAATCGTGATCACGACGATTGCCGGACTTGTGCGGGCAGTGCGGTCGCGGACAAGACCGAGCATCGCAGTTGCAGTTGCGATGGCCTGGACGGTGGCCATCATCACGATGTTCGGCTTCATCACCTTCATCGATCCGGTGTGGATCTACAGTTCGGGTCTTGGCATCCTGCTGTGGCTGTCAGTGGGCGCACTGCCGGCAATGTTCGGCAAGAGGTGGATCGGAAACGCCTTGGCCGCTGCTGCGATTGCAGTGATGGCCTTTTCGACCATCACGCACAACCTGAGCTTCTACTCGAACATCCCTGAGCGCTTCCAGGCGAAGGTCGATGCGATGACTGCCCAGCAGCAACTGGCAGATGCGATGGTGGAGGCGGGCGTTGGCTATGTCTTTGGCTCCTATTACGACGTCATCCCCGTGGGATACGCGTCTGGGATGCGCTTGCGCACGATCACCAACCGCTACAACCGATTCCCACTGACATCGGCCGAGCTCGCAGGTCCCGATCTGATCGTGGCGACCAAGACCGACGGCACAGATCCATGGGCGATTGAATCCCTTGCGCATGTGAAGGCTGAATGCAAGCGACTGCCAGCCAAAACCATTGGTGCATATCAACTGTTCTCATGCCCACCTCAGGCACTGGTGTTCAACAAGTGAGCACTACCAGTGAGCCAGTTGCAGGACACGCACCGGTGATTAAGCGCAAGCTTCGCGCGAGTTTCAGTGCCGTCACTCTTGGCTGGCTGTGTCTGGCGCCGGTGTTCCTGGTGATCATTGCCCAGGCAGTCGGGCTCGGCTATTCGATGACCCTTGGCAGCACAGTGCCATTGTCAGACAGCAATATCTGGGCCTCATGTGCGAGTGCATTGGCCGCGGGCGATGAGTCATACAACCTGGCCTGGTGTCTGCGACGGCCACTGACCATCGTTGCGCAGTCCCCGCTGTTCCTGCTTGCACCGAGGAGTATGGCTGCTGTCGTGCTTGTCCAGTTGCTCGTGGTGTGTCTTGCGCTGTGGTGGTTTCTCGTCGCCCTGGCTCGCGCCATGCCGGTCGGGCGCATTGGTCTGCTCATCGTCTATGCGCTGAGCCTGTGGCCGGTGCTTTCGTATGGGACGTACGTAGGCCCTGAAGTGCAGACCCTTTGGCTCTCCTTCATCTCCGCCGCAGCGATCGTGACCTATCTGCGTACGCGCGCGATCGGCTGGGGAATCCTGAGTGGCTGCGCGGCGATCCTGGCCTTTCAGATCAGGCCGGGCAATGCCGTGCTCACTGCCGCGCTCGCCATCGGAGTGATCCTGCTGACGTGGCGTCGCGACCGACGAGTGCTCGCCGCCCTTGCTATCGCCGTTGTGTTCCTTGGCATGTGGCTGCTGCCGCCGCGCCTGCTGGCTTTGACTGGCGGCTGGGCGCAAGCCGGGCATGCGGCCAACTTCTGGTCCGCGGCCTACTCCGCGGCCACGCCTGAGGATGACAGCTGGGAGGTTGCCTACGAGCTCTTTGCGCCCGAAGTTGACTGTCCCGTGCCAGCGCAGTGGACGGCGGATCCCTGTCTTGCGCTGGAGTCCGAGGAGTTCGGCCAGCTGATGCGCGATCAGGCCGTTGAGTTGATGAAGGCCAATCCCAAGGCTGCGGTGCGCCAACTGCTGGTGAATTCCCGCGTCCTTGCAAGCGACGGCTATCTCAATCAGATGTGGGCCACCCCAATTGCGCCCGCGTGGCAGATCTGGAACGCCGACTCACGGGCCGCCCTGTTCAACGGTTCGACCGGACTCCTAGCCGCCGGCGCCACCTTGGTCTGGGCCGCTTCCTGGGTGCTGCTCGCGATGCTGTGCATCGGACTCTTTCGCATGAGGCGCCTGCGCGCGCCTCCAGGCGTGGGTCTCACTGATGGCGGCAACGAGAACGAGGAGTCACGGACCGTCGCCTTTGTGCTCGGGCTCGGCCTGGTCACCATCCTCGGCGCTGCCGCAACGTTCGCGCTGGTCGGTCACACCGAACCGCAGCGCCATCTGGTTCAGAACGTGCCGTTCATCCTTGCGGCAATCGCCGCCCTTGCCTGCGTGCCATGGCGCCGAGAGGCGACACAAATGCCGGTCTCGGCTCCTTGGCGCCGGGCACCAAAGTGGGCAGTGATCGCGATTGCCTGTGTGGTGGCTGCGTTGGTGATCGGAGCCGGCGTTGAAGGTCGATTGCCGTCTCCAAGCATCCAGGTGGCGCGTTCGTGCGATGTCCCGGTGCTTCAGGGCTATGACGTGGTCGGCACGGCTTCCGTCGGCTCCGAACTCGCAGTCGGCAGTCCAGACGACTGGCGCAAGATCGGCAGCCCGCAGATCTCGCTGCTGTTCAGTGGACAGTCCTATTACGTGCAGCAGAACCTCAATCGCCTTCCGCCGGGCATCGTGCTTGATCTTCGCTCCCAGGCCACCGGTGAAGTCATCCCAGTTTTCGTCGCTGACGAGGTGCTGAGTGTCCATCCGCTTGGGAGCGACAAGGGCTGGTGCACACGCACGCCATCGCAGTACGACGTGATGCTGGTGCACGATCTCGTGCCCCTGAGTTAGCTCAGCGCTTGCGGCGATGCACTTCGATAAGCGCGAACATCGCACCGCGCTCGCGCAGCAACTTGCGCTCAACAGCGCGGAACGTCCGGTAGGTGATGCCTGGGAGCAGTGCACGCATTGAGACACCGCCGGATGCCAAGTAGGAGACAGGCATCATCGGCTCGATGGACACGATCTGAAGATCTGGATAGCGCTGCTCGAAACGCGCCCGGTCACGCGCAAATACAATCCAAGGCAGCGCGTCATTTGCCGAACTCAAAGGTCCGCCAGGTGGCAGCCGCCACTCCGTTGCGTTGGGCTCGAATGGCTCGTGATGCAGATGCTTGTAGACGAAATCTGACCATCGAGTGCGCCAGGGCTCGATCATCACGATTCGCCCGTCATCACGCAGTGTGCGCTTGGCCTCGGCGAAGAAGGCATCGAGATCAGGGATGTGATGCATGACGTTGGTCATAATGATTGCGTCGAGCGACTCATCCGCGAAGTCCAGTGCTGTTGCATCGACTACGCGATCGATGCCTTCCAGTGGAAAGACCTCACTGGTGGTGAGCTGCGGCAAGAACTCACGTAGGAAGCCAGCACCTGAGCCGATTTCGAGCAGTGACTGCGAATTGGACGGGATTCGCGAGCAGATGCGCTCGTACCACTCGGTGTAGAGCAGCCGCAGGAAGCGCTTGTCGCGGATGATCTCGCGACGCAGCAGGGTATTGCGCGGATCGTCGATGTCGATCCCGCGAGTGAGCGGATGCTCGAGCAGTCTCATGCAGAGCCGTTGAGGGGCTTGGTGATGTTCCAGACGGAGTAGACGCTGGCGTCGGCAAATGGCAGGCCAAAGGGAAAGTATCGACGCTTAATGCGATAGCCCTGGAACTGAAAGAGCATCTCGCGTCGCAGGCCCCAGTAGTGATTGTGATGCTCGCGGGCATTGACGACCTCGTAGTCATCGAAGCCGAGTTTGCGTGCCCGTGGCGTCACGAACATCGCGCGGTTCACCCGATTGAGCAGGCCAGGGTCAGAAGGCAGGAACACAGTGAAGGTGCCGCCGGGCTTCAGCCATCGCTTGATGTTGTCCATCGCCGCTGATGGGTCATTGAGATGGTGCAGCACGCACATCGAGACCACGCGATCGAATTCTTGACCTTCCAGTATCGGTGAACAGACATCGCCGACGAGCCACTCGATGCGCGAGTCGCCCTGCCACGGCACATCTGCTGGCTCGGGGAAGAGATCTGCCATCACGTAGCGCGCAAAACTGGGATCGACGAAGCTCAGGTGCTCTCCGGTGCCTGCGCCGATCTCAAGTATCTGCATACCTGGGCGACCTGGATGCCCGGACTCAACTGCGCGATGAGTCTTGCGGTAGGACCAGCCCACGAAGCCCTCGGTGTTGAAGACCTGCTTGTAGTAGTCACGGTAGAAGCGCCCGACGAGGTCGTTCTCGGACTCCACGACTAGCCCACGAACTTCAGTTTGGAGGCCGCGAAGGCCGACATGCGAAGCAGCACAGCACCGTGGCTGAAGCGGGAGATGTTCGTTTCGCCATAGCGACGCTCCTTGTAGTGCACAGGAATATCGCGGATCCGCAGACCAAGGTAGGAAGCACCGAAGAGCAGATCAAAGTCACCGAAGGGGTCGAAGTCGCCGAAGACTTCGCGATTGGCAGCAATGCGCTCGTAATCCTGGCGCCGCAGCACCTTTGTGCCGCACAGGGTGTCGCGCACCGGCTGGCTCAACAGATAGCTGAACAGATAGCCGAAGAACTTGTTGCCGAGCAGGTTCAGGAAGCGCATGGCCTTGGCGTCCATTGGGTAGACCAACCGCGATCCATTGGCGAATTCGCACGTGTCCTCACGCAGTGCCTCCACGAAGCGAGGGAGCTCTTCGGGCGGAACTGAGATGTCGGCATCCAGAATCATCAGGATGTCGCCGGTGGCCGCGTCGAAGCCGGCTCGCACCGCATCGCCCTTGCCCTTACCAGTCTGCTGCAGTGCAATCACGGTCATGCGGGGGTCACCGGAGTATTCAGCGACTGCCTGCTGGATGACCTCCCACGTGTCATCCGTGGAGTTGCCTTCGACAAAGATCAGTTCTTGCCGGTCAGCCATGATCGGTACTCGATCAATCAACTCGTGAATGTGGCCGGACTCATTGCGGGCGGCCACGATGACACTGACGGAATTGAGTTCGTCCTTCTTCTCCTGTAAAGGTCGAGCAACAGTGACGCGGGTGAGCGAGAACCA
Organism: Actinomycetota bacterium; assembly: GCA_030684515.1. Taxonomy (NCBI): domain Bacteria; kingdom Bacillati; phylum Actinomycetota; species Actinomycetota bacterium. The sequence continues at coordinate 188,932 of JAUXVJ010000009.1, forward strand.
GCGCAGCACCGGCAGCGGGGCCAACCAGCGATTGAACACCGTTGCAACCAAAGGGATATGGACGGGGAACAGGATGCCGTCCAGGCGCTTGATGACCTCAAAGCCCTCGATCGCGAGCATGTTCTCTACTTCGACCCAGGGAATGTAGTTCTCACCCTCGGCCTTGGTCTTCAAGTGGGCGATCTCGGCCAACTTGATGATGGGGCGCCACAGCCGGTTGTATGACACGATCACCACGCGTGACTGTCGTCCACACCAATCGTGCACAGTGGCCAGGATCGGCTGAATGTCATAGACCTCGTCAAGGAGCATGCTCATCAGTACGTAGTCAGGTGAGTCGATAGGCGATGACTCGAGCTCCTCAATCGGGATCTCCAGGAACGACAATTCAGGGCTGGCTGCTCGTGCGGATTCAAGGGCGATTGAGTCCAGATCGACGCCGACGCCGACCTTGGGCTTCACAGCTCGCAGGGTCGATCCGTCTGCGCAGCCCAGGTCAACGACGCGTGAGCCGGTGACCACCTGAGAGGCGACCAGCCGGTCGACCAGCTTGTGGAAGAAGCGACTGCGACTGCGTCGGGTGGCTACTGCGGAGCCATTGGCACCGGCCCAACTCATGCGGCGAGACAGGTGCTCAGAGCCTTGAGTGGTCACAGGGCCGCTCGGGTCTGGGAGTTGGGAACGAAGCATGAACGCACGGCGACACCCTACTTGTTACAGGGTCAAGATGGCTGCCGCTGCGCTGGTGTTGGCAGGCTGGTGTGAAGGTCTCGAACGGTAGTGTTGATGCCATGCCACGTGCCCCAAAGCAACGCACCTACGGGTGTCAGATCTTTGGGATCGACAAGTGATCAGTACTGGTGAATCTGCCCCTCAGATCTTCGAATGCACGCTGCGGGATGGCTCCTACGCGGTCGATTTCGCCTTCACTGCCGAGTACACCGCCACTGTGGTCAAAGCTCTGGCTGAGCTGGGCTTCCCCTACATCGAGGTCGGGCACGGCGTGGGCATCGGTGCCCATACCCGGGGCATCGAAGCGGCCGCAAGTGACCTTGAATACGCCCGCGCAGCTGCCTCGAATGCGGGCGAGCAACTATGGGGGATGTTTGCCATTCCGGGCATGGCCGACGTCCACGAGGTCGAGGCGGTTCTCGCCGAGGGCGCCGGATTCATGCGGGTTGGCCTGGATCCCGATCGTTTTGACGAGGGCCTGCGATTCATAGAGAAGGTCAACTGGGGCGACACGAAGGTCTTCGTGAACTTCATGAAGTCGCATGCGCTCAGCCCAGATGAGATGGGTGCCCGCGTTCGGCTGCTCGAGGCTGCGGGTGTCGATGGTGCCTATCTGGTGGACAGCAGTGGCGGCATGCTGCCAATTGAGATCCGTGATCGCGCGGATGCCATGAGGTCGGCCTCTGATTTCCTGCTGGGCTTTCACGGCCATGACAATCTCGGCTTGGCGACCGCCCATGCGCTCAGCGTCGCTGACTGTGGCTTCGACATCATCGATGCAACCCTGCAGGGCTTGGGACGCAGCGCGGGCAATACCAGCAGTGAGCGCTTCATCGGCCTCATGACGCGCCTGGGCTGGCAGCACGACTACGACCTGATCTCGGTGCTCAAAGCGGGGCAGGAACTGGTGCGTCCGCAGATTCCGCAGGCTGGCTATTCCGGACTGGACACCTTGTCGGGCGTCTACTTCTTCCACACCAGTTTCCTGCCGCAATTGGTTGAAGTCGGCGAGCGCTATGGCGTTGATCCGCACTTGCTCATGCAAGGGCATTACGAAATGCGCCAGACCACTCCTGAGGTGTCACTTGATCAAGCAGCGGTGGCACTGGGTGGGCAGGAACGCGAACTCGGTGAGCTGTACTCTGCTGAGCGTTACTTCGGCGTGCCGGAGACCGGCAGTCCCTAGGGCAGCAGGCCTGCATCGATGCGCGCAAGCCAAGCCCGCAGGTTCTCGCCCGCAAAGCCTTCAGCAGCAGTGGGTTCCAGTTGGCTGGCAACATCATCGAGTGCTGTTCGGACCTGCGCATAGGTCCACTCGGGTCCGTCTGAGCCGAGGCTGATCGCGCTTGGGGTCTGGCCGGCGATCTCGATGAGCCTTGCTCGCATCTCATCGGGGTATTTGGTCAACGACATGCTGAAGTCCAGCAGGATCCGTGGGTTGTCGACTGCAAGAGCAGCAAAGGGTGCGGGGTCCAGCATGCCTGAGTGCATCGTGATGAAGTGGCCTTCAGGATGCGCGGCAATGGCTGCTGCCATTTGTCCGCGCGCTTCATCGGGATCGATCTCGGACTTGTACTCCGGATAGGTGCACAGTGCGACGGCAAGTCCGCGTGCAACGCATTCACCAATGAGCATCGGCAGCGCAGCGAGGGTGTGCTCGTAGCCCAGCAGTCGTGGGTGGATCTTCACGATGCGGTAGCCGCGCTCCTGGATCTCATCGAGATCCGCGTCCAGCGCTGGGCCAAAGTGGTGGGTGGTCAAGGCTGCCACCGGGATGAGCGAGCGGTGCGGGGCACAGAGATCCATGAAGACGCGGTGGTCGTAGCCACCCACTTCAGGAAGACCAATGGCAAGAGCACCTTGCCAGTTGTGGGCCTCCAGATCGGCAGCCAACTCAGCATGTGTGACGCCAGTGCGGCCCTGAGTCCATTGGCCATCACACGTGGGGTGCGCACAGGAGTCCAGCAGCATCACTCACGCTCCCAAGGTGTAGCCAAGTCGCCGCATCGCTTCGTCCTCAGCTGCTCGTACCTCAGCTTCAGTATCGCCGACGACAATGATCGCTCCCGCACGCTGCGCACCTGATCGGGGAGCGTGTCCGGGCGCGAAGAACTGCTCGGATCGCACGAGTGAGAGCCAGCCGGGAATGTCGGTGGCCGGTTCTGTGATGTCTGCGGGTGGGGTGTGCGGCAGGAAGCGAAGACTGGCTGCCCGGTCGTGGAAGTCGCGTGGATCGGGAAGGTCGGGCAGTTGAAGCCAGTACCGCAGAAGCGCCTCGGCCGGTTCGAAGCCGGTGAGGAAAGGAACGATCAATCCGCTGATACCTCCGCCGCCACCGCGCAGCGCGATCTCCACGAGGGTGACTCCGTGATCGCCGGCGATGAGTTCGGCATGCACGATGCCGGTGTCGATGCGGAGCGCTGCGACGATGCGATGCATCGCATGCAGCAGTGAATCCTCGACATCGGCAAACATCGAAGGCAGGAAATCGCAACGCTCATCAAGACAGGGGTTGGCGTCATAGTGGGTTTTGGCAGAGATGGCCAAGGGAGTGAGCACGCCACTGCGTACGAAGCCATCAACGGAGTACTCCGTTCCAGAAACGGCCTGTTCGATGAGTACGCCCTTGCCATCTGACTCGGCAAACGCTTCGTCCACAAGGGGCAGGTCTGCTGTCGTGTTGACGAAACTGACACCGCGACTTCCCTGTGACTGCAGGGGTTTGACGATGACAGGCGCATTCTGCTCGGCGATGAACTCGCGTGCCGCTTCAATATCGCTCTCGTGCCTGAACCATGGGACGAGATCTGGCACGGTGTCGGTGAGGCGCTGGCGCATCACCAACTTGTTGGAGCAGGCTTCCACCACGTCGAGGTCCTGACCGGGAAGTCCGAGTGCAACGGCGAGGGCGGCGGCCGCTCGTGCTGCGTAGTCGGATTGATCTGTGAGCACTGCGTCCACCGCTTGGCCCACGAGCTCTTGCACGATTTCCTCGGTCTGCATCACATCGAGTGCGATCCACTGATCTGCCAGTGCAATGCCGGGCACGCCTGCACGCGGATCCACGAGCACTACGTCTGCATCAATCCGGCGGCAGGCGGCAATACATGCGAGTTGGCCTTCGGCGCCACCGAGCACGAGCACGCGAGGACGTGCGGTCACTGCTCGCGCCGGTTGCCGGTGTCCTGCCCGATGACGCCGACTGGCCGCTGACTCGTGGTTTTGATCAGTGAGCCCAGGTAGAAGCCCAGGATGCCGGTACTGAGCATGATCGTTCCGGACATGAACAGCACCGCCACCATGATTCCAGCGAAGCCGGCCTGCTCAATGACTCCGGCGAATCGAAGGACGACAATCGCCAGGCCAAGCAGTGCAGAGCCCGCGCACACGATGAGTCCGAAGTAGGCCGCGATCTTCAAGGGAATGGTCGAGAAGGAGACGAGGGCGCTGGTGGCCAGTGCGTATCTCCGGCGCAGTGAGTAGCCAGTCTTGCCGTGAGTGCGCTCATGACGCACCACCGGCACCGTCGTCATCGGAAATCCGAACCAGGCGATCATGCCGCCAAAGAATTCGGTGCGATCCGGCAGCGCGAGAAAGTGATCGACTACGCGTCGCGACATCACGCGATAGGTGCCGGTACCAGGTGGCAGGCCGACTCCGGTCAGTCGATTGAAGACTCGGTAGAACAGCTTTGACGACCATCGAGCACTGCGCAAGCCAACTGCATCGGTCCATTGCGCAAGCACAACGTCGGCGCCGGCGTGGGCAGCGTCAAGCATGCGAGGAAAGTGCACGGGATCGTCTTGTAGGTCAGCATCCATCGTGAACACCCAGTTGGCCGTGCTTGCTTCCAAGCCGACCGCGAGCGCTGCCTGTTGTCCGAAGTTCCGCGTCAGGCGAAGGCCGCGCAATCCGGGAAAACGAGGCAGCAATGACTCCACGACTGCCCACGTGTCATCTCCACTGCCGTCATCAACGACGACGATCTCGTAGGTCAGTTGCTGCTCCTGAAGCACTGCATCGATGCGATCAACAAGGGTGCCGATCGTGGCCGCTGACCAATACAGCGGAATGACCACGCCGATCTCTGGCACCGAAGCGGCGCCTGGGTTCTGGTTCACGGTGCTCATCTAGACGGCCTCAGGCTGCGCTGTCAAGGTGGCCGGACTCTTGGTCGCGACGACGAGGAAGCCAGTTGAGATGTTCTCCCCGCCGGGCATGCGGCGCAACAGCACGTCCAGGAACTTCAATGGCGAGAGCAGAGTCATGAAGATCAGTGCCAGCCAGCGCTGCAATGGAGCAATGCCAAGGCTGAAGGGAATCGAGAGCCATTCGCCCAGTACCCAGACCAGACCACTGGTCGGGCCGAAGCTCTCAGTGCGCTGAATGGTCAGATCGCTCAGGGCTTGTTCAAGCCCTGGCCTTGTGAATCTCTGGAAGTCGTAGGGCGCGGCATGGAAGCCCTGGATGAACGGCACGAACACATAGGCCTGCCCACCTGGCTTCAGCACCCGGACCAGCTCGGCGATGGCCGCATGCGGATCAGGCACGTGCTCCAGCACCGCAATGCTGAAGACGAGATCCACGCTGTCATCGGCGAAGGGCAGTCCGTCCGCTGATGTCACCACGTCGACATTCGGGTAGGGCATGAGGTCGACATTGACCACGCCCTCCATCAGCCTGGTGTTGCCAGAGCCCACGTCGATCGCGAGCATCGAAGGCGTCATCTGCTTGCGAAGGCGACGTCGTTCAGAAATGAAGTGCGGGAAGACCGGGCTGAAGATGTCGATCAGCACGCCGTAGAGCTTGTCGTGCACCTTGAGGCGGGACTTGAGCGAATCGGTCGCGTCGCCCGTGACAACGACGTTCTCGCCGCCGAACCACCACTTGGATCCGACCAGTTCCCAGTTGCGATCGCAAATGCTGCAGCGCCGGTGATCCGTGCCACCGCCATCGAGCAGCGTGCGGCAATCAGGGCAGGTCAGTGGCAGGTCCAGGAGCGTGCCCGGGGAGGTGGATGCTGCATCAGCCATCGCAGTCCTGCCTCGCCTGTTCAGGTGTTTCAACTGGTCGCCACAGCACGAAGTCCCCTGCAGCCACGCAAGCATAGGAGGAGGGGAAGGATCGCTCGGTCACGGCAGAGATCTTCTCCATCGTGAATGCCACTGCGCTTTGCGCCCCAGGATCGAGCACCGAATTGCGAGTCGTCAGCAACCATGAGTCATGGAACGGGAAGTCGCGATACGGCTCACTCAGATGAAAGTCGGTGATGTCATGCGCCGCGGAGTAGCCAAAGATCGTCAACTGCAGGAAGTCGGGAACCTTGGCGCCAAGTGCGTAGCCGACTGATGGGTTCCAGGTGTAGGAAACATCGACTAGCGGAGTGCCTTCCCGCCAGCCTGCGGCCAGGCCCTGTTCGCGCAGTCCGTTGATGGTGTCGGCAAGTCTGGGATCCAGCTGCAACTGTGAACCATGCGTCCCGATGAGCGTGGGCACCTGCTGGTCAGCAAGTGGTGCTGAGCGATAGGGATAGCGCCAGCCGCTGGCGATCGCCGCGCCTGCGAGCAGCAGCGTCCCAAGCAGCACGGCCGTCACCAGCACGAGTCGGTCCCGCCCAATGCGAGGAGCCGCAAGGCAGAAGGCGGCCGCCAGCAGGATGAAGCCGCTGGCTACAGCAGCCTGCGGATAGATGCCATTGCCCGAGCCGAAGGAGAACACGAAGGTCAGCAAGACAAGGAAGGTGATCACAGCCCACCGCATCCGCCGATCAACGCGGTATTCAGTGACTTCTCCCAGCCGAGCCGACATCATCAGGGCTGCGATAAGCACGACGATGCTCGCCGTGGTCAGCGGCGCATGAGCCAGACCGATGGCCTGGCCAGTTGGACTCAGCACTGGGATTGGGATGCCTGCAATAGCAAGCGCAGCGAGTGTTGCAAGAGCAAAGCCCAACAGGCGAACAGGCAGCAACCTGCGCCGGGCGAAAGCTGGGACGGCCAACAGCGCCAAAGCGAGCATCAGCAGCAGCGCAGGTCGTTCGGCAATGTCACCGAAGCCAGCAAGCACATCCTTTGGCAGCATGAGGCTGGCCCGTACTGCGTAACTGCTGGTCTGCAATGGATCGGGTGCGGGCATCTGCAGTGCGAGCTTGAACACGTGCAGGAAGTCAGTTGGCCAAACGCGCAGCACCACGGCAAGCACCAACCACACCGGCATGAGCACCACGTTCCACACTGCCCAGCGCGCAGCTGCGCGCCAGCCGATCACCAAGAGCAGCAGCAATGTGCTGAGTGCGAGCATCAGCGGCAGTGTCGTGGGCTTTGCCGGGAAGGTCGCAAAAAGCGCAAGGGAGGAGACCGCGGCAAGCAGGAACGGCACCAGGCGACCGGTTCGCGCATCGAGTTCGCGACCAACGAGAGCCAGAGTCGTCGCGGACGCGATGGCAATCCCCACGATGTTCAACCAGTTGTAACTGGGCGTGCGCAGCATCGACGAGTAGTAGACAAGCGAGCCGATGCTGCCTACTGCGGCCGTAATAGCCGCGAACCACAATGAGGTATCACGCCAGGATTTCAAGGTGCCGCGGACAATCGTGCGCGCGGCAACCCAGCCCAGCCACCCAGTACACACGACAAGGACCACCGCGCCGAAGGTGCGGAAGGCAGCGATGTCGTTGCCGAGCAGCCAGAACAGCGGCTTGGTATGCCAGCCGAAGGGGAAGCCCCATGCGGCCTGCAGGTTCGGAGGGTCCGCAGCGAGCAGGTAGAGGCCCTCGTCGCTGAGGTCCAGGCCGCGAGAGCTGCCCAGAATGCGCCCCAGAACCAACCAGAGTGCGATCACACCGATGAGCGCAGCACTGGCGATCACCGTCCGGCGGACCCATATGGGCCGGCTGTTGCGCGCCGGCGGGGGCGGTCCGGGCACAGAGGTCACTGCCGAATCATGCCAAGTGCAGTCGATGACGTCCCTTACGGCGCGCGAACCGCGTCATCGCACTCCTGCGGCTAGGCTGCAGCGATGGTCGGCGACGGGCCTGGGGTCTCTGTGGTGCTGCCGGTCTATAACGGCGCTGAGCACCTGCGCGAATCGATCAACTCGATCCTCCACCAAACGCTTACCGACTACGAGTTGGTGATCGTTGATGACTGCTCAAGCGATGACAGTCTGGCGATCGCGCAGGGCTATGAGGATTCCAGAATCCGCATCCTGGCTCTGGATCACAATGTCGGCCTGGCGGCGGCACTCAATGCAGGTATCGAGTACGCGCTCGCCCCGATCATCGCCCGTCAGGACCAAGATGATGTTTCTGATCCACGCCGACTGGAACGCCAGTTGGCGCTCTTGGAGCGCGAGCCACGCACTGTGCTGATCGGCAGCTTCGCGGCGATCATCACCATGAATGAGCAGGGCGCATGGCAGGTCACCGGAAGTCACAAGCACCCAGTGAGCGACGAGGAATTGCGGCTGCGCCTGCTGTGGAACAACCCTTTCGTCCACAGCTCAGTTGTGTTTCGCCGCGAGGCTTTCATTCGTGCCGGCGGATACGGCACCGATCCTGAACTCAGTTGGCCAGAGGACTACGACTTGTGGTCGCGAATGTCGGCGCACGGCGACCTTGCGAACGTTCCAGAGGAGCTGTTGACCTATCGGCAGACTGCTGGCGGGATGTCGCAGGCGCATCGTGATCGCATTCGCGATGGCGTGATCCGCATTGCCGCAGCGAATCTTGCCTCGGCGAGCGGAGTCGCCATGACCGATCCTCGTCTGCTCGGGCTTGCAAAGGTGCTGAACAGCGTGCCAACGAAAACTGCCTCACCCGCGCTGGCATGGGAGCGCGTGGGAATCTTTCTGCGTGCCTGCAATGCGGTGGCGCCGCACAAGAGCCCCCATCTGCTCGCAGTGCGGGCACGTTGGGCCAGCAAGATCATGCTCCGATCCCTTGATCCAAGGTGGGGTAGCCTCGATGCAGCCTGAAATCGCCTGTTCGCGACGGCGCAACCCTGAGGATGTGAGTCGTTGAGTCAGTGGTCATCAGTTTCTGACAGCTTGGCGCTGCTGACAAAGCCTGATCGCCGCAAGCTCGGCATCGTCACGCTCATCCAGATGCTGTCGTCTCTGCTTGACGCCGCAGGCGTGGCGCTGTTCGGCATCGTCGCTGCAATGGCGACTTCATCTGTCTCAGGAACACCGTTGCCAAGCATGGTGACCGGAGTGCTCGGCGCGACCGACGCCAGCGCAGACGAACTCATGACCAGGGCGATTCAGCTCGCTGTCATCGCTGGCGTCCTGCTCATCGCGAAAAGCGTGGTCAATGTCATCCTGACCCGGCGCGTTCTTCGCTTTCTTGCATATCGCCAGGCAGTCGTGTCGGGCCAGCTCGCAGCAACACTGCTCGCTCGACCGTTGATTCAGGTGCAGCGCCGTCAGAGTCAGGAGACTGCCTTTGCTCTGACCACTGGCGTGAATGCGGCGATGTTGGGTGTACTTGGCCAGGCAGTCACCGTCTGTGCTGAACTGAGCCTGCTTGCTGTGTTGGCCCTTGGCCTGCTGGCACTTGATCCCGTAGTCGCGATATTTGCCGTGGCCTTCTTTGCAGGCATCGCGCTGATCTTGCAGCGCATCATGTCCAGCAGGGCACATCGACTCGGGCAGACGAACTCCGCAGCCGAAGTCGCGAGTACGGCACTTGTGCAGGAGTCAGTTTCGACGTACCGCGAAGTACTCGTCTCGAATCGTCGGCACGTATATGTCGACCGCTTCCAGGCACTTCGGTGGACCGCGGCTCAAGTGCAAGCAGATCTCAACTTGATGTCGCTGGTTCCCAAGTATGTGTTCGAGGTGGCGCTGATCGTTGGCGCTGGCTTGTTGGCCTGGTCTCAGTTCCTGATGAAGGACGCATCGGCAGCCATGGGCACCATCGCGATCTTCCTGGCCGCGGGGTCTCGCGTGGTGCCCTCCATGCTTCGACTGCAGGGCGCAACCCTGGGCATCCGCGTCACCAGTGGCATGGCGCGCCCGACAATTGAGTTGGCGAATGAACTTGCCGAGACCTCGAACTTGCAGGCAAGCCTCGACGCAGACGAGGCGGTCAGCGTCGATGAGCTGTCCCGAAGGATCAATGAGGGCTACCCGGATTTCCAAGCCACGATCCACGTCAAGGACGTCACCTTCACCTATGAAACCGGTGCTGAGCCTTCCCTGCGCGAAGTCAGCCTTGAGGTCGTTCCGGGATCCTCTGTTGCCCTTGTTGGCCCTACGGGGGCAGGCAAATCAACACTGGCCGATGCAATTCTCGGTGTCGTACAGCCAGTGATCGGAACGGTCCTGATCGGAGGGCTGCCTCCCTTGGAGGCTGTGACGCGCTGGCCTGGCGCTCTTGCCTATGTGCCGCAGACGGTGGCCATTGCCACCGGAACAATTCGCGAGAATGTGGCGCTTGGATTGCCGCTGCATGCGATCGATGACGATCGAGTCTGGGAAGCGTTGAAATCAGCTCGGCTCGATGCCTTCTTGAAGGATTCTCGTGAAGGTCTGGACACCGTCGTTGGCGAATCGGGTGTGCGGCTCAGCGGCGGTCAGCGTCAACGCCTGGGGATTGCGCGTGCCCTGTACACCCGACCTCGATTGATGGTGCTGGACGAAGCAACAAGTGCCCTCGATGCCGAAACTGAGCGCGCAATTGTCGACACCTTGCAGGAGCTCGAAGGCGAGGTCACGATCGTGACGGTGGCCCACCGACTTGCAACTGTGCGGCACTGTGATCTCGTCGTCTATCTGGAGTCGGGATCTGTCGTCGCGCGAGGCAGCTTTGATGAAGTCATCGCGGCCGTGCCGAATTTCGCTCAGCAGGCACACCTGCTCGGACTCTCGTAAATCGTCTGTGATGCGAGCCGACTGCTGATGGACTCACTCGTCATTGCGATTTGCACCCGTGCTCGACCGGAGAGTCTGGGCAGGCTTCTTGACTGTCTGGCTGCACAGAGTTGGCCGCCGGCAGTCAGCGTCCTGGTGGTCGATAACGATTTCGCGCATTCTGCACGAGCAGTCGTTGATGCAGTTGCCGGTGCATTCCCTGTCGAATTGGACTACGTCACTCAAGACATCCCAGGTCACGCCACGGTGCGCAATACGGCACTTGATCGCGTGAGTGCCAATACCGCGGTCTGCTTCGTTGATGACGATGCAATGCTGCCGCCAGGTTGGGTGGCGTCGATGCGTGACGAGCAATTCCGGCAACCGACAGCAGTCATTCGATCCAGATACCTGCACGTCGCGCAGTTGCCGACCGCGAGTGAGGCATTGACGAAACTGGTCGACAGTGTGCGCATTTCTGACCTGCTCCCGGCCGGCACCAGTGGTCTCCTTCTGCCGGCTTCGGCCGTGGAGGAGTTTCGCTTCGATCCTTACTTCGACCGCTCCGGCGCGGAGGATATGGATCTGCTCGCACGCCTGGCGGCGCGAGGCTATGTCCAGGTGCTCGCGGATGCCGTGGTCATCGAAGAAGACCGGGTGCAGGTCCTGACGCAGGCGCAGCAGCGAGAGCTCGCCCGTTGGAATGGCCGACTGGCAACCATTGCAATGTCCCGTCGAGGCACGAGCACTCTCGGATTTCGTCTGAAGGCACTACTGGAGTCGGCCTCGGCGTCTGCACACGCTGTAGTGCGCTTTGTCCTGCGACGACCTCAAGCCGGTAGCGCCTATCGCAACCTTGCTGTCAGCCGTTGGGCAATGGTGTCTGCGCCCCTTCGGCCCCCGGCGAGCCTTCCGGCCCGGCCAGTCCCGTAACCGGAACGGTCTAGGTCGGTCGACGGATGCTGCGCACGATCTGCGGTGCCGACCAGGCGATCTGTCGTAGTTGCGCCATGATCACTGACTCTCGCCGACTGTGAGCAAGCGCGCGGCGGGACTTGCCAACAAGTGCTCGCGTGGCACGGGGGATCGCGCGGGCCTGCGACATCTGCTGCGCGTGCACGCGATAGCGCAGCAGCGGCTCTGACACATTGTCGAGTTCACCCACGGCGGCCAACCGCAGCCAGAGTTCGTAGTCCTCGGCATTGCTTGCGCCAACGTCATAGCCGCCCACCTCGAGCACTGCGGCTCGTCTGAACATGACACTGGGATGGATCAGCATGCTCCGCCAACGCAGTCCCTTGAGCACCCCTGGTCCGCTGGGAATCTCGCGCAGACCGATCTCGTTTCCGTGCTCATCGATCTCCGTCGCTGCGCTTCCCACGGCAAGGACCTTGGGGTGCTCCTGCAGGAAGGCCACCTGCTCGGCAAGGCGTGTCGGCTCTGGAACGTCATCGTGGTCCTGGCGAGCAACGTAATCAGCAGTGCAGGATTTCAGGCCGGCATTGAGCAGGTCCTGCAGCTTGGCGTCCTGGGTCATCGGCACGATGACGGCATTGGGGACACGGTCAAGAATCAATCGGGTCAGTTCGCTCGGATCGCCGTGGACCACGGCTACCAAGCGCCAGTTGTGATGAGTCTGAACGAGAAGTCCATCGAGTGTTTCGCCCAACCAGGGAGCGGGTGCCCTTGTCGGCAGCAGCACATCGACCCAAGCATCGCTCGCTGCTTCGGAGATCAGGGAATCCTCAGTCATGATGGCTTGAACGCAGTCGCCGCATCAATGACGATGGTCTGATCAACCTCGCTGAGGTCATAGAACAGCGGCAGGCGCACAAGAGTCTGGGAGGCTTGGCTCGCGACGAGACAGGCATGATCTTCTTGCAAGCTCAATCCGACTGGCGATTCGTGCAGCGCCTGGTAGTGGAAGACAGTCTGGACGCCTCGTTCACGCATGTGATGGATGAAAGCATCACGTCGTTCCAAGGATTCCAAACGCAGATGAAACATGTGTGCAGTGTGTGCGGACTCCACAGGAATGGTGGGCAGCAACACATTTGCTCGACTGGCCCAGTTGGCAAGTCCGTCTTGGTATCGGTTCCACAACAGCAGGCGACGTTCCTGAATCTCGTCGAAACCCTCGAGTTGGGCGGCGAGAATTGCGGCCAGCATGTCGGACATCACCCAACTGGATCCATTGTCGACCCAGGTGTACTTGTCCACCTGGCCGCGCAGGAAGCGTGCGCGGTTGGTGCCCTTCTCGCGCAGGATCTCAGCTCTTTCCACGAGTGCAGGGTCGTTGATGACAAGCGCGCCACCCTCACCACACGTGATGTTCTTGGTCTCATGGAAGCTGAGCGTTGACATTGCCCCGAAGGTGCCAAGCCGCTGGCCATCGAAGGTTCCGCCCAGACCGTGTGCGTTGTCTTCGATGAGCGAGATGCCATGGCGTTGCGCCAGTTCAGCGAACTCTCGAGGATCAGCCCCGACTCCCGCGTAGTGAACGACGCAGATCGCCTTGGTGCGAGGTGTGATCAGACGCGCAACATCTGCCGGGTCGATGTTGAGGGTGTCGGCGCGACTGTCGGCGAACACCGGTCGCGTGCCATTCCACATGAAGGCGCTCGCGCTTGAGACGAATGTGTAGGAAGGCACGATCACCTCGTCGCCAGGCTGGAGATTGAGCAGGCGCGCGCTCATTTCCAGAGCGTGGGTGCAACTGGTGGTCAGCAGTACGGCCGCACCATCGTGCAGTTCCGAGAGCGCGGACTCCGCCCTGCGGGTGAACTCGCCATTGCCAGAGATCGACCCATTGGTGATGGCCTGTTCCATGTACAGGCGTTCATTGCCATGGAACGAGGGACGGTTGAACGGAATCACGTGCTCTCCGATGCACTTCGGTGAAGCCTCACAGCATAGGCAGATCCGAGTAGCCCGCCGTCAACGATCAGGAGCCTGCTCATGCCTCGCCGAAGCCTGCATCGACTGTCAGCCACTGGGGTGGCCGAAGATCGCGCTCGTCCATGGCTCCCTCATTCAGCCACGGCCGTGGGCACACGACCGTTGAGTTCTGCGGATCTGCCAGCCATCCGCCCCACCAGCTGAATGAGCTGTTGGCTGTGATGATCGCTGACGCCTGTGAAATGAGCCCGATGCTTTCCATTGCGTGCACGTGGGGGCTCGGCTCGATGAGCACCGCGTCGGAGGCAAGCTCGCCGAGCATGGCCTTGGCAGATTGAGGGTCGTCGGAGAACAGCACGAGCGGCCCGGATACCCCCTTGCTGTTGAGCAGCGCCAGCGCCCGCTCGTAGTACGCGCGACCCAGGAGTCCGTGGAATGCGGAATTGCGCGCGAGCAGGTAGTCGCCCCGGCGAACATGCAGTGCGATCCACGGTCCAAGTGAGTTCAGCCGTGCGGCTGTCTCGTCCTGCCAAGCCGAGTGCGGAATGTGATCGAGGAGGTCCCGACGCAGTTCGTTGTCGATCTCGGCGAAATATCGCCACGATTGAAAGTAGCCCGACAGGATCGCGCCTATTGAGACTTGGCCAATGCTCGGGTCGAAGGCGAAGCCCCGTTGCTGAAAGACTCTTCGCTTGGCAAGTGAAGGAATTCTGCGTCGCAGCGCTGAGACAAGGCGGCCTTCTGGTGCTGCTCCGGAGTCGATGAGCTGACTCGGCTCGACCAGCCAATCAAGTGCAAACTCGCGGGCAGTGTCCTGTTCACCAATGTGTCCAAGTGGCGATCGATCCAGAAACAGCGGACAGCCCAGCCGCGCGGCTACTCCACGACCGGCTGCGTACTGAAACAGCTGATTGCCCAATCCGCCGACCAGCCGGGACGTGATGCCCATGGTCGTGGGATCAGCGGGTGCGCGCACTGCCCTTGTCCACCGCGACGATTCGCGGCTGGAGATCAGCGAGATTGGCGAAGCCAAGGGCGTAGCAGTATTCGCTGCTGAGCAGTGCTGTGTCGTGATGAGAGGCGTACCAGTTGAGGTGGCTTTCATCGTGCCAAATCGCCATCGTGCCCTCGTCGGTGTCAGCATCTGTGTGCTCGGCCAGCTTATGGACCATCGCTTGAAATGGCTCACGAAGGCCCATCCATGTACCGCCGCACACATACGTCTTGCGACGCTCTCTTGGCACATAGGCACGTGAGATCTCGCGAGACTCCCAGCTGCCTACCCCGCCTGAGTGCAATTTCAACGTCGCGTCGCGCGCGGCCATGCGCGGGTGCTTTGCGTACAGGGGCAGTCGCTGCGGCCAGCGCGGCCGTCGGTACCCGGGATGCCGGACAAGGGCAATGCCATTGGGCCAATCCTGCGGCCTGAGTTCTGGTCCGACTTCTCCCACCACCTGCATGTCGGCGTCCAGATGCATGAGCAGATCCTGTTGCAGGGCGTCCTGATGCTGGTCGAAGAGTGAATAGCGGAGCAAGGTGGCGCCGGGCCACCCCAAGGCATCGATAGGTATGGGGTTCACGGTGATCCGCTGGAAATCTCCGGACATCTCCTTTGCCTCACCGGCACGGTCGGTGAAGACATGCATGACGACGTCGTGTTCGGTGAACAGGTGTTGGTCGGCGCTGAGCGCCATTTCGCGCCAGTATTCCAGGTAGCGGTTCGTCGCGACTGTGACGACGCCGACTGATCTGATCTGGCAGGCCCTGCTCTCCAAATTGGGCCGCCCACTCACAACGGACAGTGTTGCATGGGGGCAGGGCCCGGCAATCTCGCGACGGCGCCAACTCCGCAATAGTCTGACCATTCGATCGACAATCTGGAGGAGCGATGGTCACGTTCACGCGCATACAGCGAGGACTGCGTGTGCGCGCTGCGCGCTGGCTCCAGCCGGCGCCGCCGCCATCGCCCGCTGAGACTGCCTATTACCCTCAGCAGCCCAGTTGCCAGATACCAGAACTCTGGTTCATCCTCGAGCGACTGCTTGGTCGTCGGGAGACCGGCTATTTCGTCGAGGTCGGTGCCTATGACGGGGTCTTCGTCAGCAACACCTGGGGTCTGGCAGTTCGAGGATGGCAGGGGCTGATGCTTGAGCCAGTCCCAGCGATGGCCGCGCAATGCCGTGCCAACCATGGGGGACATCCCCGTGTGCAAGTGGTCGAGCGAGCCATCGGCCTTGCTGGAGTGGACGAAGTCCGATTGCACATCGCCGGCACGTTGACCACTGCCAATGCCGAGGCTCTGCACGAGTACGAGGATCTCGACTGGGCCCAAGGCTCACTGACGACCGAGCAGATCGTCGTGCCCTGCAGCACTTTGGACGAGGTCCTCGTGGAATTCGATGTTCCCGTGGGCTTTGACGTATTGGTTGTCGACGTCGAAGGATTTGAGACTGAGGTCTTCTCCGGTGTGGATCTTGACGCGTGGAAGCCAAAGCTACTGATCGTGGAACTGGCTGACATGCACCCGGACCTGTCACTTACCGCGGCAAAGGACGCTCAACTGGGCGAGATGTTTCTCGCGAAGGGCTATCGCATCGTGTTCAAGGATCACGTCAACACGGTTCTGGTGCGTGAAGAGATCTGGCGTCAGCTCTTCAGCTAGCCATCACTGGCGTCAGTGGCCAGCTCTTTGAGAATTGTGTAGGCATCGGAGGCCGCACTGATCTGGGCGATCGCAGCGAAGCTGGTTGCGGCCACTGTCGTATGCGAAATGAGGGGATGCAATGGTCGCTCGGCACTCTCGTGGGATGCAACGAGCACTTCGTCCAGCTTCTCGCCCGGACGCAAACCAGTGAATTTGATGCCGACATCGCGACCTGATCGATGGATCATCTGTCGCGCAACATCAGCGATGCGCACTGGTGTTCCCATATCCAAGATGAGTGTCTCGCCGTGCCCCCCGAGCACCGATGCCTGCAGGACCAAGTGAACTGCCTCGCTGACGGTCATGAAGTAGCGCGTGACACGTTCATCGGTGACCGTGACTGGGCCCCCGTGCTCAATCTGATAGCGGAAGGTCTCGATGACTGATCCGCGTGAGCCGAGCACATTTCCGAATCGGACAGAGACGTACTTCGTGTCCTGTTTGGCTGGCATGCCTGACGTGAGCCGTTCGGTTATGAGCTTGCTGTAGCCGAGCACGCTGGTCGGATCGGCCGCTTTGTCCGTGGAGATGTTGGCGAATACCTGCACGCCGGTAGCAACAGCTGCTGCCAGCACATTGCGCGTGCCGAGCACATTGGTCTGAATGGCCTCATGCGGGAAGCGTTCGAGCAGTGGCAGGTGCTTGAGAGCGGCGGCATGAAAGACCATTTCAGGTCGCACCTCCTGGAAGATCTCCAGCAGGCGCTGCTCGTCACGGATGTCGGCCAGGATCAGATCGGGCGAGGTGAGTGTGCCGCTGCCATCAAGAGTCAGTTGCAGAGCGTGCAGCCCGGATTCATCGCGATCCAGCAGCAGCAGTCGTCCGGGTGAGTAGCGCATTAACTGGCGAGCAAGCTCTGAACCGATCGATCCGCCGGCACCGGTGACCAGCACTCGGCGTCCGCGAATGAAGTCAGTGATCTGACCTTCATCGGTGCGGATCGGCCGTCTGCCCATGAGGTCTTCCTCAGTCACATCGGAGATATCGCCGAGCTTCACCGCGCCGCCGACAATCTCGGAGGCTGTCGGAATCACCTGCACTCGAACGCCGAGAGTGGTGCATCTACGGTCAAGTTCCTGAAGCCGAGGCGCAGTCACTTGCGCAATAGCAACGAGTACTACGTCAATGTCATGTGTTGCAACGATCTTCTCGAGATCATCAATGCTGCCAAGGGTGCGCAAGCCTGCTCTGCGCAGGTGCTGCTTGTTTGGGTCATCATCCAGGAAGCCGACTGGTTGAAACGCGCCGCCACGGTCAGCAAGCATCAAGGTGGCAATCTGAGATCCGGCATCGCCCGCGCCATAGATCAGCGTGCGAGAACCCTCGCGCCGCAAGGCCGTTTGCTGCCTTGCGCTTCGCCAGATGAACCGCGCTCCCAGCATGCTTGCGCCCGCGATACCGGTGGCCAGGATGAATGTTGAACGCGGAAATTCCGTCGCTGGCAGGATGAAGGCCAGTGCGCTACCGACAACACCAACAAAGATCGTGACGAGAGTGACGCCCAGTACTTCATCGAACGAGCCGACTACATAGCGACCGCGATAGAGATGGAAGATCGATCCCGTCACCACATGAAGAATTGCAGCGAGGGCGCCAGCAATCAGGCCGATGATGATCGCATTGCGCGGCGGCTCGAAGTCGTAGCGAAGCACCAGAGCGATTGGCACACCGATGATCCAGGAGAAGGCATCCCAACCAGCTTGCAGCAGACGATGCTGCAGCCACTTGCTACTTCTCACGGAACTCTCCTTGGCGATACCTGGCGCGCGTGCGGCGTGCGTGGCTACCCAAGATACGCATCCCCTCGTTCGCGCGACCGGACCACGCGCGCAGGAACTCCATATGCGACGACACCAGAAGGCAGATCGCGGTCCAGATAGCTGGATCCACCGACCACTGTGTCCTCTCCAATGGTGAGGCCATGCTTGAGCACTGCTCCGATTGAGATCGCCGAGCGGGCACCGACGATGACGCGGCCGCCGGTGACGGCACGAGGGGCAAGGGATGCAAAGTCGCCCAGACTGGACTCGTGCTCAAGTATCGATCCGGTGTTCAGCAGGGCGCCCACGCCAATGCGGGCCTGATTGGCCACGATCACGCCTTGCATGACTACGGCTCCTGGCGACAGCTGCGCGCTTGGCGCGATGACTGCCGACTTGTGGCACACGGCAGGCAGCTGATCAATCGAGACAATGGAAGACAGCCGCGTCCATACCGCTTCGCGCGTGGCGTTGTCACCAATGGCAATGATCACTGACCCACCCGACTCCAAGTGATCAGCGGGAAGGTCGGCCGTGACGGGCAGCCCAAGCAGAGTAGAGCCGAAGTCATCTGTGCTGGTGAAGCCACGCAATTCATAGCCTGCAGAGCGGACTGTCTCGGCGACGCTCACAGCGTGTCCGCCGGCACCGATGATCACGGCATGCATGGAGCCCATCTTCAGTCCTTCCATCCTCGCCAGAGGGTAGCCGCTAGCGGTATGCGACGAAGATGTCGTGCTCCACGGTCCAGTTCAGACCATTGGTATCAGCCCAGTGCACCAGAGAGGAGCGCGATGGATAGGCGCCGTCGAGCTCGTTGCGTTCGCCGAAGCCGCGGAAGTCGTCCACGAACACCGCAACCTGAGGCATCGTCGGCAGATGCTTGGCAATGTTGGTGAGTTCTTCGCGGATGGGCGTGACCTGCGGACCTGAATGCGTCACTCCACCGGAGGCGTGACCGTCCAACCAGAACGAGACCGGGCCACTGAGCTTGGCCAGGATGGCAGGGAGCAGCTGTTCGGACAGTCCTTCGCAGACCTCGACATTGGCCGCGTTCTTGAAGCGCTCGCGGGCGCGGGCGGCCAAGAAGGAGCTGGGCTCGATTGTGTAGACCTGCGATGCCTGACGGGCGAGCACATGCGTGGTGTCGCCCAGGTAGGTGCCGGTCTCCACCCAGGTCCCGTGCTCGTAGCCATAGCGGCGCAGCACATTGAGCTTGACATGTTGGGGTGCGGGAACGCCGAATCCGGAGATCGGCCAGAGTGCTCTGGACTTGACTCGGCCCACGCCTGCGCGCAGCGACAAAGGAAGGAAACGAGCTGCGGTGGTCATCGAACTAAGACTAACGAGGCAGCGCGATTACTCCTGCTCATTGCCTTGGAAGGGCGCCATAGTGGCCTGCCCTTCAGCAGAGGTGCCCTCGCGCCTCACGACCGCCCGCACAGTGCGCCACAGGATTGACAGATCAAGCTTGAGCGAGAGGTTGTCGACGTACCAGACGTCCATCGCCAGCCGTTCGGGCCAGTTCACCGCGTTGCGGCCGCTGACCTGGGCCAGTCCGGTGAGTCCGGGACGCACGTCATGCCTTCGGGCCTGTTCTTGTGAATAGCGGGGGAGGTATTCAGTGAGCAGCGGGCGTGGTCCCACCAGACTCATGTCCCCCTTGATGACCGAGTAGAGCTCGGGAAGTTCGTCAAGGCTGGTCGAGCGCAGGACGCGGCCGAATCCGGTCATGCGTTCGGCATCGTCCTGACTTGTGACGCTGTGGGAAGTGGCAGGCAGCATGGTGCGGAATTTCGCCAAGGTGAAGCTGCGCCCGCCCTTGCCTGGTCGTTCCTGCCTGAACAGCACTGGACGGCCCAGCTTCAGGCGCACGAGCAAGCCCGTGATGGCCAGAAGGGGGAGGGTCAGCACGAACAGGATGAGCCCGGCGATCAGGTCAAAGAGGCGTTTGCCGAATGCTGAGTACCAGCCTTTCATGGGTGCAGCACTCCGATGATGCTTTCGCAGACGAGCTCGATGTCGGCCTGGGTCACATTGGGCCCACTTGGCAGGCACAGGCCATCAGCGAAGATCCGATCTGCCGCACCAGTGAGATGTGACTCCGCAGCTGCGAAGACTGGCTGCTGGTGCATCGGCTTCCACACCGGACGCGACTCGATGTTCAGGGTTTCCAGAGCCAATCGAATGGCCTCAGGAGCTCCCGGATGCAGTGCCGAGTCAAATCGAATATTGGTCAGCCAGGCGTTTCCTGGGCCCCAAGGTGGATCCATGACCACTGCAACGCCATCGATACCGCCAAGGGAGAGGGCGTACTGCGCGCGGTTGGCAACGCGGCGTGTGATCATTTCGTCCAGGCGGGAGAGCTGACCGCGACCAAGGGCGGCAAGCACGTTGCTGAGTCGGTAGTTGTAGCCAATCTCCTTGTGCTCATACCAAGGCAGCGGCTCGCGCGCCTGAGTGGACAAGTAGCGCACCCTGCTCGCCAGTGCAGGGTCGTCCGTCACGAACATTCCGCCACCACTGGTGGTCATCACCTTGTTGCCGTTGAAGGAGAAGATCCCCGCCCTTCCGAACGCACCGGCATGGACGCCATTGCACGATGAGCCCAGGGCTTCGGCTGCATCTTCAAGAATGGGTACCTCAAACTTTGCCGCGATCTGGGTGATGGCGGCGTAATCGCATGTGCGCCCAAACAGATCCACGGTGATGATTGCCGCCGGCAGATTCCCAGAAGCTGCCCGCGCACTCAGGACTTCATCCAGCAGTTGCGGATCCAGATTCCAGCTCTGCTCCTCGGAGTCCAGGAAGACCGGACGTGCGCCGGCGTGATGCACCGCGAATGCCGTGGCGGCGAAGGTAAGGGTCGGCACGATGACGTCATCACCGGGGTTGACACCGAGGGCCAGCAGGCCCAGATGAAGTGCTGCTGTCCCTGAAGACAGGGCGACGGCGTGGCCGATGTTTGCGAAGGCACACATCTCCGCCTCAAAGGCGTCAACATCTGGGCCCAGCGGAGCGACCCAGCCGCTGCGCAGGGCAGCGGTGACGTACTCGATCTCAGTCTCGGTGACCTGCGGCGATGAGAGGTAGATGCGCTCACGCATGCTGCTCATGTCATCCCTCGCGTCGTGCGCCGCGGTCCGACGCAGGCACAAGACTACGCGGTGCGTAGCGTGAGGAAGGGCTCCCGCAAGCGCACTAGTGTCGCTCTATGGCTGCGCGTGTGATCGTCTTTGGCCTCACTGTTCCGATGAGTCTGACTCTCCAGGGCAATCGTTTCGCCATGCTCGCAGACGCAGGCTGTGAGGTGCATGTGGTACTTGGTGAGCCGTTGGCGGAGAACTCCGTTGTGGACGCACGAGTTCAGGTGCACGTGATCGAGATGACCCGCTCGATCTCACCAGTATCCGACATCAAGAGCCTGCTGGCCTGGCGCAGATTCCTCAAAGGCCTTGGTCCAAGCCATGTGATTGGTGCAACACCGAAGGCCGCTTTCCTTTCGATGCTTGCAGCCCGAGGCGCCAAGGTTCCGAATCGGATCATGGAGGTGTGGGGTGGCAGGTGGGATGGCTTCCAGGGAAGCCGTGCTTGGCTCCTGCGAATCACCGACAAGATGGCGATGGCGGCTGCCACGGAGGTCATCGCGGTATCGGATTCTCTTGCGGATCTGGTTGTGAGTGCCGGACTGAGCAAGCACCGGCCCATCGTGCTTGGCTATGGCGCAACTCAGGGAGTGGATCTGCATCGCTTTCATGTCGCTGAAGTTCCCGCAGAGTCCAGTGTTGGTTTTCTTGGGCGCATCGCAGCGGATAAGGGCATTGAGGATCTGCGTGCCGTCATGGCTCTTGTGCACCAGCGCCTGCCGGAAGTGCAGCTTCGCATCGCTGGGGATTTTGACAGCGCTGATCCGATCGATGTGCACACTCGAGAGTGGCTGGAGACTGACCCGCGCGTGACGCTGATCGGTCACGTCGCGGATGTTCCGCAGTTCCTGCGCAGCCTCAGTGTGCTGTGCTTTCCGAGTCGGCGTGAAGGCTTGCCAAACGCCGTGATTGAAGCCTCGGCATCAGAAGTGCCAGTCGTTGGCTGGGACGTCACGGGTACTCGCGATGCGATCATCGACGGGCAAACCGGGTCACTGGTGCCACTTGGCGACATCGCTCAGCTGGCCGATCGCATCTGTGCACTGATGAGTGATCCGCAATTTCGGGCCGAGCAGGGTCGTGCCGCGCGTGCCTTGATGGCCCAGCGATTTGAAGCTGGCCTCGTGCAGGCAGCATTCGTCCAGCATCTACTCGGTGATCAAGGCGTAAGTGCGGCGTAGGCGTCTAGCAACTGCGGAACCACAACATCTGCAGACCAGCTGCGCTGCGCCCGTGCGGCTGCTTCGTTGCCCATGGCTCCACCGTGTTGGCGATCGTTCAAGCAGGCGACGATGCCGGCAGCCAGGTCGGCGACGTCGAATGGCTGGGCCAGGTAGCCAGTGCGGTTGTGGGCCACGATGTCCGGAAGGCCGCCGATAGCGAAAGCGGCAACTGCGCGGCCCATCGTCTGGGCCTCCATCGCAGAAAGCGGCATGTTGTCCTCTCTGCTGGGCACAACTGTCATGTCGGTGGCGGCGTAATAGTCAGCCAGGCGCACGTCGTTATCGACAGAACCGACCCAATGCAGGGGAACTCCAGAGGGCGATTGATGGTCCGGACTTGCTGGTCCAAGCACCACGACTTGGAGTTCAGGGAATTCAGCGCGGACTGCCGGCAGCGCGGACTCAAGGAGATCCCAGCCCTTGCGGGCATCGGATATCCCACCTGAGCTGATGAACAGGATCAGGGGCACGTCTGCTGGGAGTTGCAGGCGAGCGCGGGCGGCGGCCTGATCGGCATTCGGCTTGAACGCGCTTCCAAGTACATGTGGGACGTGTATCACCGGAGCTTGGTGCAGTAGCGCGCTGCGGTGCAGGCAGTCCGCCATCCAAGAACTGGCAGCAGCAAATGTGATCGGTCGTCGCCAATCACGGCGCTTGCGCTCCCATGCCCTGCGGTCCAAATCCAAGCCGCTGTCATCTGTTGGCCGATTGGCCCTCGTGTAGCCCTGAACCCAGCGCGCGTTCGGCGCAGTGCTCCCGTAGTGCTCGGTGCCCGAAAAGGGCCACATGTCGACAAGCGACCAGACGATGGGCTTGGTGATGAGCCCGATCTGGCGAATCGAGAGCAGCCCATCGGTCACCCAGTGCAGGTGCACGATGTCGGCGTCGCTGGCGTTGATCGCCCGGGCGCTGATCGAACTGAAGTACGCAGGTGACCGCCAAGACTGGGCGGGTGAGCGCTGCAGGCGCCACAGACGTTGATCCAGGCTGCTGCTGATGCGAAATCTCAATGGGTGCACAGGAGTCTCGCCCGGCGCATTGTGCTGATTGCGACCCACCCAGAGTCGAGAGTCAACTCCGCGATCAATCATCGACGAATGCAGCGCGAAGGCCGCTCTGCCCGCCCCGCCATTCGCGTCATACGTGCTTAGATGGAGGACGCTGGGCGACATTGGGCCAAGGTACCCCGAGCATCCGTGCCTCAAGCATCGTCATAGGAGAGGATCGTTCAGTGGACCTCGCCTTTCTCCTTGGATATCTGCTGCTCGCAGGTCTCGCGTTCTATTGGGGGCGTAGCACCGCGTGGTGGGTCATCTCCATTGTGGCGAGCATCTCGGTGGCCGGGGGAATCGAGAATCTGGTCATCAGCTTCGACGTCCACTGGACGCGAATCTCGCTGCAGTTGCTGCTGCTCGTGGCGCTGGCCGTGCCCGCAGGCCTGGCTTGGCTTCGACGCGGATCGTCGTCGTGGGACCTGAAGCGGCAGGCACTTGCGGTGTTTGCTCCAACGGCGGTTCTGCTCGTCTTTGTCGTCATCTTGACGACTCGCTGGACAGCAGGTGCGGCTTTCGAGCGTCCAGTCAGTTTCCTCATCGGTCACTCCGTCGCCGAGGACAACGCGAAATGGCTGGACTTCACATCGCAACTGGCCAGTGGCCATGAAATCGTGCAGGCCATCCCGATGGGTGGCCCGCTGGCGCTGGTCATGGTGTTCGTGGCCACCCTCATGGGTGTCGTGTCGTGGATTCTGCTGGGCGGATACAACGAAGTTGCGGTAGCGGCAAACACGGTAGTGATGGGTCAGTACTTCCTCGTGATCATCGCGCCGCTCGCCCTGGCGCCCTTGGTCGAAGCCCGCTTGCGTCGCAGGGGTGATGATCGACGTATCCCGGCGCCATTCATCTGGCTCTCTGCAATCATCGTCGCGGCAGGCAATCTCGTTGCCATCGGCTATGGCCACCTGACATTCCAGTTCGTCGTACTCGTGGCAGTCCTGTGGGCAGCAGCCTTCCTTGCAGACATCGACTTGCGCCGGGCTCGCTTGCTCACCTCGATCGCAATCGTCATTGCCGTCACCGTGTGGTTCCCCCTCAACGCCTTGTCGGCCTTGGTGCTGATCGCATGTGTTGGCGTCGTTGGTGACCGACTTGTGCGACGTCGTGAGTTCGACTGGGTAGCAATTGCTCTGGTCGTCGTCACCGCGATCTGCGTGTGGGAGCCGATCTGGAGCTCCATCTCATATGTGCTTGCTTCAACGCCCACGGCATCAGGACCGGCCGGCGGTGGCGCGCTTGGCGTGGTTGCCGGAGTGGTGTTTGCCGGACTGTCCGACTCAACTCTCTTCGCCGCCGGCGGTGGCACAGACCAGACTGGTCCGATCCTCGCAATCGTCGCTGTCACCGCTCTTATCGGCGCTGTTGCATACATCGGCGGATGGACGCTCAATGCTGCCCGCTCGGTCTACCTGCGTCTGGCTCCGCTTGCGCTCCTCATCGGCATGGCGCTTGCCATCACCTTCCTGGATGCGTGGGCAACTGGAGGTGGACCGCACTACGGCGCAATGAAGTTCACCTTCATGGCGTCACTTGTCGTTGCTGCCACTTGCCTTCCTGTCGCGCTGCTTGTATTGGCACCAAAGGGTTATCGCGGCATCGCGCCATTGCAATGGGTTGCGCTGGTCGTCGTCTTCTTCCTGCTCTCGATTGACACCTTGCTGCCGCGCGCGCTCGCCGAGGCCCGTCCGCAGGCGTGGTCGCCAGCAATTCCATTCGACAACGCGAGCTCGTACTGGTACCCGGCCGAAGTGAACGGCACCGGTACCCAGCCGATCGCCACCAATCCAGTCGCCTGTGTGTACCTGCCACAGGGGGCAGGCGCGCCCTCTGCGCTCACGCCCACGCGCATCTCTGATCCGCAACGCGTCTACTCCTGCTCGCGACTGCTGGCTGGTCTGGCAGCGAGCGATGCCGGCGCCCAGCCCATTGTCGACTGGCTTCGGCGGGAGTGGTTCACGAACACTGAGGCATGGAGTGACGTCTATGACTCGCTCGCCGGCATGCCCGCGTCTGTGCTCGCCAAGCCGGTGATCCTGCTTGACGAGGGATCCAACGTGATCGGCCTGGACAGCATGAGTGCGCTGCTCGCGCGTTACCCGCGGACTGCTTCGATCAACACGGGCCAGTAGCCGCAGTACCTGCTGGCCACAACTGCTACCAAGGCTAAAGCGAACTGGCGTCGCGCTGGTGTCGCTCGAGCACGTCCAGATGCACTCGCTTCGCGCCTGCGACCAGTGGCGTTCGTACGAGTGCGCGAGTGCTTGCGGCATCCGTCGGAATGAGTCGCAAATCGCGTGATTGTGCTGATGCACTCGCATGTGCGCCGTAGGCAACGGGAATGCGGGTGCGAGTGACGTCCTGCATCGTTGAGATGACGTGCCCCAATGAGACGGACTGGCCGGCAGCGATCACCACCTTCACTGGCGTTCCATCCATTTCGGAGGAGCGTGCCAACCACATGCAGATCATGGCCGCGGCATCATCGACGTAGAGGTAGTCACGCAAGGTGTCCAGTGAGACGAACATCGTGATGGGAACTCGGGTGACTGATGCCAATGCCAGGCGGGAGATCAGTCCCTGCAGTTTGGTGAGGTCCTGCCCTGGGCCATAGAGATTCGAGACGCGACCGATGATGACCTGACACATGTCGCCCAGAGTGTCGATGGCCGTGTGTTCTTGATCGAGTTTGAGTGTGCCGTAGGTGCCCAAGGGAATCGGATCGGTGCGGTCATCAAATGGCGGGGCAGCAGAGCCGCCGTAGACCCCGCCTGCTGACGAGGTGAGGAAGAAGGTGCCGCGGTCGGCTGGAAGTTCGGCTTGCACTGCCTGGACGAATGCGGTGAAGACTCTCAGTTCGCTCGCGGTTTGCTCAGCGGAGCTCGATGTCGTGGCCTGCCCGGCCGCCCACACAATCGCCCACGGTGAGTCGCCTACCTCGCGGGCGAAGTCACTGACCTGTCCTTGAAGAGTCGTGATCGCTTCAGCAGGGTCCTGCCATGGCACAGATGCCGGTCGGTAGCTTGAGCCAAGTGTGCGCACAAGGGCGCTGCCGAGCAGGCCGCCGGCACCGAGTACCCAGGTGATCACGTCGCGTCGCGCGACCTGTCGACGGCCGGATCAAAAGTTTCGGCCGGATCGCGGACGACCACATACAGAGGCTTTCCCAGGCTCATGTTCGTGGCGGCGCCGACGTATTGCGCGACGATGCCAAGGCTCAGCAGGATCGCACCGCCAATCACCATCAACCCGACGAACACGCTTGCCCAGCCCGTGACTGGGACCGCGCCGGAGAAGCGCTGGACGAGCACGTACACGCTCACCAGTCCGCCCACCAGCACAAAGAAGATCCCGAGCCAACTGACGAAGACCAAAGGCTTGGTGCCGCTGGAGATCACGAGGCGTCCGAAGTGTGAGAACAGCCGCCGGTAGTTGTAGTTCTCGGCAGTTCGACCCTCTTGCCTGGCCGTGACCGGGCAGGTGGTGACATCGGCGACCACCCAGCTCAGCGCGACATCCAGATAGACGCCATTGCCGGTGTACGCGGCAACGGAGCGACCGATTTCGCCAAGCACCAGTCGGTAGCTGCTGAAATCAGCGAACTTGGAATCCGCGAGCACATTGGTGAACAGCCGCTTGGCCGTCTTGGAGCCCAGGTTGCGCAGAGCACTGTGTGGCGGCGGATTAATGGGGGAGCCATAGACCAATTGCGCGCCATGGGTGTAAGCCGAATCCAGCAGGTCGGCAATGTATGCAGGATCGTGCTGGCCATCTTCATCAAGGGTGACGATCCAGTCGCCGCCAGAAGAGGTCATGCCCGCAAGAGTTGCCGCGTGTTGTCCGAAGTTGCGGGACAGCCAGATGGGCTTGATCCAGTCGTAGGTATTCGCCAGTTCACGGATGACAGCATCGCTTCGACCTGGGCCTCGGTCCCAGACGAGCAGTACCTCGCTGATGCGGAAGCTTCGTCCGGCTTTGGTGCGCTGCTCTGACATGAGCGGAGCGAATTCGGCGATGAGTGCCGGCAGTGTGTCCTCGCCGCGGTAGACCGGAATGACCACGCTGACGTTTAGGTGCAGGGCTTGCGCATCCTGTATCCCTTGGCTCACGCGGTGAGTCTAGGCGAACACACGCCCAGCGAGCCTGACCTGCATGCTCACGTTGATTTCAAGCCGCCCTTCAAGCGCAGCCAGCCATAGGCAGCCCGACGCAGGGCGGTCTGCGCGCGCGCGCTTCGACGGGCTTTGCGCATCTCGCGCTGGTTTGGACTCGGGTGAGCCTGGGCCGCGTATTGCGACTGCCACTGGTGGAATTGCGCAAGTTGCTGCTTGGCCAATCGGGTCGACCAGGAGCTGGTGCTGACCCGGAAGGATCCGATTGACTCCAGCCGCACCAGGACATCGCCCTGGGGAGCCACCCGCTGATAGCAGTCAAGGTCGAGCACAAGAGGGTTCGCGTCACTCCACGGCATGGCCGCAAGGACTGCCTCACGCCGAAAGAGCACAGCGAGCGGCTCGCCAATCACGTTTGTTCCCTGCCGAAAGCAGGTGCGAATGACGTGCTCACCGGGGTGCAGCCCGGCAGGCAGCCCGGAACAACCGCGTTTGGGATACAGCAGTGCGCCTTTCGCGTCGACGATGTCACGCTGCGCGATCGCCATGACTGCTGAAGGATGGTTGTCAAGATCGGTCACCTGCTTGGCCACAGCGTCCGGAGCCAGGAGATCGTCCTGGCAGACCAGTTTGATGTATGCGCCGGTGCCCGCTTGGGTGGCCAGAGTCCAATTGTCGCCGGCGCTTGGACGACCCTGCTGTTCGATGATGCGTATGCGTGGATCAGTCAGCGAGCGAAGAAAGTCCAAGGATCCATCGCTGCCGCCCCCCTCGCTGAAGACGAACTCCAGATTCGGGTAGGTCTGCGCGAGCAATGATTGGGTCAGTGCCGCCAGATGCGGCATTCCGTTATAGACGGGAACGACGACCGAGACAAGAGCAGGCACGCGGTTAGTATCGCGGGCTATGAGCAGGACATCGGCAATCAGGGTGATCTGGTGGCTGGCAGGCCTGGTGTTCGCACTCAATGTGCTGGCAATTGTCCAAGTCCTCCGTACAGCTTCTGATCCCTCGAACACTTCTGCACCGAACTATGTGCCTACTGCTCTGACTGCCTTAGCGGTATTCATTGCGATCTTCGGCAGCGCAGCGCTCATCAAGAGATTTGATCTCGAGGTCAGCAAGGCATTGGCATGGCTGGTGGGCGCGGTGTCACTCGGATTTGCCTTGGTTCCGTGGCTTTTCCTGACCTTCGGCAACCCCGACACAGCTGGGCTCTTGTATCGCGGCTTGCGCATCCCGCAGGGAACAGAACGGTTCTGGGATCTGGCCTTGGTAATGCGCAGCATTGACTGCAGTGCGGTCGGGGTCGACGTCTTCGCTGAGAACAACGGCTGTCTGCAGGATCCGGCAATCTACGGCCCGGGAATGCTGTGGCTGCAGCATGTGCCGTTCGGCATCTTCTCCTTCAGTCACGTTCTGGTGCTCGGCGTTCTGATGATGGTCATCTCCTCGGCGGCCTTGCTCTGGCTGGCTCGCCATTCGGGTGGCATCGGACAGGTGGTGTTGCTGCTTGCAGCCTTGGGGGCGCCTTGGCTGTTGCTGCTTGAGCGCGGCAATGTCGATGTCGTGCTCATCTGGGTCGCAGTGCTGGGCGTGATCATCGTGCGGCGATGGCCTTCCTTGATCAGCTGGTCGGTGCTGGCCGCGCTGATCTGGCTCATGGGAACTTGGAAGTACTACCCCTTCGCCATGGGTCTGATGCTGGTGCCGCTGCTCTGGATTCGGCGGGGCTGGATTGTCTTGGCTGCCTGGGTGATCGCGGCAGGTGGATTCGTGCTGCTCACGTGGACGAATTTCAGATTCAGCACCCAGTCCAATGCCAACATGACTGATGTCGGCGACTTCGTCGTCCTAGGTCGGGTGCCTGTCGTGGCGCGCATGCTGCATGCGGAATTTCCCACCCACGGCGCGCAAACGGGGGATGTATTGATCGTGCTGTTGGCGCTCGCAGCGCTGGCTTGGGGGGCGGTGATCGGCCTGGGCCTGGTACGCCGATCCGGCAGCGTGGGTGTCCACCTGCCAATGCTCGCTGCGGCAGGCAGTGCAGTGTTCCTGGCAAGTGTGCTTGTCGCAGGTTTTGGCTATGCCTACAAAGCCGCCTTCTTGTTGTTGTGCGTCCCGCTCCTTGCGAGCCTGGTCAACAAGCTTGGGCGCCAGTACGTCTTTGCTGGAATCGCGATGCTCGCGCTCGTTGGCGTGTGTTCAATCGTCGTATGGAACACGCTGCTGGCCAGCCTTGCCGGCATCACCGCGGCGTCCTTTGCGCTGGGGCTGAGCCTCTTGCTCATGTTGTGGCGGTCCAGCGATGACACCGATCTGCGGCCAATGACTCCAGTGCCGCTTGGCGCGACTACCGCGGATTGACCTGCCACAGCAGCAAGTTCTGCGGGCCCGAAGCTGATTCGTAATTGCGTGCACCGGCGAGGGTGATCCGATTGTCCTTGGGGAAGTTCCAGTCTTCCTCGCATGCCGAATCTGTGACGGCCCAGCGCACCTTGGCATCACGCAAGGCTTCCGGATCCTCTTGGTGTCGACCGGCGAGATCACGGAAGGTGATGTACAGCTTCTCGTTTGCTGGCCAGGCCAAGCCGAGGTTGTAGTAGGCCACTGGCTTCTTGGTGACCAGTTTGAAGATCTGTGGATCAATGCATCGACTGCTCAGCATGATGCCGTCGGTTGTGCTGGTGAGTGCGGCCAAGGCCTGTGCGCGGGCACCATCGAGTTCGGTGATTCCCTGGTCATGCGCGAACTTCCAGAAGCCACGAAAGTCCTGCAGGCCGATCGCCCAGACAAGGATCGTCAAGGTGGCAGCGACAGCGAACACGACGCGATGCTCCTTGTTCCATCTGCGTAGTTGGGTCAGGCTCCATGCGAGCGGGATCATCAGGATTAGGGAGCTGAGGATGGCGAACTGCACCCACGACCTGTACGGCTCCTGATTGAAGCCCCAGAGGTCATTGGCAGGCATGATCACAAAGCCCAGACCCAGTGCGATGGTCATGGCGCTCAAGGTGGCCTGGCGACTGCGCCATAGGCCAAGCGAGACGGTGATGAACAGCAGGATCCAGGCAGTTGAGGCAACAAGCGTGGCTGGCTCAACTATGCCAAGCCCCTGGCTGGATGCCTCCCGATAGGACAGGAAGGGATCCTTGTTGAGCACTCCCAGTGCGGTGTGAACGACTTCGGGGCTGGCAGCCAGAGCCATGATGACGAGCGCCGGAATCGCGACGGCTTTGGCTCGCAGTGCTGCCGGGATCAGCACGGGTGACATTGCAAGGAGCAGCAGTACGAGCAGTGGCAGTGGTCCAGTAATGCTTGCGATCGCCTTGCCGAAGACAAGGACGGTCATACCGAGAGCGATCGTCAGGTAGGCGCGCGCGTGCGAAGGGTGTCGAGTCAGATCCCGCGCGGTCACGAAAATGGCAATCACCAAGGTGATCGAAAAGAACGTGTACGTCTGGATATTCGCGAGCAGCCCTACAAGGAGTGCTGCAGTCAGTATCTCCGCCCGTGGTGTCCTGTGCGGATGCGATTGATCCTGCTTGTACAAAGCATCGACGAGTAGCGCCAATGTGATGGCACCGATGCAGATCCCGGCGACCTCACCGTTGAGTGTGAAGATCGAGGCGTAGGGGGCCCACAGAACTGCGTGGTGTTGCAGCGCGGTGTACCAGTAGTCGGTTGTCTGGATTGCCAGCGTGCCCGTGAGCAACGCAAGAGCCGGGAGGATCGGCACCCAGGCTCGCTGGCTGATGCGCGCAGCAACGATGCCCACGGTGAGGACTGCCCCGCTGAGTATTGCCAGACCCAGCACAGTCCACACCAACCACACGGGCAGATGAGTTGCCCAGGACGCCAGGCCGATGACGTAGTACCAAAGGCTTGGGTAGTGCGAGACGCCCGTCTGGGTCAATGGCTCGACGAAGGAAAGGTCTCCTTGCGAGACATTTGTGGCGATGGCGGCGTAGGAGAGTTGGTCAGTCGCGAAGTAGTTTCGCATCCCAGACCACCACTGAGAGCCGATCAAGGGCCCAATTGCCATGGCCAGAGTCAGGAGTTCGGCAGCGACGAGAGAGATGATGAAGGCTGGCCTGCGTTGCAGCGGGTGTTGTGTGGTCGCCTCAGTGCTCATGCTGCGGCAATTCTAAGTTCAGCTCTCGCTAGCGTTGCACCATGAATTCTGTGGGCCCGACCACCCTTCGGGGGCGGCTGGGTTCGCTTGCCTCGCACGTGTTGCCGAACCTTGATGAGCGGGCTTGGCGTCGCGCCCGTCGCCAGCAAGTGGCGCAGCTTCGCAGTGCCGGGGCTGGCATTCCCGAAGCGCTATGGCGGGAACTGGACTCTGTTCAGCGCCCTGCGGCCGCATTGCCACCACATCTGGTCGTGGTGCCAAATGATGGGCCGTCACGTGAAACCTGGCGTCCTGCAGGTGGCAACTTCTTCTATGAGATTCAGCAGGCCGCTCGCGAATTCCTGCCGGAGACCCCAGTCACGATCTTTGCCATCGAGGTCGGCGAGCCGGCATCCTCATGGCACCCGCGGCTGGCCAAGTTCCTCGTGGAAGTTGATGCAACGCACCTGATCGCCCAGGTCGAGGCGGATCCTGAACGAGCCAGTGCGTGGACATGGGATGTGCTGTGGGCGGATCTGTCCGCTCATTGGGACGGGGTCCTGCTCGGACTGGTCTTTGACTCAGCCTTCCGGATGATCACCCTGCAGAGCAGGGAGCTTGCGCGGATCTCCTCCCGCTTCCTTCTTGTCGATATCTGCATGCCGATGGACGGCGTGCTGCAGCGTGGGCGCGTTGAGGTCGGACCCGTGAACATGCCCGTCTCAAATGAATCGCTGGCGGTGATCGATGAGCGCACGGCTGCCCTGCCGAAGATCTACGACGTCTCCTTCATAGGAGCGCTGTATCCCAATCGGGTGGCGTTGATCGAGCGGATTCGAGAGTTCGGCGTGAATATTGCAGTCAATCCGCACCGATCCGACCAGGCTGCAGACTTCGCCGCGAGCCGAAGCAATCAACCGACATATGCCGACTACATGCAGGCATTGGCGCAAAGCCGAATGACGATCAACTTCTCCGAATCAAGTGCAGGCGACGCGCAGCAGTTGAAAACCCGGATCTTGGAGGCAACCGCGATGGGCTGCTTCGTGCTGACTGACGATGTCGATCGCACAGCGCGCTTCTGGGAAACCACTGACTACGGCTACTTCAAGAATGCCCAGGAACTGCCGGCTCTGATTGCCGCCCTCCTCAATGATCGTCCAGCTCTTGAAGCAGCAGCGTCCAGGAGCAAGGCTCGAGCACGTGAGATCAACGACTCCAGCTTCTGGGGAGGAATTCAGGCCGGCCTGGCAGCGCGCGGCCTGCCACCTCTAGAGCGGGCGCACTACTTGATGCGGTAGAGCTGCCATCGCTCGTCGAGGCCGGTTGCCACCGGTTTGCCGAACAAGGTCTTCAGTTCGTCTGTGATCACTTCAGGCTGGTTGAAGCCCCGGGTGTCCACGTGCACTGCGCAGAAGCCCTTCTCCTTGAGCTCTTGAACCTGGAAGCCACTGACGCCGGCCGTGAAGTCCAGTTGCCAATTGCTCGCTGAGGTATCGCGCATCGCGCCGTATGAGAAGTCCTTGTCCTTGTTGGTGAGTCCGACGAGGAAGTGGTCGTAGTCATTCAGATTTGGCTCGGCTATCCCGTTCTCTGGATAGATCATGATCGGCAATTGGAAGACGCCGCAACGTTCAGGAATTGCCTTGTTCACGGCCGCGGCGTACTTGACCCCGTGGTCAACGATGGAGCGCCCGCCGCGTGCGACATCGTCGTAGAGGCCCTTCCAGGGAACGATGCTGTCAACAATCGTGATCATGACGATCACGGCCGCAATGCTGAATGTCACCAGGGACTTGCGGGTCCAATTGGCACCGGCGATCGCAGCCGCTGCACCCAGGATGAACAACAGCAGCATCAGCGGGAGCAGCCGGTTCCAATCCCGAATCTGGGTGATCAGGAAGTTTGCGATGAGAAAGTTCAGACTCCAAGGTCCAAAGACCAGCACCATCAGCATCAACAGGTAGCCAACGAAGGAAATGCTCGGGCGCACAGCGTCATCGACAGGCGTCCAAGTGTTCAATGCTCGGCGACGGAAGTACCTCACGAGTCCAAAGATGAACACGAGCAGACAGGCACTGGTGATCCAGGTCCCGTAGTTCGTCAGGAGGTTCTGTTCTTCGGTTGGAGCCTCGGCGAACATCGTTCCGATGAGGTTGTTGTACCCACCAAGGAGTGGGTTGTACGGAGCCGGCAGAACGCTGATCGCCAGATCGCCGCCGTACTTCACCGTGTCCATCGGATCGCGCTGCCCCAGATTGACGACTTCGGGATTGGATGCACGGGCCAAGATCGACGGCAACAGCCCGATGATCGCGACTAATACCAGCGAGATGAGTGGCACCGCACCCAGCACCAGTTTCTTCATTCGATCGCCCTGGGCCACCCGCCACAGAAGTGCTGCGACCAGCATCATTCCGGTGAAGAAGGAGAAGTAGACCGCGCTCCACGCGGCGAGTACGACAAGCAGTGCGATGAGTGCGAAATACCAGCGGCGTCGTCGTTTGTCCTCGCAGGTGAGCCACAATTGCAAGCGCCCAGATCCAACGAGCAGCGCCAGGATCACGCCAGCGACGGCACCATACAAAGTGGCCAGGTACAGGTGGCCAAGGGCGCGTCCCCAGTGCCAGGGGATGAAGGTGAAAGCGACGCCGAGTGCGATGGCCAGCGGGCCACGCAAGCCCATGAGACGAATCGCGCAGTACGCCATGACTGCCACGATCGGGAAAGTCAGAATCAGCAGCAGGTTGATGCCAATGAACGGCTGGCCAGTGATCATGGTGACGATCTGCGCGAAGGTGTTCTGGGTGATGTCCAGGCCGGGGAAGTAGTTCAAGTTCATGCCGTAGGGGAAGCCGTAGTGAGTGTCTACTGCGTAATGCCACCAGTTCCAGGTCTCGGCATTGATGTAGGTAGCGGTCATATCGCCACCGCTCCAAGGAACGTTGATGTCCTTCAGGTTTGGCCCGAAGACGATCAGCGAGCACAGGAAGCTGATCACTGCCGTCGCGGTGACTTCGATGGTCGTCTGAGCGCGGGAACTCACACTGGTGAGTCGATTCATGCTTGTGTCCAGTTGAGTCGAGTCAGACAGACATTGAAGTACGCGATCTGCTCAACCGGCCAGGAGAATTGGCTGCAGGTGGGCGATGACGCCTGTGCATCTGTGGGTATTCCCCGCATGAAAGTTGAAATCCCGTCCATTGAGTTTCCGTACATTGCGATCACGCTTGGTCGAATTGAGTTGAGTCGGGCCAGATCATCTGCATTGAGCTCAGCGAACAATCCGATGCGATTGGGGCCCCACAGTTGCATACCTGCGACAACATAGAGCTCGCGATCGCCATTGACCCAATCGCCATCTACCCACGTGAGGATGGTGTCATCGCGGCTTGTGCTGGCTAGCACCCACTCCTGTGCGTGAACGGCGTTGTGCATCTTGTCTGCGATCGAATTGTCATTGAAAGCCCAGCTATAAGGGCTGAGGTAGTACAGGCCGAGTGAGGGGCGTGAATTCTGCAGGATCTGACCGCCGATCAGCACAATGGCAAGTGCAAGCACAGCCGAGTGCACGGCGAATCTCTGCGGGCTCAGCGCGATGAGGGCAATGGCTGCGGCCACCAGCAGCACAGCCAGCAGTTGTCCCTTGTGGAGGCCGATGGCTCCGGGCCAGTGGCCGACGGCGAATATCGCAGCAACCGAAATGCCGGCAAGCACCATCGCCGAGATTGACCATCGGGCTGGCTCCTGGCTGGCAGCTGGGGTTGTGACAGCCGCGATGCCCAGCGCAAGTGCGATGAGGGCCGGGGGCCAGAGCATGGCTTGGTAGAGCGGAGCTTCCAGTGCTATCCCGCCCATGAGCGGCGAGAAGACAAACATGAAGGCCGCGCTGCTGGCGCTGATCGCAAATCCAAGTTGCGCAGCGGGAGATTGACGCCTCATCAACCAGATGGCGAAAGTGAGGATCACAATCGCAAACGGAACGAGCATGGAGATGTCTTGAAGCCAGATGGGTTCCTTGCTGGCAAAGTCGCTGAGTTTGATTCCCTGGGCGTCCAGGTAGGCCGAGAACCAGTTCAGCTCGGGATACAGGACTTTTCCGATACCGAGGAAGAAGACAAAGGTCACGAGGGTCGCGATGGCGGTGAAGAGCAGATCGCGCATGCGCACCGCGCGACGTTGAATGCGAATGACCAGCCACACCACCCCGGCGAGGAGTACTCCAGGGGGGTTCACCATCACGAGCCAACCCATGAGCGCTCCGGCGAGAATTGCGGACCTTCTGCTGTCAAACATCGCAGCGGCAATCAGTGCGCTCGTGCCGGCCAGTACGGCCCCAGTCACGTATGGATTGGCGAGATAGCTCAGCGGGACCGTGCTCAGGCTGATAGCGGCGGTCAAGACTGTCGCGGTCAGCGTGCTGGTGAACTTTCTGACGGCGACGTAGGCGCCCGCGACGAATATGGCGAGCAGGAACCAATGCCACAAGGCCATGCCCGGCCAGATCCCGAACACTGTTGTCAGCGCATGAGTGGGCGCAATCTGGCCTAGGCGAGTCCAGAAGTAGGAGTTGTCGTAGGCCCGGTCGCTGACCTCACTGCCGAAGATTCCCAGTGATGCGTAGAAGGAGGAGTCGGGCGTGTCCAGCCCGGCCCAACGTTGGGCGGTGAGGACGAGAGTCAGCCAGATGGCCCCGGCGCAGGCGAGGTCAGCCCAGTACGCGACCAGCCATCTTCGGCCAGAAGCAAGCAGCACGCCGAATGCTGCTTAGCGGGCGTAACTGACAGTGAGCTCACCGGTAGCGAACACCACAGACGGACTGAAGGTGTTCGTGTGAAGTTTGAGGTTCATGTAGTCGGCTACCTCTTGGCTTGCGATCTTCAGATCCATCCCAGTGAAACTTGAATTGACGCTGTAGATCGTGGGCAGGGATCGCACGCTTGCAATGTTGGAGATTGTAAAGAGCCGCTTGTTTGTCTTGTCGGGCATGACGCAATCCACCACACGTACAAGCGTGTCGACGGCTGGGTTCAGGCAGTTGATGAAGTCACCGGTCTTGGTGTTCGTGATCCGAATCGAGCCACCAGTGAAGATGGCCGTTTTCTCACGCGCAACGACTGGGAAGTCTGCTATTGCCTGAGTCCCATTGATCTTGGTGACGTAGGTAGCGGGTGCGGCCCCTGAGACCTTGATGTTGTTGTACGCCCACGTGGTCAGGATGCCTGGACCCGTGGTGAAGGTGAAGGCGCCAGTGGCAGGTGAGGCAGAGCTCGTGGTGTCAGCAGCGAAAGCAGGGGGCAGGATCAGGGCGGTTCCCAGCACAGCCGACAGTGCGACGGCCGTGCTGAAGATTGCTTTGATTCCCATGTCGGCAAGGATAACCCTGTGAACCAAACTTCACGTCCTGTCGCTGCTGGGCTGCTCACGGGGATGCGCGCGATCGTGGGCGCTGAGCACCTGCTCGTTGAGTCTGATCAGCGCGCTTCGTACTGCACCGACTGGACCAGGCTCTATTCGGGCGAATGCTTGGCCGTGGTGCGCCCGGCTTCCGTCAGTGAGGTCTCCTCTTTGCTGTCGCTGTTGCACGAATTCCAACAGCCGGTGCTCGTGCAGGGCGGCAATACCAGTCTGGTGGGTGGGGCTGTCCCAGGGGAGTCCCAAGCCAAGCCACCGGTCATCTTGTCGACCCTGCGCTTGCGTCAGGTCGATCCAGTCGATCAGCTCACGGGGCAGCTGACGGCCCAGTCCGGTGCCCTGTTGAGTTCGGTGCAGCAAGCGGCTCGGGCAGCCGGATGGATGTATGGCGTGGACTTGGCGGCCCGCGACTCTGCAACTATCGGTGGGACGATAGCTACGAATGCAGGTGGTACCCAGGTTGTGGCCTATGGGATGACTCGATCACAGATTCTGGGTATCCAGGCGGTGCTCGCCGATGGCACGGTGATCACCCACCTGACCGGACTTCTGAAGGACAATACCGGCTTTGATCTGGGCGCGCTGCTGTGTGGATCAGAAGGCACCTTGGCGGTCATCACGGCTGTGCGACTGCGTCTGCACCGACCGCATCGGCGTACCTCGTTGGCAATGGTGGGGTGCAGTTCGTACGACTCTGCCCTGGCATTGATGTCGAAGGCTCGACAGTCCAGCGAGCTCATCGCTGCGGAGTCGATTGATTCGACGGGGATGGACCTCGCAGCTAGCGCACTGGGACTGGCTTCGCCCTTGGCCCGGCAGTGGCCAGTTGTGGCCGTGATTGAGGTGGCAGATGGCGGTGACGCATCGGGGCTCCCGCTCACCGCTGATCATGATGCGGCCATTGCTATGAACCCCGCCGACCAGGCACGACTGTGGGCCTATCGAGAGCGGCAGGCCGAGGCCTACGCGAGCTTGGGTTTGGTGCACAAACTCGACATCTCGGTGCCACTGGGTCTCATGCAGACAGTGCTGGCCGAACTCGGTGATCTCATGGCGGCCGAGCCGAAGGTGACCTGTTTTGGTTTCTTTGGCCACCTTGCCGATGGCAATGTTCACGTTGAATTCATCGGGCCCGGCAATGCAGATCTGAGTCTGCAGGATTCCATCCTCGAACGAGTGGCTGCCTACGGAGGATCAATCTCCGCGGAGCACGGCATTGGGCGTCTGAAGACGCAGTACCTGCACCTGTCGAGATCGGCGCCGGAGATCCACGTGATGAGGGCGATCAAGGATGCGTGGGATCCTCAGGGACTGCTCAACCCCGGTGTCCTGTTCAGCGATCCCGCCTGACTCATGAAAGGCTGAGATGGTGGGCTCGGATTCGCAATCGCGGAATCGGCCCCTTGTCATCGCCCATCGTGGCTCGCATGAATTCGAACCTGAGCACAGCCTTGCCGCCTATTTGCGTGCCGTCGATGAGAAGGCCGATGGCATTGAATGCGATGTTCGCCTCACCACCGACGGCACATTGGTCTGTATGCACGACCGCCGAATCGATCGCACGAGCAATGGTGACGGAACAGTTTCTGCGATGCGCCTGCATGATCTATTGAAGTACGACTTCAGCGAGCCCGGACTGGATTTGGCATCGGTCACGCCGGCTCTTGATGAGCGCCGAACTGTGCTCACACTTCGCGTTCTGCTTGCCGCGATGCTGGATTCGTCTTCGACCATGAGCTTCTCGATTGAGACCAAGCATCCGACAAGGTTTGGCAGATACGTTGAACTAGAGTTGGTCGAAGAGCTCCGCTACTTCGGCCTGATTCGATCAGCGGAGAAAGACGCGCGAGTGCGGGTGATGTCCTTCAGCGCCTCGGCGATCCAGAGAGTGGCCGCACTGGAGCCGAGCGTTCCCACGGTCCATTTGATGCGCAGCATTCCTCCCTGGCGCCGGGCTGGTGCCTTGGCCGGGTCCGCTCGCATTGCTGGCATCTCGGTGGATGCCCTCCTGAAACGGCCTGAATTCGTGTCTGCGGTGCATGCATCGCATGGACAAGTGCACGTCTGGACAGTCAACGACCCCGAGCAAGTAGTGCAGTGTCTGGAACTCGGAGTCGACGCGATCATCAGCGATCGACCTGGGATGGTGCGTGAGCAGATGGGCCAGCATCCCTAAGGTTCGCACCATGGCAAAGAAGAAGGCTCCGGTCCCTACCTCAGCGACACTCGATGAAGACGGAGCAATTCCGGTAGTCGGAATGCGTGAGCCCTGCCCGTGTGGTTCCGGCAGGCGCTACAAGGCCTGCCATGGTCGTACTGTTGCCTCGGTTGATTCGACTCGACCATTTGAAGGATTCGCCTCAGAGGCCGACATCGTGGTGCTGCGCGAACTCGTGCCCTCGGCCACCGTTGCGCTGACACTTCGCGATTCGGACCGCAAGGTCACTCTTGCAACGGTGCTGCCGATGGCACATCCGGGCCTGGTGCGAGCCGATGGCGAGATCCTGCTGGGCTTGCAGGTCAATACGAGCACCGGCAATGCCAGCCGTGACTTGGCCCTGGCCCTGCACACTGCGCTGGATGCCGAGCCCAGCTCGACGGTGGGTCCATCACGTGATGCCGCCAGCCCGCTTCGCTTGCAGCAACTCGTGGAGACAGACCAAGCGCTTGAAATCGACGTCCACTCGAATTTCGACTACTGGGTCGACGCCGAGGAAATCACTGATGAGGTCAAGGCGTCATTGGAGGCGGCAAGTGCGCATGCCAATCCCACGCAACGCCTGACCTCTGTCGAATCTGCATACTGGACGCAGATGGGCGAGAAGGAGCACTTGCGCTGGGGCATGCTCGTCGCAGAAGAGCCCCTGCTCAATGCCCTTGCTCGGCTCCAGGCCGCTGGTGAGAGCTCACTTGGCGAGGGAACAACGCTGGTGGGCATGTTTCGAGCTCAGGGGATCATCATTCCGGTCTGGGATCTGCCGCTGGGGTTTGGCGCTGCGGCAACTGAGGCGCCAGCGGCAGCATTCCTGGCGCGGCTGAACTCTGCCCTGGACTCCAATGCGCCGCTGACGGACACTGAGCGCCGGGCACGCGCCTTGTTGATCACCAAGCAGGTCACACTGCGGGATTAGTCAGTCAGACAGTCGCGAGCGCATCTCAACTGCTGAGGCCGGATAGATGATCTCGGTTCTGCGCCACCGTGGCCCGCTCCATGGGGCGGGCGCGACATCGAGTTTGCGCGCCATGCCGTACGCCGGGAACTCGTACTCCTTGCGAATATCGCGAAACATCGCCCAGGCCTCATCCATGTCGCGATCAATCTGCATGCCCGCCTCGCGCATCATCGCCACGGCCTTGTCGAACTGATCGCGAGTCAACGTTGAACTGCGTTGCCGATCCAGCCCAAGCTGCAAAGCATGCACACGAGAGATGGCAAAACTGCTGTCCGCAGCAGAAGCCGCGTGCACCGCACGCAAGTTGTCGTTCCATGCCGGTAGATGTGAGTGTATGCGCGGCATCGGATTCTTGGGAGCGATGTAGTTGCCGACGATCGGGATGCGGTGGCGGCCCTTTTTCGGTGCGCCGAGCACGAGGTAAAGAGTCTCGAATGCCTGAGAGCCTTGCAATAGCAGGCGATAGGCATCGTGCCGAGCATCGGACTTCGTCAGTGAGACCTTCAATGCAGCTGCATCGAGCATCGCAAGCAGTGCCACGACGTAGTGCCGATTGGCTCGCGAGCCACGCACGTACATCAGGGTTGGGTAGGTCATATGGGTGAGTCGCAGGCGCGCTGCCCACTCCGCCCATTCGGAGAAATGTCGGGAGGACTCGTCGGCCGTACCGGCCAGAGCTGTCCGGGCCAGGAACTCCGGACCCCACGTTGGCTCGCCCCCAATGGTGCTGATGGTGGTGACGAGTACTTCGCGCTCAAGGTAGGTCTGAAAGATTGTGGGGAGATAGCCGATCAGCATCGCAATGATGACCGGGCCAGTTGTTGCCGCGACGAAGTCGATGATCGTCTGGTCTTCTGTTGTTCCGCCGGCAAAACCAAGGGTGAGCAGACTGGAGCCGGATTGGCGTATGGCTTGGGAGAAATCCATGCCGCTGACGCCGTATATGAGCATCGCGTAACCGAAGAGGAATCCGATCAGCCAGGTCAGCAGCATCATCAGAATCATGACCGGCCCTGTCCACGCCAGCACTTGATCACGGCCCCGATAGGTACGTCGCAACGCTGAAATACCCCGAGTGGTCCACCAGACCACCCACATCACGAAGCCGCTGAGAGATGAGCGCAAGGGTCGAGGCACGATGACCGTGCGCAACAGGCTGACCATTGTGATGACCACGACGAACAGCCCGAGGATGAAGATTCCGGTGCGTGAGGCCAGGTCAGAGAACGGCAGTGGCTCGTTGGCCAGCACGGTGAGCACGAATGCGAGTCTAGGGCGAAGCGCTGCGATACTGCCGGTCTACGAGGCTTGTTCAGGCCGTAGGCTCTTGCGGTGATCATCGACACGAGTGCGCTCAGCGTTCTCGTGATTGTTTCCCTGTTAATCGGCATGAGCGGGGTCGCTGTCGGCGTCTTTGCCATGGTGCGCCTCTCGCACCTGCATCGGTCATATGCGCTGTTGGAAGCTGCGGAAGGCCGTGAGAATTTTGTCGACGTTGTCGCGCGCACCATCGAGGAATTTCACGTGCTGCGGGACGAGGTCGGCGATCTGGATCTGAGTCTGGCGCAGACCCGCCGCGAGCTTGCACAGGCGCTGCGCCACGTGTCTGTCGTGCGGTACGACGCTTTTGGCGATCTTGGCGGTCGATTCTCATTCTCGGCCGCAATGCTCGATGACTCAGGTGACGGGCTGGTGTTGACCTCGATTCATGGCCGCTCCGAAACTCGTACCTACCTCAAGGGACTGAGTGGCGGCATTGCCGACATTGAGCTCTCACCTGAAGAGAATGAGGCACTGAAGTTGGCAAAGAGGAGTGGTTCATGACGCGCATCGCATTTCTGGGACCGCGAGGAACCTTCGCCGAGGCCGCTCTTCGCCGACTTGATGCAGCAGCCGATGCTGAACTTGTGCCGGCTGCATCAGTGCATGCAGCCTTGGATCTGGCTCGCTCCGGCGCAGTTGACATGGCATTGGTGCCGATGGAGAACTCCGTTGAAGGCTCGGTACCGCTCACCCTGGACGAATTGTCGTCCTCGAGCACTGGGCTGGTCATCATCGATGAAGTGGTGCTGCCGGTAACGATGACTTTGGTAGCGCCTGCAGGCATGGGTCTGGCAGACATCACGCGGATCGCCACCCACCCGCATGCGCACGCGCAGGTCCGCGGTTGGCTGGATGCCAATCTGCCAGGGATAGTGGTACTGCCCGCGCTCTCCACCGCAGGTGCGGCAGCGGGGCTCAACGATCTTCCACGTATGTACGACGCGGCCATCGCACCTGCGATCACAGCGGAGATCTACGGACTCGACATTCTCGCGAGCAATATTGGCGATACCGAGGATGCCCACACTCGATTCGTTCTTGTGCAGCGACCTGGCGTCGTCCCAGAGCCGACGGGAGCCGACAAGACCACGCTGGCCCTCTACATCCATCAGGATCAGCCTGGCGCACTGCTCGCAATCCTTACGGAGTTTGCAGTGCGCGGGGTCAACATGACCCGAATTGAATCGCGACCCACGCGGAAGGCTCTTGGTGACTACTACTTCAGCGTTGACGTCGAAGGACATGTCTCTGATGCCCGCGTTGCCGAAGCAATGATGGGCCTGCATCGCGTGTGTCTGGACGTCCGCTACCTCGGCTCATACCCACGGCATGACGGACGTGAGCCGGTCTTGCGCGTTGGGGTAACTGATGCAGACTTCGCCGAAGCGCAGGATTGGCTGCGCAAGTTGAAAGGGATCTGACATGCGCTATTTCGTCACTGGTGCTGCCGGATTCATCGGCTCGCATTTTGTCCGCGAGCTGCTCAAGGGCAGTTATGGCCCCGATGTCACAGGGGTAACGGTCTACGACAAACTCACCTATGCCGGTAATCTGGAGAACCTTGCCTCCGTGGCGGACGATCCTCGGTACTCATTCGTGCAAGGTGACATCTGCGATGGCGACTTGTTGGATTCCGTTCTCCCCGGTCACGACATCGTGGTGAACTTCGCGGCCGAGACGCACGTTGATCGTTCCATTCACGGCCCACAGGCATTCCTTGTCACCAATGTTGTGGGCGCCCAGACCTTGTTTGATGCCTGCCTTCGTCACGAGATCGCTCGCACAGTGCACATCGGCACGGACGAGGTGTACGGATCAATTGACAGCGGCTCGTGGACTGAACGCGAGCCCTTGCTGCCCAACTCCCCTTATTCAGCTGCAAAAGCTGCCGCCGAAATGCTGGTCCGGGCCTACCACGTGACCTATGGCTTGAACATTTCTTCGACCCGCTGCTCGAACAATTACGGGCCATTTCAGTTTCCTGAGAAAGTCATTCCGCTCTTTGTCACGAATTTGATAGATGGCGGCAAGGTGCCCCTGTACGGCGATGGCTTGAATGTGCGCGATTGGCTGCACGTGGATGACCACTGCCGTGGCATTGCGATCACCATCGACAAAGGTGAGCCTGGTCAGAGTTACAACATAGGCGGTGGACTCGAACTGAGCAATCGCGAACTGACCGAACAAGTCCTTGCAGCCCTGGGTGCCGACTGGTCAAGTGTGCAGCAGGTTGAAGATCGCAAGGGGCACGATCGACGCTACTCAGTTGATGATTCGCGCATTCGTGCTCTTGGCTACACGCCGCAGCACAAGTTCGAAGATGGGCTTGCCGAGACAGTTGCGTGGTATCGCGCGAACGAAGCCTGGTGGCGCCCGCTGAAGTCAAAAGCAGCGATCAAGTAATGCGCGTACTTGTCACTGGCTCAAAGGGCCAGCTGGGTTCGGAGCTCGTCCGCATCCTTGGTGAGCGCGGCACCATCGTGATGGGGGTCGATCGCCCGGGTATCGACATTACGCAGGCTGGCTCCATTGCGACTGCATTCGGATTG
Organism: Actinomycetota bacterium; assembly: GCA_030684515.1. Taxonomy (NCBI): domain Bacteria; kingdom Bacillati; phylum Actinomycetota; species Actinomycetota bacterium. The sequence goes on from JAUXVJ010000009.1 coordinate 232,985, forward strand.
TTCGAACCAACAGTGGTCATCAATTGCGCTGCATGGACAGCGGTCGACGATGCCGAAACAAATGAAGAGGCTGCACTACTGGCGAACGGAGTGGGCCCTGAACTGCTGGCTCAAGCGTGCGCGACATCAGGCGCTTGGATGCTGCAGGTCTCCACCGACTATGTGTTTGCTGGTGACGCTTCAGAGCCCTACGCAGAGTGGGCGCCTACCTACCCGCTCACGGCCTATGGGCGAACCAAACTGGCGGGGGAGCACGCGGTCAAGGCTGTGCTGCCGGACTCACACTGGATCGTGCGCACAGCATGGCTGTATGGGCTCAATGGCAACAATTTTGCGCGGACCATGCTCAAACTTGAGAAAGAACGCGACACCGTTGCCGTCGTGACGGATCAGATTGGCCAGCCGACCTATGCGCGCGATCTCGCGCATCAGTTGATTGCGCTCATCGACACGCATCCTGCCGCCGGAACCTTTCACGGCACAAATGCTGGAGCTGACAGCTGGTTTGCATTTGCCCAGGCTGTGTTTCAGGGGGCGGGCGCAGATCCGCTTCGCGTACTTCCGACCGATTCAGCAGCCTTCGTGCGCCCCGCTCCGCGCCCTGCGTACTCGGTGCTCGGGCATGATGCTTGGGCTGAAGTGGGTTTGGAGCCGATGCGCGATTGGCGAGAGGCCTTGCAAGCTGCTTTTGAAGACGGGCTCAGCGCTTAGCCGCTACGACCGCTTCCAGCACTTCGGCAACGCCGTCGCTGGCTTCAGCATTGGTCACCGCATTGGCGTAGCTCTTGACCTCGTCAGAGGCTGATCCCATCGCAACACCAAGACCAGCCCATTCGAGCATGCGAAGGTCATTGCCGCCATCACCAATGGTGATGGTGCGAGCTGGATCAAGGTCAAGACGGCGGCACAAGGACTCCAGCATCGATGCCTTGCTGACCTCAAGGGGACCGACATCCAGCCATGCGACTTTCGCGATGCCGAACTGCACCTCGTGCAGATCGAGCTCGGCCACAAGATGGCCCAAGCCCTCTTCCATGTGCTCCTCGCTGCGAATGACCAGACGCACTGCCGCGATCTCGCGGATGTCCTCAAGTGGCATCTCGCGCACAGCCATGCCCAAGGGACCGCCACGAAAGGCGACATTGGTATTCATGACTCCCCAGGCATCTTCAACGGTGAAGATCGCACCTGGAAGCAGCGGGATCATGCGATCAAGAAATGGCGCCGGATCGAAAGTGCGTGCTTCGATGATGGCCTCGGGAGTTGCCGTGGCAAGGATCGAACCGTTTGAGCACACCATCCACCCGTCCATGCGGGCAGCCCGGGCGATCGGAGTAGTCGTAGAAAGAGAACGGCCGGTTGCCAGCACGACGCGAACCCCAGCTGATTCGCAATCGGCGATCGCTTGGATCACGCGATTGCGCACGACCCCGTCAGCGGGGACCAGGGTGCCATCCACGTCGATGCCAATGAGCTGAGGAAATTCGATCGATTCCAGAGCGGTCGGGTCGAAGTGCACGAGCGGTGGTGATTGCGAAAGTGACATGGTCCTGCGATATTACGCGCGTGGAGTGAACGAAGTCTGTCCACCAAGGAAAGCTTGCAAGGCTTTGGGGATTCGCACAGAGCCGTCGGCCTGTTGATGATTCTCGAGCAGCGCCACAATGATGCGCGGCATTGCGCATAAGGTCCCATTCAGCGTTGCCACGGGGCGTTGAATCTTGCCATCGCGCATCCGGATCTTCAGCCGGCGTGCTTGAAATTCAGTGGTGTTTGAGGTGCTGGTGACTTCGCGATATGTACCCTGCGTTGGGATCCAAGCCTCGATGTCGAATTTCCGGGTAGCGCTGGAACCAAGGTCTCCGGTGGCAACGTCAATGACCCGGTATGGAAGCTCCAAGGCATCAATGAACTCCCGTTCCCACGCCAGCAGGCGAGCATGCTCGGCCTCGGCGTCCTCTGGTGTGGTGAACACGAACATCTCGACCTTGTCGAACTGATGCACACGGATGATGCCGCGAGTGTCCTTGCCATAGGAGCCAGCCTCACGACGGAAGCAACTGCTCCAACCGGCGTAGCGCAAAGGCAACTGTGCTTGATCAAGAATCTCGTCGGAGTGATAGGCCGCAAGCGGTACTTCACTTGTGCCCACTAGGTAGAGGTCGTCTTGTTCTAGTCGATAGACGTTCTCTGCAGCTTGACCGAGAAAGCCGGTGCCCTCCATCGCCTCGGGCAGAACGATTGCTGGCGTGATCATGGGGATGAAGCCGTGACTCACGGCTTGTTGCATCGCAAGGTTCAGCAGTGCGAACTCCAGCAGAGCACCTTGACCTTTGAGGTAGAAGAAGCGCGAACCGGAAACCTTGGCACCACGAACAGTGTCGATCGCATCAAGGCTCTCACCCAGATCGAGGTGGTCCTTGGGTGCAAAGCCCTCGCTGGCAAAGTCGCGCGGCTGGCCGACGAGTTCGAGCACCTTGAAGTCTGCTTCACCACCAACTGGTGAGTCCAAGTTGACCAGGTTGCTGATCTGCAACCACAGGGAGTCCGCTCGCGCGCCTGCCGCGTCGGATTCAAGATCGGCCGCCTTGACCTCGTCGGCCAAGGCAGATGCCTGCACCATGAGTTGATCGATCTCTGCTTGGAGGCCTGCGCGACCGGCATCAGACGCCTTCTTCAGCGCCCCTTGGAGGGGACCCATCTGCTTGCCAAGTGTCTTCTGCTGATTGCGCAATTCATCGAAACGCTGTTGGGCGGCTCGCTTGGCTTCGTCAGCGGCGATGAGCTGATCAACGAGCTCGACGTCCTCGCCACGCCGGCGCTGTGACTCGCGAATGCGATCTGGATCAGTGCGCAGGATGGTCGGATCAATCACGGCAAGACCCTAGTCGGAGCTGCGCAATTACAGATATTGACCTGCGCTGGAACTGCCACCAGGACCGGGTGGCAACTGGCCCTGGGCCATGGCCTGTCGTCGCATCTCCTCGAACTGGGCCTTGGCTGTCATCTGCTGGGCGTAGAGAGCGGCCTGAATCCCATGGAAGAGCCCTTCCAGCCAGCCCACCAACTGGGCTTGGGCGATGCGCAGTTCAGATTCGCTGGGGGCAGGGTCATTGAACGGCTGACTGAGTCGCTCAAGTTCTTCCACCAGCTCCGGGGCCAGGGCGTCCTCGAGTTCCTTGATCGATTGAAGATGGATCTGACGCAGACGCACGCGGGCTGACTCATCCAGCGGCGCGCTCTTCACCTCATCGAGCAGCTGCTTGATCATCGATCCGATACGCATGACCTTGGCAGGGGACTGCACGAGCGATTCAACTTCTGTGTCTTGATTGTCATCCGTAGAGTCGATCGGCTCGCCATTTGGACCAACAATGGTCATCGCAAGCACGGCAGCATCGCTGTTATCAGATTGCTCAGGGGAGATCGACATTGGGCAATGCTCCCATTTCTGTTGGCGCCTCGCAGCAGTAGGCCAGATGACTAGTTACTTGGGGAAGCCGATGGTGAAGAGTCTGCGCTCGTCGTAGGAGTCGGAGTACTTGTTGGGACAGGTGTTTGCTCAGAGAGGATCTGTCTGATCGCGGTCAGAAGGTAGAAGTCACCCCACACGTAGCTGCCCGTACGAGGATCAGCAGGCACATTGAGGCTCTGCTGCAGCAGAATCCCGGGATTGCGGGTATCGGTGTTCAGCCATCCGGCACTGGCCAGGGTTCCGGCCGTGAGCTTGGCGTAGTCGGCGTAGGTACGAGCACTCTCGGCGTTGGGCTCTTGCGCGGCGAGCGTGAGCATGCCGCTGGCTGCGATTGCTGCAGCAGATGAATCTCGAGGCGCACGATTGCCGCTGACATCCAAATCCCAGGCTGGCACGCAACCGGGCGGCACGCGACTCATCCAGTAGTTGGCGGTGGCTTCGGCCGCCTTCAGAAATTCTGGGTTCCCCGTGAGCTCATAGGCGCGCGCAAAGCCACTGATCGCCCATGCCTGACCGCGAGCCCAGGTGCTTGATGTGCTGGCGAGGCCCTGTCCGGCGATCGGGCCGATCAGCGCACCCGTGTTGGGATTGAAGGACATGCGATGAAATGTCGAGCCGTTGTCGCGGATGAAGTGCTTGGCAAGAGTCAGCATGTGCTGCTCACCGAAATACACCAGTGCATCGCCTTCAGGTCCGAGCAGTTGTCCGACCTTGATCATCAGCGGCGCGTTCATCGCCGAGTCGATGATCACTCCCCATCTGCCGTTGTAGTCAGCTGACTTGACTGCCTGCACACGTCCACTCCAACGACGAGCGAGCGACTTTGCCGCAGTGATCTCGGCATTGAGGTACGCGCGTTGGCGGGCAGGGCTTGGATCCAAACTGGCCGCCAGCTGCATCGGCACGCCGATCATGAATCCAAGATCGTGTGTGCCGCGATCGTTGGCGACCCGAATCAGCGGAGCTGTGAAACTGCGTGCGCGACGCAACCATTGCGTGTCGCCTGTCCACTCGTACATGGTCCACAGTTCGCCAGGGAAGAAGCCACTGGTCCATGCCGTGGGTCCGGTGCGGGCATAGCGAGTCTGATCTGTGAGTGCGCCGAAGGGATATCGCTGGGATGACTTGGCTGCGGCTGCCAATTTCCTGCCAGCAAGGGCGTAGGCGTTGGTTGCCTGCACTGCGGTGAGCTCACTGACCAAAGCCGGGCAGGCAACGCTGGTTCCCTTCACCGGACCACTTGGGGCAGGTGGACTCAACGAAAGCGTCGGAGTCGGGCTCCCGCTTGTTGACGGCTCGGCCGTTTCAGCCCATGTCGCTGACGACACGGTGAGCGGGAGCAGGCAAAGCAGAAGCAAGGAGGGAAGGCGAACGCGTCTCATTCTGCGGCTGCCCCATCAATGGCCAGCACGATCTTGCCGGTGACTTCGCCGGCTTCGAGCATGCGATGGGCCTGGGCTGCTTGGCTTATGTGCAGTTGAGCGCCAATGACGGGCTTCACCAGCCCAGCATGGATCCATGGCCACACGACCGCCCCGACCTGCTCGCAGATGCCTGTCTTCTCGTTCAATGGGCGTCCGCGCAGGCTTGTGGCGTGAATCGTCGCATTCTTGCGGAGGACTTCACTGAGATTCAGTTCAGCCTTCACACCGCCCTGCAGTCCAATGATTGCCAGGCGTCCGTTGCGGTTGAGTGCTCTGACATTTGAGGCGAGATACTTCGCGCCCATGAGGTCAAGGATGACGTCGACTCCGCCGATCTCGGCGCGAATCGCTTCCAGAAAATCCTGCTCCTTGTAGTTGATCATGAGATCAGCACCGAGATCGGCACAGGCTTCGAGCTTGTCCTGACTCCCTGCCGTGACGGCGATGCGGGCACCGAAGGCCTTGGCCAATTGGATGGCCATCGTTCCGATGCCAGATCCACCACCGTGAATCAGCAGCCATTGGCCTTGCTGCAGTCCGGCAGTCATGAACACATTGCTCCACACAGTGCAGGCGACTTCTGGAAGTCCGGCGCCCTCCATCAGGGTGACACCTGGCGGCAGCGGGAGTACTTGGCCAACGGGAACGATCACTTGTTCTGCGTATCCGCCACCGGCTAATAGAGCCACCACTTCGTCGCCCACGGTGAATCGAGTGACACCGGGGCCAAGCTCACTGATGACACCTGAGCACTCCAGGCCGATGATCGCGCTGGTGCCAGGCGGAGGGTCGTACATGCCCTGACGCTGAAGCAGATCTGCTCGGTTCACACCGGCAGCAGCAACGGCAAGGCGAACCTCACCTGGACCCAGCTCAGGATCGGGAACTTGAGTCAGTTCAAGACTCTCTGGTCCACCCGGACCACTCGGTTGAGTAATCGCGAGCATGCCCTGACTATCTCACTTCTGTTGGCTGTTCCTCGTGTGACGTCGCCCGCTTCTGCGCGCCTTCACGAATCATCAGACCACCAATGACCACTGTTGCGATGATGGCAACGACGCCAGCAAACAAGCTGCTTGCGACGCCAAGCAGCTTCAGGGCGGTAACTGCCAAGATCACCATCAAGAGGTAGCGCAGGAGATGTCCGTCGTAACGTGTCGACAAGCGAGAGCCGACCAAGACGCCTGGGATCTGTCCGATGAGCAGTGAGACCACGACTGCGATATCGATTTCTCCAAGACCTGCGTGCGCGATTGCCCCAGCGACGAGCATCGGCACGGCCTGAGTGAGGTCAGTGCCAACGAGCACGCTGGGACGAAGCAAGGGGTAGAGCAACAGCAGGACCGTGATCACCAGAGAGCCGGAGCCAACGCTGGTCATACCGACAATCAAGCCGACAGCTGCGCCAAGAATGAGCGTCGGGATTGGCTTCACTGGCATCTTGGTGCCTTGTTGTTCCTGTGCGCCGTACTTACGGAAGGCCCGCGCAGCAATAAAGGTCTTGGCGACCATGGCGGCGACGGCAACAAGCAGCACGGCACCCAGCCAGATTTTTATGGTGTCGCTGGCATCTGAGGTCTGTAGCACCGCGTTGAAGATGAGACTTCCGATGAGCACGCCCGGGATCGACCCAGCGGAGAGCCAGGCAACCAATCCCCAGTGCACCGTCTTGTTGCGAATGTGCACCCATGAGCCCACAGGTTTCATGATGGCCGCCGCGACCACATCGCTCGACACGGCGGTGGCTGGGTTGACGCCAAAAACCAGGACGAGCATCGGGGTGACGAGTGCCGCGCCACCCATGCCCGTCAGTCCAACGATGACTCCTGCAATCAGTCCCCCAAGGGAAAGCGCGAAATCGATGTCGGCAAATGTCACTGCGGCAGCCTATCCCTAGTAGGGGGATAGGGAATCTGCCTACGGCCTTTACCTCCTCTTTGGGTTCATCACATGTGCACCTCACATTGGCAGGAGAGGATCGTGAGGTGACCAAGGCCCCATCAGGACCAGCTCGCCTTCTGCCAGTTGGGCCCGCAGGAGCGCTGTTGGACTTGCGCTCGTACCCGGCCTTCATCCAGCACTTTGGCGCGCTGCCTCCCGTCGCCCCGCCGAAGGCAGGCCACCCAGGTCCCTTGATCCATGAACTTGAAAAGTCCGGATTGCGCGGGCGAGGCGGTGGCTGGTTTCCTACTGCCCGCAAGGCCCATGCGGTGGTGGAGAGCGCAGCTGCCCGACGGGCTTGGTCCAACGGGCGCCGCCCTGTTGTCGTGGCCAACGCGATGGAGGGGGAGCCAGCCAGTCGCAAGGACGCAGTCCTGCTGCAGACCTCTCCTCATCTGGTGCTCGACGGAATTCAGGCGTTGGCGCTGATGATTGGCGCAGATCAGGCCTTCATTGCCGTTCACCGCAACTCCGCAGTCGTGTCGCTTGTAGAACGCGCGCTAGCTGAGCGAAGCGATCGCATCGCAATCGAACTGATTCAGCCGCCTTCGCGCTATGTGGCCAGTGAGGAAAGCGCACTGGCGCACTGGGCTGGGGATGGCATCGCCACGCCCGTGTCGGGCGATCGGCCATTCATGCGTGGAGTCAGTGGCCGCCCGACCGCCGTTCACAATGTTGAAACCCTCGCCCATATAGGACTCATCGCGCGCTTTGGTGGAGATTGGTTTGCTGAGATAGGCACACCATCGGCACCTGGAACTGCGCTGGTGAGTGTTGGAGGCGCTGTCACGACACCGGGAGTGATTGAAGTCGCCACTGGGTTGCCGGTTGCCGAAATCATCAAGCGCTGCAATGGCTTTTCAGGCGAAGTCTCCGGATTCCTGACTGGTGGTTACGGTGGTTCCTGGGTGGCAACCCATGCGCTTGAAAGCGCAGATTGGTCGCCGGAGTCGGTCTCCTTGGCGGGGGGTGTCATCGGAGCTGGCATCCTGTGGGCGCTTGATTCGCGCAACTGCCCTATCCGCGAACTTGAGCGCGTTGCCTCATGGATGGCAGGCGAGAGTGCGGGTCAATGCGGGCCATGTCGTTTCGGGCTGCCCGCCATTGCCAGTGACCTCGATGCGCTGGGCGGACAGTCAGCTGCTGTCGGCGATCTCCAACGACTGAACGGACGCTTGCCGTTGGTGACGCAACGCGGTGGGTGCAAGCACCCCGATGGTGTTGCGCGCTTTGTCTCAACAGGGCTGCATGTCTTTCAGGAGGAGGTGGCGCATCACCTGCGTGGGCACTGCAGCGCTACATCGGTGGCCACGTCCTTGCCGATTCCCGCGGGTCGCAGCACTCCTGTGCCATTTCCAGGAAGGGATTTCAAATGAGCGAGTACACGCAACTGAATCTGAATCCCACGACCTGCGATGCCCATGGATTCTGCGTCGAACTGCTGCCTGAGCTCGCCACCCTGGACGAGTGGGGCTACCCCCTGTTTGTCACGGGAACGCTGACCGTGGCGATTCCCGAACACCTCATATCTGCAGCTCGCAAGGCTGCAGGGGCCTGTCCGGTGAGCGCGCTCAAACTCACGAAGCACCAACGTTGAGCCCCTTGCCAGACTCATTCTCTTATCCCTGCTTAACCATTGCTGAAGCCTGTCTTGTTCAGTCCAGGCTTAGTTTTGTGACTACAGATCAAGGGAGTCCGCGATGAGCAAGCAGAGCAGTCAGTTTCAGGTGACCACGGTTGGGCAGAAGATCACGGCACTCGGATTGGCATCGGCAACCTGCATAGGACTGGTTGGTGTGATTGCGGTTCGCAACGTCCAAGAGGCTTCGGCGACGGAATCGACTGGCCAGAGTGTTCCTGTCGATTCGAGTAATTCAACAGGTGTGACTCAGGCGCAATTGGACATCTACGCAGCAGCGCTCGCCGCCGAGCGCCAGCGTTTGGACGCGTATCGACTTCAACTGGTGGCGGCCGCGAATGCCCTCAACGGACGCAGCGGCGTTGTGTCCACAATTCCTGCTGGCCCCAAGAAGTCGCGTGCACCTCAGGCAATACCGACTGCCCCCAAAGCGCCCTCCATCGCCAAGGGCTCAGTTGTGAATGCGCCGGCTCCGGCTGCGCCTCCGGCGGTTCAGGCTCCCGTGGTTCAGGCCCCGGCTCCGGCTGCGCCTCCGGCGGTTCAGGCTCCCATGGTTCAGGCCCCGGCCCCTGCTGCTCCCGCCCCTAATGCTGGCAAGACTCGAGCGAGCAAAGGATGACGTCCAGCGCTCATGGATTTCGGGCGATGGGTGCTGCCTGCAGTATCACCGTGTTTGCCCAACAGAACGCCGAGGAGTTGGTAGGACTCGGAGTTCACCGAGTCGAGTTACTCGAGCAGTCCTGGTCTCGTTTTCGCGAGAACAGCGAGCTCAATCGGCTGAATGCGCGAGCGGGGCAAGGTGCAGTCCAAGTCAGTGCCGATCTCCTTGCGCTGCTTTGGCACATGCGTCGTGCTTGGGAGATTTCGGATGGATTGTTTGACCCAACTCTTCTGGCGGAGATTCGGGCAGCGGGGTACGACGCTGACTTCGCAACCGTCATTGCACGAAGCGCGCTGGAGGACGTGCGGAGTTGGAGCGCTCCCCATCGTTCGAGTGGGATGCAAGACGTCGAGATGGATCTCGAGGCCTCGACTGTCAGCTTGCCTAGCGCTGTGGGACTAGATCCGGGTGCTATTGGCAAGGGACTGGCAGCCGACATCGTGGTCAGTGAGCTGCTTGCCGCTGGCGCGACGGGCGTCCTTGTTGACTTGGGAGGCGACATCGTTGCCGGCGGTCGGCCGGGCTCAGAAGAGGCTTGGGTTATTGCGATCGAAGATGAGCGTGACCCCGAGAACAGCGACCGCGATCCGATGCTCGTGCGATTTCCAGCTGGCGAAATTGCCGCAATCGCGACTTCGTCGACTCTCTATCGCCGTTGGGCTGGTGGGACTCGACATCACGTGCTCGATCCTCGAACTGGCCAAATTGCCGATCCAGAACTTGTGCAGGCCACAGTGTGGTGTGCGGCAGGTTGGCTCGCAGAGATCAGCGCTACAGCCGCGTTGCTGATGAAAGCCGACCAAGCCCGCTTGTGGCTGGACCGACACGAACTGGGGTATGCCTTAATGACGAGCACAACTGTGTCCAGTTCTCTTCTTGGAGCTGAACGTGTCTGACATTGCTTGGACCTGGATTGCCATTCGAGCGAGTGGAGTCACCGCTTGGGGTCTGCTGACTGCCGTGGTGTTGTGGGGAATATTGCTGCGCACACGACTCCTTGGCCGAGCGGCTTCCCCCATGCGCCTGCTGGACCTTCATCGCTGGCTCGGCGCAAGTGCCCTTGCATTTCTGGCGATTCACATGTTGCTCTTGCTTGTCGACACATTCCTTACGTTCTCCTTTCTTCAGCTCATCGTTCCGGGAATCGCGCCTTTTGAACCCTTGGCGGTTTCATTGGGAGTCATTGCCTTTTGGCTGATCATCCCGGTGTCGGTGATTGGACGCCTGCGTCCGCGACTTGCAGACAGCGGAGCGAAATGGTTTCAGCGCAGCCATTGGTTGGCTTACGCGGCATGGCCATTTGCGACCGCGCACTATGTAATGGCCGGGACCGACGCGCTGGCCGACTGGTCTATTGGCCTCCTCATCGCGGGCTCAGGCCTGCTCGTGATGGGCCTGCTCGCCAGGGGATTCATCCCTGCGCCCGGACCTACTCGGGCCGCAGGTTCGGTGATTGTCCGTCCAGAGTTCGAACAGCCCAGAAGTTAGATCGCCAGGACTGGGACTGACTGACCACTGCCATGGATGTCGGGTGACAGGACAGCCGCACCGTCTGCGTTTGCAATCGCGTGAAGATTCCGCATTTCCTTGGGCAGCCCTCGCGCGATCACGTGCTGCCCTGAAGTTTCCAAGAGCACAGGAATCAGGCGCGTGAGACCAACGTGAGGATCTGCGGGGATATCGTCGACGAGCACTGCTTGGATGGGATTGCGTGGAACTGAACCTGCCAAGCTCCGAAGTAGTGGCTCGACAATTGTGACAAGCCCAGCAATGGCTGCTTCTGCGTAGCCGGACAGCCCAACGATGAATCGGCCGTCAGGTAATTTTGCCAGAAGCGTGTGTTCGCCAGGACTCATAGCGACCCCGTCGAGAAGCCAACGCGCTCCGAGGTCACTGATGACTTGGCGAAGCGAATTGATGTGTGTATCCGAGTATTCACCGATGATGATGAGCACATCGACCTGCGCGTCGTCGATGCTTTCCATAAGTTGATGCGTTGAGTCCGGTGCCCGCACCGGAGGGTGAGAACGCGCACCGTGGAGTCCGGCGAAATATGCCACCGAGTCTCCGAGTGCATCCCGCCTCCGTCCAGCTCGGGGGAGTCCATGCGCAAGCAGACTGTGTCCCAGAACGAACGTTCCAACCCTCGGAGGCTGAACAACGGGCAAAGTGTCATGCCCAAGCGCTGCAGCCAAAGCCAGAATGCCTGGTCCAACCATTCTCCCGGCGGGAACGAGAACGGAGCCGATGCGAGCATGCGCTGCTTGTCGCGTGATACCTGAACCAAGTGCCGGGCGAACATCCTCGTCAATTACACCTGTGAGTTCATCTGTGGCAATAAGGACGCGCGTCCCATCGTTGGCCGTTCGCAGTTCGGACCTGTGCGCTGCCAGCACGGCGTCTGTGTGCTGTGGAAGGGGGTCTCCCTTGAGAAGTTCTTGAAAGGCTCCGGGCTGCAAGCGGTCTGATGTTGCTTCAAACCACGGCCCAGGCCCGCAAATGGCAAAACCCTCATTTGTTGCGCAGTCAGATGGTGGATCGTCCTGCAATCGCAGGAGATCGCGAGCCAAGATTGCGCCGCCTGCTTCTGAAATGAGCGCCGAGATAGAAGGCAAAGCCCGCCCTGAGGTCATTGCCACAGAGCGGGCTTGGTGCCACGTCAGCATGCTGGACGGTCTTGAGGTAGTCATGTTGGTCAAACTCTACGACTGACCAATGATCAGTTGGGAAACTCTGCGCGCTTGATGCTTAGTCGTCGTCATCGTCATGTTCTCGCGACGTGTTTGGTGCTTTAGGGGAGGGCGCGCGAGATTCATCGTTGCGATGATCGTCATCATCTTCTGATTCGTGAGGGCGTGGACTGCTTGTCGCGGATGGCCTCGCACTTGGAGCAGTCGATGTCGGTGCGGGCGCGCGCTCAGTAGTAATGGCCGACACGTACCCCCAATCGAAAATCACGCCCGAGGCTTTGTCGACATAGCCCACCACTGTGCTGCCGTCCGTTGCGTGCACTTTCACTGCGAAGGCATTGAAGCCCTTATGGCGAAGATCCAGAATCGACACGAAGGAGCCTTGGACCTCACGGAGGACCTTTGCCTTAGCGGCGTCTCTGGTCAGAATTGGGGTAGATGACGTGGTGCGCAGGGTCGAAGAAGGCGAAGAGCTCGGGTATGCCGGGTCGATTGCGGGCAAGGTCTGGGGGGAGAAGCTCATCGCATCCAGGGCTTCCGTAGATGTCGTTGAAACCAGAGAAATAGTCTCGGAGGCGGCGGAGGTCTGCGACGCGCCAACGACAGCCACAGCGGCAGCGGTACCTGCGACAAAGATGCCTGCGGCAGCGGCTGTAATGGCAATCATCGTTCCACGAGTCATGATTTCTCCTCTATCTGTGTCCTGGCATTGAACGTACTTCGCGCTGTGCCAAGCCTTTTCCAAGCCAGGGTTAAGTGTGGGTAAGGACATTGAGAGCCCGGAAGGATTGTGCTCAGGATCCATGTCACCATGGGCCAATGCGAGTTCTCGTTGTTGAAGACGATCAATCAGTGGCGGAACCGCTCATCGAGGGCCTGCGCAGAAATGGCTTCGAAATCGAGCATGTCGCATATGCAGTGCAAGTGCTGCCGGCCGTGACGTCAGGCCTTGGAGTCGATGTAGTGCTCCTTGATCTTGGACTTCCCGACGGTGATGGGCTGCAGGTGCTGCGCGAGCTTCGACGACACAGTGACGTGCCCGTGATCATTGCGACCGCTCGGGGGGATGAGACTGATCGCATCGTCGGTTTGGAACTCGGAGCTGACGACTATGTGGTCAAGCCGTTCAGTGTGCGTGAACTGGCGGCGCGCATTCGCGCAGTGGGCAGGCGTCGACGCATAGAGGCAACCTCTGAATCGGGTCGAGTCGTTGTCAATCGCGCAAGGCGGTCGGTAGCTGTTGACGGAGGCAACGTTGAATTGACAGCCAAGGAGTTTGACCTGCTCGCAGTACTCGCCGAAGAGCCAGGGCGGGCTGTGCCCAGGCAGGAGCTCTTCTCCCGAGTCTGGGATCCGGTGTGGGTGGGTACCGGAAAGACCCTCGACGTCCACATTGCCTCGCTGCGAAAGAAGCTGGGCGACCCCTCGCTTGTAGAAACTGTTCGCGGAGTGGGCTATCGGCTGGCTGATCAGTCCTCGTGACAAAGCGCCTCGTTCTCGTTATGACAGTGCTTGCCGCTGGAGTTGCGATCGCCTTGGCGGTACCTATGGGGATCGTCCTGTCGGCCGATATGCGGTCGGCTTTCATCTCCAAGCTTGAGGTGGACACGCTCGCCGCGTCAACCACGCTTGCACTTCGACCAGTCTCGCTGTGGCCTACAACAGTGAACAGCGTCGCTGCGCGAACTGGCGCACGTGTCGTTGTAGTTGATGCAAATCAATCACTTGTTGCGGACAGCGATGCAACGGCAGTCGACAGATCATTCGACCGCCCAGAGATTCTCCAGGCTCTTTCGGGAATTCTCACTTCCAGTGTCCGACCTTCAAACACGCTGGGTACCGATCTTCGCTACGTAGCGGCTCCGGTTGTCAAAGGGGAGAACATCGTCGCTGCCGTGCGCCTGTCGCTGCCTGAATCGGAGGTGACGAATCAACTACGGAAGTCGCAGTTCTGGTTGGGCTTCTTTGTCTTGGTGGTAATGCTGATTGCCGCGTTTCTTGCGTGGGTCATCTCCCGCTCAATTGCCGCGCCGCTCTCTCAGCTGGCAGACGTCGCCGAGCGCCTTCCTGATGACTTGACTCTTCGAGCATCTGAAGGTGATGGCCCGCATGAGGTCCGTGCGGTGGCGCGGGCTTTGAATCAGACAGCCGCCCGCCTCACTGGAATTCTCGAGCGAACGCAGGCAGTGGCGGCCGATGCTTCACACCACCTCAAGACGCCCCTGACCGGTCTGCGTCTGCGATTGGAAGCCATAGAGGATCTCAGTACTCAGGACGACATTCGTGTGCAGGCCGAGCGCGCCACAGCAGAAGTTGACCGCCTCACGCACCGAATTGATCAGGTCCTTGCACTTGCCCGTAGCGATACGGGGGCCAGTTTGCGTGGGAAGGCGGATGCCACTGCCGTTGTTGGCGATCGTCTGGCCGAGGCCTCAGTCATTGCTGATGAACGATCGCTCACCTTGGAGTCCTTCTTGGATGCCGGAGTCCAAGTTCAGGTGTCCGCTGCTCCACTTGCGCGCGTCATCGACGAGTTACTGGGAAATGCGTTCGCGCACGCCAAAACTCGGGTTCGCGTGTCGCTCATTGTCGAAGCATCACAGGCGTTGCTCATAGTCGAGGACGATGGCGCTGGCTTGGGACCCAATGAAGAGGATGTGGTGTTCAATCGATTTGTGCGTGGCGCGTCTGCTGCATCGGGAGGCAGTGGTTTGGGCTTGGCATTGGTACGAGAGACCGCTCGCGCTTGTGGTGGAGATGCAAAGGCGCGCACCTCCACTCTTGGTGGACTGGCAGTCGTGACGACTTGGCCGCTTGCTGACGCCGAATAGGCTCCACGCATGCGTGTGGGCGCCGATCTGGTTGTCATTGGTGGCGGCATCGTGGGTCTGGCAGTAGCCGATGCATGGCTGCTGCGCAATCCCAAGAGCTCGGTCATCGTGCTGGAGAAAGAGCCAGCACTTGCGGCACATGCCTCGGGGCGCAATAGCGGCGTGCTGCATGCAGGCTTCTACTACGCACCTGATTCGCTGAAAGCTCGGCTGACTCGCCAGGGCAACGCACTCTTGCGGGAGTTCTGCCGTGAGGCTGGCGTCCCCATTCGCGAGACCGGCAAGGTCGTAGTCGCCCAATCTGAGGCTGAGCTTCCCGCCCTGCAGGAATTGCACAGGCGGGCTGTTGCCAATGGTGTCGATGTGGAGCTCGTCGACGAGGAGCAGCTGCGCGAACTGGAGCCTCTTGCCCGTACGCACCTGAAGGCCTTGTGGTCTCCCACTACGGCCGTCGCCAATCCGGTTGCAGTCGTTGAGGCGCTCGCTGCTCGGGTGAAGGCACAGGGTGGTCAACTTCTCATGGGTTCCACAGTGCTGGGCGCCGGTCCGGGCTGGGTCCGAACCGCAGATCTTGGCGAGATCGGTGCCGGCCACATCGTCAATGCGGCTGGCTTGTATGCCGATGTGGTGGCTCATTGGTTTGACGTTGGGACGGACTACCGCATGCTGCCGTTCAAGGGCCTGTATTGGTACGGCTCCTGGGAGCCAGGCCGTCTGCAGCGCCATGTCTATCCGGTACCAGATGCCCGCAATCCCTTCCTCGGCGTCCACCTGACGGTGACCGTCGACGGGCGAGCCAAGATCGGTCCCACGGCGATCCCGGCCCTATGGCGTGAGGATTACGGAGGTGTGCACGGGCTCAAAGCATCGGAGAGCCTGGAGATCGCGCGAACGTATCCCCGGTTCTTCACCAGCAAAGATCACGACGTGCCTGGGCTCATCCGCTCGGAGCTTCCAAAGTACTCCCGCAAGCATCTCGTGCGGCAGGCGTCGGCACTTGTGCCCTCCGTCCGTGTCGAGGACTTCACCGAGAAGGGTCGAGTGGGGGTCAGAGCACAACTCTTCCATCTGCCAACGAAGAAGCTCGAAATGGATTTTGTTGTTGAGCGGGGTGAAGCGTCGACGCACATTCTGAATGCAGTGTCGCCCGGTTGGACGAGTGCCCTTGCGTTCGCCGGTTATGTCATTGACGCAGTGATGGACTGAGCTAGTCCATCGGCTACATCGTTCAAAGTCGGTCTCGTGAAGGCGCCGGCAGCAACGGCCAAAGCAGGCGTACGGGACAGCGCGGCGCGCATCACTTGGATCGCTTGCTCGTGCAGTTCAGACAAGGGTCGATTGCGATGCGTACGCGCGCCGAGATCGACCTGAGCGATGCTCTCGACTCCGTACGCGCGCGAGATGTCGATGAGCAAGCCCATTTCAACGCCGTAGTCCACTTCGAACTGCGTTGCCAACGCAACATCGCGCCGAATCGCGTATTCCCCACCCAGTGGTTGGCGGATGTGAGCGAGCTCTGGGTAGAGGAGTTTGAGCAAGGGACGCGCTGTCAGCTCTGTCACCCGCCCACCCTCGTCACCTTCACCGTGAAAGGTGCGCCGATAGGTGGAGCGAACGAGAGCAAGCTCTTCGTGCAGCAAGAGCGGCTCAAGCAGGCCAGTGACGTACTCCGGAGTGAACGAGCCAAGATCTGCGTCAAGCCAGACGATGAAGTCGCCGGTGGACGCTTCAACTGAGCGCCACAGCACGTCGCCCTTGCCGAGCGCCGAACCAAACTCAGGGAGCACTGAACTCGCTTTGATGACTGTTGCACCGCATTCGGTGGCAACCTCGGCGGTCTGATCGGAGGACTCGTGGTCCATCACGATGAGCTCGTCGACCAGCGGCTGGGCATCCATGAGTTCGCGCTTGATGCGCAACAAGATTGGAGCGATAGTTGCGGCCTCATTGCGGGCCGGAATGCACACACTGATGCGGCGATCGCCTTTGCTGGCAACGAGTTCAGCAACGGCGAGATCAGAGATCAATCGCAGAGGGCGTACGGACGCCATGCTCGCTCCTTCCGGGCCGTTGAAGAATCGCGTTGTGTCGCGGCACCAAGAGTCTCATATGCGAGCTGATGGCTACTTGGGAGCAGACCGGGCAAGCGAACTGTGACTACACGGCAGGAAGGACGCGACCAAATCCTGAGAGGTGCTTTGCATACCAGTCGTCGTAGATGCCGGAGACCTTGACGCGCTCGCCAGCACGGGGTGAATGCACCATCTTTCCGGCGCCGATATACACGCCAACATGGTGGACGCCACGCTTGAAGAAGAAGACCAGATCCCCTGGCATCACACTTTTCCCAGAGATCTTGGTTGCGGTTCGGTACTGAGTAAATGATGTGCGCGTGATGTTCTTGCCGGCTGCCATGCGGTAGACGTAACTGGTCAGACCGGAACAGTCGAAGGAGTTGGGTCCTACCTGACCGGCAGAGTACTTGTCACCGATCTGGGCGCGAGCAATCTTCACGATGCGAGAGCGCGTCATCATCATTCGAGCCCGTGCCAGCAGGGTGGGGGAGGTCTTTGCCGCGACAACCCCAGAGCGCATGCTCGTCTTGAGCGCACCAATGCCATTGCTTGGCGTCCCGGCACCTGTCACGGGGGAGAGCTCAGTAGGGGCAGCCGAAGCGCTGCTGTCGCCGAATCCCATCGTGGCCACAAGCAAGGCGCCAGTAACGGCGCCTGTCATGACTCGATTCGATCGAGCTGTTCGGACTGACACGTGTCGTACCCCTTTGGTCTGGCGGCGGGAGGCCGGGTTCCTTCGGTGGTGAGGTCGAGATCGGACGGGCAGCCAAGCTTTTTTGGCGGCCCTGACCGTTCCACGAATTCGAGACGCTATGGCGACAAGAATGAGAAGCACCTCCCCCGTGCCCGCATTTCGGACGGTCCCTTGGCGTCGTGTGGGATGGATCACAGGACCAAAGGCCTATTCGCAACGTCAGTCACACCTGTCACTTGCGCAAATCAGACACCACGGACATGCCGAATTGGGCGGACAACTGGATCGGGGCTTGCCAGCCGTCCAGCGTTCCGCGCCCAGCTTGGACCCGTACTCTTGCCCGGTGGATCAGCCGCGCACAGCCCTCGCCAAAGGCCTGGTCTTCGTAGGTATTGCGACCTTGGTCGGCAACGGCGCCGCGTACGCGCTGTCGATGACCGCGGCGCGTGTTCTGGATCCGGCCCAATTCGGGGCCTTTGGGGCCCTCATGGGTGTCCTGATCATCGTTTCAACCCTGTCGATCGCTCTGCAGACTGTCACCGCTCGCCGAGTGGCGGTTGCCACGACGGATCGAGCTGAGGTCGAGGGGCAGTCGGTTCGCTTGGCGGTGTACATCGCTGCTGCGATCTTGATCATCGGGATTCTTGCCGCTTGGCCCGTCAGTGGGCTGCTGGCGATTCCATATTCCGCAATGGTCATCGGTTTGGGCTCACTCGCCTTCGTCGTGCTTGGCACTGCGTCCTTGGGTATCGCCCAAGGCCGTGAGGAGCACCTGCGGTTCAGTTCGGGCTTCATTGCCAATGGCGCGAGCCGGGCCATCTTCGGTATCGCCTTCTTGGTCATCTTCGGCAGCATTGAAGCCGCTGCGCTGGGCATCATGATTGGTTGCGCATTCGGTGCGCTGGTGAGTTACCGCATCATTTGCCCTGGGACCTGGGGCTCGTCAATCTCCACTGGATCGCTGCCGGAGTTTGGCCATGTTGCCCACGCACTCGTCGTGCTCTTCACGCTGACCAACGTCGATGTCCTGCTCGCCCGCGTCTTTCTGACTGAGTCCGAATCAGGCGAATACTCCGTCGGTGTTCTGCTTGCCAAGATCGCCTTCTTCTTGCCCAATGCCATCATCATCGTGCTGTTCCCGAAGATGACCTCGGGCGACAACCGGCGTGCGGTTTTCATCGCTACCGGATTGACGGCGATTCTTGGCGCCGTCATCACTCTGTTCAGCCTGTTCTTTGGCCCCTTTGTTATCCGGGTGCTCGGCGGGGCGCAGTACATCGACCTAGGTCTTGGCGAGAGCGCTTGGCGCTTTGCGCTTGAAGGTTCGGCTTTCGCGCTTGTCCAGGTGCTGCTCTATGCCCGTCTTGCTGCGCAGGACAGGCGTGCGGTGCTGCTGGTGTGGGCCGCGCTGGTCGTGCTCGTGCTGAGTGTCTCCTTGTGGTTCCACGACTCTGTAGAGCAGATTGTGTCGACGGTGGTCGTGGTCTCACTGGTCCTGACTGCCGTGGGCTTGCTCATGGATCGGCGCACAACACCAAAGGGCATGCACATGGTTCCTATTGAGGCTGCTGAGTAGTTCCAGCTCAAGTGCTCAGAGCAGAAACTGGCGAACCCAGACGCCTAGGTGCTCTGCGCAGTCGTCGACTGACTCTCTCCAGCTACTGGCTGCCCCAGCACCAGCCTCGTCGCTGACACGTTTGACGATGCGGACTGGAATGTCCGCCGCCAATGCGGCCCGAGCCACGGCGTAGCCCTCCATGTCGACCAAGTCTGAGTGCTCTGACAGAAGTGCGCGGACTGCTGGATCAGCAATAAAGGCATCACCAGTCGTCAAGGTCAGTCCAGCGCCCCCAAGATCAACCGGCAGGCCAAAGTGCAGGCCAACGAGGTCAAACAGCGACTCATCATCGAGATCATGCTGGGTGACCCGACTGATCACATGCGTGCCGATGAGATCCTCTGCAAGGGCGCCCGCCGTGCCGAGGTTGATGACTTCACTTGGTGAGCTCTGACCCAGAATCGTGGCGACTGCCACAGCCGCGTTCACCTTGCCCGCGCCCGTGACGAGTATCGGCAACTCGCTCACATGAAGGTGCGCTGCCTCCTCCTCCAGGGCGACAACAAGCAGAGGGCGGTCACTTGAAATCGTCCGATGCAGTCGCACGGGCCTCACGCTAACGTGAGGCTTCAACATCAGGAGGCGGTCCATGCGCATGCCCACTCTGAGGATGACCTCAGCGGTGCGAAAGGTAGTGATCGTGCTGCTGGTGCTCGCCGTCGGCGCCGCAGGCTTCCTGCTTGCTCGCGCCACCACCCCCTCCTCTCCAGACGCGATTCCGGTGGGGGGCGATGCAAACTCCACCGCTTCCCCCGTGCCTGACCCGACTGTCGCAACGCCAACTCCGCTTTCGCCTGACGTGTCGGCTATTAGTCAAGGGCAGGTCAGCTCAACGACCTTCCAGGCCGCTGACGACCTCCCGAACGCTTCTTCAGTCGCAGTTGGCTACCGCATTGCAACTGGCAAGCTGAAGCCCCAGCAGTTGGCCGCTGTGATTGCACAGCAGTTCGGCGTGCTGGGCAGTGCAGCCAGAACGGACGAGGGTGGCTGGAAGGTCGGCGGCACGTCTGACTTGGACCCAGTGATCAATGTCTACAACGATCCGCTTGTTCGCTGGATGTTCACCGATGAGCAGCTGACTGCCGGGCCGGCCGTAGATCAGGATCGAGCAAAGCAGATCGCGATCACTCTGCTTTCTCCGCTTGGCGTGCCCGTTGACGAAGTCGAGTGGGAGATCCTGCGCGACCAGAATCGGGTAGTAGTCCATGCGTGGCTGGTGCTTAAGGGCCTGCGCACCGAGCTTGGTTGGACAGTGGTCGTGGCACCCGATGGTGAGGTGGTGTGGGCGGATGGCTTTGCAGCAACGCTGGTGCCTGTGCCCGGTTACCCAGTGCTTGGTGCCACTGATGCTCTCAATCGTGCGCTGAAGCCGGGTTGGCAGTTCGCTGGACCAACTCCTTGGACAGGCTCGGGCGCTGGCATTGACGTGGCTGTCCCTGGCCCCGTGCCGACGGTGAAGGGCAAGCCGGCGCTGGTAGCCGGGGTTCTGGTACTGACAGCCAATCGCGCTGAACTCGGCTTGGCTCAATTCTGGCAGCCTGATGGCAGTTTGCTGATCCTGCCGTCGTACGTCATCACCACCAGCGACGACCGAAAATGGACTTTGCTCGCTGTGACCAATGCCTACATTGATGTGCGCGACATGGTCCCGGCCGCTGATGTGCCCAACCCGGCAATCGCAGTCCCCTAATCAGGGGTAGCCTTCACTTTCGCATTCATGCATGGCGAGGTGGCAGAGCGGCCGATTGCAGGCGCCTTGAAAGCGCCCGTGGGGAAACTCACCGGGGGTTCAAATCCCTCCCTCGCCGCAGAGACGGAGATGGCGATGAGCGAGTTGGTGCTCATCGCCATCGATGTCTGGTTCTTGTTCTTCGTCTCGGTGGCCGCTGGCTTCTGGGCGAGCTACTGGCCGGACGCATGGCTGCAGCGGGACCCTTTTCCATTGCGCCTGTATCGCTGGGAAAGCATTGAGTTCTATAGAGGTTTGTGGGTTACCGCTCTGGTGCGCCGGTTGCCCGAGGCCGGCAACACCTTTGGCGGCCATTCCAAGAAGCGCCTGTTCGGTTCAGACTCCATGAGCTTGAACCGCTACTTGATGGAAGTGCGCCGCGGCGAGTGGGTGCATCAGATGTCGTGCCTCGCAGCGATTCCGCTGTTCTTCTTCAACCCATGGTGGCAAGCACTGTTGTTCTTGCTGGCCGCAATTGCGGTGAATTCAGGATTCATCATCATCCTTCGGTACAACCGCATACGTCTATTGAAGCTGCGCACGCGCTTGCAGTAGCGCTACTCGTTCAGGGAATCGATATCGATGACGAAGCGGTATCGAATATCGCTGGCGACCACGCGATCCCAGGCCTCGTTGACATCTTGAATCTTGATCACTTCGACGTCGGCGCCGAAGTTGTGCTCGCCGCAGAAGTCGAGCATCTCCTGAGTTTCACGGATGCTGCCGATGCCCGAGCCAGCAAGACTCTTTTGGCTTCCCAGCAGTGAGCCGGAGTTGACTGTCAGCGGATCGGTCGGAACGCCGACCATGCACAGAGTTCCGTAGAGCCCGAGCAGGCTCAGGTACTGATCGACGTTCAGATTCACGGAAACTGTGTTGAGGATGAAGTCGAAGGAGTAGCGCGCCTTTTTCCAGGCTTCCTTGTCAGTGGACAGCAGGAAGTGGTCGGCTCCCAGACGCAGGGCGTCCTGCTCCTTGCCAGGGGAGTGGCTGATCAGCGTGACCTCGGCGCCCATCGCATGGGCAAGCTTGACGCCCATGTGTCCCAGACCGCCGAGTCCGACAATGCCAACTCTGCTGCCAGGTCCGACATTCCATCGCTTCAGTGGGGAGTATGTGGTGATGCCAGCGCACAACAGCGGTGCGGCCTCGGCCAGGCTCAAGTTCTCGGGGATGTGCAAGGCGTAGTTCTCGTCGATCACGATGTGCGTTGAGTAGCCGCCGTAAGTCGGGGTGACGAGGTCCTTCTCGAGTCCGTTGTATGTCGCAGTGCTGTGCCCAAGGCAGTAGTGGTCGTTGCCGGACTTGCAGTTCGCACACTCGCGACAGGAATCCACGAAGCAGCCCACGCCAGCGTGATCGCCGACCTTGAACTTGGTGACATTGGAACCAACCTCAGACACAACGCCGGCAATCTCATGCCCGGGAACCATCGGGAAGATGCCCTGGCCCCACTCTTCGCGGCCTTGATGGATGTCGGAGTGGCAGATGCCCGCGAACTTGATCGCGATGGTGATGTCGTCAGGCCCGAGCTCGCGCCGAGTGATGGTGGTCGGAGCGAGAGGTGCATTCGCGGTCGGGAGGGCAAAAGCGCGGACGTCCATGACACATTCCTTTGATCGGCGGTGGGCAAACCCTAGCCAATGTTTGCAGTGCCTACTTACGCGGTGTACTGAGAGCGAACTCCTCAGCGCACCATCAAGGTGCCGCCGTCGATTGAGATGACCTGCCCCGTGATGAAACCGGCACCTGGCGAGGAGTAGAAGGCCATCACTGGCACGAAATGCTTCTCGACGTCGCCCAACTTGCCACCGATCGGAACGTTGATCTTCATCGCCGCATCGTGGGCTGCCAGCACCTCTGGCGTCATCTCTGAGCGTGTCTTGTCGTACATCGGCGTCCAGATGACTGGCGCGATGATGTTGATGGTGATGTTCTTACTCGCCCATTCCTTTGCAGCTGTGCGACTCCATGCGGTGACTGCGCCCTTGCTCGCGGAGTACACCGACTTGTTTGGCTGACCGATGATGCCTGCCGCAGATCCGAAGTTGAGGATCTGGCCACCGTGCGCCTGCATGTGTGTGAAGGCCGCCTGGTTGGTCAGCATCGTGCCAAGTGCGTTGACGCTGAGCACTCGATTCCAGAGCTCAACAGTGTTGCTCTCTGCTGCTGATGACGGCGCGATGCCGGCGGCGTGGATCAGCACGTCAAGTCCACCCAGTAGGGCAACAGCTTCGGCGAAACTGGAATCCACTGACTCCTTGTCCGACACATCCACGCTGAGAAACTGTGCACCTGATGCTTGGGCTACGGCTTGGCCGGCTTCGGGATTGAGATCCATGGAGACTACCTGTGCGCCGAGCGCTGGGAAGGCCTTCACAAGCCCCTCACCCATGCCGCTTGCTCCGCCCGTGATGATGATCCGACGGCCATCAAGTCTGGTTGTGGTCATGCGCAATACCTTTCGACTGATCGAGGCTAGCGGGAATCCAAGAGCCAGATCCGGGAACCGCCAATGAGCGCTGCATCGTTTGGCACGATCACGCAGTCGTCACCGAGTCGCTTTGCCGAGACTGGTGTGAGATGACGCGAATTCCCACCGCCGATATACAAGCGATCCCAATGAAAGACTGGGCGGAATCCGTCGACCATACGCACCACCCGTCGAGACCACAGTGCATCGCCCAGGCGTCGTCGCTCGGGTTCACCGATGTAGTTGTCATAGACCACTTCAGACTTGACGGGCATCTGTGAGAGCTCCATATGCGGAGCCAATTGCCCGCCATCGAACACGGCGCAACCCAAGCCAGTGCCCAGGGTCAGCAACACCTCCAAACCTTGACCAGTGACGACGCCCGCGGCGTGCACTTCAGCGTCATTCAGCACTCGCACTGGCATACCAAGGGCGAGCGCCAAAGAGGCTCGCGCGTCGAAGCCGGTCCACTGCTTGACCAATTCAGGCAGCACCCGACTTCGAGGTCCGGATTTGGTGACGTAGTGCGGAGTGTTGATCACCACGCCGTGCCGGATCATTCCGGGCAAGCCCACCGTTGCCCGATCTGCATCGGGGAGCCCACGCGCAAGCAGCGTCAAAGTGTCCACGAACAGCGCGGTGCTCAGCGGATATGGCGTGGCAACGCGCACCGGCTGAGCGCGCATGGTGCCGGCTTCATCAAGGACGCAGGCCTTGATTCCGCCGCCTCCGCAGTCGATAGCCAATGTGGTGGTCACAAGGTCGAAGTCTGCCCGATACGATTTCCCGGCTTACCTGGCATGGAGGCGTCGCCTAGTCCGGTCTATGGCGCCGCACTGCTAATGCGGTTTGGGTCTTAAAGCCCATCGGGGGTTCAAATCCCCCCGCCTCCGCCACAATCGGCCCCGACTTCGGTTGGGGCCGATTCGCATTCCACGTGCTGCAACCCTGTGCAGCCATGAGCTGAAAGCAGGCTAGACTTCACCGCTGTTCTTCGATCGCGCCCGTAGCTCAACGGATAGAGCATCTGACTACGGATCAGAAGGTTAGGGGTTCGAATCCCTTCGGGCGCACTTTTTGTGAGGCCGCCGTTCACTTACGGTAAGCGGCATGGTTGCCAAGTTGTTTCGCAAGAATTCTCGTTCGTCGCCTGCCGGTGCAGGGGCGAAGGATGGACCAACCGCGACAACCCACACTCTCTCGGCGCCTCTGGCGGCGGCACTGGTCTTTGTTGCCTCCGGCGCAGTGCTGGTGCTGGAGATCTTGGCTGTTCGACTCCTCGCACCATATGTCGGGCTGACTCTTGAAACCACCACTTCGATCATTGGTGCGGCACTTGCAGGCATCGCCGTAGGAGCTGCAGCGGGTGGCTGGTTGGCCGATCGCACTGATGAGCGCAAACTCCTGGCTGTCCTGTTCATCGTCGCTGGGCTGAGTGCGTTGTTGATCGTTCCGCTCGTTCGGATGCTGGGACCAGGTGCTCGCGACGGCGGGGACATTGCTGCTCTTGGTGTCACGCTGATCACCCTTGTTCCTCCCGCGGCTGTGCTGAGCGCCGTTACTCCAACGGTTGCGCGTCTTCGCTTGCACAATCTGGGCAATACCGGTTCTATCGTCGGCGGAATCTCTGCCTGGGCTACGGCTGGTGCGCTCGTGGGCACCTTTGGCACCGGCTTTGTGCTGGTGCCGCTCGTGCCGATCTCGGCATCAGTTGTCGGCATCGGTGTCGTGCTGGCGCTCATCGGGGCCTTGCTGGCAATGCGAATCGCGAAGTTCGGCGCCACAACGGGCGTAGTGGTCGTCGTTGGGACTCTCGCGCTCGGCACAGCGACGGCCATAATCCCAACTCCGTGCGACCGTGAGACCGACTATCACTGCGTGAACGTCGAGGTGGATCCCATGGTGGCGAGCGGGCGCACACTGCTTCTCGATGATGTGCTGCATTCCTACGTTGATCTCGAAGATCCCAGTCACTTGGAATACGCGTACACGCAGTGGATAGCCGACGGCATCGACGGATCAAACCCCGCTGCGCAGGCGCTCGACGTCGTATTCGTGGGCGGTGGTGGATTCACACTGCCTCGCTGGCTACAGGCCACACGTCCGGGCTCAACAGCCAAGGTGCTGGAGGTCGATGAAGATCTCATTGAGGTTGTCCGCGAGAAACTAGGTCTGCGCGACAAAGCAGGTTTGACGGTGACCGTCGGGGATGCGCGCACCACTTTGCGCAATCTGCCCACTGACTCAGCCGACGTCATCGTGGGCGATGCCTTTGGCACCTACGCCGTGCCTTGGCACTTGGCCACGACTGAGTGGGCACAGGAGGTCAAGCGGGTCCTGCGGCCTGGGGGCCTCTACGCGCTGAATGTGATTGATTTTCCGCCTCTTGAGCTGCTTCGCTCGCAATCGGCGACCCTGCTTGGGGTATTTGACGACGTGCGGCTGGTCACGATGCCCGACGGTGAACTGAATCCGGCCGGTGGCAACGGGGTCCTGCTCGCCTCTGATCGGCCACTTGCGCCAGCTGTTAGTTCAGGAGACTTTGGCGAGATCACCTTGGATCGTGGCGAAGTCGTGAACTTTGCAGGCAGCGCTGAGCCGTTGCGCGACGACTTTGCCCCGGCTGACCAGCAGCTGACGATTCCCTTCGACTGAGCCTGCGCACTCATGCGAAGACCCGAGACATCGGTGATTGATGTCCCGGGTCCTCTAGTGCTTAGGGGGATGCTCTACTTCGTCGTGACCGTGACCACGTTGGAGGTGATGTCGTCAGCCGCGGCCTTCACCTTGAAGGTGAAGCCTGCCTTCCCGCAAGCGGGCGACTTCTGAGCAGCGCCGAAATTGATTGACCCATCTCCTGCGATCGCGAGGGTTGTTCTTGAGACCGGCTTCCACAGCCGGCCGACGTAACTCGTCTTTTTTGGAGTTCTTCTCGAAATTGCCAGTGGGCTGCCAGCCAGACCTGTGCTTGAACCCGCAATCGTCAGTCTGCCCTTCACAGCGCAGGTCGCCACGATCGTGATCGACTTGGCTACTGGTACGGCACTGCTGTTTGGTGTTGGACTGCTTGATGATCCGCTGCTGCCAGGGGAGGCGCTACTCGCGCACAGATTGGCTCCGGCGCTGTACTTCGCGCGCGCTGCGACCCAAGCTGCGGTCGTCAGCGGTGTTCCCGACCAGAACTGCACTCCCAGCAGCGAAAACGGCGCTGCTGTGTACAAGTACCAGAAGGTTGCGTCGATGCCTAGGGCCAGGGAATCCGCAAAGGTCTGCGTGACCAGATCGGCGCCCTGTGCGTCGGAGTAGTCGGTGTGCGGTGTTGCACCAGGTCCAGCGAGACCGTAGTTCACCTCGGTGTCCCACACCTGCTTGTTCAGTGCTGGGGAGCCAGGACCGGCTGCATCTGAAACGACCTGCTGCCAGTTCTGAATATCTGACTTGCGCTGCTCTGGGCCTTTGTCGCCGGCCGGGTAGGTGTGGATGGCCCAGGCATCAAACGGGTAGCCCAGGGTCTTCAGCGCCTGGACATAGGGAGTGACGAACCGCGCCATCGGACTGCGCAGACGTGTGGTGACAGAGGCGGCGGTGATGATCGCGCTGGGATTCTTGGCCTTGATGGTGTCGGAAGCGATCTTGGTGATCTGGGCCATTTGGTCGGTTGTTCCCGTCCAGAAGGTCACGAGGTTGGCTTCATTCCAGACCTCGTAGGCGCCGATGCGGCCGCCATAACGCGAGACCACAGCATCGACATACGTGCGGTAGGTGTTGAAATCAGATGGTGGGCTCGCGCTTCCAAGTCCCCAGCGCGGATCCCCGGCGCTTGGGTCAGTTGCAGCCCATTGCGGGGTGAGTCCCAAGACCAGCATCGGCACTGCACCAGAGGCCTCGGCCTGCGCAACGCGTTGATCCAGAACGGTCCAATTGAAGACTCCGTTGGACGGGTTGATGTCCTTCCATGCCACGGCCATGTCCCACAGTCGGTGGTAGCCGGCGCGTACAGGCACCGCGCCCGTGAGCTCGGGAGCGACTTCGAGCGAGACGAAAGCCTTCGACGGAGGCTGGCATGTGTTGAGTGCTGCCGGAACGGACTGCGTCACGCGTGCTGCCTGCGCAGGAATAGAGCCCGCGACAAGAGCCGTCGCTGAAGCCAGTGCGACAGTGGCAAGGGCAATTGAACGAAGAAGCGATATGCGGGTTCTGGGCATTTGTGCAAGGTACCTGTGATTTGGCCGCGAGCAGAACACCGCACCACTCATCACCGGTTGGCTTGCTCTGTGGCAACGGATTCTCAATTACCGGACTCAGTGTCATTATCGAGAGGTCTGACGGCTGGCATTCACGCCACTCCTGGCAAGCAGGTCCAGAGATCGACACTGAGCCCTGGTGGCAGGAACAAGCGTTTGCAGCCGAGTGGTTCTTGACGCCTGAGCGGTCAGTTGCCGCTCGCGACAGATATTCGGCTCCACAGCACGATGGCATCTTCGGAATACATGCCAACGCTGCCACGGCTTTCACCTGCTGGGAGCGTGAAACTTGTGAGAGCAGCCCCATCGATTCGAATGCTTGTCTGACCGTTGATGCGATCGATGGTGGCCGTGCGTTGCATTCTGATCGGCGTTGCCGGCAACTGTCCGTCCGCGATGAAGCGCTGCCCGCCGGGCATGCTTGGGTCGCGTCGCCCGACCTCCCAACCATTGGGCTTCAGAATCAAGTACGTGAAGTGGGCTGCGTCGAGGTAGTCCCAAATCAGCCATCCGGTTTCCCACGGGTTTGCGGTGCCCAGCCGAGTGGTTCGCTGGGTAGTCCACGTCGCACTCACATGAAGTGGCTTGTCGGTGAACTTTCGGCGGGATACGACAAGAGTCGAGTTCGTCGCGTCCGGCTGGGTGGCGGCTTGTGGAGTCAGCAGCAAGCCGGCTTTGCTGATGCGCACGCCATGACCATTGGTGACGCCGTCGAACACCACCCGCCAATGCCCGAATTTCTCACTGTCGTCCAAAGTCTTGCCTGCGGGGTGGCCGGTGAAGTTCTCGTCGATGCGGGGCGTCAGTGCAGAGGCTGTGCCAAGTTGCAAAGTGACCAGCATGAATGTCGCCAGTGCGCAGATGCTTCGGATGAGTCGTGACTTCTTTGGATACACGGTCGCTACAGATCTTCAGATCTGAATCTTCCCCGTGGCAAGGTGATGATCATTTCCAGGCCGCCGAGCGGGCTCTTGCGCAAGGAAATGCTTCCGTCTGAGTTATCTGCGATGCCCTGCATGATGCTCATGCCCAAGCCTGATCCGCCCGAGGTGCGTGAGCGTGAAGGGTCAAATCGCTTGAAGAACTGGATGCCTTCGCGCAGTGCACTGTCGGGGATGCCCGGTCCGGCATCAGCGACGTTCAAAATGACGGCCTCACCCTTGGTGCGTAGACCAACCGAAACCGCAGAGTCATCGGGTGTATGGCGCTGAATATTGGAGAATATGTTGGCGAGCAGTTGATCGAGGTGTTCGGGGACGCAGATCACGGCAATGTGGTCTGGGATGTCGGTAGTGACGGAGCGTTGAGGTTGCAGTTGCACTAGGTCGCTGGCGTATCGGCGAACGGCGCTGGTCATGTCCACGTCTACACGTTCGCGCGGGGTGTTCTCGGAAAGCTCGGCGATAAGCAGGAGATCGTTGATGAGGGACTCCATGCGCTCAATCTCGATGGCAAGCCGGGCGTAGTAGCGATCGAGTTGTTCTGGTTCAAGGCTGCGCCGTTGGGTGACGAGCTCGACGTAGCCCTTGATTACGGTCAGTGGAGTGCGTAGTTCATGCGAGGCGTCACCGAGAAACTCCTGCATGAGTTGTTGACGCTGCTCAAGGGACGAGACCAGATTGCTGAGTTCGGTGTCGCGCCGGAAGAAGACGTAGGTGACGAGGAAGCCAAGCAGCATCGTGACGAGAGTGAAGGCGGACAGAAGCTTGATCTGATCCCCGCGGGCATCGACGACCGGCATCAAGGAGGTGGAGATCAACAGGTAGTCATCGTCAGGAAGTGCAACGGAACGCAGCCGAACTGGATCCGGAGAGTCGATGGAGATTGAGCTCGAAAGGGATTCGGCGAGCACATCTGACGGCGGAATGTCGACAAGTCCACCAGGACTCTCCGTCAATTGGCTGACGCCGCCCTCAGCATCGACATAGGTGATGGTGACGGGAATCGAGCTTTCCTCCGCGAGAAATTGCGACAGCATGAGCGGATCATCATCAGTGGTGGCAAGTTGCAGAGCATCGTCGTTGAGCACAGCATCAATGCGCTCCAGTTCAACGGACTCCGCGCGCACAATTGCAAATCCACCGATGGCCAGAGCCACGAACGCGATGATGAACGTGACGGCAATAGTGAGCCGAGTACGGAGCTTCACTACTTCGCCAGGAGTTGAAAGCCGGCTCCACGAATGGTCTTGATGCCGGCGTATCCCTCTCTGTGGAGCTTCTTGCGCAAGTACGAGATGTAGGTATCGACCACGGTTGTGTTGCTGTCGAACTCGATGTCCCACACCGCGCGCAACAGCGTTTCCTTGGTTACAACAAAGCCGGCGCGCAGCATGAGTTCTTCAAGGAGTCGAAACTCGGTCTGGGTGAGGTCGACGACATCATCTTCAACACGTACCACATGTCGGGCTTGATCCAGGGAGACGGGCCCACATTGCAGAACTCGCTCGGTTTGCTGAGTGGGCATTGTGCGACGCAGCACCGCGGCTATCCGAAGCACAAGTTCTTCCAGGCCAAAGGGCTTGGTGACGTAGTCGTCGGCTCCGAGTTTGAGGCCGGTGGTGATATCGGACCGATCTCCGCGAGCGCTGAGCAGGATCGCCGGAGTCTGATGCCCATCGTGCCGGTGCTTCTCCAGAAGTTGAAAGCCATCCATCTTGGGCATGTTGATGTCGATCAACAGGAGATCGACCGTCTGCCTATGCAAAATGGTCAGGGCCTCGATGCCATCGGCCGCTTCGACAGTGGTGTAGCCGGACATGCCAAGAGCATCTGCCAAGAGCTCACGTACTCCGGCTTCGTCATCCACGATGAGAATCGTTGGTTGAGTCACTAATACCTCCAGCGTGAACCTATCTCGTCCCCGCCGGTTCCCATTTCCCGCCCAAGCCAGGGAAATTGCAGGAATTCCATGCTTCTCACAGGAAATTCACAGAAAGGTGGCTGATCCTGAGGGAAGTCAATGGAATGTCCTAGGCGCAGGGAGGTTTTCGCATGAAGCGAGCAGCCGCCTTTGCCGCCGCCGTTCTGGGCTCAGCCCTCGTATTCAGCGGGGCAACCGGGGCGTCCGCAGCCGATTCGGGCCAGAACTCTGGTCAAGGCAGCAGCGTGAGTGCGAGCAAGGCCGAACTGGTCGCCCTTGCCGCCGCCGCGCGTGATCTTGAAGCCCGCCGCGTCATCAACCAGACCTTTCAAGATGCCGTGCTCAAAGCCAAGACAGAGTTCGACGCCGTGATGAAGATCGCCACCACCGCGGAGGCGAAGGCGACTGCCTTGGCCGCACGTCGATTCTCAGTTTCATCGGCCATTGTTGCGCGCCAGAACGCGTTGACTGCACTTGAAAAGGCATCGCAAGCTGCGGGCAATGCCAAGCCAGATAGGACGAAGCGATAGCGCCATGACTGATCACCTCACCCACAAATGTTTCAAACTGCCGAGTCGACTGCAACGCGGTAGTGCTTCCTCCAAGGGGTTCTGCGCCTGAACCCCGTAATTAAATGAATGAACCCCGGTCTGCTGCGGACCGGGGTTCATTCATTTGCAGGGCAAGCCTGTTCTCTGCGCAGCCGTTCGGGAGTAGGGTTGAAAGAACGGAGTCGTTCGGACTTTGCGAATAAGGGAATCCCCATGGGAGACAAGTCCCGTCAGAAGAGTGAGAAGCAAAAGCCAGCAGGCAAATCAATCAAGGAAAAGCGTGCAGACAAGCGCGCGCATGCGGCTGGCGACAACCCAATCACGGTTATCCCGACCAAGAAGTAGTTGTGGTGGCGGCCTGCCGCAGAATCAGGCCGCTACTTCTTTGCTTGAGATTCTTCAGACCGCATCGGAGCCGCGCTCGCCCGTGCGCACACGTACGACTGTGTCCAGGTGCGAGACCCAGACCTTGCCATCACCGATGTTGTCCGTTCGCGCAGCCTTCACAATCACGTCGACAACTCGATCCGAGTCGGCGTCGTCCACGATCACTTCGATGCGCACTTTGGGAATGAGATCGACTTGGTACTCGGCTCCCCGGTACACCTCAACATGTCCGCGCTGACGCCCGTGCCCACTTGCCTCAGACACGGTCATGCCATTGACGCCGAGCTTGTTGAGATCCGCTTTGACCTCTTCAAGTCGAAATGGCTTGACGATGGCGGTGATGAGTTTCATGGAATCTCCTCATTGCAGATCGATCGACAGCAGTCGTGGGCACATTGTCGCTGCGTCGCTAGAGTAGAAGTGGATTCAGCGAGCGCGGATGATGATGGGGTCTGCGTCGCGAAAACGTGAGTTCGCCCAGAGTTGGTTGCCATCTTGGATCGTGAATCCAGTGAGGCTTGGCCGCACTCCATCAAAGAATGTGGTGCAGGGTGATTCCATCAGCAGGGCCCACTCGCGCTTCAGGAGCTCGTCTTGCAAGATGCCTTCGACATAGCGGTTGTGGGTGCCTACTGCCAGGAAACGGACCTTCTGAGCGATCAGTTCAAGATTGGGCAGAATCACATCGAGTTCACGGCCCTGCAGATCGATGTGCAGGAGATCGGTGGGCTCGTCGCCACCGATCAGACTCTGGAGAGTCACAGTTGGGACCTCGACATGATCGAAGAAGGCACCGCGGTAGTCCATATTGGCCTGCTCATCGGTGCTTACTGCCCCACCCATGTCATCTTCGGTAAGCACGGGGAAGCGCAGGGTTGTCTCCTCAAACCAACATGCGGCTTGGACCACGGTGATCTCTGCATCACTCAACGCGAGTCGCTCAGCAATCTCAGTGCTGGTGCCGTCAATGAGAGCTGGCCGAATGTCATTGTCGAGCGCGTGTTGCATCGCCCAGCCCGCGCGGGTGGCATCGGCCTCGACCGCGACACCGACTGCCCTTTTGCCCTGCCGCTTGGCCAAGGTCACACCCATGACAGCCCAAGGTGCCCAACCCGCACCGACTTCGACAACGCGATAGCTATCGCGCTCGTTCGTCAATGACAGCGCAAGGCCCACGTATTCCTCAGCTTCTGACCGGTAGCCGTCAGTGGGTACTGGCAGTCGATCACTTGTGGTACCCGCAAGATCCGAAGGCGCCCACGGCAGCATCGTGATGCGGGTTCGGATTCCCGCCCAATCCACGCGAAAGTCCTGCTCGTGTTCTGGCTTGTCGTGCGCGCGGAGTCTCTGCAGGATCGGAACTACCCATTCCGGACGGATCGGCACGTGGAGCCCGTTTCCAAGCATGACTTGAGATATCGACGTCGGATCTGACGCCAATTCCTGGGGTTTTGCTTGGGCTCGCGGCCAGCGCACGGCGGAACGCTAGTGGATTGATGTGCGATGTGATGGTGAATACGCACCTTTGCGAGAATGTGATTCGTGGCCACTCGCAATCTTGTCAATATTGAAGCAGTAGCCAAATCATTCGGAGAACGCCCACTACTTGATGGGGTCTCCCTTGGCGTCAGCGCTGGCGAGCGGATCGCTGTCGTCGGGCGCAATGGAGCTGGCAAGAGCACTCTTCTGCACGTCCTCACCGGTCTTGAGCCAGTTGATGACGGTCGTGTGACAGTTGGGTCAGATGTGCACGTTGAGATGGTCCTGCAGGTGGACTCTCCTGATCCGGACGCCACGGTGGCAAGCGTTGTGGTGCCCGGACGTCCGGTGCACGAGTGGGCATCGGATGCCAGAGTGCGCGAGGTGCTCAATGGCCTGCTTGGAGGATTCAGTGATGAACTGCTGCAGGCGCGCATCGCCACGATGTCCGGTGGCGAACGTCGTCGAGTGCAACTGGCCCGAGCACTGATCACCGAATGCGATCTCCTGCTCCTGGACGAACCCACCAACCATCTTGATGTCGATGTCATTGCATGGCTCGTTGATCATCTGAAGTCTCGACCCAAGCTCGCCGTCGTCGTCGTCACTCATGATCGCTGGTTCTTGGATGCAGTGTGCGAACGCACGTGGGAAGTTGTGCAAGGCAAGGTCGAGGAGTATGACGGCGGATACTCGGCGTACGTGCTGGCAAAGGCCGAACGCGATCGCCAGGCCTCATCATCGGAGGCTCGTCGTCAGAACCTGCTGCGCAAGGAGTTGGCATGGTTGCGCAGAGGTGCACCCGCCCGCACTTCCAAGCCCAAGTTTCGAATCGATGCCGCCAACGAGCTGATCGAGGGTGAGCCACCACCGCGCAATACGACTGAGTTGCTGGCATTTGCGGGCGCTCGGCTGGGCAAGTCGGTGTTTGAGATTCGTGATGTGACCATGGATGTGGCTGGCCGCACTCTGCTTGAACATGTCACGTGGAACATCGGTCCTGGCGACCGCATCGGGCTGCTCGGGGCCAATGGTGCCGGCAAGACTTCGCTCATCAGACTGCTGTTGGGCGAGTTGCCGCCAGTCAAGGGCAAGCTGGTGACAGGCGTAACCGTGAAGCCCGCCTACCTCTCTCAGCATCTGGAGGAACTCAATCCGACCTGGCGAGTACTGGAGGCCGTCGAGAAGGTGGCCAACCGCGTAGAGATCGGCAAGGGCCGCGAACTGACGGCCTCTCAGTTGTGTGAACGGCTCGGCTTTGGCGCCGACGGTCAGTGGACGCCAGTGGGTGATCTGTCAGGCGGCGAACGTCGTCGCCTACAGCTCACGCGCTTGCTCATGGGTGGCCCAAATGTGCTGGTGCTCGACGAACCGACGAACGATTTCGACGTGGAAACCCTTACTGCGCTTGAAGATCTGCTTGACAGCTTCGGTGGCACGCTGATCGTGATCTCCCATGACCGCTACTTCCTTGAGCGAGTATGTGATGACACCTTCGCGCTGCTGGGCGACCACGCGCTGGCGCATTTGGTCGGTGGTGTCGATGAATTCATCGAGCGCCGCCGAGCTACCCGGGGTCAAGGAGAGCAGGCGCAGCCCAAGAAGGCTCAGTCCAATGCGGCCGAGCGCCGAATTCTTGAGAAGGACCTAGCCCGAATTGAGCGCTCACTGGCTCGCTTGGACACCGACGAAGCCACCATCCACGGGCAGATGGCCGAGACCTCTACCAATCATCAGCAACTTGATGATCTGAATCGAAAACTGCAGCAGATGAGCACCAAGCGTGACTCACTTGAAGCCGAGTGGATCATCGCGGCCGAGGCGTTGAACTGATCACCGCCGCTAGACTCCGGCTGTGACTTTGCCTCAGCGCGCTATCGGTGACCTGCTTGTCTCCTCCGTCGGGGTTGGCGGCATGCCAATGTCCTTCCCGGGCAATGTCGACAAGCGTGAGCAGACCATCGCGACTCTTCATCGGGCGCTTGATCTGGGTGTCACCTTGATCGATACGGCCAATATCTATGCCCCGTCGGCCAAGGACATCGGGCACAACGAGATGCTGGTTGCTGAAGCGCTTCGCACCTACACCGGCCCCGCCGATCTCAACGCCGTGCTGGTGGCTTCCAAGGGAGGCATCACGCGCGAATCCGGCGGAGTGTTCGGCTCGGATTCCAGCCCCGATGGTCTGCGGGCGGCCTGCGAAAAGAGCTTGGTGTGCTTGGGTGTTTCGCAGATTCAGCTCTACCAGCACCACCGCCCCGATCCTGAGCTCGACTATGCAGATCAGATGCGCACGCTCCTGTCATTGAAGGATGCAGGGCTGGTTGCTCGCATTGGCCTTTCCAACGCAAGCAAGGAGCAGATCGACATCGCCATCGGGATTCTCGGTGGCCCACAGGACAACGGTGTGGTGTCGGTTCAGAATCAGTACTCCCCGCGATTCCGCCGTCATCGTGATGCCCTGGACCACTGCTCGGATCTGGGTATCGCCTACTTGCCCTGGTCCCCTCTTGGTGGATCCAATGAGGCCAGTGAGGTTGGATCCAAGTACAAGGACTTTGCCGAAGTCGGCCAAGAGGTGGGTGCTACGGCGCAAGAGGTCACCTTGGCCTGGCTCTTGGCAATGTCGCCTGTAGTGATCCCCATTCCAGGTGCCACCAGGCCCGCGACCGTTGATTCAATCGTGAAGTCCGCGACAGTTGAACTGTCCGCTGCGCAGCAAGCTCGCCTTGATACGACCACGCCTGCCTAGTGGCCTCTGAATCCAAGGGCAGTGGCATGAGTGCAAACGCCGGCGGCCCTCGCAATGTACTGATCATCGGTTCTGGCTTCGGCGGTCTTCGGTGCGCGCGCGAGCTCAGTAAATCGCGCGACGTGCACGTCACCCTGATTGATCGCAATCCCTATCAACTCTTTGCACCTCTGCTGTATCAGGTGGCAACGGGTGGTCTGTCTGAAGACGACATCGCCTACTCAGTTCGTGGAGCCATCCCGGGTGTGGATTTTCGCCGAGGCGATGTTGTACGCATCGATATCGAACGCAAGAGCATTCGCCTTGACGATGGCACCGTGCTGCCCTTTGACGACCTGGTGCTTGCAACCGGCAGCACGGGCACCACCTTTGGCGTTGCCGGCGTAGCTGAACACGCACTGCAGATGAAGACGATGAATCAGGCACGAGCCATTCGAAATCAGCTGCTGTCTATTTATGAGGAAGTCGAGAATGGTCATCGACCCAAGGAGCACCTGCGCGTCGTTGTCGTTGGGGGCGGGCCTACCGGCGTTGAAGTAACTGGCGCAGTGGCTGAGCTTCAGCGCTCGATCAAGCGCGAGTTCCCGGATCTTGCAGATGCGGCGAGCGTGACTCTGGTTGAAGCGGGCCCTCGGCTACTGCCTCCATTCACCGAGAAGTCCAGCGCGCACGCGAAATCAGAACTTGAGGATCTCGGAGCTCGGGTGATGGTTGATGCTGCTGTTGACCGGATGTATCCAAATGACGTCCACTTGAAGTCGGGCGAAGTTCTGACTGCTGGCACGATCGTGTGGGCCGCGGGCGTGGCTGCACATGAACAATGGGCATCACTTGGTCTCACGGATCGCATGAATCGTCTGCGGGTGAAACCCACTCTTGAGTTGGTTGACCATGTGTGGATCATTGGTGACGCAGCCTGTCTTGACGGCCCTGAGGGTCGCCCCCTGCCAATGATCGCCCCTGTGGCCATGCAGATGGGACGACACGTGGCCAAGCAGATCAAAGCGCAAATTGCCGGCGAGCCCTTGACCGATTTCAAGTACAAGGACAAGGGCCAGATGGCCACGATCGGCCGACGTCGGGCAGTTGTTGAGGCCAAAGGTCTGCGCTTGCACGGCACAGTGGCCTGGTTGGCCTGGCTAGGTCTGCACGTGTTCTATCTGGCAGGTGGTCGCAACCGCATCAGCGTGGTTGCCAACTGGATGTGGAACTACGTCGTGTGGGGCGTGGGAGCGCGACCTGTCGTTATTGAATGACGCGCCGCACTACTTTGCGATCTGAGTGATCTCCACCGTGACGCCCAGCGCACCGCTGCGTCCACCTGCGTAGATGCCCTTGAGAGGTGGCAGATCGCCGTAGTCGCGTCCGCGAGCAACCACTACATGTGCTGCACCGACACTTCGGTTGTTCGTGGGGTCAACGGCGTGCCAGCCCTGATCCCAGTACTCCACCCACGCATGTGATTCTCCGACGACGGTCATGCCAAGGGCAGCTTCCTCGGTGTGCAGGTAACCACTGACATATCGAGCTGGTATTTGCAGCGCTCGCAGAATTGAGAGCATCGCGTGCGTGAAGTCCTGACAGACACCGCGCCCTGTGGCCCAGGCCTGACTTGCAGTCGTGGACACATTGGTTGCCCCGGGCGTGTACACGATCTGATTGCGCACTGCTTCCATGGCTCCGCGCACTGCAATTGCCGGGCTGCCGACGTGCCGCAGTTCGCGCACGATCGCCGAGCGCGAAGGATCTTCTTCGGGTGAGTCGACGAAGGTGGTATTTGTCAGAAATTCTGCCCAGCGCTCCTGGGTTTCCATGCTTTGCACGCTGTGCCAGGAGCCACCCTCTTTTGGCTCTTTCATCGGTGGAATGTCAACAGTGCTCAGCGAAGTGATCTGCAGCATGCGATGCGGGGTGTGCACATCGAAGTTCTCGACAAGCGCCCCCCAGTAGTCGGTGTAGGTCTGGATGTTCGCGGCCGGCTCGACCAGGAGGCTATGGCTGAGAAGTACCTGTCCACCCTCGGTGATCGGCGTCATGCGCACTTCGTTGAACGACGCTTCGACCGGCGCTGAGTACTGGTACCCCGTGTGGTGGGAGATCTGCAGACGTCGGCCAACGCGAGAGTTCGCGACGATTGGCTCAGCAGTCATTAGTGGCTCCAGACGAGTGTGCCGTGCTGCCGGAAGAAGGCGCGATTGACCTGATCGGATGCGCGTACTGCTGCTTGTCGAGATTCGGAAATGAGGCGGTCGATCTCCTTGGGGTCATCACTGGTCGTGTACTCCAAGGCTGAGCGCAGCATGCCTACTTCGCGCAGCAAGGTGCCGCCGTCGCCCACTCCTCGTCGTTCGAGTTCGCGCACTGCGAGCTCGGCATCGCCCGCACAGACTCGCATCGAACGCGGGAAGGCTTCATCGAGTACGAGAAACTTGCGAACATCGGTGCCCTGCAGCGGCGCGCGAGTCCGCAGGAAGGCGGACAGGGCTCCAGCTGCTCTTAACACTGCAACAGGACCCGAGTTCGGCCACAACTGCTCGTGGCGCATAGCCAACAGGCGTCCCATCATGTCGATTCGCTCAATCTGACGACCAAGCATCATGAAGTAGTAGGCCTCATCGCGTGACATCGTCCAATCGATGACGCCGTTGACGACGAACAAGCGTTCCAGCACGCGGTGAAGGCCAACGCCGGGACTCGACGAATGCGTGAGTCCGCGCGATAAGAACAGGTGTGCTGCGTTGAGGGCTTCGAAAGTGTCGGCAGAAAGCGAATCGCGAATGGCTCTGGCATTGTCGCGTCCGGCACTGACTGCGCCGGTGATGGTCGCGGGTAGTCCGGTCTCACCCACGACGCTGCGCACCAGAAGCAGGCCGTCCTCGACACCGATATGTGGCATGGACAGCGCATCGAGCAGGATCGCGCAGGCCATCGGCTCAGAGACTGACTGGTCCTCAACAATGAGTTGGTAGTGCTCACTCAGAATGCGCGTTGTGCCTTCGGCTCGTTCGATGTAGCGGCCAAGCCAGAAGAAGGATTCGGCGATGCGGCTCAGCATGGTTGGCCTCCTTGCTGCTGTTGCTGACGTTCCTGCTGCAGCATTCGCTCGTCATGCGCCACGGGAGCATCAACGCGATCCGGAATGTCCATGTCGACCATTGCAGCGCGCGGCACTTCACGAGGGATAGGTCGATCGACAGTCTGCGTGTCTTCGAGCACCCACGTGTCCTTGGATCCTCCGCCTTGGCTGGAGTTCACAACAAGGCTTCCTTCAGGCAGCGCAACGCGGCTCAACCCTCCGGGCAGTACGTAGACGTTGGTCCCGTCGTTGACAGCAAACGGACGCAGGTCAACGTGACGTGGCTTGATCACGCCATCCTCAACAACAGTGGGATACGTGGAGAAACGCACCACTGGCTGCGCGATCCATGAACGCGGATCCTCCTTGATGGCCGCAATAGCGCCCACGAGTTCTTTCTCCGTTGCGGACGGGCCCATGACGAGTCCGTAGCCCCCGGAGCCGTCCGCCGGCTTCACGACCATGCTCTCGATGTTGTGGATGACGTGCTCGCGTTGATCAGGATCACTGAGGTCGTAGGTGTCGACGTTGGGAAGGATGGGTTCTTCGTTCAAGTAGTAGCGCATCAGCGCTGGGACGTATGGATACACGGCCTTGTCATCAGCGACGCCATTGCCGATCGCGTTGGCGATGCCGACATGTCCCGCGCGGGCAACGTTGATGAGTCCCGGCACACCCAACACGCTGTCAGGTCGAAGGTGAACTGGGTCCAGGTAGTCGTCGTCGATACGGCGGTACACCACGTCAACGACCTGCGGACCAGCAGTTGTGCGCATCCAGACGCGACCATCGCGGCAGTAGAGATCCCGTCCTTCAACAAGTTCCACACCCATGTGTCGAGCAAGGAATGCGTGCTCGTAATGCGCAGAGTTGTGCACACCGGGTGTCAACACCACGACGTTGGGATCAATGACATCTTCATGCGCGGAGGCGCGGAGTGCTTCGAGCAGCCGCTCGGGGTATTCATTGATCGAACGCACCCGATGCTTGGCAAAGACTTCTGGCAGCACGTGCGCCAAGGTGCGTCGGTTCTCAAGCACGTACGACACGCCTGAGGGGTTGCGCAGATTGTCCTCAAGCACTCGGAAGATGCCGTGCTCATCGCGGATGAGGTCAATGCCCGAGACATGGATGCGCACATTGTTTGCTGGCTTGACGCCCCATGCCTGCCGGTGAAAGTGGTTTGAGCTGGTGACCAAGGTCCGGGGAATGACGTGGTCGTGGAGAACCTGGCCCTCGCCGTAGACGTCGGCTAGGAAGAGCTCGAGGGTGCGCAGCCGTTGGATGACTCCGGCCTCGATGCTTTGCCATTCGGTCGGCGTGATGATGCGGGGCACCAGGTCCATGGGCAGTGGTCGCTCGCGCTCGCCCAAAGTGAAGGTGATGCCGTGGCGGTCCAGATAGGAGTCGCGCTGACGGGCACGTTCTGCCAGCCCCTGCGGTCCGAGTTCCTCCAGGGTGTTGAACAGTGCTCGGTGAGTTGAGCGCGGTTTTCCACCCTCGAGCATCTCGTCGAATGGGGCCGAGACTGTTGCCACTGACATCACACCTCCCGCCGCTCACGCCTCGAGCCCGGTCGCGCCGGGTTCACCCAACACACTAGGTGACCGGTGTTTCAGCAAGGTTGCTTCGTTCGCTACGGGAATGTTTCCGCTCTTGTACAGCCAGATGATCGTCTTTCGCTAGCGTGCTCCCGTGATGCTCTCGATGTTTGTGCTGTGGCTGATCGTCTTCGCTGGGATCGTGCTCCGGTGGCGTTGGACGCCCGGACTGGTCATCCTGACGCTGATCCTGACCGCCGTGCTACTGAGGATGCATATCAACGACCCGATCCCACTGAACTTCTAGCGCCCACGCTCAAGCCGATCTGAGAACGGAACTCATGAGTTTGTCTGCCCAGCGCCAGATCGAGTTGGCCCGGCTCGTCAACATCGCAGCACTCTTCGCACTCATTGGCGTGCTCGCTGGCTCTTTGCACCTGCAGTTGGGCGTTGGCGAGCAGCCGTGCCCGCTGTGCCTGATCCAGCGTTCGGGGATGATCGGATTGGCCGTGGGGCCGATGATGAACCTGCTGTGGGGCATCCGCGCCCGCCACTACGCGTTGAGCATCCTGGCTGCTGCCGTGGGCGCAGCCGGCAGTGTCCGACAGATCTTCTTGCACATCGCCGATGCCACTAACCCGGGCTATGGCCCAGAATTCCTGGGTCTCCACCTCTATACCTGGGCCTTCGTAACCTTCGCGGTCGGCATTGTGGGCTGTGCGATCTTGCTGCTGTGGGAGACGCCACTGACCAGCGGTGATCTCGGGCTGCGCGGCACGCCGGGCGTGATGCGGATCGCGGCCTACACGGCCATCGTGTGGGTGATATTGGACGCAGTCCTGATCGCAGTTTCAGTGATTCCCGAGTGTGGACTTGGCATGTGCCCGGACGACCCTGCGAACATCTCCGGGCTAGGCGACGCCGCCGGCTGGGTGCTCATCGCAGGCATGGGCCTGCTCTCTCTTGCCGCTGCCGTGCTGCTGGACCGGCGGCGGCCTTCGCCGGCCTGACGGGCGCGGCTGGTCCTATCCTCCTAGCGTGGACCACAGGCAGGAGCGCTACCGCGAGTCGATGGAGTTGGCGATTGCCGAGGCCAAGCAGGCGACGATTTCGGGTGACTTGCCCATCGGGGCGGTGGTGCTGGACGCCTCAGGTGCTGTCATCTCCCGAGCCGGCAATCAGCGGGAGGCAACGGCCGATCCCACCGCCCATGCCGAAGTTCTCGCCTTGCGGGCGGCAGCACAAGGCAGGGGCGACTGGCATCTGGATGGCTGCACGCTGGTGGTCACCTTGGAGCCGTGCCCGATGTGTGCAGGCGCGGCAGTGCTCTCTCGAGTGGATCGCATCGTCTTTGGAGCCTGGAATGAGGAATATGGCGCGTGCGGTTCGCACTGGGATCTGCCCAGAGATCGTCGCCTGAACCACCGTCCAGAAGTGGTCAGTGGAGTACTCGCCACCGAATGTGGCAATCTGGTGCGCGATTTCATGGCGGAGATTCGAATCCAGGAGGATTCATGAGCGGAATGCGTGAGGGTGCGATTCGGATTGCACCCCGTCGCCGTCGCCGTCGACCTCTCTGGCAGATCGTCGCTGGGTTCGTGCTCGCTGCGCTGGTGATCCTGGCCCTGCTCTTCCTGATCGTCCAAATGTTCAGCGGAAGCTCAGAGCCAGACGCGGCAGCCACACCCAACCCATCGCCTTGTGTCACGGTGATGGTGTCGCCCGCTGAGTCGCTGCCCGCCGTCTCACGAGTGCGCGTCAATGTCTACAACGCCACTCAGACACCCGGCTTGGCCGGCGGCACTGCTGAGGTGCTGCGTGCACGTGGCTTCACAGTGCGTGATGTCGGCAATGCGGTCGGCAAGCGGCAGGTAGCCAGCATCGGTGAGATCCGTTACGGGCCCAAGGGCAAACCCTCTGCAGAATTGCTGGCCTACTACTTTCCCGGAGTAACGCTGATTCCCGATGGCCGAAGCAAGCGAGTAGTCGACGTCCTGCTCGGAGAGCAGTTCACAGCAGTTCTGGACGATGCGACCGTTGCAGCCACAAAGGCTTCGCCAACCCCGAGCCCATCGGGACCAGGCTGCGCCCCCGTGCGGGCAACGACTCCCGCGGCGACTAGCTGACCGAGAAGTCTGCTGCCGTCTCCGTTGCTCCGCCTTCGACAATCAGACTCCACGTTCCGGCCACATCAAGGTCCAAAGTGAGATCGCCAGTCTTTCCGGACTCAATCTCAATCTCTCCTGCCACTGAACCATCTGGACGCTTGACCTCGAAGATCCGCTGGGCGACTGCTGAGTTCGTCACTTCAAACTCGATCTTCTCTTCGATGTTCGCTGATTGACCCTGCAGTCCGGTAAGGGTGTCGGCGTCGTTGATGCCGAGTGCTATGGCTCGCAGTGCTGCGGTGGAGGCCGCCGGATTCTGGCTCGCATTACCTGTCACCGTGAGTGAGGCGCGGATTCCGTCACCAGTCTGCCCGGGCTTGCATGCGATCTCATACGTTCCAGGAGCCAGTTCGACACTCATATCTCGCCGGATGCCCGGTCCGATGTTCTCGACCTCCGAGACCACTGTGGTGAATGCATCGCCACTCTGGCCGTAGACGTACACCTCAGTGACCTGACTCCCGGAATTGGTGACTGCAAAATTGACCGGCCCGGAAGCAATCGTTGCCTGATCGAGGGTGCACTCGGTATCTGTTGCGTTCACTGCGATGGTCGTGACGGCAGCAGAGGTTGAACCCTCTTCACTACTGGAGCTGCATGCGGCCAGGAGCAGAGCTGGAGCGGCGAGAGCAAGAATTGCAGTGGACTTCCAGCTGACGAGCATTCTTCCTCCGGGCGTGATCGTGGGTGGGTCCGATTGAATTGCCAGTTGTGCTGGGCGGTCAGCGGCCAGCGGCCGCCGACGCCGAGGCGATCTGAGGCGCGGCCCCCGGCTTGATTCGAGGCTTGCGAAAGAACAGGTACATCACCGGGATCAAGTAGGCGAACCATGCGACAAGCTCAAGCACAGATGGTGCGGCAGACAGATTGAAGATTCCCTTGACCAAGGTTCCGTACCAGCTCGCTGGCGGCAGCGCCCCCGTGGCGTCGAAGGCCAAGTTGTCCAGTCCAGGCAGGATGCCTGCTTCCTGGAGATCGTGCACGGCGTAGGCAAGGACACCTGCCGCCACCACAACCAAGGCGGCGCCGGTGTAGGTGAAGAACTTAGCCAGGTTGATCTTCAAGGCCCCGCGGTAGAACAGATAGCCAAGGACCACAGCCGTGGCCAGGCCCAGAGTCGCGCCGACGATCGGGGAGAAACCAGATCCCGTTGACTGCACAGCGGCCCAGATGAACAGGGACGTTTCCAAGCCCTCGCGCGCGACTGCGATGAAGGCAACGACAGCGATCGCATAGGGGCCGATGCTCAGAGCGTTGTCCAGTCGACCGTGAAGTTCGCCGCG
Source organism: Actinomycetota bacterium (assembly GCA_030684515.1). Classification (NCBI taxonomy): domain Bacteria; kingdom Bacillati; phylum Actinomycetota; species Actinomycetota bacterium. The sequence continues at coordinate 276,578 of JAUXVJ010000009.1, forward strand.
GATATTGCGGGCGGTCTTCTTCATCCAAAAGACCATCCACGTGACGAAACCGACCGCGATGATGCTCATGAAGCCGCCAAAGGCCTCCTGCATCTTGAAGGACATATTGGCCGAGCTGAAGGTGAGAGCAGCTCCAAAGCCCAGGCTCAGGGCCAAGGCCAGGCCAACGCCGATCCACACTGGCGTGAGGGCATCGCGCCGTTCGGTCTTGACGAGATAGGCGATCAGGATGCTCACGACGAGGGCAGCCTCAATACCTTCCCTCAACCCGATGAGGTAGTTGGCGAACATCAAGCCTCCCTTGTCGGGGCAAGGTTAGGGTTACCTAATCTTCGTGGCAAGTCATCCGTGCCATCTCGTGGTGCCTGCCGTGAGTTCTCACGCTATCGCCGCTCGTGCCTTCACGTATTCGGGCCAAGCAGACGCCCCGAGATACTGAGCCAGATCCAAGAGCCCCTCGGTCGAATTCGTCCCGCAGGCAACAACCGCTCCAGTCCTTTGGCTACACGCCACGTGAGCTGTGTAGCCAAAGGACTGGAGCCGCAGCTGGCGCGTACTGCGCTGACCCCTCGCTACTCGGGATCCACCGGCTGGCTCAGGGCAGCTCGGTGCGCGGTTATTTCCTGAGTTGCGGTCTCGACCAGTTCCTCGAAGGTCGACTGACCGGGCGAGGCGACGGCACTGCCGAGGGTCACGGCGATCGCACGCTTGCCCAGCATCACGCCGCTGCGCGCGATGGCCTGCTCGATCTGCGCACGCAGTTCGGCAGGGTCGCCGATGGCGCCGACGCCCAAGGTGAGGAACGAGTTGCCGTCCCATCGCGAGACGAGGTCTGCGGCGGGGAGCGTGGCCTTGACCGCCCGCCCAGTCACCTGGACCACTTCGTCACCGAACTCGATGCCGTAGGCGCGGTTGATGGCGTCCAGGCCGCGGATGTCGCACAGGAGCACATGCACCTGCTGGCCGTTTGCTGCTGCGGTGCTCGCGATGGTCTCGGCGAGGGCAAGCAGGCCGGTCCGAGAGAACAGCCCGGTGAGGGGGTCTGTGCTGGCCAGGGCATTCGCCCGCATCTGGGACAGGCTGAGCCGGTCGATGATCGTCATGCGTATCTGCAGGAGCACGAGTCCGGCCACAAGAGCGGCAAGGCTTGCGACCACCCATGGCAGGGTCGCAAGGGAGTCGATGACCGAGCCGGACACCAGCACCGCTGTGGCACTCAGCGCACCGCCGACGAGCCCGGCGCGCCAGGACATCGACATCGGCGGGAGCATCACCAGCAGGACGACAGCATTGACAAGGACAACGGGCTCGTTTCTCACAGCCGCGAAGTAGGAGACCTCGATGATGACCACGGTGATCATCACTGTCCACACGGCGATAATTCCCGATGCCGAGATGCTGGTTCGCACGAGCACCTGTGAGGTCGCGATCAGCACGAATGCGGTGACCATCGCGCCGATGCTGTTCCGCGGCGAGGGCTCGTCGTAGGCAAGGAGATTCAGCAGTGCGATCACCAGCATCAGTGCACCTATGAGCACCATGGCCTGCGGGATCGTCTGGCGTGCGGCATCGTGGCGCAGCTGGACGAATGGCTCGTGCAGCTCATGCAGCGACGCCCTGGTCTTCCTGGTCACGGCTGGCTCCTGTGCTGAGGCGAATGGAAGGATCGCGCGGACACGGCTCGGGTGGATCTGTGGCGGCCATGGCACGAGCTTGGAGACGGTCAGCCCCAAGTAGATGAGCGTGTTGAAGCCCACGACGAGTGCGAACACCAGAAACCAGGGCTGGCTGAGCGTGCTCTGCGGGAGGAGGAGCCCCGCTTGGATACCGATCATGTCGACCCCGCCGGATGCTGCACATGTCCCCAGGTCGCCTGACGACCGACACTGATGTCGAACAGGCACGAGGCGAAGACAGCCTGGAGGTAGACGTCGTAGCCGAGCTCGGGCAGCAGCGCCGCGGCGAGCAGCCGGGCACGCCAACCACCCCGCCAGGCAGTGATAACCCGCTCGAGCCAGAAGATGCCACCGATGATGATCCAGAACGGGAACCAGATCCATCGGTCGAGGGAGATGATTGTGATGAACAGGAGCAGCAACGATGCATTGAGGGCGACAGTGCCGTAGCCGATGCCCAGTTGCTGGCCCCAGTAGCGGATGGTCGCGCGTGTCATGCCGTACGCGGCGAGGTTCTCCAGGGCGCCGCGCTGCCATCGTTGGCGCTGGACCCACAGGTTCCTCCACGCCGGCATGAGCTCGGTGATGACGTAGCACTCAGGTGGCGACACCATCGTGGCGCCGAGGGACTTCAGCGCGATGGTCAGCTCGTTGTCCTCGGTGAGCGCCGCCGTGTCGTACACGTTGCCGGGCTCGCCGGGGATGAACACGCCGCGCGCGGCGGCCACGTCGATGAGCGCGGACGCCCGGAACATCGTCGCTGTACCCGTGAGCACGAAGACACGGCCACGACGCGACTTGATCTGCAGGCTGTAGCGCGTGTACTCATTGCGCTGGAACTGCCCGATCAGCCCGTGCCCCTCCTCGCCGAAGAAGACGCCTCCCACGGCTGCCAGTTCGGGGTCTGCCTCCATCCACTGCGTTGCCACTTCGAGATAGCGCGGCCCGAGGCTGGTGTCGGCATCCATCACGAGGATGACGTCCTGCGGCCCCGCGACCGGGAGCACTGCGGCGAGCACCTGGTTGAGGGCGCCGCCCTTCTTATGCACGTTGTTCACGCTCTCGAAGGCCTCGTGGCCCATCTCGTTCGCGATCGCCACCGTTCTGTCGGTGCAGTTGTCCGCGACGACGATGACCCGATCCGGTGGTCTGGTCTGCTTGGCCAGCGCCGCCAATGTCGTCGGCAGTGAGAACTCCTCGTTGTGGGCGGGCACGAGCACCGTGACGCGCACTCGGGCTCCGGCCTCCGCAGTCATCAGGTCCTGCCCGCGGAGCTCGTTCAGTACTCGGCGCCTCGGGCTGACGCTCATGAGTGCTGCAATGACCTCGAAGCTGACGGCCACGATCGCGATGACGGCGATCGCCACGAGTGCGACGATCACCAGCCCACTGGGAGGCAGTTGCTGCGAGACGAGGATCTCGCGGTTGCCGACAGTGCGCTCCTCCGGCGGCAGGTAGGCCTGCTGCCCGTCGAAGTACCTGCCGACGGCGATGGCGATTGCGGAAACGATGAGGATCGAGGCGAACACGAGCAGGACGACGACTCGTCCGTAGAAGGTGGCGTTATTGCTGGCCTGAAGCTGCGGCAACGGCGTATTGACGAATGTCTTTCCAGCCTCCGGGCTCACGCTCACCTTCGAGATGATCGCATAGCAGCGCTAGAAATCTGGGAGTCCTGCATGACATGACTGCTTGAAAAGAAGATGGCGGTGGCGGTGGGATTTGAACCCACGGTGAGGTTACCCCCACACACGCTTTCGAGGCGTGCTCCTTTGGCCGCTCGGACACGCCACCGCGGACGAGGGTACAAGCACAAAAGAGGGCACAGAAACGTGCCCTCTTTCAAGTGGCGGAGGATAGGGGATTTGAACCCCTGAGGGGTTTCCCCCAACCCGCTTTCCAAGCGAGCGCCATAGGCCACTAGGCGAATCCTCCGCGGGCGAGCGTACTTGCCACCACATTCGCCGAAGCCGCCACCTGCCTCTAGAGTTGGTGCGACCCCTCGTGCGGCGGTATCCCGCTTAACCCCCCCAGGGCCGGAAGGCAGCAAGGGCAGGTGGGCTCTATCGGGTGTGCGAGGGGTCCCTTGTGCGCACATTAGGGTGGCCAGCGTGTCCATGGCCCTGTATCGCACCTACCGTCCGGCCAGCCTGGATGAGGTAGTCGGGCAAGAGCATGTGACCGGCCCCTTGCGCCGGGCCCTTGAGCACAATCGCACCCACCACGCCTATCTGTTCGCTGGCCCTCGTGGCTGCGGCAAGACATCAACGGCTCGGATCATGGCTCGTTCCTTGAACTGCGAGCAGGGTCCCACGCCTGATCCGTGCGGGGTCTGCAACAGCTGTATGGATCTTGCTCCCAACGGACCGGGATCCATCGATGTGATCGAGTTGGATGCGGCGAGTCATGGTGGAGTGGAGGACACTCGCGATCTGCGCGAGCGCGCGATGTTCGCGCCAGCCTCTTCGCGCTACAAGGTCTACATCATCGACGAGGCCCACATGGTCACGTCTGCTGGTTTCAATGCCCTGTTGAAACTTGTCGAAGAACCGCCACCGCATGTTCGCTTCATCTTCGCCACGACTGAGGTCGACAAAGTGCTGCCGACTATTCGTTCGCGCACGCACAACTACACATTTCGTTTGGTGTCCACGCGCGAACTGCAGACCCACTTGGCGAAAATCTGTGCGACTGAAGGGGTGTCCGCTGATGCCAATGCATTGGCGTTGATTGCGCGTGCAGGTGCAGGCAGTGTTCGCGACAGTCTGTCCATCTTGGGTCAGGTCATTGCGGGGGCCGGCGATGACGGAGTGACGTACGCCGACACAGTGATGCAGCTGGGTATGACTGACATGACTCTGCTCGACGAGACTGTTGACGCCTTGATCGCGCGTGATGGTGCGCAACTCTTCGGTGTCATTGAACGCGTGATGGACGCCGGACATGAGCCACGTCGTTTCGTCAGTGATCTACTCGAACGCTTGCGCGATCTCATCGTCTTGCAGCATGTGCCCGATGCCGCGGAAACGGCCTTGATCGATGGACCTGATCAGCAGATTGCTCGGGAGATTGAGCAGTCGAAGATCATTGGTCCGACTGAGCTTTCACGGGCTGCCGATGTTGTCAATGAGGCCTTGAGTGAGTTGAAGGGGGCCACCGCGCCTCGACTGCAATTGGAGCTGATGTGTGCTCGGCTTCTGCTTCCGGCCATCGATGCTGATGAGCGAGGACTTGCAACGCGTCTTGATCAACTCGAGCGCCGGCTCGCAAGTGCTCCGGCTGATGCTGCGGCAGTTCAGATCAAGGCGACTGCCGCCCCCACCGGGCCTCCGGCCGCGCGTCGACTGTCTGACATCGCTCCGTCTACCGCAGAAGCCGCAGAGGTAGATGAGGTTGTGGCGGACAAGACTCCGGAGCCAAGTCCTGAAGCTTCTATACCTGAGTCCAAAGCCGCCGCACCCACAGCCACGCGTCCACCGCGAGCAGTGCCGCAGGCAAAGCCTGCCGGAGCCACCAAGCCGACAGCACCAGTCGAAGCGCCAGTTGAAAGCGCAGCGGGGGATATGCCGTCGATTGCCGACTTCGCCACGATGTGGCCCGCAGTCCTTGACGCGACGAAGTCGTATTCACGAGTTGCCTGGATGCTCTTCAGTGCTTCGCAGCCCTTGTCCATCAGTGATGGAACCCTGGCTATCGGCGTTACCAATGCCGGGCAGGTGAACAACGCGAGAGCCAGCGGACATGACGAGCGCATGCGGCAGGCCATCTTGGATGTCATGCGTGTTGATGTCCGCATCGATGTCGTGCTGGATCCCAATGCAGTTGCGCCAACTGGCAAGGCCAACGAAGCAAGCCCAGCAAAACCCGCCGAGCCTGACAGCCCGAGCATGGATGACGAGAATCAAACCGAGGAGACAGGTGTCGACTTGGCCATTCGCGCTTTGGGTGCCACACAAATCGGAGAGATTGAGCACTGATGTACGAGGGAATCATTCAAGATCTCATCGACGAACTAGGTCGGTTGCCCGGTGTTGGCCCCAAGAGTGCTCAGCGCATCGCCTTTCATATCCTGGCTGCTGAGCCCACTGACGTCTTTCGCTTGGCCGATGCACTGCGCGAAGTCAAAGAGAAGGTTCGCTTCTGCTCAATCTGTGGCAACGTGGCCGAAGAGACTGAGTGCCGTATCTGTCGCGATCCTCGACGTGATCACACCGCCTTGTGCGTGGTCGAGGAGCCCAAGGATGTCGTGGCGATCGAGAAGACTCGCGAGTTCAAGGGTCGTTATCACGTGCTCGGCGGAGCCATCAGCCCAATCGATGGCATCGGACCAGATGATCTGCGCATTCGCGAGCTGATGATCCGTCTTGCTGACGGAGCCATCGTCGAAGTCATTCTTGCCACTGACCCCAATCTTGAAGGCGAAGCCACGGCTACTTATTTGGCTCGGCTCATCGCCCCTCTTGGGGTGGCGGTCTCCAGGCTTGCCAGCGGACTGCCCGTAGGTGGCGATCTTGAGTACGCCGATGAAGTCACTCTTGGGCGGGCCTTTGAAGGCCGCCGCCGCGTCTAGTCACACCTGTTCTACTTCACTCGTACTGGCACTGACAGCGAGGTGCCTGTGCCAACTGCCGTGGTTGCTGATGCAGCGCATCTGTAGGTGCCGCGGGGCAACTCCTCAACCCACGCATCACCTCCCACGCCCGCAATCTCGATCCCACCTGCGTACGAAGTGCCGGCTGGAGAAATGCAGACCACATTCCACTGCGTGACTGCAGGTCCGTTTCCGTGTGCTGCTGAAACGCGGAAATAGACCTCGTGCGAATCCACTTGCACTGCTCGCACGACCGTGCCCGGATCAGGTACAGAGAGGGGCGATGCCGTGATTGGCGATGACACTGCCGAATTTCCCCCGAGAGTGCCTGCCACGGCCGTGACGTTGTACTTGGTGCCGTTGCTCAACCCCTCCACACGACATTGCAGAGTGGCAACTGGTGCGACACAACTCACCGCCTGTCCGGTCGCAGGATTGATGACAGATGCCGCAGCTCCGGTCACCGGCAGCGAGACCGAGCCTGCCGAGAATGTAATGAGCAAGGCGTTGTTCAGTGCAGCCACAGACACTGTTGGGGAGCCTGTCGGCGGCGCTATCGGCGCAATCGCGCCGTGCGCGAGCAGAAAGTCGTACGTCGCCGAAACTCGGGTGTACACACCGGATGTGCCGGAGTCGCAGTCGGCGCCCCACGAGACGATGCCGACCAAGCGCGCTGCGGCACCATTTCCGGCGATCAGTGGACCGCCGGAATCACCTTCGCAGGTATCCACCTGCAAGCCCCTGGATACACCTGCTGCGCAGAGCATCACTTTGGGATCCACGTCCTGGCGGCCCCAGCCCTCGAAGGTCAATCCAGAGACGGTGAAGTTGTAGCCATTTCCGCAGTTGGACACCGGAAAGACGACCATCTCGGCTTGGCGCAGCAGGGTTGGGTACTTGTCTGCTGAGGCTGAGGTATTTCCCCAGCCGGCAGTGGTCACGTGAATGCCTGCTGCGGTGAGCGCCGCCGCTTCAAGTGGGGACACCGCCAAGAGCGGTGGCACATCTGTGATTGGCGCAGCAAGAGTCAGCACGGCAACGTCGGCTGCTGAATCGTTCTTCAAATATGCGGGGTTGACCGCCACGGCCGACACGCGCACCAAGCGCATTGGCGCTTTGAGATCGCGGCCGAAGCCGATGACCAGTTCGCTGGGCCCCGCTGCTGTTCGGGCTCCCTCTGCAACTACGCAGTGGGCGGCCGTGACGACAGTGGTGGGCGAGGTCAATGTGCCACCGCAGAACTGCGAGTCAAAGGGCAGTGCGCCGTTCAGAGCATCAGAGCTCAGGAGGGCCACGAGAAATCTGAAGTCGCCCGTTGCCGGATCCCCATGAATGATCCGAGGCTGTTGAGCCAGGCCCATGGGTGCAGCCGAAGCGACGACGACCGAAGTGAAGCCAGCGCAAATGAAGGCGATGACGATTCGGACGAGACGACTGGGCATCGGCACCTTTCAACGACTCGCCAGGGTGGCCCGTGTGAATCTACCCGTGGCTGCTAGCGCCGGTGGAGCCAGAATCACCAAGGCCAAGGGGCTGCTCGCGCGACGGTAGACTTTCCCATCGTGTCCTTGATCGTTCAGAAATTCGGTGGTTCGAGCGTTGCTGATGCCGCAAGCATCAAGCGAGTGGCTCGCCGCATCGTGCATGCCAAGCGCGCTGGCAATGATGTGGTCGTGGTGGTTTCGGCCATGGGCGATACCACTGACGAACTCCTGGAACTGGCCAATCAAGTCTCCGATGGCCCTCCCGGCCGTGAACTGGACATGCTCCTGACCGCTGGTGAGCGCATCTCAATGTCGCTCCTTGCCATGGCCATTGCCGATCTTGGTGCCGATGCCCGCTCCTACACTGGCTCGCAGGCCGGGCTCATCACTGATGCGGCGCATGGAGCGGCGCGAATCGTTGGAGTGACGCCTGGGCGCCTTCAGGAGGCAATCGCCGATGGCGCCATTCCGATTGTTGCCGGATTCCAAGGTGTCTCGCATGACACCAAGGACGTCACCACACTTGGTCGCGGAGGCTCCGACACCACGGCAGTCGCCTTGGCAGTGGCGTTGAATGCGTCGGTGTGCGAGATCTATACCGATGTCGACGGCGTGTTCAGCGCCGATCCTCGCATCGTCCCAGCGGCTCGCAAGGTGCCGTTCATTACCTACGAAGAGATGCTTGAGCTCGCTGCAGTGGGTGCGAAAGTGCTGCATGTGCGCTGTGTTGAATACGCGCGCCGAGGCAATCTGCCAATTCATGTGCGTTCGTCATTCTCCTCCCATGAAGGCACCTATGTGCTTTCGCCAGAAGCTATCGCGACCGCTATTGCAGAAGGAAGAGCCATGGAACAGCCGATCATCTCCGGAGCCGCAGCAGACGTGAACGACGCGAAGATCACAGTGATCGGAGTGCCGGACAAGCCGGGCGAGGCCGCGGCAATCTTCCGCGCTCTTGCTGATGCAAGCGTCAACGTGGACATGATCGTCCAGAACGTCTCCGCCGCCGCGACCGGTCGTACCGATGTGACCTTCACGTGCGCTCAAGGTTCGTCCGAGTTGGCCAAGAAGGCACTGGAAGCTCAGCGCGGGTCCATCGGATACGAAGAACTGCTCGTTGACGAGCAGATTGCAAAGGTCTCACTTGTGGGTGCTGGCATGCGGTCCAACGCCGGTGTCTCTGCCACCTTCTTCACTGCCTTGGCCGATGCCAATATCAACGTACAGATGATCTCCACTTCCGAGATTCGCATCTCTGTTGTGACCACCGTTGCGGATGCCACTCGCGCAGTGCAGGCCTTGCACACCGCATTCGGTCTTGATGCTGACGGCGAGGCAGTGGTGTACGGGGGGACCGGGCGATGAGTCGCGGTCTGCACGTTGCTGTGGTTGGCGCCACCGGCCAAGTTGGCGCAGTAATGCGCCGTTTGATTGAGGAGCGCGAATTTCCCATCGATCGAATTCGATTCATGTCTTCTGCGCGTTCGGCCGGCACCACCCTTTTCTGGCGAGGCCAGGAGATTGTGGTGGAAGACTCACAGACTGCTGATCTGAGCGGCATCGACATCGCGCTGTTCTCAGCCGGAGGATCAACCTCCAAGGAGATGGCGCCGAAGTTTGCCGCTGCCGGCGCGGTTGTCATTGACAACTCATCCGCCTGGCGGATGGATCCAGACGTGCCATTGGTTGTCAGCGAGGTCAATCCGCAGGCAATCAAGGAGATGCGTAAAGGCATCATCGCCAACCCAAACTGCACCACTATGGCCGCGATGCCAGTGTTGCAGCCGCTGCATGCGGCAGCAGGATTGCGACGTCTGGTCGTCAGCACTTATCAAGCCGTGTCGGGCAGTGGCCTTGCTGGTGTTGCAGAACTCGCCTCGCAGGTACGTGACGCAGTCGATCAGGATTTTGAAGGGCTGACTCATGATGGTGGCGCTGTGAAGTTTGCCGACCCTCAGAAGTACGTCGCGCCGATTGCCTTTGACGTCATTGCCTTCGCTGGCAGTCTGGTGGCAGACGGTTCCTATGAGACCGATGAAGAGCAGAAGCTCCGCAACGAGAGTCGCAAGATTCTCGGCATTCCGGAGTTGCTCGTTGCAGGCACATGCGTGCGGGTACCAGTGTTCACCGGTCACTCACTTTCGATCAATGCCGAGTTTGATCGAGCGATCACTGTCGATGAGGCAACTGCATTGCTGAGCAGTGCACCTGGCGTATCAGTGGTTGATGTGCCGACTCCCTTGGCAGCTGCGGGCACCGATCCATCGCTGGTCGGTCGCATCCGCCAAGACCAGTCGGTATCCGGCGGTCGAGGCTTGGTGATGTTTGTCAGCAACGACAATCTTCGCAAGGGAGCCGCGCTGAATGCTGTTCAGATCGCTGAACTGGTTGCTGCAGGTCTCTCGCAGTAGCGTCTCTCATCGGTGAAAGTGGTCCGAGATGTCATCGGTGACACATATGACGTAAGGCACGAAAGCCGGTCTGTCACTTATAGGTCACCTTGGGGCGCCGCGATCTCGACCAACGAGTTGGGGCTAGGCAGAAGCGGGAAGTGGCATGCGACGAATTGTCCGGGCGATACCTCTTGCATGATCGGTTCCTCTGCGGCGCACTTGTCCTGCACCTTGGGGCAGCGCGTGCGGAACCTACAACCACTGGGTGGCGAAAGAGGGGAAGGCACGTCGCCCTCGAGGGCAGGCCCTCCGAACGCGACGTCAGGATCTGCCTGAGGCACGGAATCCAGGAGCGCGCGAGTGTATGGGTGAGCTGGCTGGTTGTAGACAGCCTCCGGCTCTCCGATCTCGCAGACCTTGCCGAGGTACATCACCATCACTCGATCACTCACTGTGCGTACTACGCCCAAGTCATGCGAGATGAAGATGATGGTGAGGTTGTGTTCGGCTTTGAGGTCTTCAAGGAGATTCAGAACCTGTGCTTGAACGGAGACATCAAGTGCCGAAACCGGCTCATCGCAAATGAGGAGGTCAGGGCGCAGGGCCAACGCACGTGCGATCGCGACTCTTTGCGCCTGGCCTCCTGAGAGAGCCCGCGGTAAGGCCTTGGCGAACCGTTCACCCGACAGTCCGACCTGGCTCAGCACATCTTTCGATGTCTGCTTCCGCTCCTCCTCCGGCCGCTTGGCTACTGCAAGGCCCTCGACGACTATGTCTTCCACCCTTCTCCGCGGATTCAACGAGGCGATCGGATCTTGGAAGATCATCTGCATCTCGCGTCGAAGCTTGCGCATCTCGCGTTCGCTTGCACGCTCGATTGACTCGCCTTTGAAGGAGATCTGCCCCGATGTCAACCGGTCGAGTCGAAGCACTGATCGGCCTGTCGTGGACTTTCCGCAACCAGACTCGCCAACGATGCCCAAGGTCTCGCCGCGTACCACGTCGAAGCTCACTTTCGATACTGCTTGGACCAGGCCGCCTGAAGTCGGATACTCGACCACCAGATCCTTGACCGAAAGCAGTGCTTGTTCGTCACGCAGGTGTGCTGTACCGCTACCAGCCATGTCAGCGTCCCCCTTGTCCAACGTTCACGGTGTCCCGCGCTGCATGCTCGACAGGGTGCAAGCAGGCGAACTGGTGTTCTGTACTCGCTGTGATCAACGCTGGACCCGGATCGATGCACTCAGGTGTGTTGAATTCGCATCGCGGAGCAAAGCGGCAGCCCTCCGGGGGGCTCACGGGATCAGGCAGGGAGCCATCGATCACACGGAGCCTCTGATGCCGTTCCGTGGCGATCGATGGTGTAGCGCCAAGAAGCGCTTCGGTGTACCGGTGTCGGGGGGTCTCGAAGACTTCGCGAGTGGGGCCAGTCTCGGACAGTCTTCCTGCATACATCACCGATACACGATCCGTTCTGCCGGCCACGACTGAAAGATCGTGGCTGATGAGCATCATGGCCATGCCGCGTTCGCGCTGCACAGATCTCAGAAGATCCAGGATCTGCCGCTGAATCGTCACGTCCAGCGCGGTGGTGGGCTCATCGGCAATCAGCAGCACTGGCTCACACGCCAATGCGATGGCAAGCATGACGCGTTGGCGCATGCCTCCAGACATCTCATGGGGGTAGTTGCGAAGACGAGGTTCAGGATCCGGGACACCAACTTCAACGAGAAGCTGCAGGGCGCGGGTGTGAGCCTCGCTCTTGCTTACACCGAGATGCTTTCGCATGCCCTCTGAGATCTGGCGCTCCACCCTCACTACAGGGTTCAGCGATCTCCCCGGGTCCTGGAACACCATGGCGATCTGATTGCCCAGCAGTTCCTGCTTCTCCTTCTTGGAAAGCGAGAAGAGGTCTCTTCCCTGAAGGCGAACCTCGCCTGTGCAGGCTGAGCGTGGGGGCATCAGGCCCATGATCGCCCGGGCCATGATGGACTTCCCAGAGCCCGACTCACCAACGACTCCCAACGCCTGCCCTGCCTCAAGGTTCAATGAGACATCATCGACAGCGCGCACGGACCCTCGTGGGGTTCCGATATGCGCTCGTAGATGCTGCACCTCGAGCAAGGGGGTGGTGTTCGTCATGATGAGTCGGGCCTCCTGGGAATCAAATGGAGCTGTCAGCAATCCGCACTTCTATGGCTGCATCCACAGTCCTTCAGTGACAAGTGAGCCACTGCCGTAGTACTCGATGCCGCCTCCGAACTTCTTTCCTGTCCAGAAGTAGCCCTGAGGTGTGACGTACCAGAGGTAAGGATTCAGCGACGTGATCCGCTCCTGAGCGATCGCGTAGGCATCCTTGCGCTCACCGATGTCAGTCGCCTGGCGTCCGGTGTCGAGCGCATCATTGAGCACCGGATCATTGATGCCGCTGGTGTTCCCCTTCGAATCCCCGTGGAACCAGGTGTACATCTGGGTCTCCGGATCCAGGAAGTTCGTCCCCGAACTCATCGCCTGGAAGTCACCACTGAGTGACTTGCCCTGTGCAGTGGGGAAGTCGAACTCCTCCACCTTCACGGTGACGTTCTTGTAGGTCGACATCTGTGCCTGCATCGCCTGAGCGACGGTATTGCTCGGTGGCAGTGAGTACGCGGTCAGCGTGATCGCCACGGGCTTTCCCTGCTTTGCTGCAATCTCATCGAAGAGCGCCTGCGCTTCGGTGGCATTGAACTGCGTGATCTCCGTTCCTGTGTAGAACGGGGCATCAGCATTGAAGAGCGATGTTGGCAGTTCTGCCACGCCTTCGTAGACAACCTCGTTGATGAGGCTGATATCGATCGCCTTCACGAATGCTTCTCGTACCTTGGGATCATCGAATGGCGCCTTGCGGAAGTTCAAGGCGAAGCCATTGCCGCCATTGAGCATCACCTGGTAGGTGCCGTAACCGGCAGCTTCGGCCTTCTGAGTGTTGTCGGCCTTGTTATCAACAACAATATCCACGCCATCTGCCTGGAGGGTGTTCAGGCGTTGTGCGGAATCCAGAACTGTGCGGATCGTGAGGGAGTCGAGGTACGGCTTTGGCGCATTCCAGTACGAGGGGTTCTTGGACAGTTCCATCTTGTCCTGGCGAATCCAACTCTTCAATGTGAAAGGACCGGCACCGATTGGATTGGCATCGAACGCCTCTGAGCCCTTCTTCAGCGCGGCCGGGGAAGCAATCCAGTTCAGCGACGAGACTGTGATGCCCTGCCCGAAGTTCGGATTGGGCACTCCCATGGTGAATTGCATGGTCAGGTCATCGACAACTTTGGTAGAGGTCACCTGCGCAGCCGTGCCCAACGAAGCGGATCCCAACTCGGGATTCTTCATGCGATCCCAATTGAACTTCACGGCCTCAGCATTGAGTGCGGAGCCGTCGCTGAAGGTGACGCCAGGCCGGAGCTTGAGGTCGAAGGTCTTGCCAGCGTCACTCGACGTCAGGCTCTCTCCGATTGAGGGAACCAATTCGTACGTGGTGAGGTCCTGCGTGAAGAGCGTTCCGTAGAGCGAGGTTCCCACGGGAGCGCTTCCCGAGTAACCCACTGTGATCTTCGCCGGATCCAGACTGGTTGGCTCCGTCATCATCAGGAGTGATGCACTACCGCCCGCTACAGGCTCGCCTGAGGTGGTGCCACCTGTGCTGGTTACGTCCGCCTCTCCACCTCCACCGCATGCCGCAAGCAATAGTGCCGCGACACTCACCATGGAGGTGGTGAGGATCGATTTCCTCATTCGTTTCATCGAATTCCCTTCGGTTGTGTTGTGAATGGTGAATGCATTCCCCACTCGTTGGTACTAGTCCTGCATCGTGCGATCAAGGCGAACCCGGAGGAAGTCTCCAGCTTGATTGAGTGAGAACACAGTCAGGAAGATGACCCCTGCCGGAATGAATACCAAGGCCGGATAGTTGGCGATCACGTCTTTGCCGGATGCGATCATCCCGCCCCAGCTTGGAGTTGGCGGAGGGATGCCGAGTCCAAGGAAGCTCAAAGAACCTTCCGCGACGATGAGAGCTGCGATGACAATCGGCAGGTAGGTGGCGATTGGCGGCAGTACATTCGGCAGCAGTTCCCTAGCGATGATCCGGGTGTTTCCAGCTCCCATATTGCGCGCTGCTCGGATGAACTCACGAGCGTTCCATGCAATCGTGGTCGCCCGCGACAATCGCACGAACGTGGGCACCACAATGAGGGTCAACCCGATCATCATCGTCTGCAAACTCGGGGTCAAGATGGAAGAGAGCGCAAGCAGGAGGATCAGCGCGGGGAAGGCCAAGAGGGCATCAGTGACAATAGTGATGACCGCATCAATCTTTCGTCCGAAGTACCCGCCGATCATCCCAAGCGTCGTACCGATGGTGAAGCCGGCTATCCCTGAAACGGTTCCGACCAATAGCGAGACTCTTGCTCCATAGACGAGCCTGGCCAGAACGGATCTACCGAGTTGATCAGTTCCCAGCAGCATCTCAATTGAGCCGAGCTGTGGTGGCTGGCGTGGCCTGCCTATAGGAACCTCGTAGGAGCCAATCGGCAGCAGACTCGCGAAAAGCGCTAAGAAGACAACCAACGCCAGCCACGCGAACGACAGATACACCATCACGGAGCGTGTTTTCTGAGTTGCCGGAACCAGCGGATCATTTGTGGGGGCGAGGCCTGTTCCGCCAGAGAGCGGTTCGGCCATGTCGCTTGTATGCGTCGTTACCGTCATGAAGTTGATCCTTTGCGCACTCTTGGATCTAAGAATCCGTAACTGAAATCAATGCACGTATTGATCACGACATAGACGACAGCGGTGAATACGACCACACCCGTTGCCATCGTGATGTCGCGTGCAGATATGGATGTGACCACCAACTGTCCCAAGCCAGGCAGCGAGAACAGACTCTCCACGATGACTGCGCCACCAATTGCTCGACCGAGGTTGATGCCGAAGAGGGTGACAAGGGAGAACGATGACGGACGAAGTGCGTGCCGCACCAGCACAAATGATCCAGTCATGCCCTTTGCCCGTGCTGCTGCGATGTAGTCCTCGCGCAATGTGGTGATGAGATCGGTGCGTAGGAGCCGGTGGAAGGAAGCAATCTCGGGAAGGGCAATTGCAAGAGCCGGGAGAAACGCAGAACGCAAGTTCAGTAGGAGTCCGTCTTCCTCGATGCGACTCCACCCGTTGACCGGGAAGAGATTGAATTGCACTGCGAACAGATAGATGAGCACGGGCCCAGCAACGAACGCGGGGATCGACAGGAACATCGACGAGAATGCATTGATCACTCGATCCGTGCGAGAACCAGGGCGCGTGGCGGAGATGATCGCCAGGGGTACTGCAATAACGAGTGCCATCGAAACCGCAAGAAGTGCCAACTCAAGTGTGACGGGAATTCGCTCGATGATGGCAGAAGTCACCGACTGACCTGTGATTGCTGAGTTGCCTAGATCTCCTTGCAGCGCATTGATCAGCCAATTCCAGTACTGCACCAGAATTGGCTGGTTCAATCCCAGCTTCTCATTTAGTGCGGCCACCTGATCAGGCGTGGCATTCTCGCCCAGGATCACGCCGGCAACAGAACCAGGAGCGAGACTCAGCATCGCAGTGACGGCAAATGTCACAATCAATATCACGAGCAAGCTCCGTGCAATTCGGCTTGAAGATGATCGCAACATCTCGCCACCTCTCAGTCGTAAAGCGCTGGGCACCTCTCTGGGAGCGCAGAACTGTGAGTGTGAGTGCACTGAGAGTGAGCGTCAACCGCTTTTCACCAATTGAATGTCGCATTATCAATTTCTTTTCGCGCGGGATTGCCCCGAGTTTGATTGCCTCCTGACCAGTGAGGATTCGCAGCGTTGTGGGAGCGAAATGTCAAGCGACAGACCGCAAGTGATCTCAGCAGATACGAAGATCCGGATCAGGATGTCTAACCCCGTGAATGAAGTTGTTTCAGTGAGATGGAATGTGGCACGTGGAACTGGAGCCCTTATGTAGAGGAATGAATTCTTGTCGGATCTTCGTGAGGGTGTGGTGTTGTTTGCACGAGCTATTTGTCGGCGTGAAGCAAGGCCCTCTCTCGAAAAGTGGCCAAGAAAGCCGGAGTGGGCATCGGAACCCTCTACCGTCGGTTCCCGTCGTGGGCCGAACTCATCGTTGCTGTCTACGAGCCAGCGATCAATGGCTGGGCAAATTCAAACCAAGAAGCACTCAAGGAATCGGACCCCTGTGATGGTCTTGGCAATGTCCTGACCGGACTGTTCGATTTGCAGTTCTCATTCCGTGGCTACGCAGACGTCATGACGATGAGCTTTCCGCTGTCTCCGGAATTCGAGTCCACGCGCCTGCGCGGAGTTGAGGGTCTTCGGGTAATGACCCGTCGGGCAAAGCGGCGCGGCTGCTTGCGCAAGGACTACTCGCCCCTGGACTTGATGATCTTCATGGCGGCAAATACTGGCAAACACTGACATTGTGGACGCAGGCGGAGATGTCGCCGGAGTTGCGTCGAAGCGATTGCTTGCCCATTTCCTCCGCTCAATCTTGGTGAATCCTGAAAAGAAGATTCCGCCGGCTCCAGAGTTGAGTGAAGTTGTGAAGGCTATGATGCGCCTAAGGCCTTTGCCGCATTAGCGCGCGATCGATTCCGCGTTGAGCTTCGCGCTTAGCAACCGGGGCAATGTTGGGATGACTGTCAACGAAGGCCTGCACATCCTGTGGCCAATACGCGCTTGCATCTCGCAAGGCCCAGCCGATTGCCTTGGCAAGCCAGAACTCGCGATCACTGATGTGTACCTCGCACATGGCAAAGAGCAGCTCCAGATCTGTCTCATCCTTGTTGCCACGTTGGTGTTGAATCGCCGCTCGAGCCAGCCAGATGTCCTTTGACTTCAGCCACTGCCACATGGTTCCTTGAAGCTCAGGGTAGGTGTTGACCAAAGGCGTGATGATCGCTGATCCGAGTCCGTCGACCGTGTCCCACCATGGCTTGGTGGCCACCAAGTACTGCACAGGCTGAAGCAGGAAGTCTGCTTTCAGTTCGCCTCGGTACCAGTCGAACGCATCAATGGCAGCATATTGAAATTCTCGCTGCGGCAGTTTCCACATCTCATGTGCGAATCGAGCGAGGTTGCTTTCGTCAAGCACGGGCAGGGCTTTCCAAGCGAGCTTCTGTGCCTTGCGGCGGGGAGCGCTTCTGATGCCGAGGTACGGCGCGATGTCCTTCATGTAGCGCTGCATTCCTATGGCATCGGCTGGGTCAGCCAAGGGCTGCAGTGCATGCTTTGTCGCGCTAACCCAGGCGCGGTACGGCATAGCCGAAGGCCTCGTAGTCCGCGGCATAGGCCTTGACCACTTTGGTCAGAAGTTCAGGTGTGTAGTGCTCGTTCATATGTGAGCCGGCGTTTGTCGCCTTGCGACAGAAGAACTCCTCCTTCAAGTCAGGCGTGGAAGTCAGCCTGCCGAGAAGGTCCCAGGAGTCTTCGAGGTCTTCAAGATGGATGAGGGCATTGAACTTGATGAAGCCAAAGCCGACCTGATCGGTTTGGCGCCGCCAATGCGGATCCTGTTGCCGTGAAGGCAGTGCCGTCACCACGTCGATGAAGTCGGCGAAGCTGATGTCTTGAGGGCTCGCGGGAGCCCGCCCCTGTTCTTTAAGAATCTCAAAAATTGGTTCACTTTGTTGCAGGCCTTGGGTGATCTTCTCCAGCCACCCTGAGAGCAGTCGCGATGCTGGCTCGCGAACAATCGCGAATCGCTGCAGCTTTCGACTGGTGAGCACATCTTCAAGCTCTGCCTGTGGAAGTTGGTATGGCTTGATGAAGGGTGTCGCCAGTTTTCGGTTATGGGGGTTGTCTTGAATCTGCTCAACGAGGGCCTCGCTGAAGCGCGAAGCTTCCAGTCCGCCCAGAGTTGACTTCATCGTGCCGCAGCCGGCCTTTGGAACCTCGAAGTAGACGTACTTGTTCACCAAGGAGATGTGCGTGTGCAGATTGATTGATCGCCAGCCCATCGATTGGACATAGCGTCCCGTCACCTTGCCGAGCTCGCTCACAGACGGACGACGATTCATGTCGACAGCCTCCTATTTAAATGCGGGGGCCGACTCCGCGTCGGCCCCCGCATCAGCGTCGGGGTGGCGGGATTCGAACCCACGACCTCTTCGTCCCGAACGAAGCACGCTACCAAGCTGCGCCACACCCCGAAGGACCAGCGGAGTCTAACGGAGCGAGGACGACAGCGGGGCGGTCAGGGTGAGCAGGGTTGCCTCTGGTCGACAGGCAAATCGGAAAGGCGCATAAGGCGATGTGCCGCATCCAGCGGAGACGTGCAATGGCGAGCTCTTCAGCTGACCATCAGCGTCTTGGAGCTCATAGGTGGACAGGCCACGCGAAGCCTTGCGATCCAAATCGCAATTGGTGACCAGAGCTCCGAAGCCAGGGACGCGCAGTTGTCCGCCGTGGGTGTGCCCGGCAAGCACGAGGTCAGCGCCATCACCGACGAAGCCATCAAGCACTCTTCGATACGGCGCATGTACGACGCCGATCGCCAAGTCGGCATCCGGGTCAAAGGGACCGGCCACGTCCTGATAGCGATCGCGGCTGATGTGCGGATCGTCAACCCCGCGCAGTTCAAGAGCTCGCCCGTCGGCCTTCATCGTTGCCGATTGATTCGTCAGGTCCTGCCAGCCCATGTCTATCAGCCCGTCAACGAGATCCTGCCAGGGCAGCATCGGCCGAACCGGCTCGCGTTGGGTCGGCGACTTGAAGTACATGAAGGGGTTGAGGGGTCGTGGCGCGAAGTAGTCATTGCTGCCAAGCACGAAGGCACCCGGCAGATCAAAGAGTGGGTCCAGGCTGTCGAGCACATGCGGAATCGCATCCAGATCTGCCAGGAAATCGCCGGTCACGACAACGAGGTCCGGCTCAAGATCGCGCAAGGACTGCAGCCACAGGTGTTTCTTGCTCTGACCTGGGACGAAATGCATGTCCGAGATATGTAGGATCCGCAGGTCCGGTTGCCCCAGTGGAAGCACCGTGACTTCTGCCCTGCGCACGGTGAAGGCTTGCGTCTCCCAGTAGGCATAGGCCAATCCAGCCGCCCCGAGTGCAGCCGTGCCGACGACTGCTTTGCCAATACCCATGGGTCGATGGTGACACCCCAAGGCTGTTCCCAGCAATTGCGGGTAGGCCACAATGCCGATATGACCGTACTCAAAGCCCAACTGCAGGCCGATCTGAAGACTGCGATGAAGGCGCGAGATCAACTCACCGCTTCCACACTGCGCATGGCGCTCACGGCCGTCACAAATGAAGAGGTAGCGGGCAAGCAAGCGCGCGTACTCAGCGATGAGGACGTACTCGCAGTATTGGGCAAGGAAGCCAAGAAGCGCCGTGAGGCGGCGGAGGCCTATGACGCTGCGGATCGCCCTGAGCTGGCGACCAAGGAGCGCGATGAACTCGCAGTACTGGAGTCCTATCTTCCGGAGGGATTGAGCGCCGATGAGGTGCAGTCGATCATCACCGCTGCGGTGGCCCAGGTCGGTGAGCAGGGACTTTCCGGGGGCGCAGCCATGGGGGCTGTCATGAAGCTTGTCCAGCCTGCCGTCAAGGGTCGAGCCGATGGTGCAGCCGTTGCCGCGGCGGTAAAGGCCGCTCTCGGTGTCAGCTGATCGTCACCCTCCCTATATCGATATCGAATAGCTCTTTGTAGCTATAAATAAATGGTTCTTATGAACCTATTGTTGGTCTCTTCATCTGCGTAGCGTCACGGTCATACCTGTGGGCCAGATCACTACAAATCAGATGATCAACGAGCAAAAGGGGTTCGACTTATGACCTTCGACACCGACTGGGCAGCACAAGCAGCATGCCGGACAGCAGATCCAGACACATTGTTCGTGCAGGGTGCCGCTCAGAATCGAGCGAAGGCTATTTGCTCCGGATGCATCGTGCGTACGGAATGTCTTGCAGACGCCCTTGATAACCGCGTGGAATTTGGCGTGTGGGGTGGCATGACCGAGCGTGAGCGCCGTGCGCTGCTGCGCCGTCGTCCAAATGTCGCCTCTTGGCGCCTGCTCCTGCAGAACGCGAGCGAGGATTTTGCTCGACAGACGCCAATGGCTGTGCGCGTCTCCTAGACATCGTCGGTTATTCAGCGGCGAGCAACTCGCCAATCTGACGAAGTCCCTCAAGGTCGTGAACATCCTCGGCTAGCGCCGGCACTGTTGTGATCGGCACCAGAGCATGTGCTGATGTGAATCTTGCCGTGAGTTGCTGCTGACGTTGCATGGTGGCTGCGCGATCTGCGTGCAGAAGCAGGAGCGAGGCAACGAGGCGACTGTTGGCATCGCCGTCACTGAGGCGCTCGGCTGCTGCCAGCGCCTGCTCACGTGAGACCTTCGGCAAGCTGAGCTCCTGAACTCGATTGAGCACGAGTCCGGCCAAGGGCATGCCATCGGCGTGCAGGCGTTCAACAAAGTACGAAGCCTCGCGCAGTGCGTCGGCTTCCGGGGTCGCTACTACAACAAATGACGTTCCGGAATCCTTCAACAGCGCATAGGTCGCATCCGCGCGCTCGCGAAATCCGCCGAAGGTGGTGTCGATCGCGGCCACGAAGGAACCCACGTCATTGAGCACCTGTGATCCAAGAATCCGTGACAGCACACTTGTGAAGAATCCGAAGCCCACCGAAGCAAGTCTTCCGATGCCCTTGCCTGCACCACGTGCCGGTGCTGTCAGCACGCGAATGAAGCGCCCATCAAGAAAGGATCCCAACCGAGCGGGTGCGTCAAGGAAATCCAATGCCGTCCGGGACGGTGGGGTGTCTACAACGATGAGATCCCAACTGCCATCGGCTTGTGCTTGGGCATGGAGTTGACCAAGTTTCTCCATTGCCATGTACTCCTGTGTCCCGGCAAACGAGGACGACAGTGATTGGTAGAAAGGGTTCTCCAAAATGGTCTTGGCGCGATCAGGGTCAGCATGTCGCTCGACGACGTCGTCGAAGGTCCGCTTCATATCCAGCATCATCGCGTCCAGGCTTCCGCCAGCTTCTGTGTCAACGCCCTCGACCGGTCTTGGGGTGTTGTCCAACTCGGCAATGCCCATAGCCTGCGCAAGGCGTCGGGCAGGGTCGATCGTCAGCACACACACCCTGCGACCGCTTTCGGCCGCCCGCAATGCGATAGCTGCGGCTGTTGTCGTTTTTCCGACTCCACCCGAACCAGTGCACACAATGATGTGCACGTTTGGGTCGGAAACGATCGAGTCGAGATGTAGCGCAGGGGAGGTCAACACCGATCCACTCATTGGATGCCTTCTTCGAACATGGTCTCCGCGAGTGCGTAGAGCTCACCAAGCGCAACTCCTTGCGCTAAGTACGGCAGCGTGAACAGGGGTAGTTCAAGTTCGTCGATGCGTTCTTGTTCGCGCGCCTCAAGATCTGTGCGGCGTACGTGATCAATGGCCTCCTGCAGCAGGCCGGATGCAACATCCTTGGCGGGCTGGCGGATGCCCGCTGCTACAGCGAGTTCACCGACCTTGGATCTGGGAAGCGTGCCCTTGCGGACCCGTGCGCTCTGGCGTTCATCGAGCAGTGGCGTGCGCACCATGTTGACGAACACCGCACCCACGGGAAGCTGGGCCGCGCGTAACTCATTGATGCCGTCGATGGTCTCCTGCACTGGCATTTCCTCAAGCAAGGTCACCAGGTGCACGGCCGTCTGAGGCGAGCCAATGACCCCCATCACCATTTCGGCGTGACGATGGATGGGACCGGTCTTGGCAAGCGCGGAGACTTGTGCGGTGACATTGAGGAATTGCGCGATGCGACCAGTGGGTGGGGCATCGATGACGACATGGTCGTATGCGTTGGACGCCCGCTTGGTCTTTCGTCGCACGACCTCGCACGCCTTGCCAGTGAGGAGCACATCACGAAGCCCTGGCGCCAAAGTTGTGGCGAAGTCGATAGCCCCCATCTTTCGCATCGCAGAGCCGGCTCGACCAAGGTTGTAGAAGCTGGCGAGGTAGTCGACCAGGGCGTCATCGGGGTCAACAGCCAATGCCCAGACCTCACCGTCGCCGGGAGCAATAGCGATTCGGCGCTCCTCGTAGGGCAGCGGTGCGGTGTCAAAGAGCTGAGCGATGCCCTGCCGACCTTCAACTTCCATCAACAGCGTCCGCTTGCCATCGCGGGCCAGACACATGGCCAAGGCCGCTGCCACCGTTGTTTTCCCCGCGCCACCTTTGCCGGAGACGACATGCAGTGCCGTTCCCGACCAGTTGACCATCCGGTCAGCGTAATCCGAGACGGTAGTCGAGCGTTGCCTCGATGCAGCTAGGGTCTGGAGCATGACCAAATGGGAATACGTCACAGTGCCGCTGCTCGTTCACGCCACCAAGCAGATTCTGGATAACTGGGGCATGGATGGCTGGGAACTTGTGCAGGTCGTACCCGGTCCAAACACCGACCAGCTCGTGGCGTATCTGAAGCGTCCGATTGCGGCCGCCTGACATGACAGTCGAGAGTCGTCTTGCTGAAATTGGCCTGAGCGTCCCCGAGATTGCTGCCCCGGTGGCCGCATATGTGCCTGCCGTGCGTTCAGGAAATCTGGTGTTCACGTCTGGTCAGTTGCCGATGCTCAATGGTGAAATCCCGATGACCGGCAAGGTTGGTGCTGAGGTTACGCCAGATGAGGCCGCAGAGTTGGCCAAGATCTGCGCACTCAATGCGATCGCCGCAGTGAAGGGCGTCATTGGTGACCTTGAGAAGGTCGTGCGCGTGGTGAAAGTTACGGGCTTTGTCGCCAGCGCTCCCGGCTTCACCTCCCAGCCGATTGTCGTCAACGGTGCGAGCGCTGTGTTGGGGCAAGCGTTCGGCGATGCAGGGGTGCATGCCCGCTCGTCGCTTGGCGTTGCTTCATTGCCGCTGGATGCGCCAGTTGAGGTCGAACTCATTGTGGAGGTTCTTGGCTCGTGAGTGATCTTCCCGATGACGCACTCGTGCGTGCTCGAGAACTCGCTTCCGGAAAGGCCAACTGGGCCCCTGCGCCGCCTCGCTCGGCTGCCACGGTGCTGCTGCTGCGAGAGACCGAATCCGGTCTTGAGACGTACATGATGAAGAGGGCTCGCACAATGGCCTTTGCGGCAAATGCGTATGTCTTTCCCGGGGGAAGGCTGGATCCAGAAGATCTTGAACAGGGTGCGCTGCTCGATGACCCCATCTTCGATTTCACTGCACTCGCAAGTCGATTGAGCACCGATGAACGCGAAGCTCGCGGCTTGCTGGTCTGCGCTGCCAGGGAGTTGGAGGAGGAAGCGGGCGTCGTGGTTGATCCGCGAACACTTGTGGTGATTGATCACTGGGTGACGCCGGAGTGGGAGCCCTTGCGTTACGACGTTCGATTCTTTGTTGCCTACCTGCCTGATGACCAGGCCCCGCAACCTCGGGGCACTGAGGCGGTTGAAGCCCGCTGGCTGGAGCCGGCCCAAGCCATTCAAGAAGCCAATGCCGGAGAGATCTTGCTGATGGCACCGACGCGAGCGGCCCTTGAGCATTTACTTGAGCATTCGCAGATTGAACTTCTCATCGAAGCCGCGCATGCGCGTGAGATCGTGCCGCGTATGGATCGCCTGCATGTGCACGACGACGGTTCCACGAGCTTTGCCATCGTGCACGACCGCACGGGTGAGATCCTCACGAGCGATCGTCCTGCACCACCGACTGAGACCAGCAGGCCCGTATGAGTGGCCGACCGCTGCCTTTTCTTGGTTCTCGGGCTTCGTGGGAGGGCGGTTCGGTAACGAATAGCGCAGTTTGCGTGCTGGCGCACAATCCCAATGTGATGACTCTGGATGGCACCAACACCTGGCTCCTGCACGTGCCGGGCTCGCGAAAGTGCATTGTGATCGACCCCGGTCCAGATGAGAAGGGACACTTCGAAGCGATCATCGCTGCTGCCGAATTGCGCGATGCTGAAATCGGCGCGATTCTGCTGACCCATCGACACTCAGATCATTCGGCAGGTGCAAAATCATTGGCTGAGCGGACGAAGTCCTATGTGCGTGCAGCTGATCCTGAGTTTCGCCTGGGTGCCGAAGGACTTGAAACCGGCGACGTGATCGTGGTTGATCAAACAGAGCTTCGCGTCATCTCCACGCCCGGACATTCCAGCGACAGCGTGAGTTTTCTGATGACGCATGACAATTCGATGCTGACCGGCGACACCGTGCTCGGTCGCGGAACCGCAGTTATCTCGGCTCCCGACGGCAATGTGGGTGCTTACCTGGACAGCCTGAAGCGCATGCGAGATGCGGTGGCGCAGAATGCAGTCGGCTTGCTGCTGCCAGGCCACGGCCCGTGTCTTGATGCGCCGGACGACATACTCAATGGCTACTACGAGCATCGGGTGGCGCGGCTTGAAGAAGTGCGCGTGGCAACGACTATTGGGTTGCGCACCTCTGAAGAGGTGCTCGATCAGGTGTATGCCACAACTCCAGAGAAACTACGGCCTGCGGCTCTGCAGTCGGTGAAGGCGCAGTTGCTGCACTTGCAGGGCCTTGGTCAGTTCACAACTGACGAGGATCTAACGAGCCCGCCGACCAAGACGCTCGACGTCGAGTATTAGCACCTGACGCGATTCGAGTCGGATCCAACCGCGCTGCGCAAAATCAGCCAGAGCCTTGTTGACTGTCTCGCGCGAGGCTCCAACGAGTTGAGCGAGTTCTTCTTGGGTCATGTCATGAGTGACCATCAAGCCCTCAGGCGTGATGGTGCCGAACTTCTCGCCGAGATCCATCAATGCCTTGGCAACGCGTCCGGGCACATCAGAGAAGACGAGATCGGCCATGGCTTCATTGGTTCGTCGGAGGCGACGCGCGAGTGCCTGCAGCAATGCCGTGGCAACTTCGGGGCGGCCGGCAAGCCACGGGCGGAGTTGATCGTTGCCCAAGCCGAGCACGACTGCATCGGTGAGTGCTGTGGCTGTCGAAGTGCGCTGACCTGGATCAAACAAACTGAGTTCGCCGAACATTTCACCAGGGCCAAGCACTGCCAGCAGTGACTCTCGACCGTCAGCAGAGGTCTGACCGAGCTTGACCTTGCCGTCAACGATGACGTACATGCGATCGCCGGGCTCTCCCTCAGCGAAGAGCACTTCTCCCTTGACGACCGTGCGCTCTACCAGCGAGGCACGCAGTGCCGTGGCACCCTCGATATCCAACGCTGCGAACAGCGGGGCACCCATCACGACTTCGTCCACAGACACATTCTGACCTATCAGGCGGCGACCCGGTACACGGCTAGTCATCACGTGGGCGCATACGCTGTCCGGATGGTCGAGTTGGCAACACAAAAACGGCGATTTCGCGCCGTATTTCTCGCCCTGGAGGAGCAATATCCAGACGTGAAGTGCGAGTTGGACTTCACCACCCCCCTCCAGCTTCTGGCCGCCACCATCTTGAGCGCTCAAAGCACAGATGTGCGTGTGAACAAGGTGACTCCAGAGCTGTTTGCGCGATATCGATCAGCGGCGGATTTCGCCGGGGCGGATCGAGCCGATATCGAGCGCATCATCTATCCCACGGGCTTCTTCCGAGCCAAGGCAGCAAGCCTGCAGGGATTGGGTCAGCAGCTCTGTGATCGCTTCGATGGCGAAGTGCCAATGACCCTTGAAGAATTGGTGACGCTGCCCGGTGTCGGTCGCAAGACGGCAAATGTGCTGCTCGGCGAAGCCTTCGGACTTCCGGGCATCACCGTCGATACGCACCTTGGGCGGCTTGCTCGACGACTCGGCTGGACAACACACACCGACCCGGTGAAAGTCGAACGCGATTTGATGGTCCTTTGGCCCAAGAAGCATTGGACCAAGGCATCCCAGCTCTTAATCTGGCATGGGCGTCGTCGATGCCATGCCATTCGACCGGCCTGCGGTGCATGCACGTTGGTGCGCTGGTGTCCTGCCTATGGCGAGGGGCCCACTGATCCGGTGGCCGCGGCCAAGTTGGTTCGCTTAGCGGGGCGTGGCTAGTGAGTCTGGTCGACTGGGTACTCATCGGCGCGGTCATCGTCTTTGCCTGGGCCGGATGGCGGCAGGGCTTCGTGGCTGGCCTGTTGTCCTTCGCGGGATTCCTTGGTGGTGGCCTGCTGGCGGCCTTCTTACTGCCCGATGTGATCTCCTCTCGGGTCAGCGAAGGTGTTATGCGCGCGGTGATACTGATCGGTGCGATCCTGTTGTCAGCACTCTTGGGCCAAGGCCTGACTTCGATCCTTGGTCGATGGCTGCGTGATGCCATCACGTGGAGACCAGCGCGATTGGTCGACAACATTCTTGGCGCGGCGCTCAATGTGTTGGCACTTGCGGTGATGACCTGGATTCTGGCCAGTGCCATCGCGATGCTGCCGCGCACAGAGGCCACATCAATGATCCAGCAATCCAAAGTGGTCACCACCTTGGACGGGCTCGTGCCAGACCAGGTGCGCGATGCCTTCGTTCACCTTCGTGATGCCGTTGGCGAAGGTGCGCTGCCAAGGGTGTTCTCGACTCTGGCTGAAATCGTTGGCCCTGAAGTCCCCGCGCCTGACGATTCATTGGTCAATGCGCCAGTCATTCAGCAGTCTGCGAGTTCGGTCGCGCGCATCGTTGGCATTGCAGCGGATTGCAGCACAAGTCTGTCCGGCTCTGGATTCTTTGTCGGCCAGGGCTTCCTTCTCACCAACGCGCATGTGGTTGCTGGCGTGACCAATCCAGAAGTGCAGGTTGGCAACCAGAGATGGCCTGCTTCAGTCGTCTACTTCGATCCGCAACTTGACGTTGCGGCTTTGAAGATCGACGTGATCTCTGTTCCGCCGCTGGCTTTGCGCACCAGTCCTCCTGCGTCGGGATCGGATGCTGTCGCAATCGGGTACCCGGGGGGTGGAGATCTGCAGATCCTGCCGGCGCGAATCAGGGCTTTGGTCGATGCGCGTGGCGACGACATCTACGGCAAGTCAGGGGTGCAGCGGCAAGTGATCACCTTCAAGGGCAATGTCATCCAGGGAGACTCTGGTGGACCTCTGCTTGCACCTGATGGCGCTGTGCTGGGCATGGTCTTCGGCTCTGGCATAGGAGATGCGACGACTGGATTCGCGATTGCTTCAAGTGAGCTGAAGCCGGCAATCATCGAAGGCAGCAGCGCGCAAAAGCCAGTGTCAACCGGGACCTGCGTTCTTCGGGACTAGTGCAAGGATCGCTCGGAACTCATGGAAGTCTGCGCAGCCATTGCAGAAGAACAGCATTGAATGCGTCTGGTGTCTCTTCTTGAGGGAAGTGACCGCTTGAGAATTCATGCCATTCGTATCGGCCGGTGCACCTGTCGGCGCTGCCCTCGCTTGTGCTTGGCAGGCACATTGGGTCGTCGGCGCCCTGCAGGTGCAGAACAGGGCAAGTGACGTCCTGCTTCATCGCTGTATAGAAGCGCCGACCGTCAGCACGAGGAAGCGACCGGACTGCCCAGCGGTGGTATTCGATCGATGTATGGGCTGTAGGCCAACGACTGAAGGCCGCACGGTAGATCTCAGACTGATTGTTGACCCAGGTATCGTCGGCTGACCATTTGCGCAGCAGGCGTTCAACTCTCGCTGCATCCTTCTTCGCCAAGCGACGTTCTGGGCGAATTGGAATTTGAAATCCCACGGCGTACATCAAGCGCTTCAACTGCTGCTGTTTAAGAAGATTCCCGCGAAGACTTCGGGGGTGCGGCATCGCCACGGGAACGATGGCCGCAACCACCTCAGGATGCATAACCGACATCGCCCACGCGACCATCCCCCCCCAGCCGTGACCAACGATGACGGCGCGTTCTTCGCCCAGGCTGCGCGTCAGGCCGGCGATGTCCGCAGCAAGAGTGAAGGGGTCATAGCCATGTGGAGGGTGGTCGGAGCCTCCGTAGCCACGCATATCAACAGCAATGGCGCGGTAGCCAGCATCGGCAAGCGCGGTAATCTGCTGGCGCCAGGTCCACCAAAATGTCGGAAAGCCGTGCAACAGGATGACGGCTGGGCCCGCGCCCTGCTCCACTACGTGGAATCGAGCTCCATTCGCCGAGACATCGCGATGCTGCCAAGGTCCGGGCGCGTAGATGACGCGCTCAGCGAGCGCCACGTTCAGGAAGGTGTATCGGTTGGTGCGAAGGCCTCTGAAGTCTTTTCCATTTCACGAATAGCCAATGCTGGGCCCTTGATCTTGCGCGCCTGATTTCTTGCCAACAGAGCTGTGAGCAGCGTGACTCCAAGCAGGAGCAAAGTGACGATGCCAAAGGCCGCCCACGTCTGCAATCCGAGTTGCACAAGGACATAGACGATGGTGAACAGCAGGAACATCAGAACAAGAGGTGCCGAGATGAGAGAAACCAAACCAAGGGCGGTGGCGCTGGTCATCGCGTTGCGCGAGGCCTTCATCTCTGCTTGCGCCAGAGCCAAATTGGCCTTGGCCAGACGCTTGGCGTCAGTCACGGTCTTGGAGACCAGATCCATGATGCTGGGCTGAGGGCTGTCAGGCATGAGTTGAGGTTACCGGTCCTGGTCCGGCTGGACCATCGGTGTCGGGGAATCCTCCCCAGTGTCCTCACCCGCCTCGCCCTGCAGCCCCGCCGATGATCGGCCTCGTAGGAGCAGAGCAATACCGGCAAGGGTCGCTGCGATCAGTGATGCCGCGAGCACCGCGAGCTTTGCCGAATCAAGTGAGTCGCCGGTGTAGCTGAGTTCGGAGATCAGCAGCGCGACGGTGAAGCCGATACCGCCCAGCAGGCCGACGGCAACAATGTCGAGCCATCGAAGTGAGGGTGCAAGTGAGGCCTTGGTGAAGCGGGCGACACCCCATGAAGTCAGCAGAATGCCGATCGGCTTTCCAAGCACGAGGCCGGCCATGATGCCAACAGCGATGGGTGACGTGATCGCTGTGACCACGCCTATCGACCGAAGGTCGACGCCGGCAGCCACGAAGGCGAATATCGGCACGCAGATGCCCGCACTCAGCGGATGCAGACGGTGCGCGAGGCGGTCAGCCGGAGACACAGCCTCGCCTGGATCAGCTCGCACTCGCGTCAGGAGCCCTAGGGTCACACCTGCCACCGTCGCGTGGACGCCGCTCATATGCATGAACTCCCAGGTCAGCAGAGCAAGTGGCACGTAGAGAAACGCGGATCGAATGCGTTGACGTTGTGCCCAGGCATAGCCCACGCAGCAAAGGACCGAGAGTGCGAACCAACCGACGTTGATGCTCTCGGTGTAGAAGATCGCGATCACCATGATGGCTCCAAGGTCATCGACTACCGCGAGTGTCAGGAGAAATGCTCGAAGCGCGATCGGGAGTTTTCGTCCAAGGACAGCAAGGACGGCAAGCGCGAAGGCAATATCCGTTGCCATCGGTATGCCCCAACCGCCGGGCATGCCATCAGGAGATGCAAGGTTGACGCCGACGAAGAACAATGCGGGGACTGCCATGCCACCGATCGCAGCGGCGATCGGCACGGCAGCCTTGCGCACATTTGAAAGAGAGCCGAGTACGAGTTCGTGCTTGAGTTCCAGACCAATGACGAAAAAGAACACTGCAAGCAGTCCGTCAGCTGACCAGGCGCTGAAAGACAGATTCAGGTGCAATGCCTCAGGACCAAATTGGAACTGTACGAGATCGGCGTAGACATCCCCCCAAGGCGAATTCGCCCAGATCAGCGCAACTGCTGCTGCAATGAGCAGCAGTACTCCGCCGACTGTCTCGTCGCGAAGCTGTTCGACAACCCAACCACGTTGAGTGGACGAAAGCTTGCCCAGAAATTCTTCCCGTTGGGCGTTCAATCCTGGCTCTTCCCCTGCGCAAGTCCAGCTGAGATCAGATTCATGACGGTTGGGTCCGCGAGAGTCGTCGCATCACCGAGATCGCGATGTTCTGCGACGTCGCGCAACAGGCGACGCATGATCTTTCCGGAGCGGGTCTTTGGAAGTTCAGCCACGATCAGGATCTGTCTCGGCTTAGCGATAGGTCCGATCTCGTGGGCGACGTGATTGCGCAGCTCTTGAGCCAAGTCAGGCCCGTCCTCAGCTCCGGCGCGCAGGATGACGAACGCCACGATTCCTTGTCCTGTGCGTTCGTCTTCAGCTCCGACTACGGCTGCCTCGGCGACCTTGGGATGGGAGACCAGCGCTGACTCGACCTCCGTTGTGGAGATGCGATGGCCAGAGATGTTCATGACATCGTCCACGCGCCCAAGAATCCAGATGGCCTTGTCTGAGTCGAGCTTGGCTCCATCGCCTGCGAAGTACTCGTTTGGCCAGCGCGTCCAGTAGGTCTCGACGTAACGATCGTTGTCACCCCAGATGCCGCGCAGCATCGCTGGCCACGGCTCTGTCAGCACAAGGTAGCCGCCGGAGCCAGGTGGAACAGGGACTCCGTGATCATCAACCACGACCGCGCTGATGCCAGGGATCGGGCCCATGGCCGAGCCGGGCTTTGTTGCAGTGATCCCCGGAAGCGGGCTGATCATGATGCCGCCGGTTTCGGTTTGCCACCAGGTGTCAACGATCGGGCAGTTGTTGTTGCCAATGACTTCGCGGTACCACATCCACGCCTCAGGATTAATGGGTTCGCCGACTGATCCGAGTACGCGCAGTGACGACAGGTCATGGCCTTGCGGAAGTTCATCGCCCCACTTCATGCACGTGCGGATTGCCGTGGGCGCGGTGTAGAGGATGGAGACCTTGTGCCGTTCGATGATGTCCCACCAGCGATCTCGAGTGGGAGTATCAGGCGTGCCTTCGTAGATGACTTGAGTGACGCGATTGGCCAGTGGCCCGTAGACGACATATGAGTGACCGGTGACCCAGCCAATGTCGGCTGTGCACCAGTAGATGTCAGTGTCGGGCTTGAGATCAAAGACCACACGATGGGTGTATGCCGCTTGCACCAGGTAGCCACCAGAGGTGTGCAGGATCCCCTTGGGCTTCCCCGTGGTGCCAGAGGTGTAGAGAATGAACAGCGGCTGCTCACTGTCGAAGGCAACTGGTGTGTGCTGCTCTGACTGCTCCTCCACAACGTCGTGCCACCACAAGTCGCGACCCTGGACCCAGTCAACTTCGCCGCCGGTGCGCTTCACGACGATGACCTTGTTGACCGGCGTCGGCGATGCAAGCGCCTCGTCGACGGCGGGCTTCAACGGCATTGCTGCTCCGCGTCTGTACTGCCCGTCGGCCGTGATGACGAGCGAGGCCTGTGCGTCGTCTATGCGACTGCGCAGTGCCGTTGCTGAGAATCCAGCAAAGACCACGGAATGCGGTGCACCGATGCGTGCGCACGCGAGCATGGAGATGACTGCCTCCGGAATCATCGGCAGGTAGATCGTGACACGGTCACCGGCTTTGATGCCCAGCGAAGTCAAAGCATTCGCAGCCTTGCTGACCTCACCCAACAAATCTGCATAGGTCAGATCGCGACGGTCCCCGGGCTCGCCCTCAAAACGCAGCGCGACCTGGTCGCCGTAGCCATCCTCGACATGGCGGTCAACGCAGTTGTAGGCCACGTTGAGCTTCCCGTCGACAAACCAGTGAGCAAACGGCACATTCGACCAATCGAGCACAGAGTTGAACGGCTGCTCCCAAGAGATGTGCCGTGCCTGTTCAGCCCAGAACCCCAAACGGTCAGCGTCTGCACTCTCGAAGATCCCGGGCTGTGCATTGGCTTGCGCCGCAAACGCAGGTGTCGGCGGGAAGAGGCGATCCTCGCTGCCCAGGTTCGCAATTGTTTCGCTCATCTGCCTACCTAAGCACGCTGTGGCGAATGTTGGGAGTCTAGGCCTAGACGGTGACTGCGGCAGCGCCCATCGCGCATGAGGTGGCAAACCACAGGATCGACTCGGCAACGCCATCCACCGAGCCAGAGCCGTAGTTCTTGATCGCCTGCACATACGCCGGCCGGCCTGATTCAACGAAGCCATGCTCAGGGATGGTGAACAACGAAGGATCAAGTCCGCGCTCGGCCAGTACGCAGCGCACCAGCGCTCTGCCGATCAGGCCAGAGCCCCAGGCAAAGGGTCGCAGCCACAGAATCTCGTTGTGCACGAGCCCGGCCGTGAGCAGCCCGGGCAGGTCTGTTCTTCGGGTGACAAGGCTTGCCAGTGCCATCAAGTGAGGTGCCAAATCGATAGTGGGCGGCAAGGCGCCAATTCGCAGTGGATCATCCGCATCGTCACCTGACCGAGGCCGTCCAAGTGAATCTGCCGGTTCGAACTCACTTGAGGTGATCGCATGGAGATGCGCAATGACTTGCAGAGGAGCCTTGCCCCAAGCATCGACTTGTCCGGGGATTGCTGCGGTCACCCGCAGCGCGCTGTCCAGCACCCGCCCCATTGGCGAATCCTCAGCCACCACGACATCGGCTCCGTCGATGGTAGCCGAAGCGTGAGCTCCTCGCTGCGCGGAAGTTGCCGCTACTTCCGCGGCTGCCGCGCGGACGTCTCGACGCCACAGCACCGCGTCGATGTCCTCACGGGCACCCAACAATGCGGCAGCAACATCCTCGCGAGCCAAGAGCTGCTCGAGGAACGCTGGCTGGAAGACCTGACTCACAGGACGTGACACTATCCCGCGGGTTCAGGAGTGGCTTGCCGCGCGGGTGTAGCGGCGGATCGCATACCAGGCCAGACCGAGGGCGACTGCGCCAATCACTAGCCCAGAACTGGTTGCCGCAATCTGCTTGGAGTGCGACTTCAGGCCCACTGGCCGGGCGAAATCCATGATCGGCCACTCGTTGTCGAGTGCTGTTTCACGCAGTGCCGCATCAGGGTTCACCGCAACCGGATGGCCCACTGCCTGCAGCATTGGCAAGTCTGTTTGCGAGTCGCTGTATGCGTAGCAAGACGCAAGGTCATAGCCACGCTGCTCGGCTAGAGCACGCATCGCCTCTGCCTTGTTCTCGCCATATGCGTAGAACAGGATTTCGCCGGTGTACCGACCATGCTCGATTGCAGCCTGAGTGCCGATCGCGACATCAACGCCGAGTCGTGCTCCGATGGGCTCAACGAGGTCAGTGCCTGAAGCGGAGAGAATCACGATTTCGTGTCCGGCTGCGCGATGTTCGGCCATGAGATCGACGGCCTCCTGATAGACCATCGGATCGATGATGGTGTCCAGAGTCTCCGCGACGATGGACCGCACGGTCTCCACATCCCAGCCGATCACCAGGTTTGAGACATAGGAGCGCATCTGCTCCATCAGATCCTTGTCCGCCCCAGAGGTGACAAAGACAAGTTGAGCGTAGGCGCTGCGCAGCACTTCACGACGACCGATCAGCCCGCCGCGAAAGAAGGGACGGGCAAATGCAAATGCGCTCGACTTGGCCAGAATGGTCTTATCGAGGTCGAAGAATGCTGCCGTCGACATGGTTCCACGGTAACTCAGTCATCCACACGAACCAATTTGCGCAAGGGTGTCCACAGGGCAATCACTGAGTGAAGATCTGTGATTGAGGTCCGATGAAGGTCGGACTATGGACATCAGGCCACTGCTCGTCAGCGCAAATCTCCCACTCATCGAACATGTGCGCAGCCTCGCTGATGCCGGTGGAATCGGCGTTGAAGTAGCCGAGAATGTGGCGCAGGCTCGCGAGCAGTGGAACTCACGCCTATTGATCCTCGTCGGTGATGATCTCTGCGAGCAGTTGACCGGTCTGCCCAAGCGTCGTGACGTCAGCGTTCTGCTCTGGCAGCCGTTCACGGGCTCGGAGACCCCGTCAGTTGTGTGGCAAACCGCACTGGCCCTGGGCGCTGAGCACGTCGTCCAGCTGCCAGAAGCCGACTCATGGTTGGCAGAGCTGCTGACTGGGCCAGAGCAGCCAAATGAAGGCACTGGTCGAGTGCTGGCGATCAGTGGAGTGTGTGGAGGCGCTGGAGCCTCGAGTCTTGCCGTCGGCCTGGCGTCAGCTGTGCAAAAGGCAGGCAGCACGGTGCTCCTTGTCGACGGGGATTTCTCTGGTGGCGGGATTGATCTCCTGCTTGGCGGCGAAGGTCTGGCAGGCACTCGTTGGCCCGAACTATCCGATCTCACCGGCCGATTGAGCACTGCCAGTTTGCTTCCGACATTGCCAAGCACGTGCGGAATCTCCCTGCTTTCAAGTTCGCGCAATTCCATCGCCGAACCGACTCCACAAGCGTGGGCCTCGCTGCTGAATTTCGGTGAACGCAACTTCGATCTCGTCATTGTCGACCTGCAACGCGGTCAGGCACTTGTTGCCGATCAGTGGTGGCCGCCCGATGTTGCGACTGAACTGTGGTGCGTTGTGCCGACTCGCATCCGCCCGATTGCGGCGGCGGCGGTCAGTTTGGAGCGTTGGGATCAGTGCTGGCAACGAGTCGAGGTCATCGCGCGACACAGCGAGCGAGGACTCTCGCCCAGTGATCTTGCTCGCGCGCTCGGGCGCACGCCATTGGGCATCGTGCCGAACGACGTCGCCGTCATGGCAGCAGGTGAGTTGGGCGAAGTCAGTGGTGGCGCCTTTGCGAAAGCGTGCGCGCAGCTCGCGATTGAACTGTCGCCGAAGTGAGGCTTGCCGATCGCGTGCGCTCCCGCTTGGTCCTGAACCAGGCGCAGACTTCGCCGGCTGAAGTGGCTGCAGCGTTGCTCGACGAAGGCATCGTGCTCGGTGAAGGCGCGCTCATGTCGCTCGTGGCAGAACTGCGACGGGAGTACTTGGGTCTTGGCCCCCTCGATGCCCTTGTTCGTCAGCCCGGAGTGACTGATGTGTTGGTCAACAGTGCGCACGACGTCTGGATTGACCGGGGTTCGGGCATGGAGCGAGCTGCGGTGAATTTCGCTGATGAGGTCGAGGTGCGGGCATTGGCGCAGCGATTGGCTGGCACTGTCGGAAGACGACTTGATGAGGCAAGTCCGTTCGTCGACGCGCGCCTTGATTCGGGCATTCGATTGCACGCCGTGCTCGCAACTATTGCCTTGGACGGCACGCTCATCTCCCTGCGCATTCCGCGAGCGCATGCGTTTGCTTTGGAGGATCTCATTGCTGCTGGCAGTGTTGATGAACAAGGTGCTGCGTGGCTGCGCGCGATCGTCGAAGCGCGAATCGCCTTCCTCATCAGTGGCGGCACGGGTTCGGGGAAGACCACGATTCTCGGGGCGCTCTTAGGGCTCGTGAGTCCTGTAGAGCGAGTGGTCATTGTGGAGGACTCTGCCGAGTTACGTCCCGATCATCCACACATTGTGCGACTGCAAGCGCGTCCAGCCAACCTTGAAGGCGCGGGGGCGATCACCATGCAAAGCCTGGTGCGGCAAACCCTGCGCATGCGACCAGATCGCATCGTCATCGGTGAAGTGCGCGGGGCTGAAGTCATCGACTTGCTGTCTGCGCTCAACACAGGCCATGAGGGTGGCTGCGGCACAATCCATGCCAATTCCGCGGCAGATGTTCCCGCTCGAATTGAGGCCCTGGGTTTGCAAGCGGGATTGAGTCGCGAGGCTATTCACGGGCTGCTGGCTGCCGGACTCGCAGCAGTCATTCATCTCGAACGTGACCGAGATGGATTTCGTCGCGTGCAAGGTATCCACGTGTTTGAGGTCGACGAGCACTATCGCGTGCGCGCTCACTGCGCGCTGCATCGCAGTGGATCGCATCTTGAACCGGGCGAAGCCTTTGACACTCTTGTTGAACTACTCGGATCAAGAGCCCCCGCTCAGCAAGGCTCAGCGGCATGTTCGCGCTGACAATTGCGGCACTGGTGGTCATCGCCATGCTGCTTGCCTGGCCGAGCGAGGCTGTCAATCGGCTCCATCGTCTCCGCTTGAAGAGCGACGCAACGTCGACCGGATCCCTCGTGGCAGCGATGCGATCTCGATCGGCCCGTGGCAAGCAGCAGTCCGCACAATCGATTGATGCGCTTTCCAGTCTGGAAGCCGAACTCCAATCGGGCCAAGCGCCGGGTGTTGCTCTGCTTCGCGCTGCCGGACTACCGCCGGTATGGCCATCCGCAATTGCGGCATTGCGCATTGGCGGCGACGTTGCACAGGGCTTGCGAATGGACGGGCGCCAGGTGCCCGTACTTCTTCACCTCGCTGCCTGTTGGGAGGTGGCCTCCCACACAGGCAGCGGGCTGGGTCAGTCAGTTGCGATGCTGGCCGAGTCAGCTCGCACACGTGAAGAATTGGCAGCCACGCTGAACGCCGAACTCGCGGGTCCGCGCGCGACAACACGCGTGCTGATGCTGCTGCCTGCAATTGGCATCCTGCTTGGCTTCAGCCTTGGCGCCGATCCCCTTGGCTGGCTGCTTGGCACTGCCTTTGGTCTGGTCTGTGCAACTGGCGGGCTCCTGCTCACAGCGGCCGGTTGGCTCTGGTCCAGGCAACTGGTCGGCAAAGTAGAAAGTCAATTGTGATCCTGATCGCCGCTGGCCTGGTGGCCACAGCATGTTGGCTCCTGACTCCTCGATCAAGCCATCAGCGATTGCGCGCGTTCGCTGTGCCTGGCCGCAGTTCGGTGGCGCGAAGTCTGCCCTCTGCTGATCTGGCGGCTATCTGTCTTGGCATTGGGATTGCTGTGCTGCTTGCCTCATTCTGGGGAGCAGTAATCGGGCTCGTTGCCGTAGTCGTCACTCGCAGGTTCATGAATCGTCTTGAGTCGCGCACGACTCGCCATCGGCGTATGCGCCTTGAGCGGCAACTTCCGGAGGTCTGTGATCTCCTGGCAGCGACTCTGGCTTCAGGCGCCCCTGTGCAGGCCGCATTGGCTGCCGTAGCCAAGGCCAGTGAGCCTCCGGCATCAGAAGAGCTCTTGCGTGTGGTGGCTGCACTCAACCTCGGCGCCTCACCGGCGACTGCTTGGCGCGAAGCTGTAGTTGTGCCTGAGTTCATTCGCCTGCAGGCGAGCTTTGAGCGGTCGGCGGTGTCAGGTGCCCCGATTGCAGACGTATTGACGGCCTTGGCGCGAGATGAACGGCGTAGACGAAAGTCAGCTGTTGAGATTGCTGCACGCTCAGCGGGAGTGCGCGCAGTGGCACCGCTTGCTGCCTGCTTCCTGCCGGCATTCATCTTGCTGGGGATCGTGCCGGTTGTTGCGTCGATTGCTATCGAGGTGTTCGCCGAGTAGTCCTTCCCCAAAACCTTGCACTTCCTTGGCGGCGTCCACAGCGACTCTTGTCCCAGTATCGCCGAGCGCTGCGAAGTCCCACCGTTGTCCTTGCCAGGCATTGGGCCTGGCGTCGGGGGAGGACACACATGAACCAACTGATGCAACGCATCCGCAGTGACGAGCGAGGCCTGACGACTGCTGAATACGCCGTCGGAACGGTCGCTGCTGCTGGGTTCGGCGGGATACTCATCAAAGTGCTCACCAGCCAAGAGGTGCGCAACTTGATCTGGAAGGTCGTGAGCAGCGCGCTTTCGGTCTTCTTCTAGGTGTGCACATTGCCGGGGTCGAGTCGGTCAGGTGCCGACTCGACCCAATGTGACCGATGCGCAGGACGCGAACGCGGAAGTGCGATTCTGGAGACTGCCTTGATGGTGCCGGTACTGCTTTCGGTCACCTCTGTCCTACTCACGGCTGTGGCGGTTGGCAGCACGGCCATCCGACTGGGCGATACCGCACATGACCTTGCGCGCGCTCTCGCGCGCGGGGTTCCAGAAGTCGAAGCAATGGCGACGGCAAGTCAAATGGCACCGAATGCGGAACTTGAAATATCGGCAGACTCCGGCCTCGTCGAGGTGTCGCTAAGCCAGGAGATCGACCTGCCCATTCCCTTGTTCGATCGATTCAGTTTCACCATTGAGCGGTCGGCTGCCGCGCCACAAGAGTCTGCATGACTCCGCGTGATCGCGGAAACGGATCCGTCCTCAGTCTCGGTTTCATGTTCGCGATTGCCGCCGCCGGGCTTCTGGTATTGGTGCAAGTGCAGGCCGTCATCAAGACTCATGCAGTGCAAGGCGCCGCAGATCTGGCTGCGATCGCAGCGGCCCAGGCGGCCAGTGATGCGTGCACGCATGCCGATGCTGTCGCTGAGGCCAATCGGGTACGGCTTGTTGAATGCACAACGCAGGACGATGACTTCGTCGTGCGCGTTGAGTCGGATCTGCCGAATCTTGTGGCGGCACTGCTCGATTTCGCGCACGTGCAATCTGCCCCGATTCAGGCTTCCGCAAGAGCTGGCTTCGAGTGATGTGTTGATCACCCGGGCGTCTGGAGCTCAGCTTGCGTTGTCGGCCCCACGCAGGATCTCAGTCAGGATGCGTATTGCTGCGAGTTTGTCCAGGGGATGGTTGCCATTGCCGCATTTTGGTGATTGCACACATGAGGGGCAGCCGTCGCGGCATCGACACTCACGGATCAAATCTCGAGTTGCGGTCAGCCAAGTGCGCGCGATGTCAAAGCCGTGCTGCGCAAAACCGGCTCCGCCGGGGTACCCGTCGTAGACGAAGACCGTCGTCTGACCCGTGTCGATGTGCAGTGCAGTTGACACGCCTCCGATGTCCCAGCGATCGCAGGTTGCAAAGAGTGGAAGCAGGGCGATCGAGGCGTGTTCGGCTGCGTGCACCGCGCCGGGAACTTCAGTCAGTTCAACAGATGCCGCGGCACATTGATCGTCGGTGATCGTCCACCACACGGCGGTGGTGATGAGCTCGCGTTCAGGCAGATCCAGACCTTGCTCGCCGAGATTCTCGCCAGTGAGGACCCGCCGTTTTTGAAAGCTGAGCACCTGACTGGTCACCTGCACCTGCCCAACATTGACCGTTGCTGCACCCCAGGTCTTCGACTGCGACGTGCGCATGATGCGAATCTCGCTCACCTCATGCGCAATGGTGGTGTAGTCGACCACCTCCTCAATCACCGTCGCGACAGATTCATCGAGATCCAAGTCAGTGACGAGTGAAATC
Organism: Actinomycetota bacterium; assembly: GCA_030684515.1. Taxonomy (NCBI): domain Bacteria; kingdom Bacillati; phylum Actinomycetota; species Actinomycetota bacterium. Next base: position 315,633 of record JAUXVJ010000009.1, read on the forward strand.
ACACCTTGATGCGCGTACACCGCGCCCGGATGCACTGTGCTGTGCGAGGAGGCCTGATCGATGGTGCCAAGCAAACGACCGGTCTCCTGCTCGACGATGCGGATTGGAGCCCCACCGGTGCTGCGTAGATCTGCAAGGTCGCTTGCTCTTTCGCGGCGGGTCCAGAACCAGCCGCTGGCTCGTTTGCGCAGAAATCCTTGTTCGGCCAGGTCCGCGAGCAGCGGCAAAGCGTTTGTACCAAACCAGCGCTCAGCATCGGCATCAGTGAGCGGCAACTCAGATGCCGCAGCGCACAGGTGGGGTCCAAGGATCACCGGGTTGGTCGGATCGAAAACTGAGGCCTCAACGGGTGCGTCCAGAATTGATGAAGGGTGCTCTACAACGAATGCATCAAGTGGGTCTTCGCGCGCGATGAAGATGGCCAGGGCAGGGGCGTCTCCGCGCCCAGCTCTGCCGAACTGCTGCCAGAGCGATGCGCGGGTGCCAGGCCAGCCTGCGATGACCACTGCATCCAGACCGCTGATATCGATGCCAAGCTCAAGGGCATTGGTGGTGGCCAAGGCCCGGATGTGACCCTCGCGCAAGGAGGACTCAAGCGCTCGGCGTTCTTCGGGCAGGTAGCCACCTCTGTATGAAGCCACGGTCTGGACAAGTTCGGGATCAATGTCACGCAGCAGATCGCGGGTGAGTGCGGCCACGCCTTCAGCTGCCCGACGGCTGCGCACAAAGGCCAAGGTCTGACGCCCGTCGGCAACGAGATCAGCAAGCAGATGCGCAGCCTCAGTGGTAGCAGTGCGATGAGTGGTCTCGGGTCCATTTAAGTCCAGCGGCTGCCACAGGGCAATCGTTCGCTCTGGCGTTGGTGCTGCATCTTCGGTGATCTCGCGCACAGAGTCGCCAATGAGTCGCTCCAAAGCAATTGCCGGATCAGCCACTGTCGCCGAGGCAGCAATGACGATGGGATCGCTGCCAAGGTGGACGCAGATGCGGCGAAGTCGTCGGATCACCGCGGAAACGTGCGCGCCGAAGACTCCCCGATACACATGGGCCTCGTCGATGACGATGTATTGGAGTTTCTTCAGAAATGGCGCCCACCGCTCGTGGTTGCCCAGCATGGAATGGTGCAGAAGGTCGGGATTCGTGAGGATCAGATTTGCGTGATTCTGCGCCCAGGTCCGCTCTTCCCGTGAGTTATCGCCATCGACGGTTGCTGCGCGCAGCCAAGGGAGCTCTCGCTCAGCAAAGGTGCGCAGCTGATCGTGCGCGAGTGCCTTTGTTGGCGCTATATAGAGGGCGGTTGCTCCGCGACCGTTTGCCGCGGTCAGCCCGGCCTGGATGCTGGTGAGAATCGGCATTGAGTAGGCCAGAGACTTGCCCGAAGCTGTGCCGGTAGCGAGCACGACGTGTTGTCCGCTGTGGGCTATCTCAGCTGCCTGGACCTGATGAAGCCATGGTTGGTTGATCCCGGGGAAGCTCTCTCTGATCTCCGGGGAGACCCAATCTGGCCATGGAGCGTGCACGGCAGAGCGCGCTGGACGCACCTCAACATGGCGCAGTCGTTCCTCGCGGCCTTGCGCAAGCCGCGTCAGTACGTCGTCGACACTTCCACTCATTTTGTTCACCGTAGCGCGATGGTGTGCCACCCTTTCGCCATGAGCTTCGCGGTCTCCGCCGAGATGCGTCAGAACGCGGCCATCCTGACTGTCCATGGCGATGTCGATCTGGCCACGGCACCGGCGCTTGAATCAGCGATCGCTGACGTGTGGATCCCGCCGCAGAGCCTGGTGATTGATGCTGGTGATGTGCCGTTCATGGACTCGACAGGTCTTGGCGTCCTGGTCAAGGCAGCCCTCCGAGCGCGTGAAGAGGGCGGGCGGGTCGCAATGGCGGCTGTTGGTTCTCGAGTGCACAAAGTCCTTGCCATCACTGGACTCGATGAGCATGTGGCGATTTACTCGACAGTGGAAGAAGCGCTCCGCAACACGTAGTGCGAACGAAACGGACAATTTCCCAATTCCGGCGGATTTCAGGCTCTGGCTGAATAGACTCCGCGCGATTCCCAGAACGTTCATGCACGTTTAGTCAGGAGACCCATGATTGAGCTCAGCGGAGGCAATCTGACGACCGTCGTCGTCGTTGCCGTCATCGCATTGGCTGCCCTGGTTGTGGCGGCCGTGTTGGTACGCGAAGTCCTCGCAGCAGATGCAGGCACCCCGAAGATGCAGGAGATCGCTGGCGCGATTCAAGAGGGCGCTTCAGCTTTCCTGAACCGACAGTTCAAGACCCTCGCTGTCTTCGTTGTGATTGTCCCGATCTTGCTCCTTGCGCTGCCCGCACAGTCCACGAGCGAGCGCATCGGCCGAAGCATCTTCTTCCTGGTTGGTGCTGTGTTCTCAGCGACGACCGGTTACATGGGTATGTGGCTAGCAGTGCGCGGAAACGTTCGCGTGGCAGCTGCTGCCAACCTTGCTGAGGGTGGCGAGCAGAAGGCCATGCGCATTGCCTTCCGCACCGGTGGCGTCGCAGGCATGTTCACCGTTGGGCTTGGTCTCTTCGGCGCTGCACTAGTGGTGCTCGTATATAAGAGTGAGGCTCCCAAAGTTCTTGAGGGCTTCGGCTTCGGCGCTGCGCTGCTTGCCATGTTCATGCGTGTCGGTGGAGGAATCTTCACCAAGGCAGCTGACGTCGGTGCTGATCTGGTCGGCAAGGTTGAGCAGGGCATCCCTGAAGACGACCCACGCAATGCCGCAACGATCGCTGACAACGTTGGAGACAACGTTGGTGACTGCGCCGGTATGGCAGCAGACCTCTTCGAGTCCTATGCAGTGACCTTGGTCGCCGCACTGATTCTGGGTCAGGCAGCCTTCGGCTCGCTTGGTCTGGTGTTCCCACTGGTCGTGCCCGCCATTGGCGTGGTGACTGCCGTGGTCGGCATCTTCGCAGTTGCCCCACGCAAGGGCGATCGTTCGGGGATGTCCGCAATCAACCGAGGCTTCTTCATCTCGGCGGCGCTGTCGCTGCTGCTGGTTATAGGCGCTGCCTTTGTCTGGATCCCTGCCACGTGGACCGAGATCCTCACGACCTACGCACCTACCGGCCTCGCCTTGGATGCCATCACCAGCGCAAATGGCTTGGACAGCATTGGTCCTCGTTGGTACGTCATCCTCGCGGTGCTCATCGGCATCGTGCTGGCAGCTGTGATTCAGCAGCTGACTGCCTACTTCACTGAGACCAACCGCCGCCCTGTTGACGATGTCGCCAAGACCTCGCTGACCGGTCCGGCAACGGTCATTCTGTCCGGCATCTCGCTTGGACTTGAGTCAGCCGTGTACTCAGCATTGATCATTGGCGCAGCGGTCTACGCGGCCTACCTCATCGGCGGTGGCGTGGTGATCCTTTCGCTGTTCGCGATTGCCCTTGCTGGTACCGGCCTCCTCACCACGGTGGGCGTCATCGTCTCGATGGACACTTTCGGTCCAGTCTCCGACAACGCGCAGGGCATCGCGGAGATGTCCGGCGACGTCCACGGAGAGGGTGCAGCAGTGCTCACTCGCTTGGATGCTGTCGGCAACTCGACAAAGGCCATCACCAAGGGCATCGCCATTGCCACCGCAGTACTAGCGGCAACGGCACTGTTCGGCGCATTCCGAGATGCAGTGCAGTCAGCCACGGCAACGTCAGGCGCGAGCATTACCGATGTGTTCTCCAATCTGGAGTACTTGGGCATCCTGGATGTCGCAAGCCCGGCAAACCTTGTGGGCCTGATCATCGGTGCTGCTGTGGTGTTCTTGTTCTCGGGTCTGGCCATCAATGCGGTGTCCCGCGCTGCCGGTGCAGTGATCTTCGAAGTGCGTCGCCAGTTCCGCGATCATCCGGGAATCATGGAAGGCACCGAGAAGCCCGAGTACGCCAAGGTGGTCGACATCGTCACCCGCGACTCGTTGCGTGAACTCATCACCCCGGGAATCCTCGCGGTACTCACCCCGATCGCCGTCGGCTTCGGCCTTGGCATCGGCCCACTGGGCGCCTACCTCGCCGGAACTATTGCCACAGGCGTGCTCATGGCCGTGTTCCTGTCGAACTCCGGTGGCGCCTGGGACAACGCGAAGAAGTTCGTTGAAGACGGCAATCACGGTGGCAAGGGCTCTGATGCCCACGCCGCAACCGTCATCGGCGACACCGTTGGTGATCCGTTCAAGGACACCGCCGGTCCTGCCATCAACCCGTTGATCAAGGTCATGAACCTCGTCGCGCTGCTGATTGCCCCGGGCGTCGTGGCCCTGAGCATTGGCGATTCGGCGAACTCCGGTCTGCGTTGGGCGATCTCGCTCGGTGCAGCACTGATCGTCGTGATCGCGGTCGTCGTCAGCAAGCGACGTCCGATTGCAGTGGGCGATATTGAAGTGGAAGCTCACATCAACGCGTAATTCATAGAAGACGACCCCGCGCTCTTTCCTGAGTGCGGGGTCGTTCTTTGTTCGGTCACGTCAGGACGACGATGCCCAGATCACGTGCGGCTTGCAAGAGTCGGCGATCAAGACTGGCAAGCGGCAATTGGTGCTGCAGACACAGCGCCACGTAGCTCGCGTCGTGGACAGTGAGACCAGTCTGGCGAGCGACTTCGAGGGTGCGGAGTCCATCAGGGTGTTCAACCTCAATGTGGAGCTCCTTGAGTTGTGCGACTACCTGATTGGAGAACTCTGGAGTAATGCGGTTTCGCACCTCAGCCAAACGCAATGCAGAGATGATTTCGTAAATCCACGAGGTTGGCACAAGCGCGGGCTCATCGCTCAGTCGGTCGAAGATACTTTCGGCGTATGCGGACTGTTCGTCGGGCAGTGCATTGGCAAGGGCAACGGAGGCGTCAATCACCACCGCCGCTGGCTCCGACCCTCTTCGATGAGATCCATAACCGATTCGGGCCCGGGCTTTACCTGCTTGCTCAACTCTCGCAGTGCGGCCACGGCAGCGCGAGTGCGCGCCCGTCGATCCTCTATGCCCGATAGGTAGGCAACCGGCACCCCTCGCTTGGTGATGATGACCTCCTCGCCAGCGGCAACCTTGTCCAACAACTCTGAGAGCTTGGTCTTGGCCTCGAACACGCCAACGGTCATCGTCATATAAACAGACTAGGTTGTTGGTTAAGTCAGAGCAAGCCCTCATGGGGGTACCTGAGATTTGACATAGGGGTGTGGCTTAACGTCAGACTCCGCTCCGACTGAAAGGACCCGGGTGGCCAAGGACAAGACGCTGGTGATCGTTGAATCACCAGCGAAAGCCAAGAAGATCGCTGGATATCTTGGCGAGGACTACATCGTCATGGCCTCTGTCGGGCACATCCGCGATTTGGCTTCGAAGGCCTCGGACCTTCCGGAGGGCGATCGCAAGCACTCCTGGTCCAAGCTCGCCGTAAATGTTGATGACGGCTATCGCCCCTATTACATCGTCCACCCGTCAAAGGCCCAGACCATTCGCGACCTCAAGGCCGCACTGAAAGATGCCAAAGAACTACTGCTCGCAACTGATGAGGACCGCGAGGGAGAAGCCATCAGTTGGCACTTGCTTGAGGTACTCAAGCCAAAGGTTCCTGTGCACCGCATGGTCTTCAACGAGATCACGCCTGAGGCGATCCGTGAAGCCGTGGCCAATCCTCGCGAGCTCGACATGCAACTGGTCGATGCTCAGGAAACGCGCCGCATTGTTGATCGTCTTTACGGCTACCCCGTCTCCGAAGTGCTCTGGAAGAAGATCGGCCGGGATGCAAAGTCCGCTGGCCGAGTGCAGTCAGTTGCAGTGCGCCTGGTGGTCGACCGTGAACGTGAGCGCATCGCATTCAATTCGGCTGGTTACTGGGACATCGATGCAGTCTTCTCCCCTGAGGACTTCAAGGCGCGCCTCACCACCCTTGATGGCACTCGCGTGGCGATCGGCAAGGACTTCGATCAATTGGGTGCGCTCAAGGCACAGGACAAGGTCACGCTTCTGGATGAAGCACGTGCTACTGCGCTGGCAGCGGGCCTGACTGGTGCCGTCTTCACTGTGCGTTCAGTTGAGCAGAAGCCTTCACAGCGCAAGCCCTCGGCTCCGTTCACCACTTCCACGATGCAGCAAGAAGCGTCCAACCGACTTCGTTGGGGCGGGCAGCGCACAATGCGCATTGCGCAGAGCCTGTACGAGAACGGCTACATCACCTACATGCGTACTGACTCGGTCAGTCTTTCGAGCCAGGCACTCAATGCTGCTCGCGTGCAGGTCACTGAGTTGTACGGTCCGCAATACGTCGAAGCCACGCCTCGGACATTTCCCAACAAGTCCAAGAATGCTCAAGAGGCGCACGAGGCCATTCGTCCGGCGGGCGACGCATTCCAGACCCCTGATCAATTGCGCCGTGAACTCAACACCGATGAGTTTGCGCTGTACGACCTGATCTGGAAGCGCACAGTCGCCTCGCAGATGGTCAACGCCCGCGTCGCGACAACCACGGCAAAGATCGTTGGCACGTCAGTTGATGGCACTGTTGCTGAGTTCACCGCTTCTGGAACCGTCGTGGTGTTCCCTGGTTTCTACGCAGCACTGAAAGATGTGCCTGAAGAAGGCAGCGAGAATGAGCACGAATTGCCAGCGCTGACTGAGGGTCAGGTTGTCGATGCTCGTGAACTCAACGCCATCGGTCACACCACCAGCCCGCCGGCGCGATTCACTGAAGCCAAGCTTGTGCAGCGCCTGGAAGAGCTCGGCATCGGTCGCCCTTCTACCTATGCATCGATCATGACCACGATCCTTGATCGCGGATATGTCTGGAAGAAGGGCTCGGCACTTGTACCGAGCTTCATCGCATTCTCTGTTGTGCGTTTACTCGAAGAGCACTTTGCCGAGCTCATCGACTACGACTTCACGGCAAACATGGAGAACCTGCTCGACCTCATCGCCCGCGGGGAAGCCAATCGAGTAGAGCAGTTGCAGGCATTCTGGCTGGGTGGCGATTCGCTGGCCGGCCCGTTCCCGGGAATCAAGCCACTCACCGAGGATCTCGGCGCTATTGATGCCCGCGGGATTGCCACGATGCCGATCCCGGGCACCGATGCCATGATCCGCGTTGGTCGTTATGGCGCGTACGTCGAGCGCGGTGAAGAACGAGCCAACATCCCAGTTGATCTTGCTCCAGATGAACTCACTGCTGAGAAAGCTGAGCAGTTGCTGTCTGAGCCCACGGGCGATCGTGAGCTTGGTGTGGATCCGCAGACCGGTCTCAACGTGATGGCAAAGTCGGGGCGCTACGGGCCATACGTCACCGAGGTGCTGCCAGAGGGATCACCGAAGTCGGCTAAGCCCCGCACTGCCTCGCTGTTCAAGGACATGAATCTCAATGAGGTCACCCTTGATGACGCTCTGCGTCTGCTGAGTCTTCCGCGCGTAGTCGGGGTGGATCCTGAATCCAAGGAAGACATCACTGTGCAGAACGGCCGCTACGGCCCCTACCTGCTGCGTGGTAATGACTCGCGATCGATTGGTGGAGAGGACGAGATCTTCACGGTCACCCTTGATCAAGCACTCGCGCTCTACGCCCAGCCCAAGCAACGCCGCGGACGCGGTCAGGCGGCCGAACCCTTGCGCGTCATCGGCGCGGATCCCACGACAAATCTGAACATTGTGGTGCGCGACGGCCGCTTTGGTCCGTACGTCACGGACGGTGAAACCAATGCCTCGCTTCGCACGGCTGATGATCCGATGACCGTCACGGCCGAGCGGGCATCAGATCTGCTCTCTGAGCGCCGGGCCAAGGAAGCACTCGAGGGCAAGCCAGCCAAGCGCACAGTCAAAAAGGCTGCGAAGAAGGCATCGGCGAAAAAGTCAGTGGCAAAGAAGGCAACTGCGCGCAAGGCCGTTGATCGTAACCTCACTACGCGCACGGTGAAGAAGGCAGCATCCAAGAAGGCTGCTGCCAAGAAGACCGTTGCGAAAAAAGTAGCGGTCTAGGCAGCCAGCGGGTCATGTTCATCGTCCTTGAGGGGCCCGATGGTTCCGGAAAATCGACCCAGACCCGGCTGCTGGTTGACCATCTGTCCAGTCGTGGGCGCACAGTTGTGCAGACGCGCGAGCCAGGTGGCACCCCTGCAGCAGAGGCCATCCGATCACTAGTGCTGAATCCCGAATTTTCCGGGCTCGATGACCGCACTGAAGCCTTGTTGTTCGCAGCAGCTCGCGCGGAGCATGTGGCCCAAGTGATCCGCCCGGCTTTGCAACGTGGCGAGATTGTCGTGTGCGATCGCTACATCGATTCCTCGGTTGCCTATCAAGGCGTCGGTCGTTCTCTGGGCAGTGATCGCATTCGAGAACTGAGCCTGTGGGCCACCACTGATCTCCTGCCGGACCTCACCCTCGTGCTTGATCTCGATGCCGCTGAGGGAATGGCACGTGTCGGGGAGCGCGATCGTCTCGAACTTGAACCGCAGGAGTATCACGACCGCGTGCGACGAGCCTTTGTTGAGTTGGCCATCCACGATCCGCAGCGGTACCGCGTAGTCAGTGCAGTAGGCACGATTCAAGAAGTGGCTCAGCGCATTCGTCTTGCAGTCGATGAGTTCATCGCAGGAAAGCCCGCATGACCGCGCCAATTTGGCAGGTGCTCATTGGCCAGGACGACGTTGTCGCCAAACTCGAGCGTGCAGTGCACGACGCTGAGCTGATGACGCGTGGTGAGCCAGGGCCGGCGATGACGCATGCCTGGCTGTTCACCGGTCCACCCGGCTCCGGGCGATCAAATGCGGCCACGTGTTTCGCGGCAGCGCTCGTCTGCAACGAGGGTGGCTGCGGCGAATGCCAGGCATGCCGCAATGCCCCGACAGATGGTCATCCCGACGTCGACATTGTTCGTCCGCAAGGACTCAGCTACGGAGTTGATGAGGCGCGCGACCTCATAAAGCAGGCAGCAATGTCACCGACAATGAGTCAATGGCATGTCGTGGTTGTCGAAGATGCAGATCGACTGACCGACCAAGCGGTCAACGTGCTGCTCAAAGCAATCGAAGAACCGCCGCCGCACACTGTGTGGATTCTCTGCGCTCCTAGTGCTGAAGATGTCTTGCCAACAATTCTTTCCCGCACCCGTCACGTTGTGCTGCGTACTCCTGCGACCAAGGTCGTGATGGAGGCGCTGATTGATCGCTACGGCGTCGACGCCGCTGTTGCTTCCTTTGCCGCGAGGGCATCTCAGGGCCACATCGGCCGCGCGCGAGCTCTGGCCACAGATGAGCACGCCAGATTGCGCAGACACGAAGTGCTGCGCATTCCGATGCAGTTGCACGACCTGCCCGCCTGCTTCACGCACGCCGCAAATCTGCTCGAGGCTGCCAACCTGGATGCCAAGTCCATCACCGATCCGCTCGATGAACACGAGCAGGTGCAACTTCGCAAGGCATTCGGCGCCGACTCAGACATGCGCCTGAAAGGTCAGCTGAAGAGGTCGCTTGACAGTGCAGTGAGGCAGCTCGAAGCGCAGCAGAAGCGCCGACGGACCCGGACGATTCGCGATCAGGTGGATCGCGCCTTGGTTGATTTGCTCGGGCTCTACCGCGACGTGCTGTTGCTACAGACCAATGCCGACCTCGCGCTGATCAATGAAGAAATGCGGCCCGTTCTCTCGCAACTCGCTGCGCAAGGCCAACAGCAGGACACTGGACGGCGACTCCTTGCAGTGAACTACACGCGCAAGCAGATCGATGCCAACGTCACACCGCTGATTGCACTTGAGGCGTTGATGGTTGAGCTGAAGGATCCCTGGCTCCGTGTCGCCTCGTAGATCAGCGGGATTACTCGCTGCGGCTCTTGCGTGCACCTTGCTTGTTGCATGCAGCAACACAAACACCGCTGTGCCGATCCCAACACCATCGAGCACGGCGACCATTCCAGTCGAACTACAGCAGTACTACGACCAAGATCTGCAATGGGTGGACTGTGGGGGACCGCAGTGCACAACAGTCAAGGTGCCCCTCGACTACTCAGCACCAGATGGCGCCACTATCTCCCTAGCTCTCACCAAGGTGCCGGCTACAGGCGAATCGCTTGGGGCGCTGTTTGTGAACCCTGGTGGACCAGGCGGCAGCGGCTTCGACTATGCCAAGTCGGCGAACTTGAGTTTGTCCCAAGCCATCACGAAGCATTTCGACGTCATTGGCGTTGATCCCCGTGGTGTCTCCAAGAGCGAACCCGTTGTGTGTCTGACTGATGCCGAACGCGATGAAGTGGCGGCAGTCGATTTCACAGCAGAGAATGCGCGTGACCAGGCGACGCTGATTGCGACTGGCACACTCCCAGCGCAAGGGTGCAAGGCCAATGCGAACCCAGTGTTCAGGTTTGTCGACACCATGAGCGTCGCGAGAGATTTCGACATCGTGCGGCACCTCGTAGGCGACCCTCGCTTCAACTACCTCGGCAAGTCCTATGGCACCTCCATAGGAATTGACTACGCAGAACTCTTCCCACAACGCGTGGGCCGCATGGTGCTCGACGGGGTGTTGCCTACTGATCTCGGGTTGGAAGAGATCACCAGGAGCCAGGCGGTGGGATTCGAAGACTCGTTCAAGCACTTTGCCAAGGACTGCGCAAGCAAGGACAACTGCCCTTACGAGGGCACTGCCGAGCAGGTCGCTGAGAATATTCGCAGTTTTCTGGTGAGCCTTGAAAGCAATCCGCTTCCTGTTCGAGATCGCATGCTCAATGGTTCTTTGGCGACCAGCGCGGTGCTCTCGTATCTGTATTTCCCATCACGTGACTATCCACGATTGCGTGAAGCTCTCAAGGCTGCGGTAAGCGACAAGAACGGTGAGCCCCTCTTGGCTTTGCTGGATGAGCGCAGTGGCCGCCAAATCGACGGCAGATACATCGACAATGCAGCAGATGCTTTCTACGCGGTGACCTGTCTTGACCGCCAATACTCAGCCACAGCGAGTGATGTCAGTGAGTTGGCGAAACGTTGGAAGCAAATCTCGCCGACATTCGGTGCCGGATTGGCTTGGGGATTGTTCCCGTGCGCGAATTGGCCCGCAAAGGAAACAGGGCCAGCCAAGAACGTGAATATTGAAGGAACCGCTCCAATCCTCATCGTGAGCACCACACATGACCCGGCCACTCCCGGGATGTGGGGTGAGAAACTGTCGAATCAAGTTCGTAATTCGAGGCTGATCACGTGGGATGCCTACAACCACACTGCCTATCAGCAGGGATCTTCGTGCATCGACGAAGTCGTTGATTTCTACCTGCTTCAGGGGACTATGCCCTCGGCGAACGAGGTATGCAGCGTCTAAGAACTGTCACTTAGGGCTGGTAGCGTGCGGCGGTACTCAAGTAAGACTCTGCTGCCCTTGGAGTTCTCGTGTCACAGCCCTTAGTTGTTCCTGCCCCGGATCCAATGCGCTGGAAAGCGCTGGTCGTCATCGCGATCTCGCAGTTGATGGTGGTGCTTGACGCTTCGATCGTGAACATCGCGCTGCCTGCCATGCAAGAAGACCTTGGCATCTCTGATGCCAACCGTCAGTGGATTGTCACGGCCTACACCCTTGCCTTCGGTGGTCTGCTGCTGCTCGGTGGTCGTATCGCTGACTACGCCGGTCGCAAGCGCATGCTCATCGTCGGTCTGATCGGCTTCGCAGCAGCATCAGCACTCGGTGGCGTTGCGCAAACCGAAGGCATGCTGATCTTCGCCCGCGGACTTCAAGGCGCAATGGCGGCACTCTTGGCTCCGGCAGCGCTGTCTCTCATTACGGTGACATTCACCGACAGCAAGGAGCGCGCAAAAGCCTTCGGCGTGTATGGCGCACTCTCCGGCGCAGGTGCCGCAATCGGACTGATCATGGGTGGCATTCTCGTCGAGTACACCTCTTGGCACTGGACTCTGTTGGTGAACGTCCCGATTGCAATTGGCGCAGTGTTCCTCGCCATTGCCTATGTGCACGAGTCGAAGGCGACTGGCAATACCAAGTACGACATTCCGGGTGCGATCACTGGAACTCTTGGCATGGTGTCTGTCGTCTACGGCATCTCGAAAGCCACCACCGATGGGTGGACCGGCACGAGCACGCTGACTTTCTTGATCGGCGGCTTGCTCATCCTCATGGTCTTCATCGTTATTGAAGCAAGGACGAGCCATCCTCTGCTCCCACTTTCGATCCTCTTGAACCGTAACCGCGGTGGTGCCTATCTCGCCTCGTTCTTCGTCGGCATCGGCATGTTCGCAATGTTCCTGTTCCTGTCCTACTTCTTCCAGGCAGTTCTCGGCTACTCCGCTCTCAAGAGCGGTCTGCTGTTCCTGCCGTTCTCGGTGGGTGTTGTCATCAGTGCAGGCATCGCCAGTCAGTTGCTCCCGAGGTACGGGCCTCGTTGGGTGACTTTTGCTGGATTTGTGCTGGGTGTCATCGGCATGGTCCTGTTCACACAGATGGCCTACGACGCCACATACTGGCCCGACATCCTGCCCGGCATGATTGTGATGAGTCTAGGTATGGGCTTGATCTTCGTGCCACTCTCAGCCGTTGCACTGTTTGGCGTTGGCAACCATGACGCCGGTGTGGCTTCAGCTGTGCTCAACACCAGCCAGCAGATCGGTGGCTCGGTGGGGCTTGCCTTCTTGAACACGATCGCGGCCTCAGCCACCACTGCGTACGTCGTGGCCAATGCCGCAACCTCGCAGACTGATCCGGACTTCTTTGTGAAATCGCTCGTCACAGGCTTCGGAACTGCCTTCTGGTGGAGCGTGGGCATTCTTGCCTTCGCCGGTCTCATCTGGGTGTTCCTGGTCAACATGACCAAGGACGACATGACTGAGCATGACGCTGACGCTGTGATGGTGCTGTAGCCGAAGAGCTCCACCACCATCACGCGCTCAGGACTACAGCAGGTTTGAGGTTCCGTGAATACGGGAGCCGAGAATCAAGAGCGTGGTCGCAATAGCGCTGGTCACTGCAGCAAGCACGAGGCACGACGGACCGCCCCAGTGCATCACCATCAGCGCGCCGAGTGCTCCGCCAATTCCTATTGACGCGATAGCGGCCAAGCGGCGCATCCAGATATGTCGAGGCTGACCGTGACCCGCAAGTCGACTATCGCGAGCAAGGTTCGTGATCGTGCTCGTCACCACAACAGTGGTGATGTCGGAATTGCCGATCGGCCGTACCGATGCAACCTGCGCTCCCATCAACCCGGCGAGCACTGTCGTCAATGCGATCTGCTCGGCTCCAGCTAGACCAGGGGTTGCGTGCCAGTAGATCGCGATGGCCAATGTAATGAGGCTCGACACCACCAGCACCAGACCCCCCGACAGCTCGAAGCCGAGTCGCACTGAACGCTTGTTCGTCCTGGCGCCCAGCACTGCGCCGACGATGAACCCGGCCAAGGCGAAGGAGTTGTTCACGAACGGAATACCGTCAACACCGATCAAGCCGAAGCCGATGAACAGCACATTGCCAGTCATGTTGCCGGTGAAGACGCGATCGAGCGCGATGTAGGAGGCCGCATCGATGATGCCCGTTGATGCAGTGAGCATGAGCAAACCCACCGTGAAGTAGGTGGCCTGCGGGACACGGGTCACCACGCGAACACCACCAACATCACTGAATCCCAACGTGGAAGAAGAGCACTGAGCGAGCAAGCTGAAGTTAGCAGCCGACCGCGAAAGCAACTCGAGGCACTGGGCTAGGATCGGCGGGCCCTTGGGGGGCTGCCGCGAGGCCTCCCCAAGTGCAAGGCCGCCTTAGCTCAGGGGTAGAGCAACGCACTCGTAATGCGTAGGTCCGGGGTTCAAATCCCCGAGGCGGCTCCATGACAAAACGGACACTCGGTGTCCCTAATAACCCGCTAATAACCCTGCGCTTCTAACGCCCTTCGCTGAGCGTGAGTCATGGGCGGCATTTGCGGCGGTTCTCTGCTTCGCAGGCATTACGGATGTGTCCCAGTCGATTGCTATGCGAATCCACGGCTGGGCTAATGAAAGGCCTTCCTCACGCCTGAAGGCCCAATAGTATGCGAGTTATTGGCTAATAGCCAAGAATCTGCATACTATTGATCCATGAACCTCGTCACTCATGAGGCTGCAGTGCCCGCGAAAGCGCTCATTCAGCCGACGCTCATGCTAACGGGGCGAAGTGCTGCAACGGTGTACGCGCAGCCGGGAGCCGAATTGAGCAGGCTGGCCAAGTCCGGCGCGATTATCAAGATTGCTCGGGGCTACTACGCAGCGATTCCTGTTGACAAACGCAAGGGGGACTGGCTGCCATCCCTTGAAACACTCACCGCCGGGCTGGCCACGGCAATCTACGGGCCGGGCCATGGCGCACTCTGGGGTCTGTCGGCCGCGCGCGTGCATGGTGCACTGCCGCGAGCACTGGCTACCGGCTTCGCCCTTGGACCGAACCAGCACCGTGCAATCGCCCTGACCGTCCGGCAGGGCAAAGTCGAGTTCCGCAAGCGTGATCCCGAAAGGCTTGAACTTGAGTACCTGACCACCGAACTCGGCCCCGGGCTTGTGACGAGCATTGAGCAAACGATCCTCGATCTCAGCGTGCGAGCCTTCAGTGACGAATCAGAGCCTCGGGTTGAGGCGGTGCGCAACCTCATGGCGCTTGCTAACCCAGACCGACTGGATGAAGTCGCCACTCGTGTGCGTGGTCGTGCTGCCCTCGCACGTGCAAACAGGCTGGTGGCGGATGCTCACTGACGACGACAGGCGGCGAGTCAAAGAACTCTTCGGAGTCGACGACGACCAAGTCCGACGCGACCACCTCATCTCGCACGCGCTGGCGGCCCTCTCTCAAGAGATGCCCGATCGGATCCGATTCTTCGGCGGGACGGCCCTGTCACGCAGCTTTCTCACCAGCGGAAGGCTCAGCGAGGACATCGACCTCATCGCGATAGGCCCGAGACCCGAGATTGCCGAACTCATCACAAACACCCTGACGCGTCGCCTGGCACGGGAGTTCGGACGCCCGACATTCACTCGTTCCCTAGCCGACGTGCGGCCTGAGCAGCCAGTCACTGCGTCATTCCCCAGCGGGTCGACGGTCCAGATTCAATTGCTGCCCGAAGACCACTACCCGTCGTGGCCATTCGAATCCGTTGAGCTTGAACAGCGCTACTCAGATACTGGTCCTGCCGTTTTTCAAGTGCCGACGCTTCCCGCCTTCGTCGCTTGGAAAACCACGACATACATCGACCGTCGCGCGTCGCGCGACCTCTGGGACCTTGCCGCCCTTGCTGACGTCGGTGCGTACACATCCGAGGCCACAGACCTCTTCGGACGTCTTGGGATCTTCACATCACGACCGACTGAATCTTCACTGCCACCGGCACCATCCGAAGAGATATGGCAGCGCGACCTGGCACACCAGACTCGACTGAACATCAGTGCTGCGGATGCCAGGAGCACGGTCTTGCAGGCGTGGCGCGAAATCGGTGATGATGGTGCTCGCAGCAGTTCCAATCGCTGATCGAAGACCTTTGCTAATAACCCGCTAATAACCCGGCGCTGCGTGAACTGCCGCGGAGCTCTATGAGGGAAATGGCTTGCGGTGGAACAACTTTTGTGAGGAAAGCCGTTCGGCCATGGCGCTCGTAATGCGTAGGTCCGGGGTTCAAATCCCCGAGGCGGCTCCATGTGTAACTGACGTAGATGCTTTACATTTCGGTGCTCCTGAAACTACGGAGTGCTCATGAGCGACAAACATGGTCTTTGTAGGCAACATTCATTTCAGGGTTCCGCCGATATCAACCTGAATGCCATTGCGCCTTCTGCGGTTCTTCGCCAGTCATCTGACACTAAGCAGATCGGCGAGCACCTGCTCGGTGACATCTTCCGCAGCAGGGACATCGGTGGTGGGGCGAAGACCTTCTGGATCTTCTTCGTAATCATCATTCCGTGGCTGGGTCTCCTGGTGTATCTGATCGCTCGCGGCAAGGGCATGCAGGAGCGTCAGATCGAACTGGCCCAACAAATGCAGGCAGCTCAGGCGAGTTACATCAAGTCAGTCGCCGGCGCGAGTACGACCGCGACTGATCAGATCAGTTCAGCCAAGTCGCTGCTTGACTCTGGCGCCATCACTGAGGATGAGTTCGCTGCATTGAAGACCAAGGCCCTCGCGCTTGCCATCGCCCTTCCTCTGTGCAACTCAGCGGGTCTGGCCGTGGCTCGGTGTCGCGGAAGCTGCTCTAGCAGAGGCGTTCAATCGCGATGGTGAGAGGGACTAGTCCGCGAAGGGACCAAGGAGTCCAGCAGCATCCGAGGCCGCACATACAAACTCAATTTCGATGCCAGAGTCGTGAGTGAATCGAAGACTGACGGGGCTCGCAAATTTCTTGGTCCTGGAGTTCTCGGTGGCTGGCATAGGTTTCGAGGTGCCCCCCGCCATTCCCAATGGCAGAGTACGAATGAGAAAAGTGCCGCCATGGACAATCAGGACGTCATGTACCCAGTGGGCAGTTGACGTATAACGTGCGAATTCAGTGTTGAGCCCTGGGATCTTGTTCGTCGATGTACGCACCTTGCAGCGGAGCGAACCAGGGATGCTGCCTACTTTGGATCGTGTCCGGACAAGGAAGATCAGGATCATGGCGATGAGCCACAGCGGAATGCCAATGAAGATCAGGATTGCCCAGATCATTTCAACTCCCTTGTCTGTTCAACGACCAAAGTTATGGCGCTGCTCACAGCAGCACATCAACCCGATCAGCTGAGACTATGAGTGCGCCTGCAGGCGAAGCGGCGTGCACTCGTAACGGTTCACGTTCTTCATCGACGTCGACTACGAACGAGAATGAGGACGCTGAGAGCTACTACCCAAGCCGGGAACAGGAATTGCACAAGGCTTGGTAGCGGCGGTGTCAGGAGAAGCAGGATCCCAATGGCGTAACCGGCGATTGCTAGCCAGCGGGGGATGGTCTTGCTGCGCATACCGGTTGTGGCAACAGTCAAGGTGAATATCGCAGCCATGCGTGCTCCGAAGGTTCCGAGCATGGCTGAGCCAAATGCCCACGCAAATCCCAACGTGTCTGATGAAAGCTCAATACCTGCGTCTGTAAGCAGCAAGATGGCCTTCAAAGCTGCCGCTGTTACGAACAGAGCGGCGATGAACAGCAATCCGGATCCCAGGAAGACCGTCTCGAAGAATCGATCTGTGCTCGAACCCACTCGGGCTCGCACTACCGCGATGAACCACAAGAAGGCGATTCCAGCGAACGGAATGAGGTTAACCGCGAGGTTGATCGCCTCGCGCCGACTTGCGTCGTCGGCCCAGTCTGTCCACAGCGTTGCATCGGTGGGAGCGACGCTGTGGACCAGCAACAGCATCCACCCAAGGGTGAACCCGAAGATCAGCCCCGCCATGGCCGCTGCCGCTGGTTGCCGAATTGCACTAGGCAGTGCAGTGTTGTTCATTGGCTTCCCTCCCTTTTGGTGCCGTGCCTCTTCAGGGTGTAGGACCGCTTTGCGTTGATGCGACCGCCGCCAGCACAGTCGGGTGGAAGTGCTCTGCTCCGATGATGTCTGTCAGACCTGTTTCGTCGAATCGATTGCGGAGCTCACTCGGCGCCTGCGCAATCTCAAGAGTGATATTGCGTGCCAAACAGCCAGCGTGAACTTCTGCAACAGCGTCCACTGCACTTGCATCCAAGCCGGAGATGGCGCTCGCATCGAGAACGATATGGGCCACTGGTTTGGGTGCACCGTCTACAGCTGACCAGACTCGTCGCTTGAAGAAATGCGCATTGGCGAAGAACAATCGTCCGATGAGCCGGTAGACAACCACGCCAGGTGCCACAACAGCCTGCGGATGCGATCGCACGTCCGAGTATCGACCTTCACTCTCAGACCAGCCAAGCACCGCATCATCAGGAGCAGCAACTCGTCTGATGACATCGACGATGGACAACACCACGGCGACGGCGATGGCAGCCAGCACGCCGATAGTGATGACGAACAGAGCGGTGATCGCGGCGATTGCCACTTCCGA
Organism: Actinomycetota bacterium; assembly: GCA_030684515.1. NCBI lineage: Bacteria > Bacillati > Actinomycetota > Actinomycetota bacterium. The sequence continues at coordinate 333,626 of JAUXVJ010000009.1, forward strand.
GCGGCTGCTTCGAGCCAAAGAACGCCATTGCTCAACGTCGATCAGCCGAAGCGAGGCGAACAGGATTACGGCTCCCAGGACTGCAGAAGGCAAGTACTGAATCGGCGCGGTGAGAAACAGCAAGATCAAAGCAATCGCCGTGAACCCAACCACCCCGCTCACCTGACTGGTTGCGCGCATCGAATCATTGACAGCCGTGCGCGAGCCGCTCGCCCCAATAGGCATTCCTTGGCTAAACCCGGAAGCCACGCTCGCCGCCCCGAAGGCGAGCAGTTCTTGGTCGGCATCGACAGTCTCACGATGCTTGGCGGCAAATGATCTGGCGGTGAGAATGGCATCGGCGAAACTGACCAAGAAGATTGCGATCGCCGGAACGATCAGCGAAGTCAGTTCGGTCCCATCGATGTTGGGGCGCTCGAGTTCGGGCAGCCCGGCAGGGATGGGGCCAGTGAGTGCCACTCCGTGCGATGCGAGGTCAAGGGCCCAAGAGAAGAACATTCCTAAGATCACGACGATGAGGGCGCCAGGCATCCGAGGGGCAAACCTTTGAAGGAGAACAAGAACAGCCAAACTCATCAGTGCAACTGCAACAGTCCACACATTGGCATCGTTCAAGTGGGCAAGGATGTCCAGCGCCACCCTGATGTCGCCCTCTGCATCACTTGAGACGCCGGTCAGCTTGGAAAGTTGGCCCAGCGCCATAAGGATGGCGACTCCGGAGATGTATCCGACGAGCACTGACTGAGAGAAGTAGTCAGCCAGCCAGCCAAGATGCAGTAGGCGGGCGAGTATGAAGATGCAGCCCACCGCAATAGCGAGGGCGGCTGCAAGTGTCGTGTACTCCGCAGACCCGGCGATTGCCAGCGGCGCAAGCGCAGTTGCCACGAGCAGGGCAACTGCTCCCTCCGGGCCGATCACTCCACGGCGCGTAGCGCCGAGTCCGGCGTAGATGAGAACGGGCAACAGCAGGGCGTAGAGCCCTGCGGTAACCGGAAGACCCGCGAGCTCGGCATAGGCCATGCCCGCGGGCAAGGCAAGCGCCGCGACCGTAAGTCCTGCTGTTGCATCGATCCGCAGGCGCCCTGTGGAGTAACCCTTCAGGGAACTCGTAAGAGGAAAGAAGCGCTGCAGTAGTGGCGGCTTGGAAGACGAGGCGAAAGGTGATCGATGTCCGTAGGCATCGTGAACAGATTGACGGGACGCATTGGATGATGCGTCGTCGCTCATATCAGCAGTCCTCGTGTTGCGTGTTCAATCGCAACTGACCTTGGTCAGCGTCTATCCCGGCGATCGTCACGCCGATCGCCTCGCCTGTCGACGCCCTTGGCGACGACGGCGACTGTTGCGACTGTTGCTGCGGTCCGAGCGACTGGGGCGCCGATGACACCTCGTCGCGCTGCGCGTGCAGGTCGTAGTGGCATGTCAGTTTCCTTCCTCGAGGGCAATCTCGGCTTCCATTGATGCCGCGATTGCTTGGATGGGGATGCGCCCTGTGGCGACCAATTGGCCGCCTGCGCGACGCGCAGCACTGGCAAATGGTGCCGCCCAAGCGTTTTCCCACACCAGCACAGCTGCAATCGTGCCGGGGTCCATTGCGGCGGCTAGGTAGATGACGTCATCGGCCGCGAGAATCTCAGCAAAGTCGGCTTCCAGTGATCGAATTTCGTCGAGATTGGAGGTCTCATCGAGTTCGAGGGCGTCGAGTGTGCCGTCATCGTTCTTCTGGATCAGGATGACATCAAGGACACGGATGATGCCCGTATTGGAAAGCCGCACCAACTCTTCGGCCATCTCGCCTGTGAAGTTCTGTGCGTCAGCGGGGAATTCAATGATGAGGTAATCGACTGGACCGAGTTCGTCGACATTGATCTCGAGTGCTTCAGTCATGGCTGACCTGCTTCCTGTCGTGGGTGCGTCTCATCGTGATCGCCACTGCGACCATCGCGAATCCACCTGTTGGGTGGATATTTCTCGGCACTACTCGAATGGTTCCAATGCCGCATGAAGGGAGGCGTGTGTTCATACACTTGCTTCGTGCCGTCTGAGTTGACCGTGCGGAGCAATGCGATCGTGGGTGAAGTCGAACGACGACGGACTCTGCGAATTCTCGACGACAGCACGAACCGTGTTGTCGTGATCAGTGCGCCCGCCGGCTCGGGTAAGTCAATCCTTGCCCGCCAGTGGATCTCTCGTGGCACTCGAGCGCACGCAGTTCTGCGACTTGGCAGATATATGGACGACCCCGCCCTGCTCAGCCTTCAGATCATCGAAGTCCTTGAGAGCTTCGGTCCCCAGGCGCCCGAGGCCAGAGCGTGTGCTACCAACCTTGAACCAGCTTTCTCCACCATCCTCCTGCCTGCGCTGTCACGAGTGGTCCAGACACGATCCGAGCCATTTGTCCTTGTCGTGGAAGATGTCCATCTTCTGGAATCGAGCGACGCCCATCACGTACTGCAGGCCGTGTGCGAGGCAATCCCGCACGATTCGACGATCGTGCTGCTTACCCGAACTATGACTCCGGACTGGATGGCCCGTATTCGCTCGACTGGCGAACTGTTGGAGATCTCGGCTTACCAGATGGACTTCGACTTCGATGAAGCGAACTTGCTCTTGGAGTGCATGGGGGTGCACCTGGACAAGTCTGAAGTGGCGGCCATCGTCGAGCACACCGAGGGCTGGGCGGTTGGCGTGTACTTGACTGCCTTGAGCCTTCGCGATGACGCCGCCAAGGGCTCAAACAAGGTGCGTATCGCCAAGGGCTCGGACCGCTTCGTTGCTGATTATCTGCGCACGCAGGTGCTGCGCTCGCTCAGCGAGGACCAGCAACGCTTCCTGGTCCGCACGTCTGTGCTCGAGGAACTCAACGGCTCCTTGTGCGACGCGGTCCTTGAGCGAAGCGACTCGGCTGAAGTTCTGGCCGAAATCCACACTCGTGTGCAACTTGTCATTGCGATCGGCCCCGACCGTGAGCAGTTCCGCTGCCACCAGTTGCTCAGTGAAGAGCTTCTTGCGGATCTGCACGTGCTCGAGCCAGCCTCAATTGCAGGGCTGCATGAACGCGCGTGCCATTGGTTCGACTCAAATGGCGACATTGACTCTGCGATTAGGCACGCAACAGCTTCAGGAAATACCAACTTGGCTTCGCGAATGATCTGGCCGCAAGTAGCTGGGTGCTTGGCATCCGGTCGACTCGGTATTCTGCATTCGTGGCTGGGCGGACTGTCGGAACGGCAGATTTCCGAGGACCGTTGGCTGTGTCTGGCAGCTGCCTGGGCTTCCCTGCAGCAAGGCGATGGCACGGCGATGGGACGCTGGGCAAGGCATGCCGAGCGCCATGCGGGAACTGCGTGGCGGGAGATCGCGAGCAGTGACTCGTATGCGGCAACTCTGGGGGTTCTGCACGCGCTCGTGGGGCAGGGCGGACTGGATGACACGCGTGACCTTTGTAAGCGGGCTCTGAGTGGGCTGCCCCCGGATGATTGTTTTCGCGCCTCAGCCGCTCAGCAGCTTGGCGTAGCCCTCTCCCTGCAACGGGATCTTGAAGGTGGTCGAGCCAGCCTCATCGAGGCCGAATTGCTTGGCCGATCACTTGGCGTCCCTGTTGTTCAGGCCAATGCCAAGTCATGGCTGGGGTTGTTGGCGATTGCCGACGGACAGCACGATGACGGCATGCGCGTGATCGCCGAAGCCTCCGAAGTCATCCGCCGCCATCATCTGGATCGTCTGGCAACAGGAGCACTGTGCTTGGCTGCACAGGCATACGTCCAGGCTCTACAAGGCGAGAAGGCGGCGGCGTCGATGACTTTTGCCACTGCGCGCCGCCTGGCGGAGGTTGCAGGAGAGATCGCGCCATGGTTCGCTGTGTCGGGACGAATCATCCAAGCACGAACCGCCATTCTGCTCGGTGACTCTCCCACAGCACGTGTGTTGATCTCCGAGGCTCGCAGGCGCATGACGGTCGAACTACGCGCAACGACAGTGGCTGAGAGCCTCGAACAAGTCGAGTCGGCACTCGCGCAGATGGCTGATCTTGGAGGTCCGGCGGGCGCGCTCACGCCGGCTGAATTACGCATAGTGCAATTCCTGCCCAGCCACCTGACTCTCCAACAAATCGGTGACCGACTATTTGTTTCGCAGTCGACAGTTAAGACACATGTTCTTTCGATCTACCGAAAGTTCGGGGTCGGCTCGCGCGCTGAAGCAGTGGTGCAGGCGCGGGCGCTTGGGCTTGTCGAGGGCCCGCTAAGCGACTGAAAAGCGTCATCAAGGTTCTCCAGCCAATGGTTGGCGGCTGAATGCCATTCAGCGCAGTCCTCGTTGTCCCGCAATGTCCTCCTTTCCGGTTGAGGCGCAGGTGTCATCGCGGAGCGTACGTTCGACGTATGAACTGGCACGGAATGCCTACTGGTCTCAGACCGGTTGACGGCCAGCACCAAATCATCGAGAGAGAGTGATTCCCATGTTCAATGACAATGGTTCGTTCCTATTGGCGATGTTCGAGTTCTTCCTGTTCTTCGCCTGGTTCATGTGCCTGTTCTGGGTTCTCGGTGACATCTTCCGCAGCAAGGACATCGGTGGTGGGGCAAAGACCTTCTGGATCTTCTTCGTCATCATCATTCCGTGGCTGGGTCTCTTGGTGTACCTGATCGCTCGCGGCAAGGGCATGCAGGAGCGTCAGATCGAACAGGCCCAACAAATGCAGCAGGCTCAGGCGAGTTACATCAAATCAGTGGCCGGCGCGAGCACAACCGCGACAGACCAGATCAGTTCAGCCAAGTCGCTGCTCGACTCCGGCGCCATCACTCAGGACGAGTTCGCAGCATTGAAGACCAAGGCCCTCGCAGGGTAATTGGAGTCAGTTTGAGCGACCGCGCCAAAAGTATTGGCGCGGTCAGAGATGCCGCAGGTGTTGAGGAGGGCTTAGACATGAACGCTGAGATCAATGACATGACCGAACTTGCATACGAGGGCAATGAAATGCCCCTGACGATGACTCCCGTCGTTGGTAGCCCGAGCCGTGAATATGCGCCAACGGTGCTCCCACTTGCCGAGCGAGTGGGGGATGGCGAGATCCGGGTCACCATTCTGGGCAGTGGAGACCCGTTCACGAATAAGGCTCAGGCTTCTGCATCCGTGTTGATGGAAGTGGGCAATGCAGAACGCGATTTCTTCTTCTTTGATTTGGGTTCGGGCGCCTTGGCGAACTTCAATGGCCTGCATTTGCCGGTGACAGCAACGCGCAAGGTATTCCTCACCCATCTGCATGCTGACCATGTAGGAGACCTGCCGACGCTGGTGTGGAGCATGGCAAAGGCTGGGCGCCGGGACCCGGTGGAAGTTTGGGGCCCCGGTGGTGAGCGACCCGAACTGGGCACGCGGGCGTACGCAAATCACTTGACTGCGGCACATGCGTGGGACACCGCTTCACTCAACGGACATCCAGGTCAGTCTGGCGCTCAAATGGAGGTGGCAGAAGTACCGTTCGACACTACGTCAACTGTGTACGAGCGCAATGGTGTCCGAATCTCGTCCTTCCCTGTCATTCACATCTTGAATGGAGCAGTGGGCTACCGCCTGGACTACAACGGGCTGAGCGTGGTCTTCTCAGGTGACACCAGACCCAGTCATACTCTCGTGGATGCATGCGACGGCACGGATCTGCTCATCCACGAGACATTTCCCTCGGCGGGGGTCTTCGCGCAGAAGGCGGGTGTCCCATTGGCATTTGCAGAGCAGGTGGTGAACGGGGTGCACACCAGCCCGGCTGCCGCTGGCATGGTGTTTGCGAAGGCTGGAGCGCGCATGTCGGTGATGTGGCATCTCGCCGTTGACCATGACACCGTGGGTCCTGTATTCAGTGAGATGCGTACGAAATATGACGGCCCTGTGACTATTGCTCAGGATCTCACCGCATTCACCGTCAGCCGGGCATCTATCGTGGCACGACAGACAACTATTGATCCGTTCGCTTGGCCCGTGGTGGGCCCCACGGACATCAGCGGTCCTCCGATGAACTCGCCCAATCCGCCTCCGTCCTGGTGGGCGGATGCGCTCATCACCGACTGACAAAAACGAATGCCCTCTGTCCTGAGTTCCCTGCGCAGCTACCGGCCCAAGACGCTGCGACTTGACCTCGTCGCAGGTGTTTCGGTCTGGGCTGTCCTCGTCCCTGAGTCGCTCGCATATGCGACTATCGCGGGAGTGCCACCCGTTGTCGGGCTGTACGCGGCCATTCCGGCTCTGATCCTTTACGCCATATTCGGGTCTTCTCGGATCCTTGTCGTCGCCACAATGTCTGCGACTGCTGCGCTGTCGGCAAGCATCGTGGCTGACTTCGCTGCTCCGTCGGGTCAGGACTTCATCGCGATCACCGCCGCGCTTGCAATCGTCACCGGGATCCTAGGTATCGCCGCAGGTTTGGCGCGCCTGGGTTTCTTGGCCAACTTCATCTCTGAGCCTGTGCTCAAGGGGTTCATCGTCGGACTCGCACTGACCATCATCGCCGGACAGTTGCCCGAGCTCTTCGGCGTCACCAAAGAGTCGGGCAATTTCTTTCAAGAGATCGCTGGACTCATCGGGAACCTCCCGTCTACGAACTCGGCGACTTTGGCTGTCGGGCTGGTGAGTCTCACAGTGGTCCTTGGCTTTCGTCGGTGGCTGCCGCTGCTTCCTGGATCGCTTGCCGCAGTCGTGCTCGGCATCCTTGCAACCACACTGCTGGACCTGCCAGCCAAAGGCGTTGAGGTTGTCGGCCCCATTTCTGCAGGTTTGCCGAGCGTGGGTTTGCCAGATGGCCTGGGCTTCGAGGACTACCTCGCACTGGGGCTTGCGGCTGCGGGGGTTCTCCTCCTGGGCTTCGTGGAAGGTCTTGGTCCGGCCAAGACATATGCCGCGCGCGACGGCTACGACGTCGATGCCAATCGCGAACTCATCGGCCTTGGTGCGGCCAATCTCGGGGCGGGCCTGACCTCGGGGATGGTTGTCAACGGGAGCCTGTCCAAGAGTGCTGTCAATGCGAACAGTGGAGCCAGAACGCAGCTCTCCGGACTCACAGTCGCTGCCCTCACGGTCATCACGCTGCTGTTTCTCACAGGCCTATTCGAATCCCTCCCTGAGGCGACCCTGGCGGCTGTTGTTATCGCTGCAGTGATCGAACTCGTCGACTTCCCTGCACTGGCCAGGTTCTACCGTGTGTGGACGGGAGCACTCGGCCAGATATACGGCTGGGCTGCCAGGGCCGACTTTATTGCTGCCACGGCAGCTTTAGTAGGAGTGCTCGTCTTTGACACTCTGCCGGGCTTGTTCATCGGCATCACAATCTCGGTGCTGCTACTGGTCTTTCGCTCCTCCCGCCCGGAGGTCGCAGCTCTTGGCAGAAGCATCGAACCGGGAGGCGTGCAGAGTATGTGGGTAGATACGACACGCCATCCCGAAATTCTGGTCCGTGACGATATCTCGGTGCTGCGTGTGGAATCTGCCCTGTTCTTCGCTAACGCTGACAATGTGCGCTCGGCTATTCGACAGCACATCACAGAGAAGACGATCGGAGTGGTCCTGGACTTGGCGACCACTCCTGCAATAGACGTAACCGCCACCGAGATGCTGGCGCAGCTAGCCCAGGAGTTGCGAGGGCGCGGCGTCCGCTTGGTGGTCGCGCATGGCATTGGCCAAGTGCGAGATTTCCTACAAAGGGCTGGGTCGGACACCGATGTTCTGCAAGCGCTGTATGCCACAGTCGACGAGGCCGTCGCATCCTTTGACGAAAGTCGAGAGAATTGACTTTTGAGGACCTCCGCTCATGCGGGGATTTGTCGCACGCTCGGCCCCTTGCAGAAGAGGGGGTTCAATTGCGACGCCTAGCCGTTCTTGTCATGAGTTCGCTGATCGCTGTAACGCCCTTCTATATTGGCCACCCCGCAAGGCACGGTCATCGGCACCTACTCGTCAGTCCACACTGTGCTGTCCGTGTGCGCCAACGGCCCCTACGAAATTCTCAACACCACGACCTACGAGTTGCCCAAGGGTACGATCCTCACTGGCGGCAATGAGGTCTGGATGTCGAATGTCGCGGCACAATCACCAACAGTTCAGATAATGCCCATCACCGGAGGAACCGGCCTGAATGCAGGCGTAAGCGGAACGTCCACGAACGTTCCGAATCCGTGGCCGATCGACGTGTTGTTCACCTTCACGAACAAGTAGTTCCTGGCGGTGGTGCCGTTGCCAGAGCCGTCAATGCAATTGACGAACCAGGTCACCCAATCCAAGGTTCTTCCAGTTCTCCAGCATGCTCGTCATCGTGTGCAGCATGACTCGCGATGCGTAGTGGTCGCGGAAGAAGGGATCACGAGGGCCAGTGAGGGAATCGATGTCATCGGTGTCGCGAGCGATCGCCACCGGTGCTGCCATCGACAGGCCGAAATTGGATGCCATGGAGAGGCGGACGTGCAGGCCGAATTCCTCAAGGTCCAACTTCGGGCCACCCTGAGCCTCGAACTCATCAAGCATGATTCCCAGCAGTTCATCCAAGTGCTCGGCGTACACGTAGGACTCGGCACAGCCAAGAGCGCCGCCGACGACCTGTGTCAGCGGCAGTTGTCCGCAGTTGGCCCAATCGATGAAGCCGCACTCGAGCACGCCTTGCGCATCGCGTTCGAACCAGCAGTTGTCGATGTTGCCGTTCCAGTGAGCGAATGCAACAAAGCGCGGACGGCCGCTCAGGAGAATCTCGTTGATCCGGTCGCGAGCGGCGAATGCGTCACCCATGTAGTCGATGAACTGCTCGCGCAGCGCCGGATCAAGGAGATCCGCGGGGAACAGCTTCGGATAACGCTGGATGAAGTCGAACATCTTGTGAGCCCGCACTATCGACTGCTCGTCCGACACAGGAATACGGAACATTGCTGACCCCGCCTCCGCATCAGGAAAGAGTTCGTCGAATTCCGGCGAGAGCTTCCCGGCGCTGTGGGCACCGGACAGCCGACCAAGGCTTCTGAAGATGGCTCGGTAATGCTCCACGGCATCAGGAATCAGGTAGTCCATGCACTTGGCGTGGGCTGGCTCCACGTTGCCTTCGCCATAGGGAATCAGCTCGGTGATGAGCAGGCCTGTCTCAGATGAGCCTTCGAGGTCGGCAAACATGAATTGGGGGACCATGACGGGAAAGTCCGGCGCTCGTGAAAGGAGCGCGAAATTGACTTCAGACAGCATCATCCACTTGGCGCTGTCCCAGAGTTCGTTGTCGAAGTGACGTGAGAACTTCACGAAGAGGCGATTTGGCAGAGCGGTATCCGGATGCTCATAGGTCACGGTCAACTTCAGTTTCTTGCCACTTCCACCGTCGAAGAACTCCGATGACTCCACAATGCAGGTGACGCTGTTGTTCGCGTCCAAGACGCCGCCAGCGCGAAAGGCCCTCGTCAGAAATTCGGCACCACCTGCCAGGAGTGCCTCGGGATCGGCGGGAATCGGCAGACCGAAATTGTCGCCGGTAACCCAGCGCTCCTCCGTGGAGGAGTCGATGGCATCCGTGAGGGAACTCATCTGACGACGTTACCAATCCATGGAATTTGTCCGGAAGTGCCCAGGAATGCTGCATGGACTTGGGCAGTTCCACCTGACACTCGGACCTTCTTCCCTCCTTCGCGCGCCCGCGGGTCCCTAGCCTTGAATCATGAGCACGTTCCGATTTGCTCGGCTGTTTGCGACGGTGGCTTCATTCGCGGTTGTGGCCGTAGTTCCGGTGGCAGTTTCATCCACTTCCGCAGGAACGGCACGCGTCGGCGTCGCTGCAGCAAATGGTGCTCAAGGCGTTCCCGTTGCTGTTCGGGTTCGCGTGCCGTCAAATACGCCTGCGGGCACGCAGGTGTACGTCGAGAGGCTGAGCCAGGCCGGCATCGGCGTGCGCACGGACAAGTTGAAGAGCCTTGGCTCGAATCTGTATGGGGCCACGATCGACGTCGTTCCTGGAACCCTGCTGTACCGCTACATGCGCAACGGCTGGGGGTTCACGGCTGCTGAGGAGTTCACGCCGGACTCCGAGCAGGGCCATCGGGCGATCAAGGTGACTCGTGCCACAAAGAGCCTCACGGACACGGTGAACAAGTGGCGATGGCTGCCGAAGTCTGACGCAGCTCTGGTGGTACCACCGAGCGCAGCAGGCAATACAAGCTTCCTTCCCAGAGTGGGTAGCCGGCAGTTCCAGAAGGGGATGGAGTTCGCGGACTTCTGGTGGGGGAACTTCCATACCCTGCTGGACACGACCAATGCCTCCATGAAGCGGGATCGGGTGCAGTGGGTGGAGATCGCGCCTACCTGGGATTACGCCAAGACGAACCCGCCGGTGATGACCAATGAAGGCTTCGGTCACACCTACCCCGACGCCGACCTCATCACGCATATCAACGCGACGAAGAAGGCGGGCTTCAAGGTCTTCCTCGCTCCACAGGTGTGCTGCGTTGACCTGTCCAAGGTCGAAAAGACTGCCAAGTGGTGGAACTCGTGGTTTGACCAGTACGAGGCCTACTCACTGCACTTTGCCGATGTGGCGGCTAGGACCGGAGTCGATCAGTTGGCCCTGTACGGCGACTGGGCGGCGATCGACAGCAAGCCCGCTGGCTATGCCGAGCGACTTGAGACCATCTACGCCAAGGTGCGGCAGCACTTCCGCGGCCCCATCGGCCGGACGTTCTACCTGGGCGGCGTCGACGGTGCTGCCGAACCTGTCTGGCCATCGCCCGCAGACATGCCGGGCATGGCCCAATGGGACTTCCTTGCGGTCAACTGGTGGGCCGGGCTCAGTGCCAACCCGAGCGCTGCACAGGCTGAGCTCAACGAGTCGGCGCTGAGAATCATGAAGACCAGCCTGGCCCCAATGGCGGCGCAATATGGCAAGCCAGTGGTGCTCTCACAGATTTCCTACCCGAGTGTGGTCGGCGGGGTGACCGGCAGGATTGGAGTCTTTGATTCTGGCATCCAGATGTGGAACGCGTACGACCCGTCCATGGTGCTGGACTTGCAGGGACAGGCGATGGCCTACGAAGCAGTACTCAATGCCGTGGCCCAATCGCCTTATGTGATCGGCACCTACCCATTTGTCTACTGGCCTGATGAGTTCCCGCTATCCAAGGAGCACAACATCCGCGGCAAGCCGGCCGCGGAAGTCGTGAGCGGTTGGTACGCTCGGATCAACTGAGTTTGCGCAGGCCTAGGTGTCTGTGCGCGCAATCGCGCGCTTGACCGTGATGAACTCGCTTCCAGACTCCCCCATGAGACGTCGACTCATCGACCATGCGATGCGAGAGGCCTGCAGCTTGGCCAGGTCAGCCTTTTCACCTCTGAACTTGGTGTCGACAGTTCCAGTCCATAGCTCCAGCCAGCGGCTGAAGTGCTCTGCTGTCAATGGTGACTTTTGATGCAGTGACGTGTGTACAAGCAAAGCGTTTCGCTTGTACACACCGGTGCGAAATAGGACGGTCTCCCAGAAGTCGCACATGATGGGCAGATGCGCTGCGAGATCGAGATGAGCGACCTCGACAAAGACTGGGCCAAGGAGTTCGTCCTGAAAGGCTCGTTCGTAGAACGCGACGATGAGATCCGAAACGTCCTGCCGATTTGCGATGTCGTTCATCTGTGAGTGTCCGAGGTCGCTCATGCTGTCGCCAAGGCGGCAGCGCAGACAGCAGTCAGAAAGCACACGAGTTCAATGACTCCGATCGCCCCCGGCCGAAGTTGGCGACCCGGGACGATGAAGGCTCGCGCCGCAAGTGCCGTGAACGGCACGATGAGCCAAAGGCCGCTGGGCCATCCCCACCATGCGCCAAGCCCTATCGAAGCGAGCAGGGCGGCAACGGCGAAGGCACGAGATGCGAATGCGTAGCGCGGATTGCGGCGCTCTCTGATCAGCGACTTCACGTGCAGAGTCGAGCTGAGGAGTACAAGCGCGCAGATGATCGTCAGGATCAACACATGAGCAGGCACGCTATCAAGGCGGGGAGGAGTCAAGGATTGTTCGCCAGCGCTGAGCGCCCAGACCACTGCAACCATGCCAGCACATTCAAGAATGAACACGCCATCGTTGGCCAGCGCGCGTTCGTCGTTGCGTCGTGCGTAATACAGGTTCACCATGAGCAGCACGCCATAGGCCAGTCCGATCCACAGCAGCCATGGCCGCCAGATCACCAAGAGCGCGGCGGGAAGCAGTGCAATGCCGGCCCAGGTGAATAACGGAGCTCGAAAGCGCTGAGGTCGCTTTGCTCGTACAAGTCCGAAGGCCGCATAGGACATCGGATAGGCGGCGATCCACGTGATCGCCAGTAGAACGAACAGGGGACTCCATGTCGACACGGTTGCACCGAGAGCAAGGGGAAGAGCCAGGAATGCCCATGCTCCGTGTTGAGGAGGAAAGTAGGAGTTCTTCTTCTGCGTTCGTATGGATCTGCTGCCACCTAGGCGGACGGCGCTGGTGCTGCGCTTCATTGCTTGCCTGCTGATCGTGCGAACCTCAGGACGCAGCCGCTACTGCTGTCGAATGGCACCAGTTGGACGCCTTCGCTATCGCCGCCGAAGGCTTCAAAGGCCGTGGCGATCATGCCAAGGTGAGCAGAACAGACGATTGAGCTCTGTTTGCGTGCTACATCAAGGAAGGGGCATCGTCGCAATAGGACCGTGCTCATTCGGGAGTCAGTTTCGGGGTCGAATCCGATTTCAGTCATCAAGGCGATCGTCTGACGCCGAGCCGATAGGGCTTTGCCACGAACGGCTTCCTGAGTCAGCATTCGTCCCCACGCCTGACCAGCAGCGATCGACTCAACTTCAGGATCTGCGCTGGAGCGAGCGAGTTGCTCTGCTAGCACCAATGCAAGGCCAGCATATTCGCGCACGCGGGAATCCGGCTCCTGCAGCACTGTGCTCGGCGAGTAGCGCCAGGCGGGGCGCCCGCGTCCATCCGGATCGGATCTGAATCTGGTTGCCAACTGCCTCTGGACCAGCGCCTCCAGATGCTCTCGGACGGTGTTTGCATGCTGCCCGAGGTTCGCCGCCAACTCGCTGGCAGAGACCGGCTCCAGTGCCTGCTGCAGCGATTCAAGGATGCGTGAGCGAGCTGGCGAGAGAGCCTCACTGGAGATGTCATGACGCACAGGTGCGGGGCCGACTAATATCACGGAGGCAACTGTAGTAAATTGGCTGCCACTTGGCGAGCCAAGCACGCCCCGATCCGCGATAGGACGATTGAAAGGCACAGCGTGAACAAGACCTCACTCACATCGCTAGCGCAAGAACACCTGCAGATCGCTCGCACCGCTTCAAGTGGACGCAGTGCTCACACGGTGCTGGGCGGGCACACCCATGTCCTTCGGCAGACCTTGATTGCACTGGCTGACGGACACAATCTCGCGGATCATGACAGTCCTGGTGAAGCCACTCTTCAAGTTGTGTTGGGGAATGTGCGCTTGGTCGAGGGCGCGAATGTTCAAGAGGGCGTTGTCGGCGACCTCATCGAGATTCCTGCGGCTCGCCATCGGCTGGAGGCACTTGAAGACTCGGTGGTGCTACTGACAATTGCGCAATCGATCGACTAGTAGTCCTTCTCCCATTCTCAGTCGAGATTGATCTGCGTATGCGCGATGCGCCTTGTTGTTGAACAGAATGTGACTGCGTTCATACTGCGGATCCATAGTCGGCACTGTCTCAGCGCGCGTAGCGTTGATTTCGCAGCAGGCACTCAACGGTGCAGTGACTCCCATAAAGGAGGCAGACATGATGTTGAAGATGCAGCAGGCATTGCGCTCCGATATTCATCCATTCCGCCGTACGTTCATTGGCGCTGAAACACTGGTCGCAATCGGCGGGCTTTCGGGCTCCTGGCAGCTTTGGACTGGTACTTACGCACCGCCGCTGTCCGATCTTCAAGCGCTTGGTCTGGACAGTTGGCGGCTCCCGGCAGTCTGGCTGTTCGGATCTGTAGCAGTCCCGTCAGGCATTGCGGCAATTGCCGCTATGCGTCGATGGCCGAGCGCTCCCAAAGTGGTGCTGATGGCCAACGGATTGCTGCTTGTCGAAGTAGTCGTTCAGATTCCATTCGTTGGACCGAGTGTTTTGCAAGCAGTATTCGGCGCTCTCGCCGTGGGGTTGGGTGGACTGGCCATTGCAGCTCATCGTTCTCAAGGCTGGAGCCCGGGAACTCAGGTGTCTTGATCTGACCGACGGGTATAACGCTGATGAGCGTTTCGCACGGGCACAATGATCAGTGTGCTGAGCAAAGAGCGGACTGATCGTAGAACTCAAGCGCATCCCGGTCGCATCTTTCGAGGCTGTTGAGACTTCCACACCTCGGGTGTGGCCGGATTCAACGGCCTCGCGCAAAGTCAAAGGAGCACGCAGTTGAGTCGGCAAATTGAGGCAGTGCGAGATGCCTCCGGAATCGTGACTGGTGTGCTCGTTGCTCAGACGCACTTTCCGGATCGCATCTATTCACTCGATGAACTCCGGTTGCGAGTGAACGGTTTGCGCAACATTGCGATTCGCTACGGCGGACGCCTGCTCATAGCTGAGGGCAGAATCGAGGCGTGGTCGGTAGGCGTTCTTGCCAATCGCGTGACAATCAGCATTCCCGATCTTGAAGCGCTTCAGTTGTTCAGCGAGCCGCGAGTAGCCGGCGTCTTCATGTCCATCCTGGAGGAGAGCGAACGCAAACTCTTCCAATGGCTCAACAGCTTGCCGGGCTTCACCAGTGAGATCACTGAGACTGACGAATAGCGGGGCCTGTTACATGTCTCGGTAGCGAACGGCGAGGGCGAGCTTTTCCCGAATATGGTCAGCAGAGGCTCCGCGGACATCCGTGATGCCGTCCGGCCCGCTGTACAGCCCCGCGTAGGCGGGGGTGTCTCGCTGAAAGCGCCAGCCTTCGGCCAGCGGCCCAGCGTCGACAACGTCGTAACCGATGCTGTCGAGAAACTCGACAACGGCGGCCTTTGCTGCAGCATCGTCGCCAGCAATCGCCAATGCGCTGCGGTCATCTGCCCCCGCTGGTCGTGCTAATTGCTCGAGCGCCTTGTACCAAATGTTGTTGAAGAGCTTGACGACATGTGCGCCGGGAAGATGTGCCTGCAGCAGTTCGCTCGTCGTCGTGGACTCGTCGTCGAGTTCAGCAATGTTGCCATCGCGCTGTGGGTAGTAGTTATTGGTGTCGATGACGACCTTTCCCACGAGAGGCTCAACTGGTACATCGCGGTATGCCCGAAGGGGGATGGTCACCACGACGATGTCTCCCATCTGCGCGGCTTGCGCCACCGTCCCTGCCGAGGCATGTGGCCCCAGTTCCTCAACCAGCTCACTCAGGGTCTGCGGACCGCGCGAGTTGCTCAGGACGACGTTGTACCCAGCGGCTACAGCGAAGCGCGCGACGGTACTCCCGATCTTGCCACTTCCGATCAATCCGATAGTTGTCATGCACCCGTGAACGTTGTGCGATGCTCACCTATTCCGCTATCCAGAACCGCGTGGGCAAGCGAACGATCATCGAAGGAGATTCGTGTCAGAGCGACCAGCAATGCAGGACATTCGTGAGGTCAATCGTGAAATCACCAGGCTTTACCGCGAAGAGGGCATTTACGAGTCCGACGGCATGCCGCTAGTTCTGCTGACGATCACTGGCCGGAAATCTGGCGAGCTGCGTACCACCCCTGTGGCGGTGCAGCCCGATGGCGACCGACTCATCGTCGTCGGTTCGATGGGCGGACTCCCAACGAACCCTCAGTGGTATGAGAATCTCAATGCGAATCCGCAGATCACTGTTGAATACCGCGGCGACAAGTACTCGGCAGTTGCGCGAACCGTAGAGCTTGGTGCCGAGCGCGACCATCTCGTTCAACTCATGTCTCAAGCCTTGCCAAGCCTGCCTCGCTACGAAGCGCGTGCCGCTGAGCACCGCGTGATTCCGATCGTGCTGATCGAGCGCTCGAATTCTTCAGCAAAGTAGCTGGCGAGGGGTCCGGAGGTGCTTGCCCATCGACAAGGCCGATGGCCGGGCGTAGCCTCAAAGAATGAGGCGATGGTTGCACCTGAACGCCGATGATGCGAAAGCATTCTTCGTGTTTGCCATGCTGGCGGCTTTGGTCGTAGCCACCACAGCGTTGATGGTCAAGCAGACGCACTGAAGGCTGCGGCGTCTTTGCACCTCGAGCGCGCGCGGTGCATCAGTGGTTTGAATTCGTATTCGTGTTGGGCAGGCTTGCAGTTAGTTGTGCCTCAAGACGTGAAGCCGATAGTGCAAGATTCCAACTTGTGGCGTAGAACGCGACACCACTGATGACGGTGACTGCACCGACAGCCCAGAAGTATTCAACAGACGCATCGAGCCCTGCCTCACCGCGCACGAAGGAAATCACTGCCACGACACAGGTGACGATCCCGACTGCTGCAGTAGCGAAGGCGCCGCGCCTGAGCAGTCGAGCCGCACTTCGCGCGTTCGCGATTTCAGTTGCGTAGTCGCGAGCTGCGCCGGCTTCGGAGTCCACGCTATGACTTTAGCTACTGATCATCTTGCGCCAGTTGGGATCGCGTCCGACGAAGGCCATGAGTCGAGTCTGCGCGTCGGCGTCAGCGGGTGCCGGCACCCGCGGTCCGTACTGGCCAGATGCACGCAGCATTTCGTCGATGCCCTCCATCCCCGCAAGGAGTTCAGCGGCGAAGTCCGCATCCAGTTCAGTTGGTTGATCGATGGCTTGCGCGAGATCCCAGCTGTGCATGAAGACATCGGGAGTGATGAACATGTCGATCGCATTGCCAAGTGGCATTGTCCCGGCCTGCGGATGCGCGAATTCAGCCGTCGCGGTCTCGGGTCGCATAAGAATGTCGCGAAGCCCATTATCGAAACGCCTCCAGTCTTGTGCCGGGTCGTTTGTTGATGGGTCACGCAAAAGCAACTGCACCGATGAACCAACACTGAGCAGACCTGGAACCCAGTCGACGAGGTGCCACACGACATCGCGAGCCTTCCACTCCGACACTGGTGATTGCGCATTCCAGTCATCGGTGTTCTCCACGAGTGTCGTGAAGCCGTCGGAGATCGCGAAGTAGCGCGCTACCGGATCTTCAGGAAATGCCATTGTTGAGCAACCTATCCAGTTTCTCGTATCCCTCATTGACGCCAGACTCCATGCCGCTCTTCAACCAGGCGTCGCGTCCGGCGAAGCTGTCGCAAAGTGAGCGCGCGTGGAGACGAGTCATGCCATTGCCGAGATCAGTGAACTCCAGAGTCTCCAGCGAGACATCATCTGGTTGGCCTTCCCAGGTGAATGTCTGAACGATCTTGCGCTCGCCGATGAAGTGGAAGCAGCCACGAAAGGCGAACTCACCGTCATCTCTGCTCGCAATGTAACGCCAGGAGCCTCCGGTCTTGGCATCCCAGTAGTCGATGCGTGCAGTCAGGCTTGCTGGCCCGACCCACCTTGCGAACAATGCTGGGTCGAGGTGGCACTTCATCAGTTGTTCGTGAGTGGCGCGGAAGTCCCGACGAATATGGATCTGCGGCACTTCTGGATCAGCTTCGATGCTGGCCTGGCTCAGTGTGGTGTTCACGCGGTTTCCCCTTCTGCGCGCTCGTTCATTTCTGCGAGAACTTCATCCAGTCGGCTGTATCTCGCCTCGGCTTCGCGCTGGTAGCGCCGAATCCAGCCAGCCATCATGTCCAGCACTTCAGGTTCGATGTGGACTGGGCGACGCTGCGCATCTTTCGTCCGGCTGACCAACCCGGCTGTCTCCAGCACCTTCAGATGCTTTGAGATCGCTTGGATGCTGACGTCATATCGGTCGGCCAGTGCAGTGACGGTCGCCTCGCCTGATGCCAGCCTGGTCAGCATGTCGCGACGGGTTGGATCCGCAAGCGCATTGAACGCCAGCGACAGCTTGTCGGCCATTGACCCTCCTCAACCAAGTAGTTGAGAAGGATAGTCACACTCGACACCTTTATCAACCACTAGGTTGAATGGGAATTCCAAAGCGCTTCTGCGCATTTTCCGGTGTGATGGATTCTTCCGGTGTGATGGATCTGCGACAGATTCCTGTTGATCCTTGGAGTCCAGCCAGACAGGATGCATCTACGACTCGACGCAAGTAGCAGTGGGAGGCATCGACATGGCTGATTTAGAGGGCGTCACCGACAGCGGCAGCGAAAGCGAGAATCCCGCAATCCCAGCGCCCACAGTCAAGGACTCTCGACCTCGATCCAATCGTGACTGGTGGCCCAACCAACTGAACCTGCAGGTGCTCGAACAGCACGCCGCTGGTCCGGATCCACTCGGTCCGGACTTTGTCTACGCCGAGCGCTTTGCAAGTCTGGATGTTGAGGCCTTGAAACAGGATCTCTTCGCGTTGATGACGGACTCGCAAGAGTGGTGGCCTGCGGATTACGGCCATTACGGCCCTTTCTTCATTCGGATGACCTGGCACGCGGCTGGTACGTATCGCGTCGCAGATGGTCGCGGCGGTGGTGGAAGCGGCATGCAGCGATTTGCTCCGCTGAACAGTTGGCCAGACAACGCAAATCTCGACAAGGCGCGTCGTCTGCTTTGGCCAATCAAGAAGAAGTATGGGCAGCAGATTTCATGGGCGGACCTGCTGGTCTTCACTGGCAACTGCGCACTTGAATCGATGGGCTTCACCACTTTCGGATTCGCCTTTGGTCGCGAGGATGTCTGGCAGCCTGAAGAAATCTTCTGGGGCCCAGAAGACACCTGGCTAGGTGACGCGCGATACAGCGGCGACCGCCAGCTCCAGGGTCCGCTTGGGGCAGTGCAGATGGGCCTGATCTACGTCAACCCAGAAGGTCCAGAGGGCAATCCAGATCCGCACGCATCAGCTCGCGATATCCGCGAGACGTTCAAGCGGATGGCCATGAATGACGAAGAGACTCTTGCGCTCATCGTGGGCGGTCACACCTTCGGCAAGGCTCATGGTGCGGTTGATCCGGAGTATGTCGGACCCGAGCCCGAGGCAGCGCCCATTGAGGCTCAAGGCATCGGCTGGGCGAGCAGCTTTGCAACTGGCAAAGGTGTCTACACCATCACCAGTGGTCTTGAAGGCGCATGGACGAAGGAACCCACGAAGTGGGACAACGGCTATCTGGAAAATCTCTTCGGTTATGAATGGCAACTGACTGCTAGTCCCGCGGGAGCCAAGCAGTGGGAGCCAACAGATCCCGCAGCCAAGGACACTGTGCCCGACGCACACGACGTGACCATTCGTCATGCACCGATGATGCTGACAAGTGACTTGGCAATGCGGATGGATCCGGTATACGAACCGCTGGCGCGTCGCTTCTTCGAGCATCCTGATGAGCTCGCGGATGCGTTTGGCAAAGCATGGTTCAAGCTTCTTCATCGAGACATGGGCCCAATTTCTCGTTACCTCGGTCCATGGATTCCTGCACCACAGATCTGGCAGGACCCGGTACCGCCGGTTGATCACCCTCTGATTGGTGATGCTGAAATCGCAGATTTGAAGAAGGCACTGGTGCAGTCAGGTCTGTCCGTGCAACAACTCGTCACGACCGCATGGGCATCTGCAGCGTCCTTCCGTGGCACTGACAGGCGCGGCGGTGCTAATGGTGCTCGGCTTCGTCTTGCACCGCAAAAGGACTGGCCCGTCAATGAACCCGCCGCATTGCAGTCCGCCCTTGCCACGCTCGAGCGCGTGCAGTCCGAATTCAACGCATCACGGTCAGACAGCGTTCGTGTCTCGCTCGCGGACGTCATCGTCCTTGGCGGTTGTGCCGCTGTGGAGAAGGCGGCCAGGGATGCTGGTTTCAGCATCACCGTGCCATTCGCCCCCGGGCGTACCGACGCGACACAGGATGACACAGATATTGAATCCGTTGACATGTTGGAGCCAACATCAGATGGTTTCCGCAACTTCCTGCAAGACGAAGAGAAGCTCTCTCCGGAGACTCTCCTGCTGGATCGCGCGAATTTGTTGACGCTCACGGCTCCAGAAATGACTGTGCTCATTGGAGGCATGCGGGCCTTGGGTGCCAACACAGGGCAATCGACTCTTGGCGTACTGACCAGACGACCAGGAGTTCTGAGCAACGACTTCTTTGTGAATCTGCTGGACATGGACACGCAGTGGCGGACTTCGCAGCATGACGTGCACGTATACGACGGAGTGGATCGCACGAGCGGTGACGTCAAGTGGACGGCCTCAGCCGCCGATCTCATATTCGGATCCAACTCGCAACTACGAGCGCTCTCTGAGGTCTATGCATCCGATGATGCCAAGGAGAAGTTCGTTCGCGATTTCGTCTCAGCGTGGGACAAGGTGATGTGTCTGGATCGCTTCGACCTGCACTGAGTAGCGCATCTGATGCGACTGCGCGGGATCCAGATGCACCGCTGCATCGCGAAGATTGCCACCCTCAATGCAGACCATGGACGACCATTCGTCGTCACCGAAGTCGCTCATGCGTTGAGCTTTGTCAATCCACGGATTCCATACCACTGTGCTTGCGGAGTGCTCCTTCTCGATGAGAAGAGCCCGACCAAGGACCGGGTCGACGACGCGAACACGACTGCTTGAGTCATAGATGCGGTCTGTCTCACCTAAGAACTCCAAATCGCCGCTCTGCTGCTTGATCGCCAGTCCACTGGGGTCTGCTTGGTCGAGATACGAACATCCGTCAAGCCCTTCAACGTGGATCTTTCGCACATCGCCTACGTGGAAGTATGTGTGGAGCGCTTCCTCGAATGAGAACACGTCTTCACCAGTGTTTTCAACCATCAAAGACAGGTGCAGCGCACTGCCAATTCGAACCTCGTACCGCGCCTTGAAGGCATACGGGAAAGTCTCATCGTCAGATGAGGATCCCTGAAGTTCGAACATGGCAATAGCGTCGTCGCCGTCAAAACCCTGCTCTACCAATCTCCAAAGTCGTGTGCGCGCGAAGCCATGTGCGGGAGTCATGTCGCCGGATCGGCCGGCACCAAACCAGGGAAGGATGATCGGAATCCCGCCTCTGATTGCGACGCCGGGTTCAAACCGAGCGAGGTGACTGACCCAGATGACTGGCGCGCTGCCGCTTGGGTTCCAACGTGTCAGATGCGCGCCGTGAGTGTAGATCTCGCCAGTACCACCCGATGCAGTAAGCGCAATAGGCGCCGGAATCGACTGAGCCGCCACGTTGGTGAAGGTACTGCATGCTTGGGCGCAAGTAGGTTTTCTCCATGAAGGAAAGTCCACGGCCCCCGCAAGTGTCAGTCGTCGTGTTGGAGCCGCACGCGCTCATCTACTCGACCATCATGCTGATGGTCGCGTACTCCCTCTTTGATGAGGGAACAGCGCCCCTGCTCGACGGTGCACTGCTCGAGTTGAGTGTGTTGGGTCTTGCGGCATTGTTCGCGTTGGCCATGGCGCACACGTTCACCGAAGCACTTGATACCCAAATTCAACTTCGGCGTCGGCTCACTCGTCAGGATCGCTGGCGAATTCTGTTGAACAACGCGCAATACATGTACGTAGCGCTGCCCGCAATTCTGATTCTGCTGCTCCTTGCACCTTTGAATTGGGATTCGGATTCAGCAGTGACTGTGCTCATGATCGTTGGCCTTGGGACGCTGTTCTTCTGGGGCGCCTTTGCCGCGCGCAAGGCCGGCCTTAGCCGATGGAGACAGCTGTCCTTTGGACTGAGTTACGGATTCATTGGCCTATTGGTGCTAATTGTCGAGTTGGCACTGACACACTGAACGTCAGTGCACGAAGCATTTCTGGCCAAGGGGAGGACTCGCATGCAGTCACGAGGTTTGACGCGGAAGTCCCTGGCTGCGCCGCTGATTCTGGTGACACTGTTTGCCGTCGGTTCGTTTGCACCGGCTCAGGCGCTCGACACACCTACCTGTCTGGGTACCCAACTTTCCGGAAAGACCACTGGTGAAGGTGCGGGCATGTCGCAGCCGTACTCGGTCATCACGGTCACCAACACAAGCTCCTCGCCATGTTCGCTGAAGGGCTACCCGGTACTCACCGGCGCCTCGTCTGCCATAGGCAAAGTTGATATCAGTGTGAACAATGGCGCGCTGTTCAATCTTCCAAGTGCCAAGATCACCAGCTTCGTCCTGGCACCAAAGGCCAAGGCATGGTTCGCCCTCGGATCAGCTACCGCCTACACAGGGCCACTCGTCACCATCACCCGCATCACTTTCGCCGCTCAGAAGGGCGCCAGCGTTGCTGAGAGTTCGATCCTGAAGCAGGAACTCCAAGCCAACGGACCAATCGGCAAGCCCATTCCCCTGGGCGTGACAGCCTTTGCCCCGGGTAAGGGCCCAGGAGGCGTGCAGTAGGTCGCTGCTTGGTCTGACAGCAGATGAGTACGACGCGTACTTGCTAGCAAGGCGAACAGTGACGAAAGGATGGCCGTGTGCTTGTCACCGCAGGTTGATGTTGCAGTAGGCCTTGCGCTTTCTGTCGTCGCGGTCGACACACTGCGTCACTGCAAGCATCCACGACTGCTAGGGCTGGCGCTGCTGCCCGCAGTATTCGCCGTGCACTCTTTCACTTCGGCGTTTGTCTGGCTCGGGCTGCTGGGTGATGTATCGCCAGGAGTACTGAACGCTGCGACCGGCTTCTATCTGTTCGTAGCATTCGTCCTGCTTCCAATCTATGCGCCGACAGCTGTGCTGCTTGTTGAACCGCGAGGGTGGCGCAGGTCGGTGTTTGTCCTGCTTGTGCTGACAGGCATGTATGCAGGCATGTCATTTCTGACCGCACTCATTGAAGGCCGTGGAAGCGCAGTTGCGTGCGACTTCTACATTTCTTTCAATATCGATTTCACAGCGACGTCAGTAGCCGTGTCCTACATCCTGGCCACCTGCGGAGCGCTTCTGCTCTCCGGACAGCGCATCCTTGTGTACTGGGGGGTGGTCAATGCCTTGGCAGTTGGCGGTCTCGCATACTGGGCCAGCCGCGGTTTGCCTTCACTTTGGTGCTTCTTTGCGGCTTGCAGCAGCGTCTTCATCGCTTGGTACCTGCGTCGACTTGATCGTGATCATGAAGCGGGTCAAGTGTGGCCCTGGGAGTCCCCGACACCGAAAGCTCAGGAGAGCTCTGTCACCTAGTGCAAGCGAAGATTGCACAGCATCCTCATGGCTGTGCGGTCCTCAGCAACTATTCCTTGCAGGGGGTAGCCGTGGAACTTGCGAGCATCGAGCGAGAGGTGTGCGAGAGAGGCGTAGCCCGACATCGCTAGTCAAGTGCGAAGACTTCCGTCCCAAACCGATAGGTTCTGGGCATGAAACGTCACCTCGCCCCAGTTCTTGTCGCTGCTTTTGCCGTCACCTTGCTTGCTGGATGTTCAGCCAGCGTTGATATCGGCGAGCAGTCGATCTCCTCAGAGGAATTGGCAACGCAGGTGACTACCGCACTAGCGGAGAACATGCAGGTCGATGTCGACCAGGTGCCCACCATTACCTGTCCTGAGGATCTTGAGGCAAAGGTCGGGGCTTCAACAACCTGTCTGCTCATGGACGACACCTCTGGCAAGGACTACGACGTCGCGGTGAAGGTCACGAGCATTGACGGCAGCAAGGCCCTGTTCTCCGTTGAGGTCGCTGCTGAGCCTCGTCCTGCATCAACTGAGTAGGACAGCCAGAGAGGCTCGCACCACGCCCGAATCGACGGGCAGTGGGATCAACGGTGCCTCGTCCAGATTGGCAAGCGACTTCTGAGCATTGGCTTTGGCACCTGTGGGGTTGCCGCGCGCCAATTGCGTGAGCGCTGCGCCCCATTGCGCTAGTGCCTGCCATGCCTGTCGTTCTTCGGGAGGGCAACAGCGCCAACGCTGCTCGAAGCTTTCATGCGCGTGGAATGGAAGATCCGTCTCGATGTAGTCGAGTGCTTGAGTCCACGCTTCGTCGCTGGAGATCTCCATCCTTTCCCTGATTCCGGGGACTGCTGACTGCCCTGTTCCGCGCAAGGGTCTGCCATAGCGATCTCTTGGCGACTCACCGGCATTGATAGGCACTGTCCAAGTATCGGCAGTGGACGCCCAGAAGAAGAACATGAAGTCGGCTCCGTCCACTTGGGGCGGGTGATGTTGTGGACGAATTGCTGGTGCCAAGATTGCTTCCACTCTGGAAGCAGCGCCAAGACCACAAGCAGGACACTGAAATCGGCCTGCTACGGTCGCGAATTATGGAGGTCAACGCGCTTTTCAGCCGGGATGGGGACTGGTTCATTCCCACTTCATTCACCACTGGACCCTGGCGTCCGGACGCCATGAATGGTGGGCCCCCCTGCTCCCTGATCTCACTTGCTATCCACGACGCGCTGGAGCCGGACGAGGAAGTCGCGCGGATCGGCGTGGACCTGGAGAAGCCGGTTCCTTTGGAGCCGATGCAGCTGCACTGCACCCGTCGGCAGGTCTCGCGCAGGGTCGCACATCTGAGTGTTGAACTGCGAACCGAAAAAGGTGTGGTGGCTTCTGCTCGAGCACTGCTGCTTCGCGGCAAGGGCGCAGTGCCGCTTGTGGAGCGCGATCAGCCAGTTGCTCCAGCTCTGCCGTCAAGTGTCCTTGAACCGTATGAACCAGATCGGTGGTCATCGCAGCCGGTGGTGTTCCATCGGGATGCAATTGAAGTGCGGTTCACCACTGGCAACTGGGGAATCCCAGGTCCAGGCACTGCCTGGATTCGCTTGGGTGTTCCGCTCATTGAAGGTGAGCCGACTCCGGACCTTTGCCAACTGATGGCCATCGCCGACTTGAGCTCGCCTCTGTCGCAAAGAGTCGAGCCCGGATCCGGAGTCGCGTTGATCAACGTCGACGTGAACGTGACACTGGCTGGCAACCCGAAAGGTCCGTGGTTCTGCATCGCTACCTCGGGAACCGTGAGCCCAGCGGGCATTGGGCTTGCAAATACGCAGCTCTTTGATCAGAGCGGGCCACTTGGGGTGATCACGCAAAGCCAGATCGTCAACGCCGCACCCACGGGCTAGAAAGCGAGGGCGCTTCTGGCGCGCTGAGATTCGCCGACCCTGGCTGCTCGCTGCTCTTTCCATCTCCTGATTCTTGTCATATCGTGCAGTCGTCTGAACGCTGCAGTGCGGCCTGCTCCAAGACACTCAAGAAGAACGCCAATTTCGAGTGGGGAGAGCATGAATATTGAAGACATGGTCATGGTGAGCATTGATGACCACGCGATCGAACCGGCTGACACTTTCAAGTACTTTCCAGAGCATCTGAAGGATCAAGCACCCAAGCTGACCAAGCACCCGGACAACCCAGAAGTCGATGCTTGGGTCTTTCAAGGCCAGGCAGTCGGGACGGCCGGACTCGCAGCCGTCGTGGGGCTGCCCAAGAACGAGTGGGCGATGGATCCCACGAGCTTGTCGGAGATGCGTCCAGGTGCGTACGACTGGGATGAGCGCGTTCGAGATATGAACGCCAATGGCCTGTTGACTCAGATGGAATTCCCCACCTTTGCAGGCTTTGCCGCCAGTCACTTGGCTCGGCTTCCTGATCGCAATCTGGTGAATCTGGCGATCAAGGCCTACAACGACTACTACGTCGGCGAGATCTGCAATGCCTACCCGGGGCGATTCATTCCGATGGGCGTTGTGCCGACCTTTGACATAGATGAGGCCAGCAAAGAGGTCCATCGCCTGGCCGCGATGGGCTGTCGCTCGGTCACCTTGCCAGAGACGCCGTACGGCGTAGGACTCCCCGATTACGCCTCGGGGTACTGGGATCCGATGCTCAAGGCGATGGTGGACACCAACATGGTTGCAAGTCTGCACATCGGTGGTGGTTTCGGTCTTCTCAAGCGACCCGAGTCGGCGCGAATCGACGACATGATCGTTCTGACTTCTGCAGTTTCGATGATTGCGGTGAACGACCTCATCCTTGGTGGGATCTTCAAGAAGTTCCCGGAGCTGAAGTTTGCCATGAGCGAAGGCGGCGTTGGCTGGGCCTCCTTCCTGTTGGACCGGCTGGAACGCCATGTTGAGAATCAACTGTGGACGGGTCTGGATTGTCTTCCTGCAGGCATGAGTCCAACCGATGTCTGGAAGAAGAACTTCATGGCCTGCTACATCACTGAGCCCAGCGGTCTGGATTCGCGTCATCGCATCGGAGTCGAAACGATTGCATGGGAATGCGACTACCCGCATTCGGACTCAACTTGGCCGTATTCACCCGAGAAGCTGATGGCGGAGTTCATCAACGCGAACTGCACGGACAAAGAGATCGACATGATCACGCACGAGAACGTTGCGCGATTCTTTGATTGGGATCCTTTCAAGCACACCTCTAAGGAGAATGCGACTGTGGGCGCGCTTCGTGCGCTGGCCACCGACGTGGACGTGACGCCGACGACAAAGGCTGAGTTCAAGCGACGCTACGAAGAGCGCTACGCCATTGCATAGCTGACCTTGAGCCTGAGCCTCGGATTCCAGAGCCTTGGATCCGGGGCTCTGGCTTGGATGGGGAAGGTGCCGTCATTGCGCGTCGGCCACTCAGGTGCAAAGAAGTCCGCGGCCGGTTCCACGCAATCCCACAAGTCCACCCCCTACGATCGCGAACGGTTGCGAGCTAACGAGGCGAGCCACATAGTGGAGGGCAAGCGTTGGACGAGCAGATGTTCCCCGCCTTGAACGCTGAGGTTCCCAATTTTCGCGATCTGGGTGGAGTGCCCGCCGGTGCTGATCGAGAATTTTGCCGCGGAGTCGTGTATCGCACGCAGGCGCTTTCGGGCCTGTCGGAGCAAGCGCAGGCAGAGTTGCTCTCACTTGGACTCACGCGGGTCGTTGACCTGAGGATGGAACAGGAACGTACGGACCTGCCAGTCACGGTGCCTGCTGGCATAGAAGTGACGGTCGCCGATGTGATCGGTGATGTGGCGGTCTCAGGTGCTGCTGCTGCGGGAGCCGCTACCACCGGCCGCCAATCGCAACAGGCCGTCAGCGCGAGTCCGCCCGGCGGCAAGGACATGATGCTGGAGACCTATCGAAATTTCATCCGCCTACCCGCGGCCCAGGCTGCCTATGGCGCCTTCGCCAAAGCAGTGATATCGAGTGATGGCGCGATCGCTGTGTACTGCGCTGCCGGCAAGGATCGAACCGGATGGGCAGCAGCATTCCTCCAGAACTTCGCAGGCATCGATGAAGCCACTGCGATTCAGGAGTACGCAAGGAGCAATGAGTATTTGGTGAGTCGCTACGAACCGCGCATTGAGAGCGTGCGCGCATCTGGCGGTGATCTGGAAGCATTCTCAGCGCTTGTGAATGCCGACCCTGACTACCTTGCTGAAGCCTTTTCATTCATGCATGCACGGTATGGGGATATCGAGGGCTATCTGACCAAGGCGCTGGGACTGACGCAGCAGGAACTTGCACGGCTTGAGAATCGAATTGTGCGCACGTTCTAGCGTGCAGCTGAGTGCGTGCGCAGTCAGTTGGTAAGTGGAGCGCGTTGCATCAATTGAGAATGGCACTCCACTTACATCAGTTGGAAGACTCGGGCCACCTGCAGTTCATTGGACTCAGCCCCTTGCGCAATGCATGCAAGATGGACAAATACAGCATTGTTTGCAACAACTATTGACTGACATCGAGAGCGAGCTTGACGCTGGAGAAAGAGTCGAATACGCACACTTCCATCGGATATATATCGAAATGTCCGTTAGGTACGGAAAATATCCCGCTTCGTAACGAACGAGTAACGAAACAAACCTCGCCCTTTCGACGCCACGGCAGATCGTGCTCTCATATCGCCACTCAACTCGTCTTTCGCAATTGCGATGGACGCAACAAGGAGGTTTGTATGCACGCTCCCATTCGTTCGCGACGGCGATCGGCAGCCCTTGCTGCCGGTGCGAGTGCGTCGCTTGTGCTTGCTGTCATGGCCAATAGTGCCTCAGCCGCACCAACGCCTGCGCCGGCAAAGCCCGTCACCAATGCGTCGTGTCCGACGACCCCGGGCGTGACCCCGACCACCATCAACTTCGGCTGGATCGGTCCCAAGACCGGTGCTGCTGCAGCGAACTACCTCTACTCTGCGGAGGGTGCGCAACTGCGCATTGACCAGGAGAATGCCAAGGGCGGCGTCAACGGTCGCAAGATCCTGTTCAAGGTTTACGACGATCAGTCAAACGGCAGTGGCCAGATCACTGCGGCTCAGAAGGCGATTCAGGCCGACAACATCTTTGGCCTGACTGCTCAGACCAACACCACGTCGATGTATGCCACGCTGAAGGATCAGGGCATTCCCGTTACTGGCTTCTCAAACCCAGCTTTCGGCACTGACCGAAACGCCTTTGGTGCCAGTGGTGCGACAGTTTCGTCCAACCCCGCCCTGGTCAGCACAGGAACGCTTGAGAAGTTGAAGCAGATGGGCGTTACGAAGATCGCGAACATCAACCATGTCAGCACTGGCGCTTCAGCAGCTGGAAATGGCACTGCCAATCTGATCCCTCTTGTGGGTGGTCTGACTCAGGTGCTGCGTATCGCTGATGAGCCTCAGGGCACACACGATGCGACCTCCACTGCGTTGCGCATCAAGAACTCCGGTGCTGATGGCGCGGTTATCGTCGGCTTCATCGACGGTGGCATCTCGATCATGCAGGCGCTCAAGCAGCAGGGCGTGACCCTGAAGGGCGTCAGCCTCGTTGGTCTTTCCGACCCTGCAGTGCTGAAGACCGCCAACGGCGCTCTTGAAGGCGTGCTTGGCACCAACTACGGCACGGTGCCTGTGGGCGTGAATGTTCGCGCGGTCAAGACCTACGCGGCAGGTATGAAGGCCGCCGGCTTGAACCCCTACTCAGCTGCGGCGCCTCAGGGCTTCCTCGGTGCGGACCTGTTCATCAAGGGACTCAAGTTGGCCGGCAAGTGCCCGACCCGAGAGTCCTTCATCACCAACCTGCGCAATCTCACCAGCTACGACGGTGGGGGACTGCTGCCTGAGAAGGTCAGCTTCAAGGGCCCAGGACTGGTGCCGAACGGCAACCCGCCGCTGTGCACCTGGTACATGATCGCCAAGGGCACTGACCTCGTCGCCGATGCCAAGGCAACCTGTGGTGCCAAGTACATCGACACCACGACAGGCAAGGTCGTCTACAGCTAGTCGAGCAACTCAAGGAATGTGGCGGGTGTCTTTTGACGCCCGCCACATTCATTTGGTCTGAGCGCTGCTCCTGCAAGCGGAGCAGCAAGTCCATATATAGCAAGGCTTTGTCTGTTCTGAACCGATTATCCGAATTGCCAGTAACAAAGAGATAACAAAGAGAAGCGCGTTATGTACACGGCTCTTCGCTTGGCCTCACCATGGATGTGCGCACCCACATTCGTGGGTTGCAGATGGAAATTCAGGAGGTTCGTATGCACGTTCACAATCGTGCCCGGCGTACGTCGGCGGCACTCGCTGCAGGAGCTAGCGCTTCGCTGCTGCTCACCATAATTGCCACAAGCGCTGGGGCCGCTCCGACGACGCCGCCAGGACTTGTGAAGAACAACGCGTCATGTCCTTCGACGCCTGGTGTTACTCCCACCACCGTGAACTTCGGCTGGATCGGTCCTAAGACTGGCGCTGCTGCAGCGAACTACATCGGCTCCTCTGAGGCAGCGCAGTTGCGCATCGACCAGGAGAACGCCAAGGGTGGCGTGAATGGCCGCAAGATCCTTTACAAGGTCTATGACGACCAGTCCAACGGCAGTGGCCAGATCACTGCAGCTCAGAAGGCCATCCAGTCCGACAACGTCTTCGCCCTGACTGCTCAGACCAACACCACGTCGATGTACGCCACTTTGAAGGATCAGGGCATTCCTGTCACAGGCTTCTCCAACCCGGCCTTTGGCACAGACCGCAATGCCTTCAGCGTCACTGGTGCAACCACCTCGTCGATCCCATCCATCGCCAGCACTGGTGTGCTGGAGAAGTTGAAGCAGATGGGCGTCACCAAGATCGCCAACATCAACCACGTCAGCACAGGCGCCTCGGCTTCCGGCAATGCCACCGCAGGGCTCATCCCGCTCGTGGGCGGATTGACTCAGGTGCTGCGTATTGCTGATGAGCCTCAGGGCACGCACGATGCAACCTCCACTGCTCTTCGCATGAAGACCTCAGGTGCCGATGGCGCGATCATCGTTGGCTTCATCGACGGTGCAATCTCGATCATGCAGGCGCTGAAGCAGCAGGGTGTCACCCTGAAGGGCGTCAGCATTGTTGGTCTATCTGACCCAGCCGTGCTGAAGACCTCCGGTGGGGCCCTCGATGGTGCACTGGGCACCACCTATGGCTCCGTGCCGGTCGGTGTGAACAACCGTGCGGTCAAGACCTACGCAGCAGGTATGAAGGCTGCTGGCCTGAACCCCTACTCCTCAGGTGCCCCGATGGGCTTCTTGGGTGCGGACCTGTTCATCAAGGGCCTGAAGGTTGCTGGCAAGTGCCCGACTCGTGAGTCGTTCATCAGCAACCTGCGCAATGTCACTAACTACGACGGTGGTGGCTTGGTTCCTGAGAAGGTCAGCTTCAAGCCAGGCCTGATGCCAAACGGCAATCCGGCAGCCTGTGGCTGGTACCTCATCGCCAAGGGCACCGACCTCGTGCCGGATGCCAAGCCCACCTGTGGTGCCAAGTACATCGACACCACGACAGGCAAGGTCGTCTTCGGCGGCTAGTTCGTCCAGAGCAGCAAATGCGGCGGGTGTCCTCGGACACCCGCCACATTCATTTCAGTCGACTAGTACTTCATGATTTCGTCGTGGATGAACGGCGAATCAATGACCTGGCCAAGCACGCCTAGATCAGCATCGAGGCGAGCGGCGACTTCCTGAACAACGCGTACGTCCTTTGCCACAAACCTGCCGACCGCCGCCACTGACCTGTCCAGTGAGCCACTTGCAGCAATGATCTGGACCGCACGGCTGTTGCCGCTGGCATGTGGAAGCGCTGCAAGCAACACTTGCTCAGAGACACCAATCTCGCGTCCGAGGCGAAGAGCATCAGCAGCAAGACCAATATGAGCGGTGAACAGCGCGTTGTTGATGAGTTTCACGCGCTGGCCATACCCGACTGCTCCTGCGGGCACGATTACTTCGGCGTATGTGATCAACAGTGGTCGCACGTATTCGAGGTCTTCACTTGTCGCACCGATGAACAAGGTCAGTCGTCCCGCTTTGATATCTGCAGGCCCACCGCTCAAGGCAGCGTCAACGACGCGGATGCCCTTCATGGCCGCCTCGCGGGCGATCGCTTCCAGTGTCTGCGGATCGCAGGTGGTGTGCACGATGATCACGCCACCTGCCGGTATCTCGGCGATGATCCCCGTCTCGCTGAGGGCTGCATCTTTGACCTGCTGATCTGTGAGGACGCAGATGTAGACGACGTCAGATTCACGCGCGACTTCAATTGCCGAGCTGCTACTGCGTATCCCAGCCTCAGTCAGTTCGCCAGTGAGCTTCCCGCTGCGATCAACGACGAATGGATCAACGCCAGCAAGACTCAGTCTCTTGACTATCTCTATGCCCATCTGGCCAGTACCTACAAAACCCACACGCATCGCTACTCCCTGGTCACCTTTGGGTGGCATGAGTATCGCCGGACAGTTAGATGAGCCGCAATCGCACATCCACATTGCCGCGGATGGCGTTGGAGTAAGGGCAGACCTGATGAGCCTTCTCCAGAAGTGTCTGGGCCATGCCGGCTTCGAGTTCAGGGGCGTAGAGATCCAGTTCGACGGCTAGGCCCAAGCCCCCACTTGCACGCTTGCCAAAGGAAACGCGAGTGGTGATCTCATTTCTCTTGGGATCTGCGCCCTTTCGGTACCCACCATCTTCAGTGCCGAGTGAAAGCAGGCGGCATAGCCCGCAGCAAGGAGTTGCTCAGGGTTGGTCGCACCACCCTGGCCCCCCATGTCCTTGGGGATGCGAGCATCCACGTCGAGCAGGCCGTCATCGGTGCGGTGTGACCATTGCGTCCATCGCCAGATGCAGTGGCAACAGCTGTGTACAGAGAATCCATGGTGCCCCCTTCAGATAGGACACAACTGAGTTGTGCACAATCGAATTGTCGAATCGCACACCTGCTATCGGTCGATCCGGCTGACCTTGACCCGGTGGTGCATCGCCGACGGTGTCAGCAGGCGCACGAGTGCGAGACCCTCTGCCTCAACGGCACTGCCGGTTGCGGCATTGACCTTCTCGAGGCACTCGACGTGCAGAGTCGCAGCTGCTTGCTTGGAGGGCTTGGTGTCGATGTCGCGTGAAATATGCCAAGCCGCACTGATGAAGCCGTCAATCAATACTGTGCCTTTGATGGCGGATGCTTGGCCGAGTTGTCGCCGCCGATCGTCATCGCCGAATCGAGACCGGTCCTTGTGTGAGAGCAGCAGGTTGTCGTATTCAGGGAGAAATCTTGGGCTTGAATCAACATCTGCATTGATGAGTTGAGCATCTGGCAGATCAAACAGTTGTTGGGAACGTTCATTGGTGTAGCGGCGCAGTTGCGAGGCCATGTCTTCCATCGTCCTGCCAAGGCTGGGCACTCGAGACCAAGTCACGATGTCACTCGCGAGGGCTGGTCCAAATGCCGCGAGATAGCGCAAGACGATCTCACGCGATTGACGTGCGGATATGCCAGCGCAGTCACGACCGATCCATCCTTCGAGGGTCATGAGGCGTAGACCGCCGGTTGATTGCCACAGTCCACGGGGTGGGGTTTGCACGAGTGGCAGACGATTGCGGCAAGCCAATGCGAGCGCACTGGAATTCAGGTGCGGGAATTCTTCCGCCAGTAGAGCTCGAAGTTCTGTGGGACTTCGGGGTGAGGCCGTGAGGAATGGCTCGGCGTAGGCAATGACCTGATCCAGATCCACGCCCTTGAGATGATCCTTGTGCCCGCCGTGTGAACGAAGTTCCTGTTCGAGTACCGCTTGTGCGTAGGGCCTCAAAGCGACTGCGTCATCTGCCGTCACGAGATGAATCGTTCCCCTTATGACGACCATACGCAGCACCGCGCGCGCTTGCATCAACTCCGAAAGTGATGCCGGATTGAAGTCGGCTAGCCGTGACCAAAGCCCTACGTATGGATCGCCTGGCACTTGCGCTTGCAATCCAAGCAAGTCTGAAATCAGGTCGAGGGTGGCTTCATGTGAGCGACTCAGGAGTCGTTGTCGTTGCAGAGTGGTGCGATTCAGCGTTCGCTGGTCTATTCGGTCAGTCATTGAAGGAGAATCCACTTCGCTTTCGACTGTATGCGTGATCGTGTAAGGACTGCGAGCAAGCCCCACGCAGACACCAGCGACCAGGTGCCTTCCAACAGCAGGAAGCCCCATTGGCCTTCAACAAAGGCATTCACAGCCAAGATCGTTGAACCGAAGAAATTCAGCAGCAGATACAACTTGGACTTCATGGACAGGATGCCTTGTTGCGATAACGCAAATCCGGCGAGAATGAGCAATGAGCCGACCACCTGAATGATCATCACGACCTCCGCGTGCGTCGTCGTCAGACTGGGTACGGCGCATCTCGTCCAGAGGTCATCTCGTGACTTCCTGCGTCGAGTCTACCAATGCGTTCGACTCGTCAGCCAAGTCGCGGGATAATGACAGTACGGCAGTGCTATTTGGCTACTGCCACGCTTGTTCAGTCGAAGAGTGAGAAGGCTGGCTATGTCGCCAGAGCATGCCGTTGATTCAATGATGTCGACAAAGAGAAGTCTCCTGGCAATCAGTCATGCGATGGAGCAATCACTGGCCTTGGATCGTCAGACTTACGAGCCAGAACACGCCCCGCTTGTGATCGCCCTTTTCCAGCGTCGCGAATACTTCGAGGCAGAACGCAAACGCTATGAATTGATGGCCGAACGTGGGTGCCTGTGCATCGTGGGATTCGTAGGAACTGCTTCGCCAGCCTCAAGTGGCGTCATTCAGATCCACCTGAGTCTGGACGAAGCCCTCGCTCAGGAGTGGGCGCTCGTAGTACTCGACGGCGCTATGGGCATGAGTCTCATCGGACTCGATGCCCAGGACATCGCGCTTGGAGGTGACAGCCTTGAGAGCGCTCGGCTCTTTCATTCGCGTTGGTCCTTCAGCCACATAGACGGAGCCAAGGAAGCGCGCAGACTCATTGACGAGTTCGGTGATCGGCTCCCACGTGAGGTTCGAGAGCGTTCCTTCGTCGCAATCCAGATCGCTGAAGCCGCCGCACCTACAGTCACCGAGGCGAGGCTGGCGGCAGTGACCCAGCAGATGGTTGCGAGCATTGAAACGGCGCACCAGCGCACAGATCATTTGAGCGAGCAACTTCGACGCGAGCGCCAATTGTCTGAACTGGATCATCTGACCGGCTTGCACAATCGACTCTTTCTCGAACGCTTCCTTGATTCTCCCGTCCAGGAATCGCCAATCAAAGTCACCGCATTACTCGTTGATCTTGACGGACTCAAGCTCATCAATGACAGCAGCGGGCATTCAGCAGGAGACGCGGCATTGTCGGCAGTCGCGGCTGCGTTGTTGCGCGTCACTCGACCGCAGGATGTAGTGGTGCGACTTGGTGGAGATGAGTTTCTCGTTGTCCTACCCGGACTTGACGCGCAGGCCGGCGTTGGAGTGGGAGAGCGCATAGTCAAGCAATTGGCCGAAACGGAATTGCCAACCCCCTGGCAGGCTCTGAGCGTCAGTGCTTCAGTTGGCGTTGCAGTGGCAGGACCCAACCGCATTCCCTTGGACCGACTCGACAAGGCCCTGTATGCAGTCAAGCGCTCAGGGAAAGGCCGCGTCTTTCTATTCGAGGACGCAGCGGCCTAGTCCGCGATTGACCTATGAAGCCCAGTGCGGGTTGCGCCCGAGGAAGGCAACGAGTTGTTGCACGGCGCTGTCGCTTGGCGACGCTGGCAATTCGGGACCAAAGGATTTGCCCGGGCCGCGGGATTCTGGCTTGAGCATCCCTTTGCCCACTGCAAGGCCCGCCTTGGCTTCCTCGTCGGTGAACGGCGAAATCTGGCCTATTGCAGTTGCCAGGTCCCAGCCGTGCGTGACGTACTCCATCAGCAGGATGCCGATGGGAAATTGCTTGGCTCCCTCAAGTTCAGACCTGTAGGCATTGACGACCTGTGCCGCAGCCGTGTTGAAGTCGTTCGCCGGGTTGGGGCCAGCGATGTATGCATTTGGATCGGCATCTGACGGCACGGAGTTCAGTCGATTGGCGAAGCTGTCCGCCCAGCCCACGAGGTGGTTGACCAACTGAGCAACAGTGAACTCAGCACAGGGAGTTGGCAGGTGGAGTTGGTCGGGCTCAACGGCCGCGATGAGCGCTCCAGTCTTGGTCATGCAGTCTTGGAGCAGGTCAACCTGGGAGCGAGTCATCTTTGGAGGCTACTCCGGCTCAGGTTGACAGGGCGCCACCCGCGCTATTAAATACAACCAAATGGTTGTAGATCAAATGAGCGATCGGGAAGTTGATCGACTCTTTCACGCACTGGCCGATGCCACGCGTCGTGACATCGTCCGACGAGTCATGCGCGGGGACAGTTCCATTTCCGAACTGGCGCGCAGCTACGCCATGAGCATGACAGCTGTACAGAAGCATGTATTGGTCCTGCAGGAAGCAGGGCTTATCTCGAAAGTCAGACAAGGCCGTGAGCAGCGCGTGGTTGGCAATGTCGATGCCGTTCAGCACGCTCAGAGCCTTCTTGACAGTTATGAACAAATCTGGCGCGACCGATTCGACCGCATGGGCGAGTTGTTGGCCGAACCAATCCCAGGAGGCAAGTCATGAGTGTTACCGATGTCATCAAGGACCTGAGCACGTGCTCGATGACGGTCACGGCTGAGTTCGATGCACCTGTTGAGCGCGTGTGGCA
Source organism: Actinomycetota bacterium (assembly GCA_030684515.1). Lineage (NCBI taxonomy): Bacteria > Bacillati > Actinomycetota > Actinomycetota bacterium. Next base: position 369,465 of record JAUXVJ010000009.1, read on the forward strand.
GCTCTGGGCGGATCCTCGACAACTGGAGCGTTGGTGGGGTCCACCGACCTACCCGGCGACATTCTTCAAGCACGATCTGACTCCGGGAGGGTTGGTGACCTACTGCATGACTGGGCCTGATGGCGATCAGCCAAAAGGTCTTTGGCGGGTAGTTGAGGTCGATGCTCCGCGCCTTCTGGTCGTCGAAGACGCCTTCGCCGATGATTCGTGGCGTGCCATGGACGCAATGCCCGTCACAGTGATGCGGGTAGAACTCAGCGAGCGGAATCCGACCGGGACACGGGCCTCCATTCGCTCGACCTTTGCGTCGGTGGAAGCGATGCAGCAGCTGATTGAGATGGGGATGGATGAGGGCATGCGCCTTGCCATGGGTCAGATGGATGCAATCCTGCTCGACTGAAGGGCAAACTATCTTCACCTGCCGATAGCGTGGGCTTATGGGGCTGGCAGTAACTCGCCGCGGGGTCTTGCCTGAGATCTACGAGGCAGCTGATCGACGTGTGCTGGGTATGCCGGGCCCGGTGTGGACCATGGCACTGTGGTTCGCCGCTTCTTCGATTGTTGTCGGCTTCTCGCTGGTATTTCCCACTCCCCCGAACGAGGACCCCGAGTTACGTCTCGCGGCGATGATCTACGGCTTTGCCGTGGCGATCGCGCTGATCTTCATGCGCAGTCGAACGCCGATGACGTTCATTTACATGCAACTGGTGATCTACATCCTGGTGTTGATCAGAATCACCACGATGGCCGGAACGCCGCAAAGCGCGGTGACTTCTGGCATGAATCTCATCGTGCTCGCTGTCTACCTCGGATGGTGGGTCCCGCGCCTTGCTTCGATCATTCTCATCGTGTTGGCAAACCTCGGCCTGTTGTTCTCCTTCTGGCGCACTGATCGTCTTCCAGACTTGCTTGTGTCGTGGCTGTCGATCACAGCCCTGTCCACTGGTCTGGTCATAGCCTTTGGTGCACTCGTATGGAACATGAAGGTGCAGCTCGTTACGGACCCGCTCACTGGTCTGCTGAACCGACAAGGACTTGGCGCGCTCATCGACCGGCGCACCCAAGTTGTTGGCCAGCAAGTCCCACGTGCGCTCATCGCCTTGGATCTGGACAATTTCAAGACCATCAATGATCGCGATGGACACCTTGCGGGCGATAGGACCCTCGCTGAATTTGGTGCTGCGCTCAGCGCAGAACTGCGGCCACAGGACATTGCCTTTCGAGTGGGCGGCGATGAGTTCGTCGTGATTCTTCCGAATACCACGACAAAGGACGCTGATGCTGTCGCCCAACGTCTGCGCCAGGCAATCGACATCGCGTGGTCATATGGAGTCACCGAATGGCTCCCGGACGAAGACTTCAGCACGGCGTCATCTCGTGCTGACTTGGCGATGTACACCGATAAGGCCGAACGCAGGGGTGACTCGCCGAAGCAGTGAGTTGGCCGCCACGGGTACCCGTCGGCTCAGCGATCGCGAGACAATGCGTCAATGAGTGAGCAAGTGGCGCGGACAGCAATCGCGTTGTTGTTGTTGCTGATCGCTGCGCTCGCTGTCATGACTGTCGGTGGCCTGACCTACCGGCGCGAGCTTGTCGTGGCCTCATTGCGGGCACTCGTTCAGTTGACAGTCGTCGCGCTCGTCATCGCTTGGATCTTCAATCACCCTGAAGGCGCATTCGTGTATTTGGGAGTGATGCTGCTCGCAGCCTCCTTCACGTCGAATCGGCGCATTCGCGGGGATCGCCGCGACTGGGGCTGGATTCTCATCGCGATATTCGCGGGCGTTGCCGCCACCACCTCGATTGTCGCTGTGACAGGAGCCATCGACTTCAGTCCCCAAGCGCTACTGCCGTTCACTGCGCAGATGATCGGTGGTGCGATGACTGCAGCATCCCTATCCGGTGTTCGCTTTCGGGCAGATGTCCGATCGAGCTTCCCGGAATTTGAAGGCTATGTTGCCTTGGGGGCGAGCAATCGACAAGCCGGTCGAGAATTCGCAAGGCAAGCCGCAGAGCACTCGCTGTTCCCCGGACTTGATCAGACCAAGAGCGCCGGACTGGTAACTCTGCCTGGTGCTTTTGTTGGCCTGTTGCTCGGTGGCGCTACTCCACTCCTTGCCGTTCAGATCCAATTGCTAGTGCTCATCGGGCTCTTGCTCGCGCAGAGCATCACGAGTGTGATCACGACGCGGATGATCAGTCCGCTGCAGTTGGTGAAAGCGAAATGAGCTCCGGATTTCTGCTCGACCAGGTCAATATCTTCTACGGCCCAGATCTCGCGGTAAGCGAAGTCAGCATGCCCATCTCCGAGAACCGCATCAAGACCTTTATTGGTCCAAGCGGTGCCGGGAAGACGACCTTGCTGCGGGCGCTCAATCGCATGAATGACCTCGTGGCGGAGATTCGGACCGAAGGGCTGATCGCCTTTCGAGGACTGGATCTCTACTCCTCTACGGCTGATGTCACGGCGATCCGCCGAAGCATCGGCATGGTGTTTCAGAAGCCAAACGTCTTTCCGAAGTCGATCTACGACAACGTCACCTACGGTCCTCGACTGCGGGATATGGACCGTGACCTGGATGCACTTGTCGAGCGGTGTCTGACGCGCGCAGGCCTCTGGAATGAAGTGAAGAACCAACTGAGCAAGCCAGCGACGGAGCTTTCTGGCGGACAGCAACAGCGCTTGACGATTGCACGGTGCCTTGCGGTGGACTCTGAAGTCCTGCTCTTGGATGAACCCTGCGCTTCACTGGATCCGGTTGCCACGCACGCGATTGAAGAGCTGATGATGGAGTTGGCTTTGGATCACACCATTGTTCTCGTGACACACAACCTGCAACAGGCTTTGCGAGTCTCCGACGACGTTGCCTTCTTCGAGGCCGAACATGTCGGACAAGAAGCGCGGCACGGACATCTGGTCGAGTACGGACAAGCAGAGCAAGTCTTCGCAGATCCCCAGGACGAGAGAACCAAGGTATATCTGGCTAGCAGTTAGCCCGCTCGAGTGAGCGCTAGTCCTCGATCAGCCAGGAGACGTCAAGGGTGACGCTGACCTTGGTCGTACCTGGTTCGATCGGGGTGCTCACCTTTTCTCCTCCTACTGCATCAGCCATCGCAATAGGAGCCGGAGCATTGGACGATGTCTCGTTGACAGAAGCAACAGGGCCGAGGCTGAATCCGAGCAACTCCGCGTATTGCTGTGCTTGAGCGCGGGCAACGTCGACCGCTTGGGCCCGAGCCTTCTGAGATGCGGCGGCCGGATCACTGACATATGTGCTCACCGAGTCAATGCTCACGGCATTGCCTCCCGCTGTCACGATTGCATCGAGCGTTGCTCCCGCGGTGGTCAGATCGCGAAGGGTGACGGTGATGCTCTGGGTCGCCTGGTAGCCATCAAGGCTCTGTGAGCCCGTTGATGAATACCGATAGACGGGGCTCACGCTGATGCTCTGGGTAGCGATATCTGCCGCGTCAACGCCAGCCTTCTTCACAGCGTCGACAACCTTCACTGTCGCTTCTGCGGTCGCGCGCTGAGCAGATGACGCTGAACTGGCATTTGCGGTGGAGACAGTGAGCGATGCCTTGGCAGCATCCGGCGCCACTTCTGTGGAGCCGGTAGCAGAGACATTCACCGTGCGAGGCGGGCCGCTGGACTCAGCTGGGCTGGAAGAGCAACCACTGATCAATAGGGCGGCGGATGCAGCAAGGGCGGCAAAGCTGAGGACAGCGCGACGGTTCATGGCTCAATAGTGCGACACGCCCGCCGACTTTGAAAGCAGTGCCCGCCTCAAAGCACGGATTCCTCGCTGCTTTGAGACGGGCACTGGCTTACACGGTCTTGATGAGCGTTTGCACCATGGCACCCATGTCTGGGTTGCCAGCGAGCTCTGGATGCGCGCGCTCAGCATGCAGCATGACGTGCTCGACGAGCTCTTCCTTGTTCTCTGTGGTGAAGCTTCCCGGGCATGCAGCGCCGGTGTCAGCACAGGTGAGTTGGTAGGCCATGTCAATCTCCTTCGTCCATCGGTTCGTGCCGGGCGGGATTCCACCGGGCCGCTTACATAAGAGGGACGAGCGGGATCACTCGGAAAGGACAGCCCAACTCACATTCTTGGCGCCAATGACCTACACGTGCTGGTCGAGCATGACGGGATTACCGTCTGGATCCAGAGCGATCAGGCTGGCAGGTCCGCTCGTTGTCTCGTCCGCCTCAAGCAGCAACGCCACTCCTGCTGCCTTGAGTTGGCGTTGAAGCTCACGAATGTCGGTGAACTCTGACTGCGGCTGCGCATTGGCATCCCACCCGGGGTTGAACGTCAGCACGTTCTGCTCGAACATCCCTTGGAAGAGCCCGATCACGTGATCGCCGTTCTTCAGGATGACCCAGTTGTCGGCTGGCTCACCCATGAACTGGGCAAAGCCGAACTTCTCGTAGAAGGCTTGAGAGGCCGCAATGTCCTTCACAGTCAAACTGACGGAGAACGCACCTAGATCCATTTCAGCTCCTATGTCGTCAACTCGGCAGGCACTGTTGCGAGCACATTTGCGATGGCATCCATGAGTTCGCGCGCGCTTGCTGCGGTCATCTCGATTGCGATGCGCTCACCTGTGGAAGACCTTGGATCCGGAAGATCAATGTTGAGTGTGTGGTCTGCTGCGGCGTGCACGGGGTGGTCGAAGTAGACGACAGCGTCGCTCGCTGCAAACCACTGTCCACCTGGGCCCTTTGCGCTTGCCTCGATTGGAGCATGAATGGTGAGGTAGGTGCACATCTCAGGCCCCCAAGTACGTGGCATAGAAGTCAGTGATGCGGGACCAACCGTCATTGGCTGACTCAAAGCGATACGCGCTGCGATCAGTAGTGAAGAAGGCATGGCCGGTGTCCTCGTACGTCACGAGCGTGTGGGTCTTGCCTTCTCGCACCAGAATCTCTTCGAGTTCGGCGACCTGCTCCGGGCTCGGGTACTGATCGTCGGCGCCAAACAAGCCCAGGAGCGGAGCCCGGAGATCAGGCAGCTGGTCGACAAGATTGGTGACTTTCAGTGGGAAGCGCTCGCTGGGAGTTCCGGTGACGAATGCCCCGTAGCAATCCACGACAGCATCGACATCAACAGTGCAGCCAACGAGAACCGATTGCCGTCCTCCAGAGCAGTAGCCGATCACTCCGACCTTGCCATTTGAAGTACTGAGTCTGCGGAGGTAGGCAGCGGCTCCAGCAGCGTCGCCGATCAGGCGTTCGTCGGGAACGCCGCCATTTGCACGCGCGACAGCCGCCGCATCGTCTGGCGCTGCCTCGGGCGCTTCTCTCCAGTACAGGTTCGGGCACAAGACGTTGTAACCCATCGTTGCGAATCTTCGAGCGATCTCCTTGGAGCCTCGATCAAATCCAGGCATGTGGTGCAGCACGATGACTGATCCACGAGGGTCACTTCCTTCAGGAATCACGAGATACCCCTGGACTTGTTCGCCATTGGCGCCAGTGAACATGATGAACGAGGCAGTCAGTGATTCAGACATGGCGAGAATTTATCGCAGCAGACAGTCTTCGCGAGGACTTGTCCTGACAGCGCATCTAGTTGAGTGGGTGCGCGTCGACTTCGACTGCGTCTTCAATTGGCGCCATTCTCGCGGCAACTCGTTTGAAGATCCAGAACATGGGCAAGCCCAGCAATAGCAGTGAGATGGCAGCCAGCGGGAAGACAGCTCGAAAGCCAATGTTGGCAGCGATGATTCCGCCCAGAGCCGGGCCCATCTGCCCAGAGAGGGCCTGGACGCTCTGGTAGAGCCCAAAGATCGAACTCAACGCAGTGGCCGATACCAATGTGGGCAGCAGCGTGGCCGAACTGGTCTGCAATACGCCTTGGAACAACGACATCACCACTACGAGGAACGCCAGGGCGGCAACTGACTGCACCAAGCCCATCGGAAACAGGAACAGTGCGACTCCGATGGTTGCTGCAAGAAGCGACATTTGGATCCCGATGCGCCCGATGATGCGTCCCGCTGACACTGCTGCAAACGCGCTGGCAGCAGCGATGCCGAAGAACATCAATCCCACGATCACTGTTGGATCGCTGCCTTCTGGCAGCATGGTGACAACGTAAGGAGCCAGAATCGTTTGAATCATCGGTCCGGCGAAACTCAGACACAGGACAAGCCCAAGTGCCGCCCAGGTAATGGGTGCTCGAAGTACTGATCTGAAGCCTTGCTTCTTTGAGGAGTGGGCGGGCGCAAGGGACTTCTTGGGTTCGCGAATCATGATCATTGCCACGATGGAGCCTGAGTACATCAGCACGCCGGCCACGATGAAGGTCGTGCGATAGCCAAGTGAGGCCACGAAGCCGATTGCGATCAAAGGACCCAGTGCCAGTCCCGCCAGGCTGACGCCTTGAAATCGTCCGATTGACCTTGGGATCAGCTTTCCTGGCGTTCCGGCCGCAATGAGCGCCATCGCTGCGGCAGCCGAACCCGCCATGAGTCCGATGAACAGGCGGATCGCCACGATCTGCCAAGTCGAGGTGGCCAGCCCGAGTAGGAGCAGACCCGTCGCTCCGCCCAAACAGGCCCGGACAAGCATCGGTTTACGCCCGTAGCGGTCGCCAGCAATTCCCCAGATTGGGCCCGAGATGAAGGCTCCCAATCCCTGTGCGCCGACCGAGATTCCCGCCCACATGGCAGCTTGTTCGCCCGTGGAGCCGTCAATCTCCTGAATGTAGAGCGGCAGAAATGGGTAGGTGAAGGAGAAGGTGGCGGTCAGTAGAAAGCTCACCAGCATGGCGGCAAAGTTGTTGCGTTGCCAACCAGGCGAGCCTTGATCTTCCATGGGTTCCTTGTCGGAAAGTGAGCAGGTGGGCCTTGGGCAAGGTATCTGAACTCATCGCCATTCTGCGGAAGTTCGGTGAGATCACCCTTTGCGTTGTTCGGGATTCAGGCTGGCTTCAGTGCTCGCGTCTGGTGTTGGGCAAGGTCAGGATCAAGAGCCCGGCCACCGCGGATCCGGTGGCGACAAGCATGAACGGAAGGAAGTAGTCGCCGGAGAACTGATGGGTGAGTCCGATGTACAGAGGTGCAGCCGCGACACCAAGTGACGTGAACAGATTCGCGCGGGCAAACAAATGGGCGTAGCGCTGGGCACCGAACAATCCCAGGATCCACAAGGGGATGAAGACCTGGTTGTTGCCGACAGTCATACCCATGAGCACGGCACCGAGAATCAGGACAGGAAGACTGTGGGCAAAGGCAATGATGGTCAACGAGCTGACTTGAAAGACCGCCATTGAAAGGCTGAGCACTTTGAGCGGCACATGCGGCAGCACGATGATGCCGAGCACTCTTCCCACTACCGATGTGGCAGCTATCAAAGAGACGGCCAGAGCAGTGTTGGTGATTCCGCGCTCCACTCCCAGCGTGAGCATGTGCGTGATTGCTGCCACCTGCGACATGATCAGCAGGCCGAAGGCCACACACACCGTCGCAAACACTCGTGTGACGCGAGCCCCTGTGATCAGAGGGGGAGTGGCGACAGCTGTGTCAGATGCCGTGGTTCCACGGGAGGCGGCTGCGAGCTCCTTGGCGTTCGATGATTTCGCGACAGTGGCAACGGGAATCAGCACTGCTATCAAAATTGCGCCCATTGCGATGCCCGTGGCCGTGAGTCCCTGCCCTTGCACCGCTGACGAGACAATTGGTGCGAAGACCGCGCCGCCGACGCTGAGTCCGGCTGCCGCAACAGCAAGTGGCCGAGCCAACTTGTTGTCGCCGAACCTCTCCAGCACCATCGTGGAAGCCGGGATCATCGAGAAGCCGGCAGAGACCAGGCCGTAGACCAGGTAGAGAGCCCACAACTGCCAGGCGTGCTGCACGGCACCGAGCAATGCCAAGCATCCGGCGGAAATGATGGCGCTGACGGTGATGACCCTGCGTAGACCGAATCTGGGAAGAATGCGGGCGACTGGGATTCCACCGATGCCGTTACTCAGCAAGAAGATTGTGGCGCCAGCTGAAGCGGCGGTCAGTGAGATATCAGTGTTGTCGATGTACGCGCGGCTGAAGGCCCCCAGCGAGTAGAAGCCGAAACCGGTGTTGAGCGTGAGCATGACAAATGCCGCAGCAACGATGCCCCAGGCGCCACGCGATTTTTCCGCGGAGTCCTTTGCCGCTGTTGCGCTCATGAGGCCAACTGCTTTGCGTACGCATTGATCTCATCCAAGATTCGCGTCTTTGTCGGTGCGCCTGCAAAGGAGGCACGTACAGATTCACGAGCGATTTCCGTGAGCTCTAGGCCGTTGAGTCCAAAGACCTCATGTGCGATTCGGTACTCGTTATTGAGGTCGGTATCGAACATGCCGGGGTCGTCGGTGTTCAAAGTCAGGCGCACTCCTGCCTCGCGCAGCAGGGGGAATGGGTGCTCGTGCATATTGGCGACGGCTTTTGTGCACACATTCGAGGTTGGGCACACCTCGAGTACGACATCTCGTTCAACAAGATCTGCCATGAGCTCTGGGTCTTGAGCAGCAGCAATGCCATGGCCGATGCGCACTGCGTCAAGCGCAGTCAGACTTTCGCGAATGGTCTCTGGGCCAGTTGTCTCCCCTGCATGCGGAACGCTGGCCAGGCCAAGAGCGCGCGCACGCTTGAAGACATCGGTGAATGCAGATCGCGGTACACCTGCTTCCGGGCCGCCGAGCCCAAAGCCCACGCTGGCTTCCGGCAGATGTTGCTCGGCCCATTGAATCGTGCGGACCCCCGATTCCAGTCCGAGTTCGCCTGGTATGTCAAAGATCCAGGCGAGCTCGACACCAAAGCTCTCGAGCACTTCTTGTCGTCCTTGCGTCAATGCTCGAGCCAGCGCTTCAGGAGCTATTCCCATCAGCAGGTGGCTGTCTGGTGTCACCGTTACCTCGGCGTACCTCACCTCGACATGCTTGAGGTCGCGACCCAGGCCGAACACCAGTGCTTGCACGTCGGCGGCGGTGCGAATCAACTCATTGACCGCGATGTAGACATCGATGAAGTGCGCGAAGTCAGTGAAGGTGTAGAAGTCACGCAGTTCATGCTCACTGGTGGGGATGCTCGACTCTGGGTGTCGTTGGGCCAACTCGAGCACCGTGGTCACCGATGCTGCCCCTTGCAGGTGCACGTGCAACTCAGCCTTGGGAAGCCCCGCGATGAAGGTCGAGATCTCAGGGGGCGCACTCACTCTTGGGACCCTACCGGGGAGATGCGGCATGATCAGTTGTATGGCTGAGACTCGTCCACGCATCGAATGGATGGACCTGACCAAGGGCTCGGCCATCCTCGTTGTCGTGGGCTCACATGCGGTCATCCTGATGGAGCCTGTGACCAACGGCCAAGCGCCACAGACAGCCTGGTCGCTGATTATCACTGTGCTCGAACCCATGCGAATGGCCCTGTTCTTCATGATCTCCGGCATGCTCGCAACAGCGGCGATCTCCAAGCCGTGGTCCAAGGTGCGTCGGCGCACGTGGGGGATGACCTATCTCTACGTGCTCTGGTGCTCGATCTTCTTCGCCTTCGTCTATATCTATGCGCCCTTGCCAATTCTGGAGGAACTGCGTTGGGTTGCGCGCAACCTGCTCGTGGCTGGTAATGGCTACTGGTACCTCTACGCCCTCATCGTGTACTTCATCCTGGCGCGAGTGACGAGGCGTTGGCCAATCTGGATCCTGCTGACAGTCGCTGTGCTCCTCAATCTGCTGAAGTCGCCTCTGCTTGAGCTCAATCGCGAGTACTTCAACAGCCTTGAAACGGGCTCGATGATGGTCAAGATCCTGCAGAACCTGCTGTTCTTCCTGATTGGACTGCACTTCAAGGAGTTGCTGACTCAGATCACAAGGTTCGCCACCTGGCCACGTATCGCTGCCCTCAGTGTGATTGTGACGATTGCCGGAGTGGTGCGGTATCGCGTCTCGTGGTTCTGGGAGCAGTCCTACCTTCCGGCCTCGCTGCTGTTCATTGTTCTGGGCGTCATGCTGTCGTCCAAGCTCATCAATTTCAAGGGTCCGCGCGACTTTGGCTCGCGAATAGGCACCCAGACTCTGCCGATCTTTGTTCTGCAGTTCCCATTCATGCTGATGCTTCAGCAGGTGTTCAAGAATGACAACATTCCACTTTTCAACAGCTGGGTCTTCGCCCTGCTTTTCCCCATAGCCTTCACAGCATTTGTGGTGCTCTTCGCGTTGTGGCTGCACCGCGTCACGTTGAACAACCGTGCACGCTACTTGTTCGAAATCCCCGATTGGGTCACGCGGGAGAAAGGCCGCGAGAACTCATCTGTGAATACCTAGCTCCGGCAATTTCAGTTGTCCCGCTGCTCGTCCTCGAGGCTGGCCAGCATCCTCTTCACCGCGTCCGCTGACCACTGCTCATCGTGTGTTGACTCGTCATTGGCAACACTCGCTCGAATTTGTCCCTGTGGAAACCACAATTCGACTTCGCGGTCCATGCGCGTGAATCGAACCAGACCCTTCATGGTGTTCTGATCGCGGTCCTTGCGCCACACGATCAACTGTCCGGCATAGACCTCACCTTGAAATTGCACGAGCACTGGCCCTGGTTCCACGAAACTATGGAACCACTCGTGCAGTGCACATCGGTCGCAATTGCGCGCATTTGATTCCCCAGGATTGAAGTGGTTCGCGCCTGCGCATGGGGCCGTGTGCGAGCGTTGCGCTCTACGGCACGAGGCTGGAAATCGCGCCCGACAGCGCAGATTCGCGAGTCGTGCTCGTTCAGACAGTTCCTGGCAGAGTCTTGCCCTGGTTCGATTGGTCACCTGCCCCACTTTGCTGATTCAAGCCCATCTATACGGTGTATGGCCCTTTGATGGGCACGGGGCGAATGCCTCCGGATGAAGGGATGCGACATGGCCAAGATGCCTCGGGTGGCAATTGCTGGATATGGCTATTCAACGGTCGGTCGAAATACCGGACTCTCGCTGGACGAACTCACTGCCCAATCGAGTGTGGCCGCGATGCAGGACGCGGGTATCACGGCGAAAGACATTGATGGCATCGTCATACACAGCGGACTCAACCAGTACGTGAGCTCCACCCATACGGCGGCAATGCTGGGCATCCCGGACTTGGCCTTCTACTCCTCCTCAGTTGACGGTGCTGCCTACAGCGTGGCTGCGATGCATGCGATTGCGGCGATTGCCTCCGGATCTGCTGAGACCGTGCTGACGATCCGCACGATCCAAAAGCAAGGTGCTGCTATGCCGACTCTGGACATGATCGATCCCAATGCCAGGATCGACGGCCCAGGTCAGCTCTCAGGGCCATATGGCGCCGGGGGGCCTTCGTGGGCGGCCTTCTACATGAAGCGTCACATGGCCAAGTACGGCAGCACGGAAGAAGACTTCGGTGCAATGGCCATCGCACAACGCAAGTTCGCGACGCAGAACCCGGCGGAGGCCTTTCACACAGATCCATTGACGATGGACGACTACATGAACTCCCGCTACATCTTCAAGCCCCTGCACATGCTCGACTGCGACTATCCGATTGATTCATCGAGCGCCCTCATCTTCACCACTGAGGAACGGGCAAGGGACATGAAGCAGAAGCCTGTGTTCTTTGACTCGTGGGCCAATGGCACAACCAGGGAGTCTGACTTCAGTTATGTCGAAGAGATGACGCAGTCGTCACCGTGGATGGCATCCAAGCGGATGTGGAGTCGCACGGACTTGAAGCCCAAGGATGTGCAAACTGCTGGCTTGTATGACGGATTCACATTCATTGCCATGCAGTGGATGGAGGCCCTTGGCTTCTGTGATGAAGGCCAAAGTGGTGCCTTCATTCGTTCAGGCGCAACAGGTGTTGATGGATCACTCCCAACCAACACTGATGGCGGCGCGTGCAATGTCGGCAGACGACATGGAGCCAACTTCTTCATTGAGGTCACTCGCCAACTGCGTGGAACCGCGGGCGAACGCGCACTGCCCAACAACCCGAAGGTGGGAGTGGTCAGCAATGCAGTTGGCGGTTTCGCCGCCTGCGCGCTGCTGACTGCTGACTAGACCCCTGCAGTCTGACTGTAAACGCGACGCGAATCGGTTGGTCGTCGCCATTTGGTCGAGCGACGCCAATAGAGGTAGGTGACCAAACCGATGGGGATTGGCACCAGGAAGGTTGCGAGTCGATAGAGGAGAACGGCTGCCAGGACTGCTGTCTGATCTGAATCGGGGAGTCCATAGCCAATGACGGCGACCAACACGACTTCAGCAACCCCAAGCCCACCGGGAGTGGGAATGAGAAGGGAGGCAAGAACCACGCAGCTATAGGCCAATGTGATGGTCCACCAGGAGATGGTGGACTGATCCAGCCCCTGCATCCGACAAGCGACGCCCAGCACGAAGATCGTGGTCAACTGTGAGGCGATCATGGCCAGCGACAGGCGAAGCCAGCACGTGCGCAGACTCTGGACCATCTGAGTGCGAAAGCGCGGAAGCTCTGATGTCATGTCCGGCGGTTTCATGCGCTTGATGACTTTTCGCACCACACGCAGTGCCGCATTCGTCCAAGCCCCGAGCTTCTTTGCGAACTTCTCGCTACGAAGGATCAAGCCAAGAATCACCGCCGCCAGCGCAACCAGCACGATGAGCAGCAAGGCCCATCCGAAAAGATTCTCCGGAGCGGGTCCGTAGAAGGAGACTGCAGCCAGAGACACTGCCAGCAAGGTGAACTTCGTCATCTGCGACCAGACGCCCGTCACGATCACCTGAGACGTGATGTCGTCAAGGGCGAACCCCCACGAGCGCAGCATTGCAAAATTCAGCCCAGTTGCGACGGCACCGCCTTCAGGCACAGTGTTCGAAAGTGCCGCAGATGCCGTGTTTGTTACAGCAGCTTCGCGTAGGCGAAGCCCCTTCAGGGCAACGACGAACGGTGGCCAGTTCGTGAAGAGGTTGAACACGCCGAGAAGGCTGATGATGACCACCTGTTGCCAGGTGATCAGTGCAAGTGCATCTCCGGTGTTCTCTGCTCCCTCCATCTTGCTGAACAAGAAGAGCAAGGCGATGATGACGACACCGTAGGTAAGAAGGCCCGAGAGAATCCGACGGATGATCCCTCGAGGACGGTCCTTGGGCAGGCCGGCGTCTCCGATGTCACCATCGTCGACAGACTCCGATGCCGAAGAACTATCAGGAGTCGTCACGGTCGAAATTCGACCACAGATGCACAGACCCCAACCACTCGCCTCGCCGTTTGAGTGGCTGCATTGACTTGTTGCGCATGGGTACAGTCCAGATGTGGGATTGGAAATGCTTGACGTGACCCAGACATATGGGGAGCGAGTGGCGCTTGACCACCTGCATGCACTAGTTCCCGCAGGTGTGCTGACTGGTCTTGTCGGACCCAATGGCGCAGGTAAGACAACCTTGCTGCGAGTACTGCTCGGAGTCCTGACGCCTGATACCGGGAGTGTGCTCACCGACGGCAAGCCGGTCACATCAGTTGATCGTCGTCGATGGGGATACATGCCACAAGAGCGCGGCTTGTATCCAGCGATGCCCGTGGGCGAGCAAGTGATCTACTTTGGACGTCTGCATGGGCTCTCGCGCGCAGAGGCAACTCGACGAGCGCACGCACTCCTTGAAGAACTTGATCTGGAAGATCGCTGGGCAGACCGCACCGACAAGCTTTCGGGTGGCATGCAGCAGCGGCTGCAGATGGCAACTGCACTTGTGCATGAGCCTGATGTCATCATTTTGGACGAACCGTTCAACGGTCTGGATCCGGTGGCTGTCGCGAATCTGTCGGACACTCTTCGCCAACGTGCCAAAGCAGGCTGCATCGTGCTGTTTTCCAGCCACCAGTTGGATCTCGTACAGGATCTCTGCGAAGTCATCACGATGATCGATCACGGTCACACCGTTCTCGAAGGAAGTGTGGCTGATCTGCGCGCCTCGTCGGGGCTGCGGCAATTGAGGCTGCACATCGTCGGCGCCTTGCCATCATGGATCGATGCCTTCCCTGGCGTTGACATTATGAGCGAACAGGCCGACGAGATTCGGGTGGGGATTCCTCCTGGCGTAGATCCCCTCGCCGTGCTTGACGCCGCGCGCGCGGCTGGTCACGTCTCTGACTTTGGTCTAGATCTGCCTACCCTTTCCCAGCTGTTTCTGGCTGCTGCCGAACAAAGAGAAGGTTCAGAGCGGGTGATCGCATGAAGTCATGGGTACAGGGTGTGCGCCTTGTCACCGAGCGGGCGCTGACTGAAAACCTGAAGTCCCGTGCCTTCAAGATTGTCACGCTGATCCTGCTGCTGATTTCAATTGCGGCGGTGACATTGCCGCAGATAATCTCCGGTGGCCCTACGACGTACTCGCTGGCCACGGTTGGTGCTCCTCCGGCAGCGCTTGCGACTGCTCTCAATGCAGCAGGAGCCTCGGGCGATTTCGATGTGGAGTATCAGCCTTACCCGAGTGATGCGACTGTTCGGGACCGTGTCCGAAACGGTGATGCCTCGGCAGGGCTGGTCGGCAATGTCATCTACACAGCCTCCGGCGGTTCCGGAAGCTTTCCTGCGCTGCTATTGCAGTCGGTCGTCACCATGAAGACAGTGGAGAAGCTGAAAGCAGCTGGATTATCGCCCGCTCAAGTGGCAGAGCTTCAGGCTATTGCTCCGCCGGAACAGGTCGTCTTAGGCAGGACAGAGAATGAGGGACGTTCGGGCATCGGCTTTCTCGTCGGCATCGTCCTGTATCTGGCCCTGACCTTTGCTGGCAATGCAATTGCGACGGCTGTTGCAACAGAGAAGAGCACGCGAATATCGGAAGTCCTGCTTGCGGTGCTGCGCCCCAGCCAGATTCTGGTGGGAACTGTCGTTGCAGTGGGCCTAGCGACACTGAGTCAACTGCTGGTGTTGGTTGCTCCGCTTGCCATTGCTGTCCGAGTCACCGACAGGATTGAACTTCCGCAGGTTGCCGCAAGCGACCTGACGCTCGCAGTCATCTGGTTTGTTCTGGGTTTTGCGCTCTATGCATTCGTGTTCGCGGCTGCCGCTGCGCTTGTCGATAAGGTCACCGAAGTGACGTCGGCGATCCTGCCGGTATCCCTTGTTCTGCTTGCGGGATATCTCGTAGCGGTCACGGTGGTTGTTGCGGATCCGAGCAGTGCTGTAAGTGTCTTCGCCTCCATCTTTCCGCTCAGTGCGCCTTTGGCAATGCCTATCCGCTGGGCATCTGGCGATGTGCCGATCTACCAACTGGTGCTTGCCATGACGCTGACCGCGGCTACGGCACTGGCGTTGGTCGCGCTGGCCTCTGCCATCTACGCTCGCGCGCTCTTGATCACCGGACGACGCGTCAAGATGCGTGAGGTCGTTCGCTCCTGACGTAGCTGGTAGTGGCGCTACGGCTTCTCCGCAGTGAGTTCAGTGCAGGAAGGGCTGGCTTGAAAAGCCTTGCCGATTGAGGCCGTTCGATTCTTGATCGCCGCATCGATCGCTTCAACACTGTCGATGGCGGCCTGTCCGGCATCAGAAGCGGCAGAGCCAACGTTGACAAGTGCTTTGGCAAAGGCGATGCCGGAAGTGTCCGTCAGGTCAGTGACGCTTGTCCCCAGCGCCGCAACCGCAGCGTTCAAGGCATCACTTGATTGTTGGATCGCGATGGCATCTGGGCTTGAGGCATCAGATTCGGGTATCGCGCCGACTGTTGTCAGCAGGGCATCGGCGGATTGCTGGATCAAAATGGACTGCTGCCCGATCGAGGCTTGCAGATCGGCCCCGCCAGATGTCACGGCACTGCCGATGTCAGTGATTGACGTCTTCAAGGTTGAGGTGTCAGTGCACACCTGGCCCGCCCATGCGATGAGAGCTGAACTTGGCTCACCACTGGCTGTCGACGAACTGGGAGTGGAGTCTGTGGTGCTGGAACTGCAGGCAGCCAGCAATCCGGCAGCCGCAAGGACGACGAGGGTTTTCTTCATGGCGCGCTCCGAATCCCGAACTTGATGGTTGCAACCTACCAACTTCAGGATGAGAACGGGCTTGCGATTGGTCAGACATTCAGGAATGTGAAAGCCCAGTTGGGCACGTCATCTGCAAACTGAACAGGCAACGTGCCCAACGTTATTGGGCTAGCAGTGGATTCTTTTGCGACTCAGATCAGAGGGCGCGGGAGAAGATTGCGTCGATCTCTGCGAGCTCGCTGGCGCCGATGGCCATTGCGCGTCGGCGGTCCCACTCAGTGCGGATTTCCGCATTTTCAGTGGACCCTGCATTGCGGTGGAACAGTGTGGTGATCTTCATGGAGTTGTGCTCCTTTTCTTGTGTGCGCGTTTGCTTGGCTTGTGACCTGCAACCACGTACGGCCTTGTTGGTGCCCCAATTGTCGCACTTCCAAAGAGCCCACTTTGCAATCAGGACGTGTCATTCATCACGGTCGCATTACGACGGTGAACGAAGTGGAAACATTGGCCTACAACAAGTTTTCGTCCGTAGCTATTCCGTGAGGGGAACGTCGTTCTGTCGATGAAGAAGCGCGTTCAAAATGTTTACAAAGAAAAATGTGAATTCCACCATCTGCACAGTCGATCGAGGCTTGATGCGGAAGACTCGCAGCTATGAGAGGCGTGTCACACACCGACAATTCGGAGTTCGTCGAGCTTAGAGGGGTGAAGTTTGCGTATTCGATGCATGGGATTGGGCCAGTTGCGATCAGTGCCCACGGACTCTCATCGAGTCGAGCGAACAATCGCAAGATCGGAATGGGCAATTTCTCCGAGGTAGCAGATGCTGGGTACCAGGTCATTGCCTACGATGCGCGTGGCCATGGCGAATCGACTGGTACAGCAGTTGCCGAGGACTATTCGTGGGCTTCGCTGGCCGAAGACTTGCTTGCCTTGGCGGATCACTTCTCACCGCACGCGCCCATTGTTGGAATCGGATCTTCGATGGGGACCGGAACTCTGCTGCACGCAGCCAGCCAGCGCCCTGATCGCTTCTCAGCCCTGATTCTCACTGCACCGCCAACTGCTTGGGAGACGCGTGCCGGACAAGCAGGCGTCTATCGGCAAATAGCGGACATCATTGAGCAGGGCGATCCAACATCGGTCGCCACCTTGTTTGAGCAAACGCCAATAGTTGTTCCACCTGTCTTTGCGGACGTCACGGGTTTCCCTGCGCCCCCAGACATCATCTTTGAGTTGCTGCCGTTTGTCTTCCGAGGTGCCGGACTCAGTGACCTGCCCTCTCTTGAACTGCTCAGCACCGTGAATCAGCCGACTCTGCTGCTGCCTTGGTCGGGGGATCCTGGGCACCCGGTCATCACTGCTGAGACGCTGCTCAATGTCATGCCCAATGCCCAGCTGCACGTGACCCACACGCATGAGGATCTGCTTACCTGGGGCTCGCGGGCTGCTGAATTTCTCAGTTCTTAGGCAACTGACTGGTGCTCTGTCCGTGCCCCGGGGAACTGCTGAGCAAAAGCGCGCGGATCTCTTGTTGTTGTGCGGTCAGTCGATCCAGTCGATCCAGGAGTTCAGCATGTTCATCGGAGAACGCCGGTGCTTCCGATTCCGCAACGTCCTTGGGCGGTTCCGCAGCATTGGGTCGATTCACAAACCAAGAGGCCACGGTGGCGCTGACCGTTCCTATCAACCCGATGCCAACGAGCATCACTCCCATGGCAATGAGTCGTCCGATCTGGGTCACAGGGGTGTAGTCGCCATATCCGACCGTCGTAGTCGTGACTACAGCCCACCAAAGTGCAGTCCGAAAAGTTGTGATGGTCGCCCCGGCAGCATCCTTCTCGACCTGCCATACCAGGAATGCGCTGGTAACTACGACGATTGCGACGATGCTTGCGATCGACCCAGCGATCCTCTCGGTACTCACTGAAGCCAGGCTTCTGCGCAGAAGCAGAAACACGCGAAGTATGCGCAACATCGGCAAGAGGACCATGAGCAGATCCAGTTTGTGGGTGCCAATGAATGCGCCCTTGGGGCGTGAACATGTCAGGCGAACGACGTAGTCGACGGCGAACCCGGCCCAGACCAGCCAAGCGATGAGTTCGGATAGCTGTTTCAACCCCGTTGACGCGTCCGGTACCGACCAGATCACCAGCAGATTGATCAGAAAGACGATGGCGAGTACATCGAACAGGTGCGCGGTTGCCCGCACCCAATGCTCGCCGGCGGAAGAAAGTGTGGAGATCTTCTTGGTCATGGTTCATTTTGATTCGAATCAATCGATGCATCTGTGAGCCACGCTTGCAGGCACATTCCGCTAATGTCTGATTCATCAACTAGCAGGGGGTAAGCGCAATGCAACTAGGCGACGTTTTGTGGAGCCTGTTCGTCATTTTCTTCATGGTCATGTATTTCATGGTCTTCTTCATGGTCATCTTCGACCTGTTCGGCGACCACACTTTGAGTGGTGGATTCAAGGCCATCTGGGTCGTCGCACTGATTCTCTTTGGTCCATTTGCGGTGTTGGTCTATCTCATTGCCCGTGGCAACAGCATGACTGAGCGCCGCAAAGCTGCAATGGAGAAAGCCGAGGCAGCACAGAAGGCCTATATCCAGCAGGCCGCCGGGTCTGGAGCGGCACCTGCCGATCAGATCGCCTCAGCCAAGTCACTTCTTGATGCTGGCACGATCAACCAGCAGGAGTTCGAGTCGTTGAAGGCCAAGGCATTGGCCTAACTCGGCCCTCAGTTCGATTGTGAGCTTGGGATGTCTGCTATTGCGCAGGCATCCCAAGCTTCTTTTTGCGCGCGATCCACGTCGCCCGCAAGGTGTCAGCAGTAGCGGGTGCGCTGGAGTACTCCTCAACTGCCACGACGTCCGTGAAGCCGGCCATGGTCAAGGCGAGCCGGACGGAATCGTCAGTGTGAAAGTACTGTTGATGGTGTTCGGTGAATTGCCCACCCGTATTGGTATCTGTGACTTCGATATAGGTATTGCACGTGCGAAGGACCGGATCAACATCGCTGCGGATGGTGAAGAACTGACCCTGTTCTTCACCTGAGATCTGCGCATTCTTGAGGGTGAAATCCATCATTGCGTCGGTGTGCAAATCGAAGCACAGCCATCCCCCAGGTCGCACCCGCTTGGCTATGGCACTGAGACTCATATCGAATGATTCGGGCGTCAGGTAGTTGAGCCCGTCGAAAGTGGAAATTGCCGCGTCGAATATCTGGGAAGTGCCAAGCTCAGGCAGGGTGGCATTCAGCAGTTCAACCTGTTTGCCAAGAAGTTCCCGGGCTCGGGCAAGCATTGCCTCTGATGCATCTGTACCGACCACTGAGTAGCCAAGCGGCAAGAGCTCGGTCGCCATCAAGCCGGTACCGCAGCAAACATCAAGAACAGTGCTGACGCCTTCGCCATCACTGCTCCAGAGGGCATGCAAGTACTGAGCCCATTGCGGATAGCACGGGTCAACGACGATTTCGTCGTAGACCGCCGCGAGTCGGGAGTAGGCGGTGGCCTGACTCACAGCTGAAGACTGTGTTCTTAGATGCCGAGGATCTTGGCCTTGGCCGCAGCGAACTCTTCATCGGAGAGCACGCCTTGGCTGTGCAGTGCTGCGAGATTCTGCAACTGAACCATGGCGTCGTCCTGAGCAGGTGCGGCTTCGGCAGGAGCCGGGGCTGCAGCTGCCTGAGCTTGAGCCTGTTGGGCGTCGTACTTGTTGGCCTGTCGACGAGCGACATTTCCGGAAACTGCCGTGGCAGTTCCGGCAACGACTGCGGTGCGTGCTGCCATTCGAAGAAGTCCCATGTCAGTGCCTTTCAGAGAAGTTGGAGTTAAACGGTGATGACGGCTTGGACGACGTCAACGGGGATGCGCACGTAATCGATCACGTTGGCATCAGCAGCTTGCAGTGCGTCAGCGAGTTTGGCGGCCCAGCGATTCTCAAAAGCCACCAGTAGCGCGGAGCTGTTGAGCTCTAAGTCATCGCTGATCTCTTCGGCATCTGTCTGATCGAGTGCACCTGGCTGAGCGATCGTGATCTCCATGAAGGCGGGCCCGGTTTCGGCATTGAGGTCAGCCATCTCAATTGACGAGACCACGCCATTGGCGTCCTTGATGACAAAGAGCATGTCCAAGATTCGGATGGTGTCGCTGGCAACGAGGTCCAGGATTGCTGGCGCAATGCGACCGGTGAACTGGTTTCCGGGGAAACCAATGACGTAGACGTCTACTGGCCCGATAGCCATGGAGCCTCCTCATGCAGGAAAGTCGTAGGAGTCTGAATCACCCACGTGTGTAGCGCAAACATAGTTGTCTTTGAGGCAGAGTTCCAAGAGCAATTGGTCACCACTTCAAGTGCGTGCGCTGCAGCCAATGTTGTCCTACGCTCCCCAGCATGTGCTGCTTCGTGCTCGTGCTTGGGTTTCTGGGTCCGCGACTGGCATTTCTGTATGCCTGGATCTTCACCGAGCGAGTCAGCGATGCATTCTCCGGCGGCTGGATCCTGCCAATCCTTGGCCTGTTGTTCTTGCCCTGGACTGCCCTCGCATACTGCGTAGCGTGGTCATTTGCCGGCGGAGTGAGCGGCATTGGTTGGCTTGTCGTGGCGCTTGGCTTCCTGTTTGATCTGGCCTCCTACTCCAGCCGAGGTGCACAAGCCCGGATGCAGAAATCCAATTCCTGACCAAGTCTTGGTACCTTCCCGTTCGTGAGCAAAGGTCGGCTCGAAGCGTTCAGCGATGCGGTGATCGCAATCCTGATCACCATCATGGTGCTGGAACTTCGACCACCTGAGAGCGCGGATTGGGCCTCACTGGAGCCAGTGCTCCCGGTGTTCCTGACCTACGTTCTCAGTTTCATCTATCTGGCGATCTACTGGAACAACCATCACCACCTGCTGCAAGCTGCAACTCGTGTGACTGGCGGAGTGCTGTGGGCGAATTTCAATCTGCTCTTCTGGCTGTCGCTGTTTCCGTTTGCAACCGGCTGGATGGGTCTCAACCACTTTGAGCCCATTCCGACCGCTGTGTACGGCGGTGTGCTGATGATGGCTGCGATTGCCTTCTACATTCTCCTGCTTGTGATCATTCGAGCGCAGGGCACAGATTCTGAGATTGCCGCTGTTCTCGGAAGCAACATCAAAGGCAAGATTTCCCCGATCATCTATGCGCTGGGCATCGTGCTTGCATTCGTTCAGCCATGGATTGCTGTTGCGCTCTACGTCCTTGTGGCCGGTATGTGGTTGGTTCCTGATCGGAAATTGGAGCGCGCCTTCAACCGGTAGTTGTCAGAGATGCATATGAGCACCCGCACATGGCGTTAAGGAAGCGTTAAGAAGCATCGATCGTGGCGCTCGAGTCGGCTTTCCTTAGCGAGTGAACATAGCCAGGACTCAGATGCGCAGGGTTGAGTTGCGCTCGCCTGAACATTCAGGCCGCCCGCTTAGCCTGTGGGGCGCTGTAGCCATCTGCTTCGGGGCTGGGCTTGTCCTGAGTGTCCTTATTTCATCCGCGGTCCTACAACCCGGAACTGCCGGAGCGGCATTTGCGATCTTGGTCGCGCTCATCAGCTATCTCACGACAGTTCCTGCTGCAGTGACAACTGCAGGCTTGGCGTTCCTGTTTGAACAAGGTTTCCTCTACGACACCCGGGGTGTGCTGGGTTGGCACGGTACCGAGGACCTCATCAGGCTGACCGGACTGCTCGTACTCGCAATCACAGTTTCGATCCTGGGTCGTTGGTTGGCCGGATCCCGTCCATCACACAGAACTTCAGGAGATGAATGACCATGGCTGACGTTTTCGCCCTAGCGCTGATCCTTGTGCTTTCCGCAATTGTCCTTGCTATCGCAACCGGAACGGAGCATCTGTGAGCGTTCTCGCAGGAATCTCATTGGCAACCGCAGTGTTGCTGCTCGGCTACTTAGTCATCTCACTCGTACGCGCTGAAGAATTCTAGGAGTATCAGTGAATTCAACTGCTGCAGCGATCCTGCAGATCTTCTTGCTGCTCGTCGCGCTCGGGGTGTGCTACCGACCGCTCGGCGACTACATGGCGCGATCCCTGGAGACCACGCGGCACTTCAGAATCGAGCGCGGGATCTACCGCGCTGTCGGGGTGGATGCAAGTGCCGACCAGCGTTGGACGGTCTATCTTCGTTCGGTGCTGGCCTTCTCGGCAGTCTCCATTGTTCTGCTGTTCGCACTTCTTCGTCTACAGGCGTACCTGCCGTACTCACTTGACCGCGAGGGCATGCCGCCACTGCAGTCACTGAACACTGCTGTCAGCTTCGTCACGAATACCAACTGGCAGTCATACTCCGGCGAGGCTGCGCTGGGCTACACGGCACAGATGGCCGGCTTGGCAGTGCAAAACTTTCTGTCTGCCGCAGTGGGCATCTCCGTTGCGGTCGCCTTGATTCGAGGTCTTGCTCGCACTCGGACTGATCGACTCGGCAACTTCTGGGTGGATCTCACCCGCATCACCATCCGAATCCTGCTTCCACTTGCCGCGGTGTTCGCTGTCGTGCTCGTCATCGCTGGCGTCGTGCACAACTTCAATGGCGACACAACGATCACAACATTGACCAGTGGATCACAGACAGTCACGGGTGGCCCAGTGGCCAGTCAGGAAGCTATCAAGGAGCTTGGAACGAACGGCGGTGGCTTCTACAACGCCAACTCCGCTCATCCGTACGAGAACCCAACCGGGCTGACCAACCTCATCGAGATCTTCCTCATCCTTCTCATCCCGGTCGCTCTGACTCGCACCTTCGGCCGCATCGTGGGCGATCTGCGTCAGGGTTACGCGATCCTGGCAGTGATGGCCAGCATCTGGACCACTGTCACAGGTCTGCTGATCTGGGCAGAACTGAACCACGGAGGTGCTGCTCTTCAGCTTGCTGGTGGTGCGATGGAGGGTAAGGAAGTCAGATTCGGCGTCCCTATGTCGGCTGTCTTTGCATCAGCGACAACGTCGACATCCACAGGTGCCGTTGATGCCATGCATTCCTCGTTCACTGCAGCGGGTGGCGGACTGACCATCTTCAACATGATTCTCGGTGAGGTCACTCCTGGCGGCACTGGCTCTGGTCTCTACGGCATGCTGATCGCAGCGATCGTCGCTGTATTCATTGCTGGGCTGATGGTTGGGCGAACACCGGAGTATCTGGGCAAGAAGATCGGTGCCCGCGAGATGAAGCTCGTCTCGCTCTACATACTGACGACTCCCGCGCTACTGCTCTTAGGACTGGGCGTCGCGATGGCCACAGAGACCGGCCGCTCATCAATGCTCAATCCTGGGGCGCATGGACTCTCTGAGGTGTTCTATGCCTTCGCCTCGGCTTCCAACAACAACGGCTCCGCCTTTGCGGGATTGAATGCGAACACCGACTTCTACAACGTCGGTTTGGCCGTGGCAATGTTCCTTGGTCGCTTCATTCCGATCTGCCTGGTGCTTGCCCTGGCCGGCTCGCTTGCCTCCCGGAGCAGGACACCCGCATCAGCCGGAACCCTGCCCACACACCGGCCTCAGTTTGTACTGCTCGTCGTGGGCGTCGTTCTGATCATCGCTGGCCTCACCTATGTACCTGCACTCGCACTCGGACCACTCGCAGAAGGACTGTCATGACCACACTTGCTCCCACGCCGGATCTCCTACCGGACAACCGCGTTGGCTCTGGTGCTTTCGATGCTCGGTCTCTGATCACGTCACTGCCCGAGGCATTCCGCAAGCTGGACCCGCGACGGATGTGGCGAAACCCGGTGATGTTCGTCGTGCTCATCGGGTCGGGCCTCACCACGATCGCCGCTATCACCGAGCCAAGTGTGTTCGCCTGGCTTGTCACGATCTGGCTTTGGATCACTGTTGTGTTCGCCAATCTTGCCGAGGCTGTTGCCGAGGGCCGCGGACGTGCGCAAGCTGCTTCGTTGCGCGCGACTCGACGCGACACCATGGCCCGCCGCTTGGTTGCTGGTGACCTTGAGGAGCAGGTGGCCGCAACCGAGCTCAGGCTCGGTGACCGTGTCGTGTGCGAGGCCGGCGACGTCATTCCAGGTGATGGCGACGTCGTCGATGGTGTGGCCAGTGTCGACGAGTCGGCGATCACCGGAGAATCGGCTCCAGTGATTCGCGAGAGCGGTGGTGACCGCAGCGCGGTGACGGGCGGCACCAAGGTGTTGTCCGATCGCATCGTCGTCGAGATCACTGCGGCTCCAGGTCATACGTTCATCGACAGGATGATCGCTCTCGTCGAGGGTGCCAGTCGGCAGAAGACCCCCAACGAGATCGCCCTCAACATCCTGCTGTCATCGCTGACGATCATCTTCCTGCTCGTCGTGATGACCCTGCAGCCCTTGGCTGACTACTCAGGGGCCGCCCAGAGTGTGATCGTGCTGGTGGCACTGCTTGTGTGCCTGATTCCGACAACTATCGGCGCATTGCTCTCTGCCATTGGCATCGCAGGGATGGACCGGCTTGTTCAACGCAATGTTCTGGCCATGTCAGGGCGTGCAGTTGAAGCAGCTGGCGACGTCTCAACTCTGCTCTTGGACAAGACCGGAACCATCACTTTGGGCAATAGGCAGGCTGTGGACCTGATCCCAGCGCCCGGCGTTTCCATCACGTACTTGGCTGACGCAGCTCAGTTGAGCAGCCTTGCTGACGAGACTCCGGAGGGCCGCTCGATTGTCGTGCTGTGCAAGGAGACGTACGGCCTTCGCGCGCGTGTGGACGGCGCGCTTCGCGATGCTGTCTGGGTTCCATTCGCGGCACAGACGCGAATGAGTGGCGTTGACGTGGACGGTCGCAGCGTTCGCAAGGGTGCTGCGGGTGCAGTGTTCGCACATGTGAACGCCGCCGGCGGAAGCACGCCAAGTGAAATCTCGGCTACGGTGGACGCGATCTCCTCAGGAGGTGGCACACCACTCGTGGTGAGTGAAGGTGCCGAAATCCTCGGGGTGGTACATCTCAAGGATGTCATCAAGGTCGGCATTCGTGAACGCTTCGATGAGTTGCGTCGCATGGGCATCAAGACAGTGATGATCACGGGTGACAATCCGATGACTGCGCGCGCTATCGCTGAAGAAGCGGGGGTCGACGACTTCCTGGCTGAGGCCACTCCTGAAGACAAGATGGCCTTGATCAAGCGTGAGCAGGAGGGTGGTCGCCTGGTCGCGATGACCGGGGACGGAACCAACGATGCTCCGGCCCTTGCTCAGGCCGACGTTGGCGTTGCAATGAACACCGGCACTTCGGCCGCCAAAGAAGCGGGCAACATGGTGGATCTGGACTCCAATCCAACGAAGCTCATCGATATCGTGGAAATCGGCAAGCAGTTGCTGATCACTCGTGGTGCGCTGACGACGTTCTCCGTTGCAAACGACATCGCAAAGTACTTCGCGATCATTCCGGCGATGTTCATCGTGGCGTACCCAGGACTTGAGTCGCTGAATGTCATGCACCTCTCCAGTCCGAATTCGGCAATCCTGTCGGCTGTCGTCTTCAATGCGCTGATCATCGTCGTGCTGATCCCGTTGGCGCTACGCGGAGTCAGGTACCGACCGGCCAGCGCGTCCAAGTTGCTGAGTCGAAATCTTTGGATCTACGGACTGGGCGGAATTGTTGTTCCGTTCGTGGGAATCAAACTGCTGGATCTCGTCATCTCCCATATCCCAGGAATCGGGTGAACCTATGAATGCCAGCATTCGTCAGGCCTTTGTGGCCTTGCGCTTCCTTATCGTGATGACGGTGATCCTCGGGATTGCCTACCCACTCGCCATCTTCGTCATCGCGCAACTGGCTCCCAATGCCAGTGGTGGATCGATGCTGACGAACTCCTCGGGAGAGGTCGTTGGCTCCTCGCTCATCGGCCAGAGTTTTGAAGGTGACAAGTGGTTCCTCCCCCGCCCATCAGCGGCTGGTGATGGCTATGACGCCCTATCGAGCGGTGGCTCCAATTTGGCGGCAGACAATCCCGCTCTGGTGGAGGCCGTTGCGGAGCGCAAGGCGACGATCGTGGCCACGGACAAAGTCCAGGCCAACGAGATTCCGCCTGATGCTGTCACCGCCAGTGGCAGCGGGCTTGACCCCCACATCAGCCCGGAATACGCCCAACTGCAGATCAACCGAGTGGCTTTGGCGCGTGGCCTGGCGCCAGCAACGGTCGCTTCTCTCGTAGAAGAACACACGCAGCAGCGCCTGTTTGGGTTCATCGGTGAGCCTCGCGTAAACGTGCTCGAGTTGAATCTTGCTCTTGAGCAGTTGAAGTGACGGCGGACTTGTCATGGACGCCGACACAGCAGAGCCAAGTCAGTCCGTACGCAACAATGGCGAAGTGACTCGCGGGAAGCTTCGCATCTATCTGGGTGCGGCACCGGGCGTCGGCAAGACCTACGCCATGTTGGGCGAGGCCCATCGACGGCTGGAACGAGGCACTGACGTTGTGGTCGGCGTCGTGGAAACGCACGACAGGCTTCACACGGCGTCGATGCTGACGAATCTGGAAGTCATCCCGCGACATACCTTGGACTATCGCGGTGCACAATTTGAAGAGATGGATATTGACGCCGTCTTGGCCAGACATCCGCAGGTGGCACTCGTCGACGAACTTGCGCATACCAATGTCCCCGGCTCCCGCAACACCAAGCGCTGGCAGGACATCAACGAACTGCTCGATGCTGGGATCGACGTGATCTCAACAGTGAACATCCAGCACCTGGAATCGCTGAATGACGTTGTCGAAACGATCACAGGCGTCAAGCAGCGAGAGACCATCCCCGATGCGGTGGTGCGGGCTGCCGACCAGATCGAACTGGTCGACATGAGCCCAGAGTCGCTTCGACGCCGGATGGCTCACGGAAACGTGTACGCACCCGAAAAGGTCGACGCAGCACTGGGCAACTACTTTCGGGTGGGCAACCTGACCGCCCTGCGCGAGCTGGCACTGCTGTGGCTGGCCGATCGGGTGGAGGAAGGCCTTGAGCGCTACCGAGCAGACCACGGCATTCAGCAGACTTGGGCGGCGCGCCCGCGGATTGTTGTTGCCCTGACTGGAGGCGCCGAAGGCGAGACCCTGCTCAGGCGAGGCGCACTCATCTCCGGTCGTATTGCTGGCCGTGCGCTAGTGGCAGTTCACATCGTGCGCGGAGACGGCACCATTGGGGCGAGCCCTGATTCAGTTGCGCGCCTGCGACAGCTCACTGAAGATCTTGGCGGAACCTTTCACACAGTTGTTGGTGAGGACATCGCAAGCACAATCCTTGAGTTCGCCCGATCGGTGAATGGCACACAGGTAGTGGTGGGGGCTTCGCGCCGAAAGCGATTGAGCCGAGTCATGCGCCCTAGCGCAGTCGATGAGATCGTGCGCGATTCAGGCGATATAGATGTCCACGTCGTGAGTCACGAGCGCGCGGGCAAACGCCCTACACGCGCCCGGACTGCACGGCGAGCCCCCACTCGACGAGTTGTCGCTTGGATCCTTGCCCCCTTGATCCCCGTGTTGCTCACGGCGCTGTTGCTTCCCTTTGGCGATTCGCTCAGCCTCTCCACGGTGCTCCTGGCGTTCCTTCTCGGGGTCGTCGCATCTTCGCTCGTGGGTGGCTTGCTTCCAGCGATTGTCACCGCCGTCGTCGCAAGTCTTCTGGTCAACCATGAGTTCGTCGAACCCGTTGGCAGTTTCACTATCGCCGAGCCGCAGAACGCCTTCGCGATTCTTGCCTTTGTTCTTGTCGCGGCGGTGATCGCCACCATTGTTGATCGCAGTGCTTCTCTGGCACAGGAAGCAGGCAAGCGACGAGCTGAGGCCAACGTGCTGGCGTCCCTTTCGGTGGGAGTGCTCGGGCGCGAGAACGGTGTGCGCGCCCTGTTAGATCAGGCGTGCGAGACATTCGGTATGCGCAGCGCGGCGCTGTTCGAGACGGCCGGCCGCGGAATGGCGATCATCGAGGTCTCGGGCGAGTTTCCGCCTCGAAGCATCGATGAAGCTGATGTCGCGGTCGACGCCGGTCCGGGATTGGTGATGGCACTCTCGGGCACACCCCTACCGGCCTCTGATCGTCGGATGCTGGATGCCTTTGCAGCACAGGCGGCAGCCGTCCTGGAGAGAAATCGCCTCGCTGCGCTGGTAGCCGATGCAGCGCGATTGCAGGAGTCCGATGCGATGCGCACGGCTCTCCTAACGGCTGTCTCTCATGAAGTCCGCACACCGCTCGCAGGCATCAAGGCATCGATTGCCACCCTGCGGGATCCCACCCTTGAACTGCCCAGAGACGATCGCGACGCATTGCTTGAAGATGCCGACGAAGCTGCTGATCGCCTTGATGCACTGCTCTCCAACCTCCTGGACCTCAGCCGCATTCAGACCGGCAGTGTGCGACCGATACTCGAAGCCGTGTCATTGGATGAAGTGCTGCATCAAGCCCTGCGTGGCGTTCTTGATCAATCCGTTGTCGATGAGACGAATGAGGCTTTGCCACTGATACAAACGGATGCGGGGCTACTGGAGAGGGCTGTGGCGAATCTTGTCGAAAACGCTGTTCAGCACTCACCTGTTGGAGTACCAGTTCGAATCTGCGCGGCTGTAGTACCAGAAGACACCCTGCAGTTGCGCATCATCGATCGTGGTCCGGGTGTTGCTGTTGACGATCGAGTCAAGATGTTCCTTCCTTTTCAGCGCTTGGGCGATGTCCCGGCTGGCTCGGGGGTTGGGCTTGGACTGGCTGTTGCGCGCGGTCTGGCAGAGGCTGTCGGGGCGAGCATCGAAGTAGAAGACACTCCCGGCGGTGGCTTGACGATGGTGCTGGCAGTCCCGCTTGCGTTTCAGGATCCCGGCGCGATCCAATGATGCGGGTGCTCGTAGTTGAAGATGACGCACCGCTGGGGCGCGCGCTGACCATCAATCTGCGCGCGCGCGGATTTCAAGTTGAACTTGTCATGACAGGGAAGGGCGCGCTTGATGCGGTTGCCCGATTCCATCCCGAGGTCGTAGTTCTTGATTTGGGTCTGCCTGATCTTGATGGCATCGAAGTGCTGCATGGCATTCGCGGTTGGAATCCAGTCCCGGTTGTCGTCCTCTCCGCGCGGTCAACCAGCAATGAGAAGGTCGCTGCCTTGGATGCTGGAGCTGATGACTACGTCACGAAACCCTTTGAGATGAACGAACTCTTGGCGCGGGTACGCGCAGCAGTCCGTCGTGGGCAGATTGGTGGCACAAGTTCAGCCCCACAAGTGATCTCCGCGGATGAATTCGAGATGGATCTGGCAGCCGGGATCGTGACGAGAGATGGAGTCCAAGTCCGCCTGACCCCGACGGAGTACCACCTGCTGGAAGTCCTGGGACGCAATGCTGGCCGTCTCGTTCCTCAACAGCAGCTCCTGCGCGAAGTGTGGGGTCCAGGTTATGAGAAGGAGAGCCACTATCTGCGCGTGTACATCGCGCAACTGCGGCGCAAGCTTGAGCGTGATCCGGCCCATCCGCGACACCTGATGACAGAACCTGGCATGGGTTATCGGCTCGACCTGTAGAGCCATGTACTCGAGCTCTGCCTGTTCGATGCTGGCGTAACGATGTCCTCGCATTCGCACTGAGGAATACGATCGATCCATATTCTGAGCCGTGGATGGATGTGCCCATTGATGATTCGCCTGCTTCGCCAATTCCTACAGCCCTACAGGCGAACATTGGTCGTCATCATCGTGTTGCTCTCAATTCAAGCGCTTGGTCAGTTGTATCTGCCGAACCTGAACGCTTCGATCATCAATGACGGTGTGCTCAAGGGTGATACGGATTTCATCCTCAAAACAGGCGCATTCATGCTGCTGGTCACCGCCGCATTCACGGTTGCCGGAGTGATTGCTGTCTACTACAGCGCCCGCACTGCAATGAGATTCGGTCGTGATGTGCGTATGTCACTCTTCGAGCGGGTGCAAGGCTTTGCTCTGCGTGAGGTCAATGAGTTCACGGCTCCCTCATTGATCACACGCAATACCAATGACGTCCAGCAAATCCAGATGCTTGTGGTGATGGCACTGACGACGATGATCTCGGCTCCCATCGTCGCCGTTGGCGGAGTGCTGATGGCGATGCACGAGGATCTGCGGCTCTCAGCTCTCCTGCTTTTCGTGATCCCTTTGCTGCTCCTGGTCATTGGATCAATCGTGCTGCGGGCTGTTCCGCAGTTTCAGGTGATGCAGGAGCGGATCGACCGGATCAACCTCGTATTGCGTGAGAATCTCTCCGGTATTCGAGTGATTCGTGCATTCGTCCGCAATCGATATGAACGCGAGCGCTTTGCAGAAGCCAATGATGCCCTCACGGCAACGTCTCTTCGGGTTCAGCGGCTCTTTGCTCTGATGATGCCGTCGCTGTCACTCATTTTGAACTTGGCCGTAGTCGGCGTGCTCTGGTTCGGCGGTCAACTTGTCAATGATGGATCTCTGCAGATCGGCAATCTCACTGCATTCATCGCCTATGTCATGCAGATCCTGACCTCGGTGATGATGGCCGTGATGATCGTGGTGATGGTTCCCCGAGCCGCTGCCTCAGCTGAGCGCATTCAGGAAGTGCTGGACACTGAGCCGGCAATCGTCGAGCCAGAGCATCCATCAGCGATTGTTCCAAGCCTTGGACTCGTGGAGTTTCGTGAAGTCGACTTCGCCTACCCGGGAGCTGAGCAGCCCGTTCTCCAAGGTGTCACTTTTACCTGTTGTCCCGGACAGGTGACGGCGATTGTAGGGAGCACCGGGGTTGGCAAGACAACAGCGATCAATCTCATGTCCCGGCTGTACGACGTCTCCGCCGGGCAGGTGCTCGTCGACGGTGTTGATGTGCGCGAGCTCTCCTTTGAATCCCTGTGGTCGGCCTTTGGTGCAGTTCCGCAGAAGGCCTTCTTGTTCCGCGGCACGATTGAGAGCAATCTGAAATTTGGCAAGCCAGAGGCCACTGAAGTTGAGATGTGGGCGGCTCTGGAAACTGCTCAGGCGGCAGATTTTGTGCGTGAGTTGCAGGGCGGACTTCAGGCCCGTATTGATCAGGGAGGAGCGAACCTTTCTGGAGGTCAGCGTCAGCGAATAGCGATAGCCAGAGCACTCATTCGGCGGCCGCTCATCTACATCTTTGACGACTCATTCTCGGCTCTGGATTTCACAACGGATGCCCGCTTGCGCAGCGCACTGCGAGAGCAGACCACGCAGGCCACCGTCATCATCGTGGCTCAACGCGTGAGCACTGTGATGCAGGCCGATCAGATCGTTGTTCTCGACGATGGTCGAGTGGAGGGCATCGGAACCCATCAGCAGCTGATGGCCGAATGTGAGACCTACCGGCAGATTGTGTTCTCCCAGCTCAGTGCTACGGAGGCGGCATGAGCGGCGGGGGGCCAGCTGGCCCGATGATGCGACGTCCGGGCGGACCACCCGGACCCGGCGCCATGGCACCGGAGAAGCCGAAGGCATTCGGGTCAGCATTGAGACGGCTGGGTTCACGTCTGCTGCCCGAGCGCATGCGGATTCTTCTGGTGTTTGTTCTCGGGTCGATCAGCGTGATCTTCGCCGTGCTTGGGCCGTATCTGCTCGGGCAGGCCACCAACGTGGTCTTCGAAGGCTTCCTTGGAAACCAGATTCCCGCGAACCTCACCAAGGATCAGGCGGTTGCTGCGCTGAATTCCACGGGAAATTCAACGCAAGCCGATCTGATCGCTTCGACGCCTGTGACCCCCGGTGTCGGCGTGGACTTCACTCAACTGGCCCACATCCTGTCGCTGGTGATCATCGTCTATTTGCTGAGTTCGATATTCATGTACATGCAGGCCTACCTCATGGCAGGCGTTACTCAGCGGACGATGTATCGACTTCGCGAAGAAGTGGACGCGAAACTGGCACGGCTTCCGCTCAGCTACTACGACAGGCATTCACGGGGAGATCTCCTCAGCCGCGTCACCAATGACATCGACAACGTGTCGATGACTCTGCAGCAGGCACTGACACAGACGATCACATCACTTCTGACGGTTATCGGCGTATTGCTCATGATGGTGTGGATCAGCCCGATCCTTGCGCTCATATCCCTGCTGACGGTGCCGTTGTCCTTCTACGTCACCATTGCAGTGGCTCGCAAAGCGCAACCGCACTTTTCTGAGCAATGGAAATGGACCGGCTCCCTCAATGGACATGTTGAGGAGATGTACAGCGGACATGAACTCGTGAAGCTGTACGGACACCGTGCTGAGGCGATTGCTGAATTCAGTGCAGCAAACGAGAAGATGTACGAGGCCAGCTTCAAGGCGCAGTTCCTCTCAGGAATTGCGCAACCGGTGATGTTGATGATCTCCAACTTGAACTACGTGCTGATTGCAGTCATCGGGGGGCTACGTGTTGCCACCGGTGCGATTTCACTGGGTGACGTGCAGGCCTTCATTCAGTACTCGAGACAGTTCACGATGCCGATCACACAGCTGGCAGGCATCATCAACTTGATGCAGTCCGGCTTGGCGTCTGCTGAACGCGTATTCCAGGTCCTGGACGAAGAGGAGGAAATTCCCGATACCAGTACGCCCTCGAGCATTGCCATTCCCCGGGGGCGAGTTGACTTCGAGGATGTGACCTTCCGATACAAGGAGGACATCCCGCTCATCGAAGGTCTGGACCTGCATGTCGAGCCAGGCGAGGTCGTGGCCATCGTCGGCCATACCGGTGCGGGCAAGACCACGTTGGTCAATCTGCTGATGCGTTTCTATGAGCTCAACGGTGGTCGGATTCTCTTGGACGGTGTCGACATTCGCGATCTGACACGGGATGAATTGCGCAGCACCTTTGGCATGGTTCTGCAGGATGCCTGGTTGTTTACGGGGACCATTCGCGAGAACATCGCCTACGGCTCGCTGAATGCGAGCAATGAGGAGATTGAAGAGGCAGCAAGAGCCGCGTATGTCGATCGACTTGTGCGCACCTTGCCGCACGGATACGAGACCACGCTGGAAGGCGAGTCATCCAATGTCTCGGCCGGTGAGCGCCAGCTGCTCACGATTGCGCGTGCCTTCTTGGCTGATCCGGCAATCCTGATTCTCGACGAGGCCACCAGCGCTGTCGACACGCGAACAGAAGTGCTGGTTCAGGAGGCCATGGCCCGACTTCGCCATGGCAAGACTGCATTTGTCATTGCCCATCGGCTTTCCACCATTCGCGATGCCGACACGATCCTGGTGCTGGAACGTGGCACGATTGTTGAGCAAGGCAGCCACGAGGAACTCATGGCTGCGGAGGGGGCCTACCACGCCTTGTATGCCAGCCAATTTGAGAGTGCCATAGAGGATGTTGCATAGCCAAGCAGCACGCGCATTCCGCGTGCTCGTCATGGCAGTGGCCATCGTTGGTGGATTGCTGCCTTCAGCCGCGGCCGATACTGCCGCAGATCGAGTCCGTTTGCATGTGCAGTATGCAAAGGCGGCAGGAACGACCTTCGCCTATGCGGAACTCGGCAGCGGAACTCCTCTGCTGATGTTGAATGGCACAGGTTCGCCGATGAATGAGTGGGACCCAGCGCTGCTGGCGGGGCTGCAGAAATCGCACCATGTCATCGTTGTCGACTATCCAGGATTGGGCCTGTCAGGCCCAGCGCCTTCGCAATGGAACTTCCCAAGGGCTGCCGACTGGATGGCAGAGTTCGCTGAAACGGTTGTCCCTGGTGAGAAGATCGATGTGCTGGGTTGGTCCATGGGTGGCTTTGTGGCACAGCAACTCGCCATCCGCCATCCGGATCAGATTCGCAGACTTGTCTTGGCTGCCACAAATCCAGGCGGGCCGAATGCGCAATTGGGGCCGCGATGGGTGCAGCGAATCGACAGTGCGTCCGTCGAGAACGATCAGGCCTATCTGAGAACGAACTATCCGGACACTAGGGCTGCGCAGGCGGCCGGCCGCGCTTTCTTGAAGCGGCTGGCCACAGCAGTTGATACCGGTGCATATCCAGATGAGCACGTGCCTACGGCTACATACGACGCAATGGTTGCTGCTGAGGATCCATGGTTGAAAAGTGCTGAAAACGAGCGTGCGCTTCGAGCAGTGAGTATCCCCGCACTCGTCATCACAGGGGCTTCCGATGTCATCACGCCCCCTGCAAACAGTCGACTCATCGCCGAGCTCATTGCCAAAGCGCAGCTGGTGCTGATGCCACGCGCTGGACATTCCTTCCTGTTTCAATACCCCCATCGGGCAGCACAGATCATTCACAGGTTCCTTGGCGCCGCGCGGTGACGGCAAGACTTTGCATCCGAAATGTGGAGCTACGAGTGATCCCGCGCCTCAAATGCCTGCACCGCATCGGAAAGATTGCCGTAGATCCGGTCTGCAGAGATCCGATCCATCAGGCCGTACTTCTGCAAAGTTGTCGTCAGCCCTGAGTCCGCCCGCGCGAGGGCAAAGGTGACATTGCGTGCTTTGAGGAAGTCCAGGAGCCCCGCGACAGCGATACCGGCGGAGTAGTCGATGTCATCCAGTGAGGAAGCATCCAGGATCAGCCATTCCACCGGGGTTGGAGCAGAGTCGATGAGTCGTTCGACGTCATCGACGAAAGAACTCGCGTTGGCATAGAAGAGTTCGGCGTCGTATCGAAAGACAATCAATCCGGGCTGGCTCTGCACACCTGGAGAACTGGCGATGTACGTCGGTTCGCCTGTTGGGCTGATGCTGACGACAAAGTCCTTCGGCTTGTACTGGCGCCGGATGATTTCCAGGATCGAGATGACGATGGCAAGGATGATTCCCTGCTCGACTCCGACCGCGCACACCACTGCCGCCGTTGTGACGGCAATGATGAATTCGCTGCGCCGCCGTGCAGCTATCCGCTTGAGACCAGTGATGTCGATGAGATCGAAGCCGATCAGAAAGACGATCGCGCCAAGCACGGCCTTGGGCATATTTGTCAGCAGTCCGGTGAAGAACAGCGTGAAGAGCAACGCGATCAAGGCCATTGTCAGGTTGGCCACCTGAGTCCTGCCTTTCTCACTATCCAGAATCTGGGTCTTGGTGGGGCTGCCATTGACGACAAAGGTCCCACTCAGGCCAGCGGCGAGGTTTGCGCCCGACAAACCCATGATGTCTCGGTTGATGTCGACGCGGTCGCCGTGCTTCATCGCGAAGCTGCGCGAGGTCGCCGCGCTCTGGGCAATGATCAAGATGAAGCAGGAGAAGGCAATGCCAACGAGGTCGGCCATGTTCGACATGCTCACGCCTTGCGGCAGGCCAATTGGGGGAAACCCACCCTGCACTGCACCTACAACTGCGATGCCCTTGGATGCGGAGTCCAGCACAGTGGAAATCGTGATGAGCAGAATGACGGCGATGATCGCGCCCGGAATCCGCGGGGCAAAGCGTTTGAAGCCAACAATGATGATCAGGGTTGCAGCGGCGTAGGCAAAAGTTGGCCACGAGATTTGCGGCAGGGCCTTGATCCAGTCGAGTTGCACTGCAAACCAGTTGCCAGTGCCTTTTGGAACGCCGAGCATCTCAGGGATCTGTCCCGAGAGCACTTGCACACCTACGCCAGTAAGGAAGCCGATGAGAACTGAGGCGCTCAGAAAATTGCCGAGGAAGCCGAGTTTGAACACCCGAGCAAGCAGCAGCATCCCAGCACAGATCAAGGCGATGATCCCGCAGTAGGCCAGCCACTCTGGCGAATTGGGCGTGACCCCGGCAATGCCGACGCTGAGGAGTCCAGCCGAAAGCAGCGCGGCGGTTGCGGAGTCAGCTCCGACCACAAGCAGTTTGGAAGAACCGAGTAGGACGAAAACGATGGTCGGAAAGATGATGGTGTAGAGCCCAGTGACAAGAGGGGTCTGCGCTATGGAGGTGTAACCCATGACTTCGGGGATGGCTACTGCGGCGAGAGTGGCTCCGGCGATGACGTCAGTTGAGAGCCAGGCACGCTTGTAGCCTTGCAGCGAAACAGGTATGAGGCTCTTCATGCAAGGTGAACCTAGTCCTTCAGATGCGGCTCAACTTGCATCTACTGCGAAGTCCGCTGGCGAGATCGGTGGCAATTGATCCATCAGATCCCGCAGTCGGTCACCCCAGAAGTGCTCAAGTCTGGCGAGAGCTGGCGAACCCGGCGGCACCCGGAACTGTTCAAGTTCGTGAGATCCAGTCTCGTAGATCCCAATGTCATACGGAGGCCCGACAGAAACATTGGAGCGGGAGGTACTCATCATGGAACTGAGGACCACTTTCAGACCAGTAACGAAGTCGACACCGCTGTGGATGCCAATCTCAAGCATGTACTTGCCGTACTTGGTTTCGCCGATCTGCAGGAAAGGCCGTTCATCTGAGGCACGAATGTAATTCCCCTCCGGATACACAAGGAGGATGTCAGGGGCCTCCGTGCCAACCTGTCCGCCAACGATGAACGTGGCTGTCGCCCCGCGGTCGGTTTTGAACGCCTCAGCGTGAGCCTTAGTGACCTCCTGCCCGAGCGCACCGACGTAGAGCGCTGCCTCGAAGAGGTGATCAACAGTTGCGAGATTCACCGTAGCTTCGGGATCCACAAGATCGCGACGAATTCGATCGAGCACTTCCTGCGTGGTCGCGAGATTGCCCGCGGACTGCAACACGAACAGCCGATCCGGTGTGGGGGTGAACACGTGGAGCTTGCGGTAGGTGCCGACGTTGTCGACACCTGCATTGGTACGTGTATCAGAGACGAAGACCAATCCATCATCGAGACGGACTGCGATGCAATAGGTCATATCGTTCTCCTGTCGTGTACGCCGAAATCTTTGGCGCACGAGTGAGCATAGGCAGGGGTCAAGCATGCAAGCGACTGAACGGATCGAGCCGGTCAATCACCTCCTGGATGAGTTGGTGCGGTTGGCGCTGCCTGTCACATCGGGGGAGGTTGCCAACTACATCCCTGAGTTGGCCAAAGCGGATCCCGAAGCCTTTGGCATCGCTGTCGTCAGCGTGCTTGGTCACCCATATGAAGCTGGCCAGTCGCGCACTGCATTCACACTGCAGTCGATCTCCAAGCCTTTTGTCTATGCCCTGGCACTCAGTGAACTTGGCCTGCAGGAAGTCCATGAACGTGTGGGATTTGAACCAAGTGGCGAGCCATTCAATGCCTTCAGCCTTGACGAGCACGGACGCCCGGCAAATCCAATGGTCAACGCTGGCGCAATGATGACGTCATCGATGATTCCGGGGTCTTCTCCGGGGCAGCGATTTGATCGGATATTCGAAGCGCTCTCTGCCTTTGCGGGCAGACCACTTGAGGTCGATGAGACCGTCTTTGCTTCGGAGATGGAGACCGGTGATCGCAATCGGGCCTTGGCGTACCTGATGAAAGCCTCCGGGAGTCTGACTCGTGATGTGCTGGATGTGACTGAGGTGTACTTCCGACAGTGCTCCCTCCTTGTGACCGCATACGACGTCGCCGTCATGTCAGCGACCCTGGCCAACGACGGCATCAATCCCATGACCGGCGTTCAAGTAGTGCATGCCACGGTGGCTCGTCACACGCTTGCGGTCATGGGCAGTTGCGGCATGTATGACTACGCGGGCGAATGGGCCGTACGAGTAGGCATGCCAGCAAAGAGCGGGGTCAGTGGTGGCATTTCAGCGGTCAAACCCGGGCAGTTCGGCATTGGAGTGTTCAGTCCGCGCCTTGATGAAGCAGGCAACAGCAGTCGAGGCGTCGCCGTGCTCACGATGCTTTCGCAGCAGTACGGCCTCAGCCTCTTGCAGCATCCACCCCGGCCCGCCAGCCCAATTCACCAACAGGTCTGGGATGACAACACACTTGCTATCGGCATGCGAGGTGACTTGGACTTTGTGGATCTCGAGCTTGTTGTTCACGAAGTCACTGATGACCTGGTGGCGCACCAGAAGCCGGGAGCAGAGGTTCATTTCGACCTGACTCACGTGACCTCACTTGGCGAGGCTGCCAGCATGATGTTTGGCCGATTGATCAATCGACTGGAAGCCAGTGGCTACCGAGTGTTCGTGGAGGACCCGTCTGGCGTAACGATTCTTGACGTCGACAGGGAGCGCAGTGGTGAGTGAGTTGAGTCCGCGCAACGACGTGTACACCCATGGGCACCACACAAGCGTGCTTCGGTCTCACTCGGCGCGCACCGCTCAGAATTCGGCCGGCTATCTTCTGAGCCGATTGCGGTCGGGTATCAGGCTTCTGGACGTGGGGTGCGGTCCGGGATCCATTACCTTGGATTTCGCCCGGTTGGTCTGGCCTGGTGAGGTCATTGGACTGGAACGAAGCGAGACGGCTGTAGAAGTTGGGCGGGCCGCAGGTGAAAGAGCAGCAATCGCAAATGCAGAGTTCCTTGTAGGTGACGTCTATGAACTGGAATTTGACGATGACAGCTTCGATGTGGTCCACGCGCATCAAGTTCTGCAGCACTTGAGCGATCCACCGGCAGCTCTTCGCGAAATGCACCGCGTCTGCAAACCCGGCGGTGTCATTGCGATTCGCGATGCGGACTATTCGGCGATGTCTTGGTACCCAGCCTCGGCGGGACTGGCTCGGTGGATGGAGCTCTACATGCAGGTGGCGCGAGCGAACGGAGGCGAGCCCGATGGCGGCCGGCACCTCTTGGCTTGGGCTCACGCAGCCGGCTTGCAGAACATTGAGCCGTCAGCGACCGTGTGGTGCTATGCGACACCAGAGCAACGCGAGGAGTGGGGACATACTTGGGCTGAGCGGGTCACGAAATCGGAGTTCGCCAGACAGGCAGTGGCTGCTGGCTTTGCTGAGCAAGCAGAGCTTGAACAGTTGGCCCGTTCGTGGCGTGAGTGGTCAGCAGAGCCTGACGGCTGGTTCACGATCTCGCACGGCGAACTCCTGATCATCGTTGATTGACGGGCATTTGGCCTACAGCCGACAAATATCGTTCCGGTGGCTTCGCACACTGTGGTTGGCTGTGGATTACAGGCGTGCACGTAGCGCAAGCGAATTACAGCGAGGAACTCATGACAAACGTGTATGACTTCTCCGTCGAGGCACCTGACGGCAGCAAGGTTGACCTGGACTCGTACAAGGGCAAGACACTGCTTGTGGTGAACGTGGCGAGCAAGTGCGGACTTACTCCGCAGTACGAAGGCTTGGAAGAACTGTATAAGGCTAAGAAGGATCTCGGCCTTGAGATTGTCGGCTTCCCGTGCAATCAATTCGGTGGGCAGGAGCCAGGCACGGCGGAGGAGATCGCGGACTTCTGCAGTGTCAATTTCAACGTCACATTCCCAATCCTGGGCAAGATCGACGTCAATGGCCCAGATGCGGATCCACTGTTCACGTACCTTCGCGCTGAGGCGCCTGGTGACTTCGGTCCGCAGTACGGCGGCATGTACGAGCACATCTCCAAGAACTTTCCCGAGCGAATTGGCACTGACGAAATCAAGTGGAACTTCAGCAAGTTCCTGGTGGGGCCTGATGGCGCAGTCATCAAG
The DNA here is from genome assembly GCA_030684515.1 of Actinomycetota bacterium. Lineage (NCBI taxonomy): Bacteria > Bacillati > Actinomycetota > Actinomycetota bacterium. The sequence continues at coordinate 408,853 of JAUXVJ010000009.1, forward strand.
CGCTACGAGCCAAGTGTCACCCCGGCTGAGATCAGCGAGGATCTCGAGAACTACCTCAAGTAGAACCAGTTACGCCAGCAACTTGCCTTGCTTGCGCGAATTGGGTGGGTCCGTGCTGCGCGGACCCACCCAATTGCTATTCAAAGAGTGCGACGAATCTCTGTGATTCCTCGGTGATTTTCCTCAGGGTGACCTGCGAGTCTGCGATTTCGCTATTGAAGCAGTTCGGCTGTCGGCCGCAGTTCGTAACCCAGAGCGACGGCCACAGCCGCGTAGGTCACCTGTCCCGCGTGGACATTGAGGCCGTATGACAAGGCCGGATCGTCGAGCATCGCCTTTCGCCAGCCCTTGTTGGCGAGGTCTATCGCGTAAGGCAACGTGACATTGGTGAGAGCGTACGTGGATGTGTGCGGAACTGCTGCTGGCATGTTTGCTACGCAGTAGAAGAGTGACTCGTGTACGCGATAGGTGGGCTCGGCATGAGTCGTGGGACGAGAGCCTTCGAAGCACCCGCCTTGATCGATTGCGATATCAACGAGTACGGATCCGGACTTCATCTGCGAAACGAGTTGGTCGCTGACCAGTCGAGGTGCCCTGGCTCCGTGCACAAGCACGGCGCCGATCACCAGATCCGCGTCAATCACCGCACGCTCGACCTCGAATGAGTTTGAGGCGATGGTCTGCATGTGTCCCTGATATATGGCGTCGACTTCGCGAAGTCGGGCGATATTGCGATCCAGTAGTAGCACCTCAGCCTGCATCCCAAGCGCAATAGCGGCGGCGTTCATTCCTGCCACACCTGCGCCGATGACTACTACCTTCGCTGCGTACGTTCCTGATACTCCACCCAGCAGCACTCCTCGGCCACCGCTGATGCTGAGCAGTGCTTGCGCCCCAACTTGTGGGGCAAGGCGCCCGGCAACCTCTGACATTGGCGCCAGCAGCGGAAGAGTTCCATTGGGCAATTCGACCGTCTCATATGCGATAGCAGTGCAGCCAGAATCGATCAGTGCCTGCGTGCATTCCCTGGACGCGGCAAGGTGAAGATAGGTGAAGAGCATCTGCCCGGGTCTCAGCAGTTCATACTCACTCGCGATGGGCTCTTTGACCTTCAGCACGAGTTCAGCTTGTTCCCATACATCCGTCAGGTCATTGCAGATGCCAGCTCCGGCCAAGACGAACTCGCTGTCGGCGATAGAGGAGCCGGATCCCGCGCCAGACTCAATCAGGACCGTATGGCCATTTCGCACGAATTCGTGCACTCCCGCGGGGGTGATCGCCACGCGCGATTCTTGGCTCTTGGTCTCTCGAGGTACCCCGATTTTCACGACATCCTCCTTCGCGAGTGCTACCTGATCGTAGGCGTGCTTATGCTGATCATGTGATTCAGGGACTGCGTCGTGCCATCTTGTTTGATGGCGATTGCGCAACGTGCCATCGAGCCCTGAACTTCATCGCTCTGCGATTGCCAACGGCGCTTGAACTTTCGTTCGTGCCACTTGATTCTGACCTGGCTAAGTCCCTTCTCTCGGGTCGCCCACACAACCCACACCGTGACTCACTCGTCTATCTCGACGCCGCAGAACTTCTCCAAGGTGCCGCTGCTGTCAAGCGAGTGTTGTCGCTCATCCCGAGATGGCGAGTGGTCGGCAAACTGCTTGAAGTCCTGCCTGATGCATTGACTGAGTCGGCGTACGACGTGTTTGCAGCGAATCGATACAGATGGAATAGACGGCTTGCTGTATGCGAACTACCTGATGCGCGGCTCGCAGCCCGACTTGTTCCTCAGTAGTAGTCGTAGGTTCCACCGGGAGTAGTGGTGCATCCAGGTGTGGTCCCCGAGCCAGGCGAAGTCGTTGTCTTGATGGGAGTTCCACTTGGGGCGATCACCCACCACAAGCCACCTGAAGCATTCATGCCCTGACCAAGCGCTTGTCCCGCGGCGGAGTCGCCGCTGAAGGTGTAGGCCGGAAGACCGTTGACAGCCAGTTGCGACTTGCCATCGCTTCGCTTGATGACAGTGAGCTTTGCCTTGACATCAGCTGAGCGCCCCAGTGTCTTTGCTGTAGCGAGAACCGGTGGCCATGCCTGAGCGCACGCGCTCGTGCAGGTGGACTTGCCGGGTGAATCCGCGGCGAATACATAAAGAGTCTTGCCGTTGGCTCCGACGAGCACCTTTCCGGAACTTGTCGACCCAGTTTTGACCGTTTGTGTTTCGGCACTCGCCATCGTGGCTCCCAGCCCAGTGAGGCTGATCGATAGGACTGCTGCGATTGCAATTGATCGTGGCTTCATGCGCTGCTCCCTGTTGTCCGCTCACGGACCCCGCTGCCACCAGGGGTTGGTTGCGAAGGTAGTTCAAGCGTCAACTACCTGTCAACGGAATTCGAAGACGCCAAGGCGCATGGCGGCGCAAGACAGCCCTCGGAAGTGAGCGGCAATGCGGATGCCAGACTGAGGCTATGGCTGACGAGCAATTAGACGAGCAGCGCGAGAAGTTTCGCCAGGCGCTCGAAGCAAAGAAGACCAAGGGTCATCGCAGTGGACAGGGTCCGACTAACGCCGGTGGACCTGTGAAGGATTCGTCTAATCGCGCTGGGGCCAAGAGGGAGCATCGCCGCAAGAGCGGCTGACGAGTGCTGGCTCCTGTGCTGGCGTAGCACAGCCGCATTCGAGTTGCGCTCAATCGAATTCTTTGGTCAAGGGTGAAGGGTGAGCATGAGCAAGAGGTCTCGTCCCATCATCGCCATGGTCACTGCAGCGATCGCCCTCCTCGTGGGCGGCATCGGGGTGACTGTCACTGCAGATGCGGCTGACGCGCCCTTGCCGAGCAGTACGCCATCCGCTGGCGTCACCGCTTCGACTTCGCAGGCACCTGTTGGGCCACGACCTGCAGCCTCTCCTGCCACGATTCCATCAAGTGCGCCGATCGCGCCGATCGCGCCGATCGCGACTTTGGCACCTGTGCCGGTGGCAGTTGACCAGCAGCAAGTTGAGCCCGCGGCCAAGTCCAATGACAACGGGGGTGGCAGCAATGACAAGAAGGTCACGCTCTGCCACGCAACTTCGTCCACCGAGAATCCGTACTCAATGATCACGGTTGCGACTTCCGCTGCTATCGATGGTCACGGTGGGCATACCGGCCCGGTCTATTACGTCGGGATCCCCACTGCCTGGGGCGATCTCATTCCGGCATTTGACGGCTACCCCGGAATGAACAATTCGGGCTCAGGGGCCGAGATCCTTGCAAACGGATGTGTAGTGCCGGCTGGCCCGTCGCCAAGCCCAACGCCGTCAACCTCGGTGACTCCTCGTCCGTCGGTGTCTGCGACGGCTCCGAGTTTGCCGGTTCGTCCAAGTAATCCGATTGCCACGGTTACCCCGCGTCCCTCGGTGACTCCTCGCCCTTCGGTCGCGCCTACGACTCCTACGCGTCCTTCCAACCCAATCGTGATCCCACCGCTGCCTGGCATACCCGTTATCCCTGGAAACCCGGGCACTGACAAGTACCGCTTGGTGCTGTGTCATGCGACCGAGTCGGCCGCCAGTCCCTATGTGAAGGTGATCGAGACTGCCGCAACTTCAGCTCAGTTGAAGCGAACGGTTGTTCGTGGTCACGGGACAGATCAAGGCCCAGTATTCGATCCCAATAGCGATGCAACCGGTGGTACGTGGGGTGACATCATTCCCGCTTTCGGCGACTTCGCTGGGTACAACAACACAGGCACGGGCGCAGAGATCTTTGCAAATGACTGTGCAGTGCCCGCCACTGTTGGCGGTAATCCCGATGCGTGGAACATCTGTCATTGGAGTGATGCGACAAGCCCTCCTGGGTACCAGCGAATCACTGTCAGTGCTGCTTCAACGACCGCTCTGATTGAATTGTTGAAGGGCCACGCAAACGAGACCAGCGCTTCTGGCAAGAAAGACATCATCCCAGCGACACGTACTGAGAGTGCCAATCTGGAGTGCCCCGGTACGACTCCTGTGAATCCTCGTTCGGGCTATGTGGGTTCCGCAGTATCTGTGAGCGCGGATATGTGTATGGCTGAATCAGGCACCTACGGATACCGGACCGAGACCGTTACCGAGTCTGCGATTGGTCCAGATCAAGCCACGGCGAAGCGTCTCGCCACAACAAGGGCAACGACCGCATTGGTCAGGCAACTGCGAGATCTTCAGACGCAGCACCCAGCGGCGATCATCGAATCGGTGACGGGATATCCAGGATTCCACTGGGGGCGTGAAGGTCAGACCATCTTCGCCAATAGCTGTGTGGTGTTGCGCAATCCGAAGAACAGTGAATTGCTCGGAGTATCTGGCAGTGCTCCAGTCAGTGGTTTACAACCGGTGACTGGCAAGTAACCCCCTTCTAGCGGAGACCGATTCATCACTTTGTGAAAAGTTGAAGGTAGATTTGTCCCCCATGGAGACCGCCCGTCCACGCATCGAGTGGATGGATCTGGTCAAAGGCACCACGGTCCTGCTCGTGGTCTTGTTCCACTCAGTGATCCATCTGGACGCCATTTCCAAGGAAGACAACGTCACTTCGGTGTGGTCCACCTCGATGAATGTGCTCGAGCCGATGCGCATGCCCTTGTTCTTCATGGTCTCCGGAATGCTTGCAGCAGGAGCGGTCTCGCGGCCTTGGCGGCTGTCACGACGGCGTACGTACGGCATGACCTATCTCTACGTCTTGTGGAGCGCAATCTTCTTCACCGTGGTCGCGCTCTATGTGAACACTGGCTTTGTCGCTGCTATCACCCAGTTTCCCGGTCGCTTGCTCGTAGGCAGCAGCGGATATTGGTATATCTACGCTCTGCTCCTGTATTTCATCGTGGCCAAACTGCTTCGTCGTTATCCCGCGTGGATCATCGTGGGGCTGGCAATTGTGCTGAATCTTCTTCGCGAACCTGTTGCGCAATGGAATCGCGATTTCATGGTGGGCATCGACGCGGGTTCCGCAATGACGGCAATTGTGACCAACTTGGTCTTCTTTCTGATCGGTGCGTATTACAAGGAGCTCCTGACGCAGATCACACGTTGGGCATCCTGGCTCTGGGTCGCTTTGCTGCTGGTGCCGGTGATTGCCTACGGGATTTGGCGAGACGCGTACCCGTCGACGTGGGAGCAGACGTATCTGCCGATCTCGCTCATTTGGATTGTCGCAGGTGTGATGGCGGCATATCTGCTCGTGAAATGGGAAGCTCCACGGAGGTTTGGCACCTTCTTCGGTGCTCGCACTCTGCCGATATTTGTCGTGCAGTTCCCCTTGCTGATGTGTCTTTCTTCCTATTTGCGCAACAATGATCCGGCATACATGCACAACCCCATCGTGCAAGCGCTGTTCCCGATCGTGATGACGTCGATGTTGGTGGGGGCTGCGCTGCTGCTGTACTGGGTGACGCGTAACAACATAGGAAAGTACCTCTTTGAAGCGCCTGCTTGGGCAATCCGCGAGTCCAGCGCTCACAAGCCAGGGAGGTTGGAGATGCAATCTGCAAACGCGAGTGATCTATCAAAGACTGCTCGCTAGCGGATTCGGCCTCACGCCAGGCTGACCTATGCAAGTCTTGCTTTCCACAAGATCCAGGGAAGGCTTCATATGCGTGTCGTCGGTGTTGAAGAGTTTGGCGGTCCGGAAGCACTCAAGGTATTCGAGGTGCCATCTCCAGAACCGGGTCCTGGTCAAGTTCGCATCCGCGTTCATGCGGCGGCGGTCAATCCCACCGATACCTTGTTCCGCGCGGGTGCCCAAGCGGGCAATCTGCGCAAGCCTGAGCCCCCCTTCATTCCAGGTATGGATGCTGCCGGAGTCATCGATGCCATCGGACCAGACAATGATGACCGGCTTGCACTCGGCGACCGCGTAGTCGCCATCGTGCTGCCGGGAGGTTCACGCGGCGGCGCTTACGCCGAGCAGATCGTTGTGCCCGCCGTCTCTGTAGTGAAGGCTCCCAAGGATGCCGATTTCGCTGCGGCTTCGACCCTGCTGATGAATGCCCTCACAGCGCGCATCACCCTTGATCTGCTTGGGCTGCATGAAGGGCAAAGCCTGGCCGTCACTGGCGCCGCCGGAGCCTATGGGGCGTACGTCTGTGAGCTGGCCCTGGCTGAAGGACTGCGTGTCATTGCTGATGCCTCGTCGGCGGATGAGGCTTTCGTGCGGGGTCTTGGTGTCTACGAAGTGGTTCCTCGTGGAAATGCGGTGGCGGTTGCCATTCGCGAAATGGCTCCCGAAGGAGTTGATGCTTTGGCTGATGGCTCACTCCAAGGCCACCTCGTGATCCCTGCCATCAAAGACGGTGGTGGCTACGCAGTAGTGCGAGGGTGGAATGAGGAACTCGAGCGGGGCATCACTGTGCAGCGCGTGATGGTCACCACTCAGTCAAAGAACACAGCCGCCTTGGAGCGACTGGTGCAGCAAGCCGAGGCGGGGCTGTTGACTCTCCGTGTCGCCGATGTCATTCCTGCTGCGGATGCGGCCGAGGCGCATCGTCGGCTTGAGGCGGGTGGGGTGCGAGGGCGCCTTGTGCTGGATTTTTCTTAGTTCCACTGTGACGGAGCAGAATTCGACGGTGAAGTGGAGTGTCGTAACCACGCGTTGCGCGTAGCCGTTCGTACCGTGAAGTTATGGCAATTCGAACCCTTGTGCGTCCCTTTGTCCTCCTGACCGTTTCAGCTGTGGCGATTGTCGGCCTGGCTGCTCCAAGCCCAGCGGCCGTAGGAGATGCAACCCCATTTGCGCTTGCCGCAGGTGCCACGCCCTATGGCGCGGTTCTTGGCCCAGATGGTGCGATATGGGTGGCGACAGGTGCGGCCAACTCAATTGCGCGCATCGATGCCAAGGGCACGGTCACGAACTACCCGGTGCCGACAGCCGCTTCGACTCCACGTTTCATCACTGTGGGATCGGACAAGAATCTGTGGTTCACCCAGCAGACTGGAAACAAGATCGGACGCATTACAACCGCTGGTGTCATCACTGAATTCCCTGTCACCACCGCAGGTGCGGAGCCTTTCGCCATCGCACCCGGACCGGATGGCAACCTGTGGTTCACCGAGCAGGCAGCCAACAAGATCGGTCGCATCACCACTTCAGGATCCGTCACTGAATTCCCGATCCCGACGCCTGCTTCTGTTCCTTACGGCATCGTCGCTGGACCTGCGGGCAGTAACGACATGTACTTCACTGAGTCAGCTGGCGACAAGATCGGCAAGATCACTTCTTCGGGTGCCATCACGGAGTTCCCGCTGGCTGCCGGCTCCCGGCCGTTCGGCATTACTACCATCGGTTCAGCGCTGTGGGTTGCCCTGCATGGCACCAACAAGCTTGCTCAACTCCAAGGCACAACAGTGCTGGAGATCAGTCTGCCCTCCGGCACTCAGCCTCTATGGCTCACTCAAGGCCCTGGCCCAACAATGTGGGTGTCCCTCTTCGGGACTTCAGCCGTTGCTGTATTCACCGCTGCGGGCTCCCTGCAGGCCACGTACCAGCTTGAGGCAGGTGCGAAACCCACAGGGCTCACGCAAGGTTCAGATGGAAACATCTGGGTTGCTGAAAGCGGCATCGCCAAGGTTGCTCGTGTGTTGTCAGGCCAACTGCCGACCTCGGTTGCTCCACCTGTAGTGACACCAAGCGGTGTTGCAGTTGGAGCCACTGCTTCAACGACCACCGGCACTTGGGCGTATGAGCCGACGACGTACACGTATCAATGGCAGCGATGCACAACGAACGTCACAACGAGCTGCACGGTGATTGCTGGAGCTACAGCGGCCACGTATGTCGTCACATCAGCCGATTCCGGCAGGTACCTCATCTCGAGCGTTGCTGCCACGAACCTCAACGGACCAGTGAGCGCTGTGAACAGCCTTCCCGTTCAAGTGGGTGGCAGTGTGACGCCGGCCCCGACTGCACCACCGACACCTACACCTGCACCTACTTCCACGGTCAAGGCAACAACTACGACATTGACGATCGCTGGGCCAGCAGTAGTCAAGCGAGGCAGCGCAGCGACCTTTGTCGTCACGCTGAACCCTTCGACCGCAACTGGCGTGGTGAATCTGACCTACCGCCAAGGGGCCAAGCGGATCCTGGTTCCGAACTTGAAGCCTGTGAATGGTGTTGTCTCCTCCTCATTTGCTACGCCGGCAAGCTGGGTCAAGGGCAAGGGGCGGCTCATCGCACGATTCGCACCGACGAATCCCAAGGTGAACAGCTTTGCCAGAACGATCCATCTCATGAAGGTTCGCTAGCACGCATTGCCTGCAGGCAATGTGCTGAACTGTGTTGACCGCTCAAGTAGTGGGGTCTAGCGTCGGTCGAACCCGCTGCAAATAGCTCGCGGGGTACTCAAGTCGCGGAGGAGTGCACACCTTGACCGTGCGTAACGGAGTTTTCATTGCTGGAAGGTGGAGTTCGGGCACCGGCACAGAAGAGTTGGTCGAGCGATCATCGATTGATGATCAACTGCTTGGTCAAGTGCAATCTGCCTCAGAGGCACAGGTCGATGAGGCGGTGCAGGCCGCTGCCGCGGCATTCCCAATTTGGAGTGCGACTCCGCGTGCCCAACGAACAGCGAAGTTGCACGAAATTGCGGAAGCGCTTGAAGCGCGAACCGACGAGTTTGCTGAATTGGCCACGCGCGAGGTTGGCACCACTTTGTCCATCTCCAAGGCGGTGCAGGTTGGCCTTGCTGTTCGCGTGCTTCGATCTACCGCCGATGCGATGGATGAATTGTCGCTCTCCGAAGAGGATGAGAACTTTGTCGTTGAACGCGAGCCCATCGGGGTCGTTGCGGCAATCACGCCGTGGAACTTTCCGTTGCACCAAATCGTTGCGAAGCTGGCTCCTGCGCTAGCCGCTGGATGCACCATCGTCGTCAAGCCGGCTGAGCAGACGTCGCTTTCGTCTATAGCCCTTTTCGAACTCATTGATGGCGTTGGACTCCCTCCTGGCACGGTCAATCTTGTTTGCGGCACTGGACCGATTGTCGGCGAAGCCTTGGTGCGTCATCCGCTAGTCAACATGGTGAGCTTCACTGGTTCCACGCGCGCGGGAAAGCGTGTCGGTGAACTGGCGATCAATGACGTCAAGAAGATCGCGCTTGAGCTCGGCGGTAAGTCGGCAACGGTGTTGCTGGACGATGCCGAATTAGACCGTGCAGTTCCGTCTTCGCTCAGTAATTGCTATCTCAACAGCGGACAGGTGTGCTCTGCACTTACGCGATTGATTGTCATGAGATCGCAGCTGCCACGAGTCGAGGAACTGTTGTTGAAGGCGGCTGAAAGGTTCGTCCCGGGCGATCCAATGGAGAGTTCGACTCGATTGGGCCCCTTGGTCTCGGCAGTTCAGCGCGATCGCGTCATTGAGTACATCGAGATTGGTATTGCTGAAGGTGCGCGTGTGCTCGTTGGTGGGCCACAGCGGCCTGAGGGTTCAGGCTATTTTGTTACACCAACAGTGTTCACCGATGTGACTGCCAACATGCGGATCGCTCAGGAAGAGATCTTTGGTCCTGTGCTCGTGGTGATTCCTGTCGAATCCGAGGAGGAGGCCTTGGCCGCGGCCAACAACTCGGCGTTCGGACTAGCAGGTGCGGTCTGGTCAGCGGATCGTGATCGGGCTGTGGCATTCGCCCGCAAGATTCGCACGGGCCAGGTGGCGATCAATGGCGGAGCCTTCAATGCCCGCGCTCCCTTTGGCGGCTACAAGATGTCGGGCAATGGTCGCGAGCTTGGCAAGTATGGGCTTGAGGAGTACTTCGAGTACAAGGCCTTGGTCTACTAGAACGCAGTCCGATACGGACGAGTGGGCCTGTGTCAGTCAAGCCGATTCGCGCCGGCACCGACGCCTGATTCCAGTAGATGTGCTCATGTGTCACCAGTCCGTTGTCAGTGCGGACAGGCACATGTCTGAGATGGCGTGTGGGTCCCATCGTTGACATCGTCTGCTCGAGGGCTCCTTCCATTTCTGCTTCCTTATGTGCTTGGAGTAGTTGAGCAACGGATTGCGCCGAAGAATGCTGATTCAGCGGCCTCCCCTCGATTGCACGCCAGACGAGCTCTGGATTCCCGAGTCTGACGAGTAACGTCCACCTAGGCAAGAGTCGAAGTCAGATCTTCCAGGGAGAAATATGGCGGCAATGGTTGTAGCGGACAGCATCGATGACGTCGTCGTGTTACGCATGGACCACGGGAAGGTCAATGCCTTGGACGTTGATCTGCTGATCGCTGTACGTGAAGCCTTCCAGCAGGTGCCAAAGCAAGCAGCAATCGTCCTGACCGGCAACGACCGGGCATTCTCCGCCGGGCTGGACCTGCGGCAGTTGCTTGATTCACCTTTGGAATACTCCGACCGATTGCTCGATGAGCTCACAACCACCTGCCTGATGATCTTTGATCATCCCCGCCCAGTTGTCGCGGCCGTGAATGGCGCAGCTATCGCGGGAGGAGCAATGCTCGCCTTGGCCGCGGATGTTCGCATCATGTCCCAAGGCGTCATTGGCTTGCCTGAACTGCAGGTGGGCGTTCCTATCCCGTCGGCGCTGATGGAGTTGGCTCGCTATGTCTTGAGTTCCCGTCTGCCCCGACATGTACTGCAAGGCCTTGCTATAGAGCCGCAGGCAGCCCTTGCCATTGGGATGGTCGATGAACTTGCCGACCCGGAGCTGCTTTTGGATCGCGCCGTTGCGCAGGCGCAGTCTCTGACGGAGGTGCCTGCGATCACCTACGCGCTGATGAAGCAATTTCTGCACGCCGAAGCACGTGACTTGATGGAGGCTGGAACTCCTGAAGGGGACGACGAGGTGGCCGATGCTTGGACTTCGCTCGAAGTGAGAGCACAGATCCAGGCGCAAGTCGATCGGATGTCCAAGCGCTAAGCGCTGCCGTTGGTAGTGTTCGGGCGTCGGAAGCGGTAGCTCCGAACACATCACGGAGGCCACCATCAGTACGCCATTGCCAGACAATTCTTCGCAAGAGTCGCTCTATGCAGACGTGACGATGCCCCGTCTGTTGGACCTCTTGCAGCTGGACGAAACCAATCACGACGTCTTTCGAGCGAGGACGATTTTCGAAGATCCCATCAATCTCTATGGCGGTCAGGTGGCAGCGCAGGCTCTGCGCGCAGCTGGCACGACTGTGCCCGAAGGTCGTGTTCCGCATTCATTCCATTGCTACTTCTTGCGTGCGGGAGACCCCAAGCTGCCAGTCGATTACTTCGTGAATCGCGATCGGGATGGCCGAGCGTATTCAGCGCGGACGGTCAGCGCGATGCAGGATGGTCGCGAGATTCTCACGATGAGCACTTCGTTCCACGTGGATGAAGAAGGACCAGACATTCAGCCATTCGGCATTCCCGACGTGCTGTATCCCGATGATCCTCGCGCCAAGCAGATGAGCACTCGAACCGTTGATATTGACTATCGTGATCCTCGCCTTGCAATCGACGACACGATGATTCGCCAGGTGTGGGCCAGAGCCACTGTGAACCTGGGCGATGACCCGCTGTTGCACGCCTGCGTGACCGCCTATGTCTCTGACCTGTTCACGGGACTCTTCACCCTTACTCCTCGTCGCAATGATGTTGCCTTGAGCAGTTTGGATCATGCGATGTGGTTCCTACGTCCCGCGAGAGCCGATGAATGGCTCTTCATGGAGCTAGTCGGCGAATCCCTCAATGGTGGTCGCGGTTTGTATTCAGGCTCGATGTTCAATGAGCGCGGCGAACTGATCGCGCGAATCATGCAGGAATCCTTGTTCCGCCAGCGTAAGAACTAGCCAGTCAGGTAGCGGTACTTGGCGAGTGCTTCCTGCATTGCAATGGTCCTTGCTCTTGTCCATCCTGGTGGATTGATGGTCAATGCGATCGCTGGACCAGATGCGCCGATGTAGTTGTGACCTACCTCTGGTGGCTCGCCGCCGCTGACCAAGTCCATGCCGACCTGCAAGCAGGTGATGATCCAGGTGTATCGAATATGGGGGTCCACCCCGGGACCAAGTGGAGGATCAATCCAGTCGGGACGGTTGAAGAGCAGATCCCAGCTCCAGTACACGACCGGGTCGTTGGGATGCGCGGCGATGGATATCGACTTTCCACTGGCTGCAGGCGCAGTGAGCAGTGATTCACTGTCGATGAACACTCGTGCTGACTTGCCATCGCCTATGACGGGTTGCCACGCTGGTCCCGCCGATCGATCGTTCTGCCATGCCTTCCAAAGAATTGAGCCGGCGGGAGGGCCGATCCAGATCACGGATGAGAAGTCGGTGAGCACATCAGCTGGAGTCGACGAACTGCTCCAGGCGGCCTGGCTGCCGAAGGCGCCCAGTGATTCGCCGAACAGCACCAGCTTGGGTCGGTCGTCAGCCGGATGTGTGCGCCACTCCTCCACGATCGTGTGAATCGTGTCGGCGTTCTGGATCTTGGTGGTCTCCTGATCCACGAGAAAGCCGATCCAACTCGGCACTGCGCTGTACTGCACTCCGATGCTTGCGATGTCGCCGCTGGTGACGATCTCCAGGCTGTTGATGGCGTCGGGCTCAACCCAGCCAGTTCCGGTCAGCGCGATGATGGCGAGGTATTCGCGATCCCAGGCGCGTGTGCGATCGAGTTCCTTCAGCGCCAGGGCACTGCGCTCCTGTGGTGTGCGGGCCTGATCGACTCCGACATACAAGCGCAGCGGCGTGGTCGCTGCTTCCTGTGTGATCTCCGAGATCTCACTTGGCTGCATCGTGTTGCCCACGAAGAAACGTCCTTCGCGGCCCAGAGTCTCCCAAGGTGTGAAACTGTCTGTGCTCCCGCTGTTGCTGCCCAATGCTGCCTGTGATTGCCCCGAAGTATCGGCATTGATGGTTTCGTAGCTTGTGAGGAGCCGGTTGTATCCCAGACCGATGGCAGAGTTGAACAGGAGCAGCACCAGCACAGCAGCAACGACACGGATGATCATCACTCGTCGGTATTGGCGCTGCGGCCCTCGACAGGTGGACCATCTCCACAACGGCGCAACAGCGGTTGCCATGCGCGCCAGACTGTTCGTGCCCAGTCGGATTCCACGGGCACCGGTAATGAACACAAGAGCCACCACAATGCTGGCGAGCAACACAACCAGGCTGGATGCCAACGCTGTGGGCATATCCAACTCCACCTGCTGCTCCAACTGCCAGGTGATCGCGATCGGTGTGATGATGATGGGCACGAGCCAGGCAAGGATCATCACCACTATGCAAAGACTGCGATTCAGCCTCCAGTTGGATGTCACGGGAGTCTTGCGCCATAGCCAGGCAATCGTGGCTCCCAAGGCGTAGCCCAGCGAGGTACCGACTGCAGCCAGCACTATGAGCAGGCTGAGGGGCCTTGGCAGGAGAGAGGGAGCAAGCGCGATCGCATAGCCAAGCGCTGCGAAGACGATCCCGACGGCGCTGAGTCGCGCACGTACGATCCTGCGTCGCAGCGGCGGCGAGAAGGGCGCGATGCTCATGTCAGCAGTATTTCGATCTCGAACCGTCGTTCAATCATCGCCTCGCCCAGAGCGTGTGAACATGACCAGTACCGCGGGCATTGAGAGCACTGCTGCGAACGATTAGCTCACAGGCAGATCGCGTCGACTCGCTCAGCGAGCTCGAAGTCAAGAGTCGTCAAGCCGCCCTTGTCATGTGTCTTGACCGACACGCGCAATTTTGTCCAGCGCACGTCGATGTCGGGGTGATGGTCCATCGCTTCGGCGGCTTCGGCAATGGCATCGACCCACTTCATGACCGTTGGAAAATCCTTGGCTTCCGCAGTGCGGGTGAGCTGGCCGTTCTCCAGGAACCACAGAGGTCGAGTTTCAAGCAGGCTGGCAATCTCTTTGTCTGACAGCAACGGTGGACGCATGTCGTCACGCTACTCGCAGGAGTGAGGGGTGGCGACGATGACTTCGGCACCCCTCACTCCTTTTCTGTCTCAGGCCGGGACCTGCTGCGCCACCTTGGCAGTTGTCATGACCCACGCTGTTCCGTTGTCGGTGTAGCCAGTTGGCGGGTTGTCCTTGACCTGATCGGTCTTTATGTACCCAGACCCGGTATCGGTGTAGCCGGCTGGGGCCGCGTCCTTGACAGATGCGTAGTAACCATCGGGGACAACCGCGTAGTAGCCGGCCGCACTTCCGTTGGCGTCCCATGCATTCTGTGCGTAGTACGTTCCGCCGTTCGGTGAGGTTGAGAAGTCGATGTGCGATCCGGTCTGCATGAACTGCTGGTGGTAGGTGTAGGGCCAAGTGCTGGTCACCGAGTGGTAGGTGTAGGCCAGCGTCTTCTGGCACAGCGAGCCAGCGTCAGCGAAGCCATCTGGACACACCCAGATTGTGCGGGTCGATGGTCCCGGCGCGGGTGCTGGAGCAGGCGGTGCTGAAGGAGAAGGCGCAGGAGTCGGTGCTGCTGAAACTGGCTGCACTGCGGGGACTGATTGGTCAACGAGAGCGCCTGTGAATTGCGCAAGGCTTTGCTGCATCGTGGCCGTGCTCGGGCGCCCATTGCTCGCCGAATTGGCGGGGGTAACGGTGAAGACATAGCGTTGCCTGACGTCCAGGCCACTCAGCGTTGCGTGCGTATCGGACGTGATGACCTTTGCGGCCGGACTTGTCGCACCAACGACGGTGGCCGTAGCCGTGTATTGCACGACAGGGCCTTCGCCCTTGTTCACGGTGTGATTCCAACTCAACAGCACTTCGCCTGGATTCGCTGTGGTCACCACAGTGAGACCAGTTGCGGCACCAACTTGCGAGACAGGAACGACGAATCCAATGCGAACCCCGTCGCGCGTAATCGAATAGCGGATGCCCGGATCAAGATCGTTGAGGACCGCCGGCTGGCCGGGGCGGACTTTGACTGCTCGGTATTGATGGCCCGGGGCTACCGCAGCGATGAGACCCCCCACCGGCGAAATCACCGTGACGCCTTTGATGTGATCGGCAAGCACCTGAGTGGCAGCCGGTATGGAGTCCGTGGCGATGACTGTTGGCGCTGGTTCCTGCGCGACCGTGACGGCAAGTGCTGGCGTCGAACTCAGGATCAGCCCGATGACGGCTATGGCTGAACACGCCACAATGAGACGCTTCATGTTCTTTCCTCCTCAGGACGGCCGATGCCGTCACAGAGGAGGTTTCCCCGAGTCCGATCTGATCAAACGCTCAATTGTCAGAGTTGGGTAAGGATCGGCGTGGGATCTGGCCTGTGGATGAACAGCTGCGGTCTGCACCGACCTGGCGCCACGTTCGAGTTGCCGCCCGGTGAGTTCTGCTCATCTGCAAAATCACCTTCCCTGGAAGTCGCCCGCCCGGTTTTCGCGCATGGCAGCAAGTGCTTCCTGATGATCACTGGTCGTCATGATCACGCCCATATGGGATGCCACCAGATCAAGCGCCGTTCGTAGGTCGATATCGGCAGATTGGTAGACCGTGCGCTTGATCAGGCTCACTGCCAATGGAGATTGGCGCGCAATCTTCTCCGCAAGTGCCTGTACGTGCTCCTGAAGCCCAGCGTCAGGTACCACCGCGTTGACGAATCCGATGTCTTTGGCTTCGGCGCCTGTGACGGTGTCTCCGGTCAGGAGTAGTTCGAGTGCCTTTGCTGGCCCTATGAGCCTGGGTAGGTAGTAGCAGCCGCCATCTCCAGGCACTACGCCCAGGCGTACGTATGCGGCACTGAACCTCGCCGACTCGGCGGCTATGCGCATGTCACACATCAAGGCCATGTCCATGCCAGCGCCCACGGCGGCGCCTGCGACTGCTGCGATCACAGGCTTGTCGATGCGATCGAGAGTGAGAGCAACGCGATGAATATCCTTGGTCAGGAATTCGCGACGCGCAAGTGCTGACGGATCGATCGCAGCAAGGGCTTCCAGATCTATGCCAGCACAGAAGGCTTCATCTCCACCTGTGATCACGATGACCCGGACATCGGGATCTGCATCGGCCTGCATCAGGAGGTCCGCCCATAGGTTCACCATCCCCAGCGTGAAGGCATTGCGTCGCGCTGGCCTGTTCAAGGTCAAGGTGGCAACTGCATTCGAGACTGAATAGAGAATCTCGTGGCTCATTGGTGTGTTCCCTCCATGGCGTTGACGATTGATTCCCACAACTGCGGGTGATCTTGGTGCATGAACTGACTTCCCAGCCAGGATTCCCAGACCTCGGGTCGACCGCCCTCCTCTGCCCACGACCAGAGTCGAGTCGTCAGCCGGCCAAGTGGATATTCCTGACTCATACCCATCGCGCCATGCACCTGATGCGCGGTCGCTGCGGCGCTCCTGGCAGCCCGTGAGGTGACGCTCTTGGCAATCGCGCTGTACCAAAGCGTGGGTGAGTCCATAGCTGTTGCGACGGCCGCCTCAGCAAGCAGGGTTTGTTCAGCAATGGATGCCAGCATGTGGGCCACTGCCTGTTGCTCTGCGATGGGCTTGCCAAACTGCTCTCGAGTGCGCGCGTAATTGACGGTCAGATTGCAGGTCGCCTGCAGTGCGCCCGCTATTTGGATGGCTCTGGCCAGTCCAAGCCGTGCGTGCAAATCCAGCCAGGCAAGGTGTGAGGGAAAGTCGAGCATGCGCTCGGCTTTCACGGAATCAAAGCGCAGATCTGCGCGAGCCTCCCCAGCGAGGTTGCTGTGCGAAGTGACGTCGACTTCGCTTGCAGGTACGAGCGCCAGGTGCAAAGAGCCCTCCGCGACAACCGGCACCAATACGAACTGCGCACCTGTCATACCTGACACACGCGCCGCTTGACCGGTGAGGTGCCACTCACCTGACTTGAGATCCGCAGTCACCTCGGTGCCCAGATCAAAGGCAGGGGCAATGTGGCAGTTGGGCTCTGCGTGGCCGCAGTGGCGCATTGCCCAGGCACTGACGAAGCCCGTCTCAGCAAGATCGGCATCTCTTGCTTCTCCAGCGAGGACCTGGATTGCGACCGCGAGATCGGCGTCTTCTCCGCCAGAACCACCGTCAACCTCGGGGATCCCGATCCACGGGATGCCGCCTTCGTCGAGTGCGGGGATCAGATGTTCTGCTGGCCCGCTGCACATGGCTGTGACCATGCGCGCAAGCGCAAGTCGCTCGGTGGTTTGCATCCAATCCATTTGGCTCATCGCGCGAGACCCTTGCTGATGATGCCGCGCAGCACTTCATTCGTCCCCCCACGGATGGTGAATCCGGGGGACTGAAATTGTGCTTCGCGCAACAGGGTTTGTGCGTGATCACTTGGGGGCAGTGTGCGGTTGGGATCAGCCACGAGGTCCAACGCGAGTTGAACACTGCGTTGCTCAAATGCTGTGCCAAGAGACTTCAGCAAAGGAATGTCAATCGCCGTCGTATGCCCCGAGGCCAGATGCTCCACGACCCGCTGGTTGATCGTTCTGAAAGTCGTGATCTCGGCAACGCAGCGACCCAGTTGAGCCGCAGTGGGCGCATCATCGTCAAGTCCGGGCAGCAGGGCCTGTAACAAGGGCAGGGTGGAGAGGTACCGCTCTGGTCCAGCTCGCTCAAAGGCCAATTCCTGCATGGCTTGAGTCCAGCCATTGCCAATGGGACCGAGCACATCGCTGTCGGGAACGAATACTGCGTCGAAGGCCACCTCATTGAAGTGGTGCTCGCCACTGATGAGTGGAATGGGTCGAATCTGAACTCCGCGATTGGGAAGTCGCACAATAAATTGCGTCAGACCTTCGTGACGCTGCCCTCCAGTACGCGCAAGCACGACAATCGCATGAGAGGTGTGCGCCCCGCTGGACCAAAGCTTGGCACCGGTGATTTGCCAACCGCCAGCGACCTTGTCAGCGCGAGTGCGAATGGCAGCAAGATCTGATCCGGCATCGGCTTCACTGAGGCCGACGGAGATCCAGGCCTTGCCCGCAGTTATGAGGGGCAGCCACTCGCTTTGCTGAGCCTGCGTTCCATGGCGCAGAATCGACGGCGCGAACTGGCGCTCAGCAAACCAGTGCGCAGCTACGGGTGCACCAGCTGCCAGCAGCTCTTCGCTGACCACGAGTCGCTCGGCCACGCCCAGCCCGCGCCCGCCATATTCAGAAGGCAGCATCAGGCCGATCAAGCCATGCTTGCCAAGGCGTTGGCTGAAGTCCGGATCAAAGCCGATCAACCATGAATCGCAGTGGGGAGTGAAGCTCTGCTGCGAACGTTCGGCTTCGACAAAGGATCGAATCTCAGAACGCAGGTCGGCCAAATCAGACATGCGGTCCTCCCTCCATTGCAGCAATCTCCTCGAAGTGCACTCTAGGTGGCGAACACACCTTTATGGTTTCGAATGTGACCGCCCGACATGAGCAGCGTGGACACATTTTGGTTATCACCATCGATCGCCCTGAGAAGCGCAATGCGATCAACAATGAAATCACCGAGGCCATCGATCTGGCGCTGAACGAGCTCGATGACAATCCGAATCTTTGGGCGGGTGTCATTACTGGCACGCCGTCAATGTTCTCCGCTGGAACAGACATGAGCTCGCGTGACGGCCGATCAACGCAGCGCGGCGGCGAGTATGGCCTCATTCGCCGCCAGCGTGTCAAACCACTGATTGCAGCGGTCGAAGGCAATGCACTCGGCGGCGGTTTCGAGATTGCCTTGGCCTGTGACCTGATTGTTGCCTCAACCACCGCGCGATTCGCGCTACCTGAAGTGCAAAGAGGAGTCATTGCGACGTCTGGTGCGCTGTTCCGGGCGATGAGAGCCCTGCCCATCAATGTTGCCCGCGAGATGTTGATCGCTGGAACGGTGCTCGATGCGGAGCGCGCCCACCAATTGGGACTGGTCTGTCAGGTCACTGAACCAGAGCAAGCATGCCAAGCCGCTGTCGATCTGGCCGAGCGCATCTGTGCCGCTTCGCCGCACTCGGTGCAGCAGACGCTGAAGGCCATCAATGCTCAATTGGCGCAGGACGATGCGCTTGGTTGGGAGGCGACACGCATTGCAGTTGAGGCTATTCTCCAATCCGAAGATATGGCCGAAGGCCTCGCGGCATTCTTCGAGAAGCGTCCGCCTCAATGGAAGGGTCGTTGATCATGCCGCCGGCCGAACTGAAAGAGCAGCGTCGCAGTCGAAGCATTGCGATGACACCAGAAGAGCGAGACGAGTTCCTGGAGTCTGAGCGTGTGTGTCGGGTGGCCTCAGTGGGTAGCGACGGCGCTCCGCACGTGACTCCCTTGTGGTTCATCTGGGATGGTACGCACCTGTGGCTCAACTCCATTGTGCGAAGTCAGCGATGGGCGGACTTGCAGAGTCAACCCCGCACCGCTGTGGTCATCGACGGTGGAGTCGAGTTCGTTGATCTGCACGGGGTTGAAATTGAAGGCTCAACCGAGGTTGTTGGTGACGTGCCGCGCACTGCTGAACCCAATGAGGAGTTGGCCCCGATCGAATTGGCGTTCGCACGCAAGTACGCCCGCAGTGATGTGTTCTATCCGGACGGTCGCCACGCCTGGTTACGGGTGGTGCCCAGCAAGATCAGCAGTTGGGATTTCAGGAAGAATCAGGCTTTGCGGAGCCCTCGCTGACGATCTGGATGAGTCGCCCGTAGTTGCGCACTATCCATTCATCCTCGGTGTCCGCCAGGAGCCGTTGAGTGCGCAGGCCGATCGCCAGGCCGATGACCAGGCAAGCGAGGAGTTCGACGCGCGATTCCAACTCGTCGCCGGGCGCAATCAGTGGAGTGACGTGCTCTAGGGCCCAGGCCCGAAACTCCTCTCTCTCGGCCTGTGGGTCAGGGGCATCTGCCGTGCGGAAGACCGCCTGCACCCATGGCTCAGCTGCGCCGGACTGACGTCGATCCAGCACTCGTTGGGCCCAGGCCTCTCCCACCCGTGAATGCGGAATGCTCGGGTCAAATGGTGGTGGCATGGTTGGGGCGGCGTCTTCATAGAGCTTGGCCTTGCTTCCACCGACCTTCATCACCATCGACGCAGACAGACCGGATTCAGCCGCAATCTGTCGGATGGTGACTGATGGATAACCACGTTCGGCGAAGAGCCGTCGAGCAGCATCGAGTACTACGTCACGCGAGTTGGGCTTCACTTGATCGCCTCATGTTGGTGGGTGAGTTCTTCCACGAGCGCCGGATCGATGGGTTCAAGTTCAAGATGAATCGGCCTTGGAATAGCCATCGCAACTAGGGCGCCAATGAGCGAGGCAGCCGCTGCGATCCAGAAGATGTGCTGGAAGGCTGCAAGTGAGGGCAAAGCCTGGCCGGCGACCGTCAAGGTGGTGATGGACAGAATCGAGGCCACGGCTGCACTGGATACCGAAGCGCCAACGCTTCGGAGCAGGGTATTCAGCCCATTGGCAGCAGCTGTTTCAGTCTCTGGGACTGAACCCATGATGAGAATTGGCATCGCCGCATAGGACACCGCAGTTCCTGCGGCGACGATGACTGCCGCAATCATGATGAGCGTGACTGTCTCGTGCATGAACCCTCGCAAAATGTAGCCAAAGGCCATGATCAAAGCGCCAGTGATCAGCGTGATCTTGGCACCGAATCTGCGCGTGACGCTGGCCGAGATGGGAGCCAGAATCACCATCGTCAAAGATGTCGGAATCATGGCGATGCCGGCTTGAAGGGGTGTCAAGCCGTGTCCGTAGCCAGTGATGGTGGGCATCTCCAGCATCTGCAGAGTGGAGAGCATGTTGGCGTACATCGCAAAGCCCATCACGATTGCGGAGATATTCGTCATGAGCACAGGTCGCTTCAAACTGATGCGTAGGTCTACCAGCGGCTGTTTGGTCTGAAACTCCCATGGCGCCCAGACAGCGAAGATCGCCGCACTGATCCCGAAGGTCAGAAGAGTCTGCTGACTGGTCCATCCCCACGATCCACCTTTGGAGATGCCGAGCAGGAGCGAAGTCAGAGCACCAGAAAGCAGAACTGCCCCGAGGTAGTCGAAGGTTCCGCCGGTGCGGATCTCTGACTCTCGCACCACGATCAGGATGGCGATCGCCATGAGAATCGCGAACAGCCCTGAGACCCAGAACACGGCATGCCAGCCCAAGGTCGTGAAGATGATGCCGGCCATCGGCATACCCATTGCCGCGCCGACGCCCAAAGTGGCGCTCATCAAGGCGACCGCGGCACTCAGCTTCTCGGCTGGGAGTTCATCTCGCATGATGCTGATGCCAATAGGGATCAGCGCAGATGATGCACCTTGGAGCACTCGGGCAACGATGATCAGCAGCAGGCTGTTGCTCAGGGCACCCAGCACTGACCCAGCAAGTAGCAGGCCAAGGCAGACCAGCATGATCCGCTGTTTGCCGTACATGTCTGCCAGCCGCGACAAGGTTGGGGTGGCGACAGCTGCGGCGAGCAGGGTCGCGGTGACGACCCACGACACATCGTCAGTCGATGCGTTCAGCAGCTCGGGAAGGTCTGACAGCAAGGGCACCAGCAGCGTGTGCATGAGCGAGACACCCATGCCGCTGACCGCCAGCACGGCGATGATTGCAGCGGGGGAGTACTGACGCTTTTGCTGCAGTGGCATGGACGCCTTCGGCTTGATGGTGAACAAACGTTCACGCATTTAATCACACTCGTCGAAGCTCCCAATTGCCGCAGAACGGCCGGTGGTTCATCTCACATTTGGCCACGGGGGATTGGGGTCAAGCTGTGACTCAGATCACGGTATTTATAGGGCAAATCAGTAGATATCCCCCGGGATGGAACGAAGAGCAGGCTTGGAAATCCCGGATTCGGTTCGTATCGTCATCCGGTCCGAGTTTGCATCGTGAACTCGGGGGATCTCCTTGGCAATGGCCAAGAACTGCGCGGCCCTTGTGGTCTGCTCCGTGGGATTCGGGGCAGCGGTCTCGCTGGTTGGAAAGTGCACTGGGCCGTACCGATGGCCACTCTGCGCGATGACCCGAGGTCTCACCACGCACCAAGGTGCTGATCGAAGAGGACCAATGCGCACTGCGCACCGTGCCGCCCTTGTGGTGGCCACCCTGGCTGTGGGGCTGTTTCCGATGACCTCTCCAGCCCAAGCACAACAGCCAACTGCGCTGGTGATCAGCCAAAGCGCAGCAACGGCAAAGGCAGCAACGCTGAGAGCGAAGACTTGGAAGCTCGCCTTTGCCTCCACGGCCACCTTGGACCGCAATGGAGTGGAGCCAAGTCTGTACCGCGGCAAGTTCTTCCGCCCGTCAGTCGAGCAAGTTCGCAAGTGCATCGTGCAACGTGAGAGCTCCGGTCACTACACCTCTGTCTCGCGCAGTGGATACCGAGGCGCATATCAAATGTCCAAGGACCTTGGGCATGGCGTCACATGGATGATGCTGAAAGAGCATCGCGCTTTGCTGGGCGACTCAGCGGCAGCACTTGCGATGTCCAAGCTACGTGCAACTCCGGTGTCGAAGTGGACGCGCTACTGGCAGGACGCGGCGTTCAGCACGATCTACAACTGGGAGAAGACAAAGTCCGGAGCCAAGCATTGGCGCGGCGGGCGCTGGCACTGCTAGTTCGTTGACTTCTGGCACGATGCGGGCATGCTTCGAGTCCTCACAGTCAACGTCAACGGAATTCGCGCAGCCAACCGCAATGGCGGTTTGGACTGGCTCGGCAATTCGGGGGCTGACGTGATCTGCATGCAAGAGGTCCGCGCAACTCATGAGCAATTGCATGAGGTCCTGCGGGACTCGCCACTGGCGGAGTACTTCGTTGAGCACTCGCCAGCGCCACAGTTGGGGCGCGCTGGTGTAACGGTGCTCAGCCGGCAACCGCTGAAGCGCATCAAGACAGGCGATCCTCAACTTGACAGTGAAGGCCGTTGGGTCGAAGTCGAAGTAGACACCGAGGTCGGACCCATCACGGTGGTCTCGGTCTACGTGAACTCTGGTGCGGTGGGCACTCCGCGCCAGGATGCGAAGTACGTATTCCTGGCTTCGATGGATGCCAGACTCGCAAAGTTGCAGTCTCCCCGACGCAAGAAGCCCGCAGTCGTCTGTGGAGATTTCAACATCGCGCACAAAGAGGTCGACCTTAAGAACTGGAAGGGCAATCTGAAGAACGCCGGATTCCTCCCAGAAGAGCGGGTCTTTCTGGATCGCTGGTTTGAGAAGTCCTGGATTGATCTGGGTCGAAAGTTTGGCGGCGACGGACCCGGGCCTTACACCTGGTGGTCCATGCGCGGAAAGAGCTTCGATACCGATGGCGGATGGCGCATCGACCTCATCATCACAACGCCGAACCTGGCGGCTCGTGCACAGTCGGTAGTGGTGGCAAAGGCAGCAACGTACGCCGAGCGGTGGAGTGACCACGCGCCGGTCTTCGCAGATTTCGCTTAGCTAGCCGATGAGTCGGTGCTCGCTGATCCGGTAGACCGTTTCGGTGATGGAGCGCGCTTCTGATTCGTCGTGTGTCACATGAATTGCCGTGACGCCTTCCTCGCGAAGCAGCCCGGCAACCTCAGACGCAAGTCTGGTGCGCAAGTCGGCATCAAGAGCGCTGTAGGGCTCGTCAAGCAACAACAACCTTGGCTTCGGAGCGAGAGCGCGCACTAGCGCTACCCGCTGGGCCTGCCCGCCACTGAGCTCCAGTGGAGACCGATCCTGGTAGCCCTCCAGTCCCACCCAGGCAAGGAGCTCGAGAGCTCGAGGTCGTGCTAGATCCTTCGGCATGCCAGCACGACGTAGCCCGTACATCACATTGCGGACGACTGAGAGATGGGTGAAGAGCAAGGGATCCTGAAAAACCATGCCAACCCGCCGCTGGTGGATCGGCAGGTGCGTCACATCGAGTTCGCCGACGAGAATCTTTCCCGCCAGTGCCGGCACTGTGCCAAGTATCGATGCCAAGAGAGTTGATTTTCCGCATCCGCTTGGACCCAGAATTGCGATGGTGTGCCCTAGGGGTACTTGAAGATCCGCCTGTATCAGTGGCAACTGGTAGCCGATCGAACAATCGACGAGTTCGAGCCCGTTCTTCATCGAGACAGCCTCCTGCGTCCAAGAGCATCAACGCCCAGGATCAGCATGACGGTACCGACGACCAGCACCATTGCCAGCGCGGCTGCCACGCCATAGGAGGCATCTCCTGGTCGTTGGAGCAGATGCATGATCTGCAGCGGCACTGTCGGTGAACCGGACCTAGCCAAGAATGAGGCGGCTCCGAATTCTCCGAGTGACACACACGTGGCGAGCCCGCCCGCTGCCAGCAACACGATGCGCAGTGTTGGCCCATAAGCAGTGAAGAAGGCGCGCGTCGGCTTGGCACCCAGAGCGCTGGCCGCCGTTGCGGCGCGCGCATCTGTTGCTCGCAAGGTTGGAAGCACAACAGCAATTACGAGTGGTACTGCAACGAGTGAATGCGCCAGCGGAATCAGGAGATCCCACGAGCGCAGATCGATGGGTGGTCGTCCGAAGGACAGCATCAGCCCCAGTCCCAGAGTTGCCGCGGAAAGACCAAGCGGCGCCAAGGCAATCAGCGCCACAGCCCGACCAAAGCGGTGAGCCAGCACGCTCATGGCGGCTAGGACGCCGATGCCCCCAGCAATAAGCCCGGAGATCAATGCGTACTTCAACGAAACGGCAATCGCTGAGATCGGACTACTGAGACGAGTGGTGCCCGAGTCCAATGAGGTCAGCGACTGCCACCACTGCAGAGTCCACCCCGTTTCGCCCCGAAATGAGTCAAGGGCCAATGAAACAAGAGGGAGTACCACGATGGCGACTCCTGAAGCGGCGATTGCGAAGACGAGGATGCGTTGGCGCGGTCGCCGTGGGTGTGGCATTCGTGCGATGCGCAGCACAGGGGTCGACCGCGTTCGTTTCAGCGAAGCCCGAGCTCCGATGAGCAAGGCAACGGTGACGACGAGCAATTGAAGAACCGCGGTAAGCGCAGCAGTCGGGAAGTCCAGAAGCAAAGACGTCTCGCGCAGGATCTGAGATTCCAGGGTCCGAGTGCTGCTGTCTCCCAGTACGAGCACGACACCAAGCGAGGTGAAGCAGAAGACGAACACCACTGCCGTGGCAGACAGGATTGCCCCGCGCAGTTGAGGCAGGGTCACCGTTGCGAATGCGCGAAAGGCAGTTGCGCCCAGTGCTCGTGCAGCGGTCGCTTCGCGAACGTCCAACTGCTGCCAGGTCGCGCCCACAATGCGCACGATCACTGCGAGATTGATGTATGTGTGCGCTGCAATGACGAGCAGTAGACCCGGTTCCAGCAGTGAGCCGAACAGGCCTCGAAAAGCTAGGGCGATCACAACTGTTGGCAGCACGAATGGCACGGTGACCAATGCTTGGGTCAGGGCTCTTCCACGGAACTGGTAGTTGCTCAGCACACCAGCCAAGGGCAGACCGATGAGCAGGGCCAGGCCGGCACTGATGAGTGCTTGGCCGCCAGCCAGCCCAGCGATGTGCAGAGTGCCAGCCCAGTCGAAAGTGCTGATCGCCTCGAGGGCACGCCCCAGCACAGTTGCGACCGGGGCTCCGAGCAGTACAGCCAGAAAGAGAGCAGGGGGGACCCATGCCCACTTCAGCCAACTCGGTGCATTCAGCGCCCCATCACCTGACCCCAGGTCTTCAGCCACTCACTCAGGTGGGCGTTCACATCTGCAGCCGACAGTTGAAGTGGATTGGCAACCCTGGCGGCAAACTTGGTGAACACCGGAGGCAACGGCACGTTCGCGCGCGACGGAAATACGAACATCGACAAGGGAACGTCGGCCTGCACTGGTGCCGACAGCAACCAGTCGACGACCTTTCGAGCGGCCGCTTCATTGGGCGTGCCTCGCAACACGCCAGCGAATTCGATCTGCCGGTAGCAACCATCGGTCAGCACTGAAGTTGAAGGCTTGCTGGGCTTGGGCTGTTCTGCGTAGACGATCTCTGCAGGTGGGCTTGTTGCATAGGAGACGACGAGAGGTCGGTCTCCCCTGCCTGCGCTGAACACACTCTCATAGGCGTCGGTCCAACTTCCCGAGACCTTGACACCATTTGCGTTCAACTGCTCCCAGTACTGAGGCCAGTTCTCCCCGTACTTGGCAATGGTGGCGAGCATGAAAGCCAAGCCGGGAGAAGAGCTTGCCGGATCTTCGACCACAAGCAAGTCCTTGTACTTCTTGCCCGTCAATTGATCGATATTGATCGGGACCGGTACTTGGTTCTTGGCAAACCAGGTGTCGTCGATGTTGATGCAGACGTCGCCGTAGTCGATCGGGGTGACGACTCCTCCAGAGGTGTCGTCGCGCAACTCGGGGACTATCGAATCTGCATCACTTGCGGTGTACGGACTGAATACTTCGGCATCGACGGCCTTCGACAGGAGAGTGTTGTCAATGCCGAACATGACGTCGGCGCTGGGGGATCCGGCAGCGAGCACTGCACCGGCCACCATGGCGCCCGCGTCGCCTGCCGTCATCACCTCGATGGTGATGCCGGTGTCCTTCTTGAACTGCTCGAGGAGTGACTCGCTGACAACAAAGGAATCATGAGCGAGCAGTCGCACTGTCGTTGGCCCAGATGTTTCTGGGCTTGAGGGTTCGGCACTGCTGCAGGCACCGAGCACGAGCCCGCCACTGAGCACCAGCCCGATCATCAGTTTTGATGCATGGAAACGCATATCCACCTCTTCCCTTGCGCTGGCATTACCCAGATCAGGTTCATTGGGTCGGTGGAGACGTCCACCCTCTCAGCCCGCCGAATCTGCGAGCTCCCCTTGGTGCGTGAAGTCTATGTGGCTGGGGATGCTCCCCGGCGGCGGCTCAGAACCTGCGAAGGGCGCGGACGAGAAAGACGACAGCTGTTGCTGCGCCAAGGCCCGCGAGGATGAAGACCAAGGACCAAGCGTCGAAACCCACCGCTGTGCCGCGGACGACACCTGCGGTGATCAGGAGAAGCGCAGCCATCGACTGAAGGAACACGGCAAATCTGATCTGCCGCTGGGTTGCACTATTGCCCGGCGCGCCGTCATTCGTCATTGGGTCAACTTAGTGAGAGGGGTGCGCTCCTGCATTCCAGGTTCGGATCACACGCTGCTCGTGTTCGAAACCGAGGATGGACACCGTGGCTGGGTCAAGAGCGAACAGCCGACCGTCGATAGGCTCAAGGCAAAGCCAAGTGGCGGTGAGAATGCGCAGGACATGGCCGTGCGCAACCAATACGCACACTCCGCCTGCTTCAACGACGGGCAGACACTTTTCGATGACTCGAGTTGTGCGGACTTGAATCTCAGCAAGCTGTTCACCGGCCGTGGCTCCTGCTGGGATCGGCTCGGCCCAGATCGTCCAATCAGGTTCGTTGAGCCGCGCGCGTATTTCGGCGGTGGTCAATCCTTCCCATGCGCCGTAGTCCCATTCGAGCAGATCCGGGACGGTCTCAGTGATGACCAGTCCAGCCAAGGCCGCGGTCTGTTGCGCTCTTTGCAGCGGGCTGCACAGGACAAGATCGGGATCCTTCGGCAGAACCAAGGCGACCGCTCGGGCAGCTGATTCGCCTTGTTCGGTCAATGGGATCTCAGTTCTCCCAGTGTGTCTTCCGGATCTGCTCCACTCGGTCTGGCCATGGCGCACCAAGAAGATCTGTCCACTTGTCATGTGGTGCCCGAGCCGGCTTCCCAAGCCTGAGCAAGGGCAGACGCGAAAAGTTCACTCGACTGAGCGCCGGTCACGCCGAATCGCTCATCCAGCACAAAGAAGGGAACCCCAGTGCAACCCAAAGCCCGGGCAATCTCCTGATCGCGGTGGACAGCGTCCGAGTACTCCTCGCCGGTGAGCAGATCGCGAGCAGCGTCCTCGTCCAGACCGGCGCCCGCAGCGAAGGCAGTCAGCTCATCGATGCCAAAGATCGAGGCGCCTTGTTCGAAGTAGGCACTGAACAAGGTATTCAGGAGGCGTTCACCGGACGCGTGGCTGAGATCCTGAGCCCACAGGACCAGTCGATGCCCATCGCGGGTGTTGCCGCTCAAGGTTCGGTCCAGTTGATAGTTCAGGCCAACACTGGCTGCGGCGTCACTCACTCCCCTTTGCATCTCCTTGGCCTCAGCAACGCTGACTCCGTACTTCGCAGCGAGCATCTCGGTTGTGGCTTGGGTTGTCGTGCTGGCCTGCGGATTGAGTTGATAGGCGCGATGCCAGATCGTCACATCCTGCTTGTGCTCAAAGCTCGATAGGGCGATCTCAAGCTGACGCTTGCCGATGAAGCACCACGGACACACCAGGTCTGACCAGACTTCAATCTGCATTGCTCAATCCTCACTTACCAGCGGCTGACGTCTTCTGTCCCAACCGTAGATACCCAGAGCCAAGAGCCCAACCACCAGTTGCGGAACAAACCAGGCCAGCCGCCAGACCAGATCAGCGGCAATTGCCTCAGCAGCAGGACAGCCGAAAGCCACGAGCAGGCCGACCAGAGCCGCATCGACGGTGCCCAGTCCGCCGGGAGTCAGCGGAATGCTCGTCAGAATCAAGGCAATGGAAAATGCTGCGAAGACTTCAATCAGATTCACAGGTTCGGGAAAGGAGCCGAGTGCGGCCAGCCCGACGATCAGAACCAGAATCGGGGCCATCTGCGCTGCCACGTTGCTGATGGTCAACTGCTTCCATCGGGTGCGCACCATTACTGACGCATGAGCATTGAAGGTGCCAAGCGCCTCGGAGACGTCCGGTGGCGTCTTGCG
This sequence comes from Actinomycetota bacterium, assembly GCA_030684515.1. Classification (NCBI taxonomy): domain Bacteria; kingdom Bacillati; phylum Actinomycetota; species Actinomycetota bacterium. The sequence goes on from JAUXVJ010000009.1 coordinate 437,487, forward strand.
AATCACGCCGTAGAGCCAATTCGCCGGCGCCTGCAGAAGCTCTCCTGCCCTGCGCGCGGTGGCCTCGGAGCGAAGGACGTAGACGATGCCCAGGATCGACATCACTACCGCTCCAAGACCCAGGCCGGCGATCGTCACATACGCGGTTGCGGAATCTCCGTCGGCAACGAGCAATGCCACAGCAACTGCAGGTGCGCCGAGAATCAGCAGGTAGGTCCAAATGGCGTCTGCGGTGACAGCAGCTGCCGCCCGCGCGGTCTCCACCCCGTATCGAGCCAAGATCGCGTACTGAGTTGCCGCGGCCAGCGCACCGCCGCCAGGCAGGATGTTGCTGATCGAGAACCCGGCTTGGCGATTGATGAAACTGGTGCGGTACCCAACCTCGGGCATTGCTGCCGATGTGGTGAAGGGATACACGCCAATATTGATGACACTTGCAACGACCAGCCCGGCAATCCAGATGGGCTCCATCTCGGCAATTTGGGTCAGCGCTGCCCGGTAGTCGCCCATCTGCGGAAACAGGAACGCAAACACCGCTATCACGATGACCAGCCCAATGACCGCAGTGAGCACAGTGCGCACCGTCTTGCCGGAAGGTTTGGCGCTCATCCCAATGACCCTAGCGGGGCGCAGAGCGCTCCTTCCCTGAGTGAATTCACCATCCGTTCATGTTTGTGATGGCTGGTGTTTTCTAGGGATACCCCCTCACGTCAACCTCGCTCAGACAGCATCCGGACATGGCAAATACCGATCTGGAGCAGCGCGACCTGAACTCGGCCGCGACCTCCCACCGAGGGGATCGGGTATTCAGTCGGATCGTCACAAGCGCGGCATTCACCTCGCTTATCGTCTTGGCTGGCATTGCCATCTTCCTTGGCGTGCAAGCAGTTTCGGCGTTTCAGAGTCAGGGCCTTGATTTCATCTTCTCCACCGGCTGGGACATCAACACTGATCCACCGACAGCAGGCATCTGGGGCATGCTCTACGGCTCAGTGCTCTTGGCAGTGATCGGCCTGGCAATCGCTGTTCCCGTGGCGGTCATGCTCTCGATTTTCATGGTCTTCCTGGCACCGCGAAAGCTTGCTGCGGTGCTGACCAATCTGATTGACCTGCTGGCAGCCATTCCCTCAGTGATCATCGGCCTGTGGGCCTTCTACATCTTGAATCCCCCGGCAGAGGGGTGGCAGCAATTGCTCAACCAGTACCTCGGCTGGATTCCGATCTTTGAGAATACTTCGCAGAACTTCTCGGGCACACCGTTCATCGCTGGACTGGTCCTGGCAATCATGATGATCCCGATCATCACTTCCATCTCCCGCGAAGTGCTCAGCCGCACGCCACCGGATCTGGTCAATGCTGCCGAGGCACTTGGCTGCTCGCTGTGGACCATGTTGCGTTATGTCGCTTTGCCCTATGGCCGTGGCGGGATCGTGGGCGGGGTCATGCTCGGCTTGGGACGCGCACTTGGCGAGACCATCGCGGTGTTCTTCGTGTTGAAGTTGACATTCGAGACGAACTGGTACCACATCATTGAGTCTGGTGGTGGTTCGATTGCCACGCTCATTGTTTCCCGCTTCGGCGAGGTCTCTGGGCCTGAAGAGTTGAACCTCTTGCTCGCAGCCGGATTCTTCCTCTTCCTTGGGACCATCGGCGTCAACATCGTTGCGAACTTGATCGTCAGTCGGACAGGCAGGATGCAGAAGTGAGCACCATCACCTATCAAGCTCCGCTGAACCCGGACGATCTGGTCCAGAAGCCGACACGTCCATGGCGCCAGAAGCCTCGTTCATTCACCACCGCCGTCGCACTGGCAGTTGCTATCCCAGCCCTGATCTCTGCCGGATTGTTCTTCTTCTCACCGATTCCTGGTGCTCTCGTCCTCACCGTCATCTTCTTCCCGCTGCAACTGCTTGCCTCCGCAATTGCAGCCTGGTCAACGCGTGGTGTCCGCGGAATCGCGGACTCGGTCATCATCGTTAATGCCATTGGCTCCACTGTGTTCGCTCTAGTGGTGCTGTTGTCACTGATCGGGTCTCTGGTTGTTCGCGGATTGCGCGCATTGAGTGCTCACTTCGTGTATCAGAACAGCGTCTTCATCAATCCGAGTACGCCCCTTGAATATGGCGGCATCGGACACGCGCTCCTTGGCACCATCCTTATCGTCGGCATCGCATCACTTGTTGCAGTGCCCATTGGCATCGCAACAGCCGTCTACATCACCGAAGTGCGTGGCAGGGCAGTGCCGTACGTTCGCTTCTTCGTCCAGGCAATGAGCGGCGTTCCTTCCGTGGTCGCTGGCCTGTTCATCCTGACCATTGCGGTGTCCACGGGCTGGTTCAGCCAGAATGCATTTGCTGGCGGTCTCGCATACGCGATCCTGATGCTGCCAACCGTGGCTCGCACGGCTGAAGAAGTTCTGAAGCTCATCCCTGATGAACTGCGCACGGGTGCCCTGGCGCTTGGCTCCACTCGTGCTCGGACCGTCATGAAGGTTGTGCTGCCTGCAGCCAAGACCGGCATCATCACAGCGATCCTGCTGGGCATTGCTCGCGTCATTGGCGAAACTGCACCGTTGCTGCTCGCCGCGGGAAACAACGACGGCACCGTGATCAATCCGTTTGGGCAGGCAATCGCCTCCATTCCGGTTTACATCTTCAACAACGTGGCTGTGCCCTACCCCGATGCCGTTGCTCGGGCTTGGGGAGCTGCGCTGGTGCTCATGATTCTCATCGCAGTTCTGTTCACCCTTGCACGCGTCCTCGGCCGAGGACGCGTAGGTCGCGCGAAATAGGAGATGGCCATGTCAACCGCTGAATTCGAGGAAGTCGCAATGATGGAATCGGATCTCCTGCCTGCTCGCAAGCCCGCTACAAGTGAGTTGCGCGCTGAGAATGTGAGCGTCTGGTTTGGCAAGCGGAAGGTTCTGGAGAACGTCAATATCGACTTTCCCAAGAACACCGTGACCGCTCTCATCGGCCCTTCGGGATGTGGCAAATCGACCTTCATCCGTACGTTGAATCGCCTGCATGAGTTGATCCCCAGTGCAGCCCTTGCTGGTTCGGTGTTGTACGAAGGCAAAGACATCTACAGCTCGGATGTCGACCCTGTGCATATTCGACTGCAAATCGGCATGGTCTTCCAGAAGCCAAATCCATTTCCGAGCATGACCATTCGCGGCAATGTGCTCTCGGGCCTGAAGCTTTCAGGAATGAAGCGTGACAACCACGATGACATCGTCGAGCAGACTCTGACAGCTGCTGGTTTGTGGACTGAAGTCAAAGACCGACTCAATCACGCAGCTGGCGATCTCTCCGGCGGACAGCAGCAGCGACTTGTTATTGCTCGCGCACTTGCCGTGCAACCCAGCGTGTTGTTGATGGACGAGCCTTGCTCGGCGCTTGACCCGGCATCCACTCTCAAGATCGAAGAGACGATTCGTCAGTTGTCCAAGGAGGTGACGATTGTCATCGTCACGCACAACATGCAGCAAGCGGTGCGCGTGGCTGACAACACGGCGTTCTTCCTGGCCCAGGAGAACGAGCCCGGACATATCGTCGAACAGGGTCTGACCACTGACATCTTCGGCCAGCCGCAAGACCAGCGCACTCTTGACTACGTGAATGGGCGCTTCGGTTAAGCCGTTGTTCATCTTGGCACGCACTGTTCATCTCAGAGTTGGCTGCGCGTCACAGATAAGCCCCTGACCGGCAACGTCAGGTACGTAACTTCAAGTATGCAGTCATCACATACATCAAAGGAGAATCCAGTGCGTCGCACACTCGCGATCATCGCCGGCACCGCCATCGCAGCCTCGGGGCTTGCCATGGTTGCCCCGGCAAATGCAGCCGAAACTGTTCCAGGCGGTGGGGCGTCGTTCCCAGCCGTATTCATGCAGCAGTGCGCAGCCGACTACAACGGCTCTCAGAACAACTTCACCATCACCTATACCTCCACTGGCTCAGGCACGGGCAAGGGCAACTTCTCCAAGGGCACCTTCGTGTTCGGTCAGACCGACTCGGCGTACACCTCTGGCGAGCCAACCTTCGATTGGGAGTACGTGCCCAATGTCGGCGGTTCGATCGCCATCACGATCAACCTGAAGAATCCGACCACTGGTCGCACTCTTGGTTCATCCATTCAATTGACGCAGGCAACTCTGGCGAAGATCTTCAGTGGTGCCATCACCACGTGGAACAATCCTGAGATCCTGAAGTCCAATCCCCGGATCGCCAAGTCGATCCCGGCTGTGCCGATCACGATCGCCTACCGCTCAGATGCTTCAGGAACCACGAACAACTTCCTGCAGTACCTGAACGCATGGGCACCTTCATCCTTCACCAAGGTTCAAGATGACATGTCCACTGCGTTCCCCGGTGGCGTGCCACCGCAGAACTCAGTCGCAGGTCGCACCAATCAGGGTGTCATGGCTAACGTGATCGCCAAGGAAGGCACCATTGGCTACGTCGATCTCGGCGACGCCAAGGGCTACCCATCAGCACGCCTGCAGAATGCATTGGGCGAATTCATTGCCCCATCAGCTGCATCGGCTGCGAAGAACCTCGCCAAGCAGACAGACATGCAGTCGTCAGGCATCGTGCAGTTGAACTACGCGAGCAAGGTCAAGGGTGCCTACCCGATTGCGATCTTCACCTACGGCCTCGCACGCACGGATGGCAAGGGCCCCAACGGCTTGGGTGTTCGCCAGTTCTTCGACTACGTCCTGGCCAAGTGCGGACCTTCACGTGCGTCTTCACTCGGCTATGTGCCATTGACAGGCGAAATCCTGGCCAAGGCACGCGCGAACGTCCTCAAGATCAAGTAAGTCGCAACTCAAATTCAACAGTAACTATCGAAGGTGAGGACGATGTCTCGGAACTCGTTGAAGATCCGAGGCATCGTCCTCGCTGCTGTATTCGGCGCAGGTGCGCTACTGCTCAGTGCCTGCACGCCACCGATGCCACCTGATGTGCTCGCCGCACGTGCTGAGGCAAACATCGAATGTGGCACCGGCAATGTCGACATCTCTACACCGCAGGAATTCACAGGTTCGATGGACACGGTCGGCGCAGCACTTGCGTCAGTGTGTCCAGATCAGACGGTCACGGAAGTAGCTGCTGGCACGAAGGCGCCGATCGCATTGCTCGGGCAGGCCCCCACCCCGGCCGAACTGCTGGCCTTCAAGACGGCATCGTGCCCGGCTGACAAGGTCATTGCGATTCCGGCCTTCGCCTATCCAGTGACGATTGCCTACAGCGTCCTTGGTCTGGAGGGACTGGTCTTCACGCCCCAAGCAGCGGCGGGAGTGCTCAACGGCACCGTCACTACCTGGGAGGACCCGCTGATCGCCGATGCCAACCCCGACTTTGACCTGTCCGGCCTGCCGCCACTCTCCCTTGTGTCAATCGACTCCCCCCAGGGCGCGGTCACGGCCATGACCACGTGGATCTCGCAGCAGGATCCGGCCGCTTGGCCCCAAGGACCTGTCGCGACGTTGAAGGCCGGCAAGAAGTTCGCTGACCAAGAAGAGATGCTTGCCGAGATGCTTGCATCCGAGGGCACACTGGCTGTCCTGCCGATCTTCACGGCGGTCAACAATGGCATCGCATCGGCAAACTTGCCGGTCAAGGGAACCGATCTCAACGGTCAAGAGGTGGATACGGTCATCACCTCAGATGACATTCAGCTCTACAAGGTCGGGTCGGGCGCCACCAACGTGACGGTCACACCCGAAGGCGACATTCTTGCAAGCGCTGCAACCGGAGGCTTTCCGGTCGCGGGCAACTTCGATCTCGCCTCGTCCAAGATCGTGCTTGGCGAAGGAGCCGGCTTGGTGGGCTGGCCGGTGCAGGGCTACGCGCATCTCCTGATTTGCGACTCCGGTTCAAGCTCAGCACTGCCATTGCTCTTTGCGCAGTACCTGGTCAGGCTCGCTGGGCAAGGGGCGCTTGAAAGCTTCGGACTAACACCAATGCCTGAGCCGATCCGTGTCAAGACCTTTGTTCCCCTAAGGGTGACAGCTGCGCCAGGGGAAGAGAACTAATCAGCTGATCGCTTGGGCAATAGCGTCAAGACGTGATTGATCGATCGAGAACCAGGCCCAGGTTCCGCGCTGTTCTCGCTGGAGAATCCCAGCATCGGTCAGCACCTTGAGGTGATGGCTCACCGTGGGTTGTGACAGCCCGACCGGCTCTGTCAGATCGCACACGCAGGCTTCGTTGTCCGGGCTGGATCGAATGATCGAGAGCAATTGCAGCCGCGTGGGATCACTTACTGCCTTGAGCAACTGCGCAAGTGAGTCGGCCTCGGTTCGAGAGAGTGGGGCTGCAAGGCCGGGTTCGCAACAGGGGGCAGAACTCAAAGCGATATCGACGGTTTTTCGAGATGCCATAGGGGCAGCCTTCCACAAGTCCAGATAAATATCGATACCTGTCTCTATTGACACCTATCAATGTATGCAGCAGAATTCATCCATCGACGCTTGTCTATGGAATGGAAACGATCATGTCCCGAGTTCAGCTCGCGCTCAATGTGTCAGACCTGGAAGCCTCCGTTGAGTTCTATTCACGCCTGTTCAATACGACTCCGCATAAGCGTCGTCCGGGCTACGCGAACTTTGCTATCAATGAACCACCGCTCAAACTGGTGTTGATCCAAGCCAGCGCCGAGGAGCGCGGGGAAGGTGTCGCCGGCGCCTTGAACCACCTCGGCATTGAGGTCGAAGATTCAGCCGCGGTGAGTGCAACTGCCCAGCGACTGAGCAGTGAAGGTGTTGAAGTCACGGACATCAATCGAACTGTGTGCTGCTACGCAGAACAGGACAAGACCTGGGCGCATGATCCGGCCGGTGCTCCGTGGGAGATCTACACCATCACTGACGACTTGACGGACGCCTTGGTGTTCGAGCCAATGATCATCAATCAGGTCGGCGGAAGTGCATGCTGCACGCCGGCCACATCTGATGCAGTTGAGGCGTCAACCTGTTGTTAGGCACTGGGCACTAGCTCGGAGACCAACTTCGCAATGCGGGCTTTGATCTCATCGCGTATCGGGCGCACTGATGCAACTCCCTGGCCAGCGGGGTCCTGCAGCACCCAGTCCTCGTAGCGCTTGCCCGGAAAGATCGGGCAGGCATCGCCACACCCCATCGTGATCACGACATCGGATTCCCGCACGGCATCCACTGTCAGCACCTTTGGGACTTCATCGGCGATGTCTATTCCGACTTCACGCATTGCCGCAACGACTGCCGGATTCACTGTGTCTGCGGGGGCAGACCCCGCAGATCGCACTTCGATGCTTCCCTTTGACAGGTGCGTCAAGAAGGCGGCAGCCATCTGCGAGCGTCCGGCGTTGTGGACGCAGACAAACAGCACTGATGGTCGGGAGTTCATAGGGGTCTCCATTGACAAGGCCGTGATCACGCTTGTGCGTTCGGTCCGTGGTGGATCGGATCGGGAAGGTCCAGAGGCTCAGGTATGCCGCGACGCGGGTAGAAGAACTCGGTCAGGCCTGCACCGATGATGGCGCCGATGATTTGAAACACGATGAACAAAGCCACGCTCGATGGGGCGATACCTGAAAAGGTGTCGGTCAGACTACGGCCGATAGTCACGGCGGGATTGGCGAAGGATGTCGATGAAGTGAAGAAGTAGGCAGACCCAATCCAGGCCGGCACCAGAACAGCTCCAAGGTGACCTCGACCTGTGCGCGTGAGAGCACCTATCACCAGCAAAAGGCCTGCTGTGGCAACGACCTCTCCCAACCAGATCGGCATGCCAGTACGCACATGCGTTGAAGCCTCAAATGCCGGCAGATCAAACATGACGTTCGCCAAGGCCACGCCTGCCAGGGCGCCAAGGACCTGCGCCCCGATGTAGATGCCACCTTCGCCCAGAGGCATCTCACGTCGCGCGAGCGCGACAGCTGTCACGACGGGATTGAAATGGGCGCCCGAGATTGGACCGATAGCCCAGATGAGGACGCCCAGGGCCGCCACGGTCGCCACGGCATTGATCAGCAGCGTCAAGGCGAGGTTTTCGCTGAGCAATGTGCCCATGATTCCCGAGCCAACTACAGCAGCTACCAGCATCGCCGTGCCGATGAATTCGCCAACTGCACGCTTGCTGAGACCGTGAATCATCGTGACCTTTCAGTTGCGGACGGGATGCTTGACAGGCGCACAATACATCAGCCATTATTGAGTCAATGGCCATTGAAGTAAAATCCGCAGTCGAGCCCTCTGATGCAGTGCTCGTCCGGGTTCGTGTGCTCGCCGCGTTAGGTGACCCGATCCGCTTGTCGATTGTCGACATGCTGGCCGAAGGAGATCGCTCACCTGATCAGCTGGCCGCGGCCGTGGGCATCACCGGCAATCTGCTTGCCCACCATCTCAAGGTCCTGCAGGAGGCTGGGCTCATCAAGAGGACCGATTCACAGAACGATCGTCGCCGGACGTACGTGCAGCTGGATCAGTCGGCACTGGCATCGCTTCTTCCAAAGCCGACGCCCTTGCAAGCCCCACGGGTTGTCTTTGTGTGCACGCACAATTCGGCACGTTCGATTCTTGCCGAGGCTGCCTGGCGTCAGGTGAGCGATGTGCCGAGTGCTTCGGCTGGCTCCCAACCTGCATCGGCCATCAACCCGCGCGCTCTCTCTACGGCCAAGCGAGCCGGCTTGGACATCCCCAACAAGACCCCGCAGTCAATTGACACGATCTTGCGCGATGACGACATTGTCATTTCGGTGTGTGATGCGGTGAACGAGCACCTGCCGAATCTTGATCAGCCGCATTTTCATTGGTCAATCCCCGATCCCTCAAGAATCGACACTGACGCGGCGTTCGCTGCTGCCTTGGAAGAAATCACCAGTCGTATCGACGAATTGGCACCACGCGTTTCCTATCGACCACCTAAGAGGAGAGTTTCATGACAGACAGTCCGTTTCGCGACGACATACCTCTCATGCAGTTGATGACTTTGCGATCATCTGCTCTGTTGCTGCAAAAGCATTTCGCTGGCATGTTCTCAACTGAGACGATCGAGCGTTTCCTCATCACTTCCTATGACGACATTGCCTCTCGCTTGACGAATGACACCTACTTGGCGCTGTTTGCTGAAAGGTTTGCACGTGATCGCCTCACGGCCTTGGCGCGCGTCGAGGGCAAGAGTGATGATCATCGTCCAATCGTTCTCTTCTTGTGCACCCACAACGCCGGGCGTTCTCAAATGGCACTTGGCTACTTTCGCGCCCTCGCGGGAGACCGAGCTATTGGTTGGTCCGGCGGATCTGAGCCGGGCAGTGAGGTCAATCCGGCCGCGATTGGTGCCATGGCAGAAATCGGGATCGATATCTCAGGCGAATATCCAAAGCCGTGGACAGATGAAGAGGTACGGGCAGCCGATGTGGTGGTCACGATGGGCTGTGGAGATGCCTGCCCTGTCTTTCCGGGCAAGCGTTACGAAGACTGGGAGCTCACAGATCCAAATGGCCTCACGGTTGACGATGTTCGCCCGATTCGCAATGAAATCAAATCTCGGGTTGAGGCACTGCTCGTGAGTCTGGACGTTCTGCTCGGCTGAGTTCGGGCAGTACACAACGCCAAGCGCGGACGAAAGAACCGCCGGGGCGTGCTTGTGCACTTCGGGCGCGCCTGACCGGCAACCTCGTCGGCCTCGCCTAGCGCTACCTTGCGTATGCGTCATGTCCGCTAGCACCTGCGAACTTCTAGGACGGCACTCATGCCGAACCATCATGCCTTTCCGCACGCCGCACCCGGTGAGGATGCGGTCCTTGCCAAGCTCTCGCTGCTGGACCGATTCCTTCCCGTATGGATCCTGGTGGCGATGGCCGGTGGCCTGCTGCTTGGACGCCTGGTGCCGTCAGCGCAGTCGGCACTTGATGCCGTCAGCGTGGGTCAGACATCGTTGCCGATCGCGCTTGGCCTGCTTCTGATGATGTATCCCGTGCTCGCGAAGGTGCGATACGAGGAGATGGGCCACGTCACCGGAGACCGCAGGCTCCTGTGGCTTTCGCTGCTGCTCAACTGGGTCATTGGTCCGTTGCTGATGTTCACCCTGGCTTGGGTGTTCCTGGCCGACTACCCGGAGTTCCGCACTGGCCTGATCGTCATCGGCCTGGCCCGATGCATCGCGATGGTGCTCATCTGGAACGACCTTGCCTGTGGTGATCGAGAGGCGGCCGCGCTCTTGGTTGCCATCAACTCGGTATTCCAGATTCTGGCCTACGCCCTCCTTGGCACCTTCTATTTGAAGATCCTTCCCGGCTGGCTGGGCTTGGACACCGAAGACATCCAGTTCTCCACCTGGGAGATAACCAAAGCCGTCCTCATCTTCCTGGGCATTCCCCTCGTCGCGGGCTACCTGACTCGACGCATTGGTCTGCGTACCAAGGGCAGGGATTGGTATGAGCACAGGTTCATCCCGTTCATTTCTCCCTTCGCGCTCTACGGGCTGCTGTTCACCATCGTCGTGATGTTCGCGTTGCAGGGAGACGCGATCACCTCTGATGCGGCATCGGTCGTTCGAATCGCAATTCCGCTGCTGTGCTACTTCGCCATCATGTGGGGAGTGTCCTTCTTGGCAGGAGCGCGCAGCCGCCTCGGGTACCCCAAGACCGCGACCCTGGCATTCACAGCGGCTGGCAACAATTTCGAACTGGCCATCGCTGTCAGCATCGGTGTGTGGGGCGTTACGTCTGGACAAGCGCTCACCGGTGTCATCGGCCCACTCATCGAGGTTCCGGCACTTGTAGGGCTGGTGTATGTATCGCTGTGGCTGCGCCGCCGCTACTTCGCCACCAAGGCGACGGCTGCGTGAGTTGAAACTCCGTGTGTGCAGCATCGACGTGAAAGGCTGCCGACATGAGTCAAGCTCCGTATGAGTACACGGTGCGAGGTCAGTGCCTCGCAGGAGGCACTGCAGAACTGCATGCTGGTGATCAGGTTGTGCATATGGATGCGCGTTGGGGCTCAGAGGCTCCTTCCAGTTTGCCTGGACCGGCCGAGTTGCTTGCCTCGGCATTCGCCGCATGCCTGATGAAGAACCTTGAGCGGTCCAGCATCCTCCTGGGCATCACCTATCGCAGCGCAAGGGTGGAGGTTCGTGCGCGTAGGCAAGACAGTCCACCCATATTCGTAGGTGTCACCTACGAGATGCAGGTAGACAGCGATGCAAGCGAGCATCAACTCGAAGTGATGCACCGCAACCTGAAGAAGTTCGGGACCGTTTACAACACACTGGCTGCGGTCTGTGAGGTGCGCGGCACCGTCCAGAAGGCGGAGGTTTAAGGCTTCACCTCCGACTTCCTTGGAGGTGGGTTGCCGACCGTTGGAGTGCTAGTCCAAGTCTGCCGATAGTTTCGCGCAGCGCCGATTCCTGGAAAGCAGAATGATTGCGGCGATGGCTCCTGCGATGAGGGATGCCACGAGCACTGCGATACCTGCACTTGGTGGGTGGATTCGGTGTTGGAAAACCAATCGGAATCGCAGCGCGTGCCAAGAGATCGACGTATCGCAGAAATCCCTGTAATTGTGAGCTCATGCCTGTTGCCCGTCGCTCAACGGGGCTTGAGTTGCCGGTCAGTCATCGGCGATGCGCTGTGACAGGTGGGCGGCGAATCCGGCCCCGGCTTCCGCATACACATCGAAAGCGAGATCCACTCCAAGGTTGCGGAGGTCCTGCGCATCGTCGGGGAAGGTCGATGTTGCGGCGATCTTGCCAACGAAGCCGCGTTCCCTCAGCAATTCGACAGCTGCCACATTGGCTTCGTGTGAAGACATAGTGAGCAAGACCCACGACAGATGTTCAAAGAGCCCATCGGTCCTCGACCAGAACTCGGGATCGGTGGCGTCTCCCACAACGCACGTCTGCTTGTGCGCCTGAGCCTTTGCTATCCGAGCACTGTCCATGTCAACGCCGAGCACCCGGCCAGGGTATTGAGCGTTGAGTGCACTGTAGGCATGCGAGCCAATGCGGCCCATACCGAAGACCACGTAGTCGATGTCGAGCATGTGAAGATCTTCATCGCCTGGTAGTCGTCGAGCTCGCTCGTGGCGTTTCAGACTCGGCCGCACGTGCCGGTAGAACACGTCCCCTCGCTCAGCGACAGGCGCGGAGATCGCAAACGACCCGATGATTGCCAAGGCCAAAACTGCGATCCATGTCGATGGAACCCAGCCCACGCCAGCCGCGGCAACGAGCAAGATCAAGCCAAATTCACTGTAGTTAGCGAGATCCAGACTCGCCTGCCAAGAGGTGCGTGCTCGCAGGAACCGCATGGAGAACAGTAGGAAATAGAGCAGAGCCTTGAGCGGCAGTATCAAGATCAGCGCCACTGCGATGGCGATGCCGAACCCACTTGGGAACTCTGTCATCCCGACGCTGAGAAAGAAGCCCACGAGAAAAACGTCCTTCAAGCCCAGCATGTTCTTGCTGAGCTCATCGGCCTTCTCTGTGTTTGAAAGCAGGAGTCCGGCAGCAAGTGCTCCTACGGCTCCCTTGATGCCGACTGCATCGAAGAGTGCGCTGCCGGAAAGGGCTGCTGCGACCCCAAACAGCAGGAGCAGCTCTCCATGTCCGCTGCTGTTCATCACGCGGACGAGAAGTGGACGTGCAGGAATGAGCAGGACCAGAGCTAGAGCCCAAATACTTGGCCACACCTGCGCCGATGCGGCCAGGATGATGACGGCAATGAAGTCCTGCAGAACGAGCACCCCAATCGCCAGTTTTCCGTGTCTGCTCGATGCCGCGCCCCGGTCCTCGAGAACTTTCACTGCGAAGACCGTGCTTGAGAATGACAGCGCTATGCCCAGCAGTAGCGCAGCACGCAGATCCAAGCCCGAAAAGGGGCCCGTCTGAGTGAATGCGAGCAGCCAGATCACACCGGTGAAGCCCAGGGTGGCCAGCGTGACTTCAAGGGTTCCGACAACCCAGATCTCGGCCTTGAAGAGAGATTTCAGATTGAGCTTGAGTCCGACACTGAAGAGCAGCAAGATGATGCCGACATCGGCGATCTGATTGAGAAGGGCACCTGTTTCAGCACCGAATGCATGCAGGGTCAAGCCGGCGGCGAGGTACCCCACCAGAGGTGGCAGACCAATGGCGCGACCCAGGAGACCCGCAGCAAATGCGATGAGGATCCAGATGGGATCCGTGAGTGTGACTACTAGGTCATTGGGATCCATGGTTCAACCTTGTCGGAAGCCCTAACCTCGGGCAACTGTGACGGATCAAGGCGTTGGGCTCCACTGCTTGATCGCACTGTTATTGTCGCCGTCGAAGTCGCTTGTGTGGTCATGGGCCAGTAGCACGGAGCATTCCGCGTACTGAGTGACGGCACCTGCAATCGATCCCATCAGCGCACGAGATAGACCCCGGCGCCCCTTTGTGCCCAGGGATACCAGATCCGGGGCCAATGAATCGATCACGTCGAAGATCGAGTACTTGGCGTTGAGTCGCGACACTGCCGGATCAGCGAGCAGGACCTTCACTGACACTCTTGCGCCACAGTCACGCAATATCCGCGCAGAGTATTCAGCCTTCTCACGCAAGGATGGCACTTGCGAATCCCAATCCCAATCCAAATCGTGATCAACGGCGAGCACAGTCACGTGCGTCGCGGCGATCCAAGGCATCCTGGCGAGTGCAGCGATGGCGGCATCCGAATGAGTGGAACCATCAACACACGCGAGGATCGAATGTATCCGTGCCGAGCGCCGTGCGATGACAACGGGTGCATTTGGAGACTTCGCCAGCCACTCAGCAGTGCTGCCCAGATGGAGCGCCTTCATGATTCCGCTCCCGCGAGCTCCGATAACCGTCAGGCCAACTCCGAGGCCCTCGCTGAGCACGATTCGGGGGTCTCCTGCTGCAGTCAGGTATCGGACCTCTTTCAATCCGGATGACTTTGGAATCGTCCGAGGGTGTTCGGGCTGCACTTCGCGCAAGGAGTCCGAGGTGACCAAAGATACAAGGCTCGGATCCGGAGGTGTTACGTAGACAATGTCGAGATCCCACGCAGGCCATTCGTGTGCAGTGATCCACTTCCATGCGATATCTGCTCCGGCCGAGTGATCGTCGCCAAACACGATTCGACTCTGCAGGGAGGCCTCGTGTTCCATGGATTCAGTTCACCACAATGGGGATTCAATAGAAAGCGGCCCAAGCTCTTGAGCGCGCCGAGTGACCGATATTGGAAGTAGCGTGAGAGAAACCGAGGGCTTTCTCATTGACTTCATGCAGAGCGAAGTTGCATCGAGCTTCGCAAGCTGCGAGGACGGATCCTCATTCGCGCTGGTTCACTGAATGCGAAGTCCCGCGGGCCGTTAAAGGACGAGGGTCCGAAAGTCTGAAGCTTCGGCATTGCCGACAAGCACACGTCCATTGGGCAACGGCACAGACAACTCCGACCCGACTTCATCGAGAAATTGAACTCGCTGCCATCCGGCATCGCTCAGACTCAGCACGACCTGACCCAGTAAAAGGAGTTGATCCGCAGGTGGTAACGCATTGAATGCTGAATTCACCGATACCTTGGCAACCCTGGGAGATGAATTAGTCGCGTCGCGAGGTTCAGCCTCCAGGAGAGAGATCATGGCTTGGCCGGTCAATGGATCTCGGGCAATCGTTCGCAGTCCTGAGCCCAATTCTGCTTGGGAAGGCCCGGTCACGAGTGCCTCCAGCACATCGTCGGCGGAAACGGGCCGTGGCAAGCGAAGTGCCACTGGGACAAGGCCATCCTCGCGCGTAAACCACAAGCCACGCTGGACGACATCGGCACTGGGTGCTGCCGCAGGAGTAGAAGCCACCGGACCCGGTAGCGCACCTGCTGGCAAGGGTTCGGGATTCTCTTGCTTCGGGACTCCACACGCTGCAAGAAGGAGCAAGCCACCCAGTGCAAGAACGCTCGCTTGTCTTACGCTGCGTAGACTATTCATGACCTGAGTCTCGCAGCGGCAGAGAAACCGTGAACTTCGCTCCACCCAACGCCGAGGTGCCTATCACGACCGTTCCGCCCAGGGCCTCAGTTTGCTCGCGAACAATTGCAAGTCCGAGTCCTGCGCCGGTGGCGCTCTCCACATTGTCGCCTCGAGCGAAGGGCTCGAACAGTCGTGCGCGATCGAAAGATGCGATACCGGGTCCGGCATCTTCGACGGCAATCTCAATGTGTTCAGGGGAATTTCGAACGGTGATCTGGGTTGCGCCTTTGCCGTGGCGTTGCGCATTCTCGATCAGATTTCGGATGATCTGCTCAACGCGCCTACCGTCTGTGAGTACGCGCACTTGGGAACCATCAACAATATGGGGATCTACGTCTTGTCGAGCAGCCACTTCGCGGCACAACTGTGTGACATCGACGCTCTCCAGTGACAGTGGATAGCCCCTGTCTAGACGGCTGATTTCCATGAGATCAACGAGAGTTTGCGACATTCTTCGCGCTTGCTCGCCCAAAATGGCAATCATTGGCGCATCTTCATTGGACAAGTGATCTGCGTGACGCTCAAGCACTTCGGCAGTGCCGACGATTGATGTCACGGGCGAGCGCAACTCGTGACTCACGTTTGCAGTGAATCTCTGCTCGCGAGAAATACGTTGCTGCACAGCCTCAGCCATGGCGTTGAATGATCGCGCAATTGGATCTAGGTCTGAGTCCCCGTTGAGATCAATGCGTGTATCGAGTTCCCCACCTGCGATTCGTTGGGCACCAAAGCCTAGATTTCGCACCGGTATCAAGACTCTGCCAGCTGTAGTAGCTCCAAAGGCGGCGCCCACAGCAGCGGCGAAGAGACTCATGAGTATCAGTGCTGAGCCTGCCAGTCGGAGCGTCTGGTCTAGTTCTCGCAGCGTGAACACTTCAATGTACGTGCCGGACGTCAGTGGTAATCCGACGACGTAGTACGGATCGCCCGCGACATCGATTCGCTGCCGTGCGCCCTGCGCTGCGGCCAAGCTGAGGAAGGCGGCGGGAAAGGCGCTCGGGGGCACGCCGACAGATGCTGTGAACCATCCTTCGGAAGTGTGGATCATCGGCTGTGAGGTGCCAACCGAAGGCACGAGTTCAAGAGTCTTGGATGGCGAAGTTCCACCGTCAAGCGCTGCGTTTACTGCGCGAGCGTCCAAGACTGCCCGCGTGATCGCTGCGGACTCGCGTTGATCAAGCAGGAACCAGCGCGCAAATACATACGTGCTGCCTGCTACGGCTCCTGCCACGACTAGAGACACAAGAGCCAAGGCAACTGCTACCCGCGCTCGTAGTCCCAACTTCAACGCAGACCCCACGGGGGAGTCATTTGGTGAACCCCATTCGATAGCCGAATCCTCGAACCGTGAGCAGAAGTTGAGGATTTGTGGCATCGGATTCGATTTTGCCGCGCAGTCGATAGATCAGACTGTCCACTATTCGGCCATCACCCATGCTGCTGTAGCCCCACACGTCGCGCAGCAACTCGTCGCGACTTAACACACGTCCGCGTGCGCTCATGAGTTCTGCTAAGACGTCAAATTCGATGCGAGAGAGCGCGAGTTGTTGTGATCCAAGTAGCGCCTGACCTGTCGCCGGTCGCAATTCAAGCGGTCCACATTTCAGACCTGGCAGGTCTGAATTAGCTGGTTCGCCTCTTCGAACCTGGCGACGAATGCGGGCCATGAGTTCCTTTGCCACAAAAGGCTTTGTGACGTAGTCATCGGCACCCGCCTCCATGCCAGCAACCACGTCATGGCTATCCGTCTGCGCCGAGACGATAATGATCGGCACTTGGCTAGTGCCTCGCACGCTGCGCACAAGATCCAAGCCGTGGATACCCGGAAGACGCATGTCTATCAGGATGACATCGGGATGCTCATCGACCAACAGGACCAGCGCTTGTTCTGCGTTAGAGCATTCAAGAACGTCATGACCCTCGTCCGTCAAGTGAGCCTTGAGCACCATTCGAATAGCAGCGTCATCTTCAACCACCATGATTGTTCGAGCCATGCCTCATTAAACCTCGGCTCGAGGCTCGAGTCCCCATTCCAGACTGGCAGATCCAGTCCGAATCATTCTGTGACATAGCTGTCACGCTCCGCGCATCGTTTGAAAGTCACGTGTGTGGAAATCTGGAATCCTCTAGCGCTTCAAGTGAGGAGGTCTTGTGAGTCAATCGAAGGATTTTCAATTGATCGCGGAAGCAATTCCGACAGAGGACATCCGCGCCTTGGCAATGTCTCCGCATGAATACACGCAACAGGCCATCTGGTGGACAAGGTTGGCGGCGGCTCTCGATAGCCTGGCAGAGGCAGTAATTGAGTCCCGCCTACGCGAATTGGCAAGGTACTTCTCCGAGCACGTGCCGTACCTATCTGATCAAGCACTTGCGCTTGAGGAGATGGAGAGCGAGGCCCTCCAGGCGATCGGATCAGCACGGATGCTCGTGACTCGATTGGCCGGTCGGCGAGAGGAAGCGCGCAGCGTGCGCGAGACTGTGAAATGGGTACACAAGCGTATACAACTCATTAACTACCTTGTCGAAGACTTGGATCGCATCGCTCCGTGCGCGCAAGTGCGACGTGAAGAGTCACTTGGATTGAGCTTGGATCACGATACTGATGTCGCGACACTCTCGCCACGGTTCTCGATCTGACAACGTTCCGGTCCATTTTGCTGGATTCTTCATCCGTGGGCGCAAAGCCAACTCAATGCAGGACCAACACCCCAGCTGCCAAGAGCGATCAAAGAAGTGGCACGTTCGTCATGCTGAATGCGAATGGATCTGTGATGCGACTGTCACCCATCGAGCATGGACTCGGTGATGGGCCAATGAGAGTCTCTATTGAACGACTTCTCAAGGAGGTAGACGTGCAACAGTCCCAAGAGATGCAGAGCAGAGTTGAAATGATCCCTGCTCAAGAAATCAATGCGCTGGCCGTTTGCCCTGATGGCTACTTGAAACAGGCGATCTGGTGGACCAGGCTCGCGGTTGCTTTGGATGTACTCGTTGAGTCACTCCAGACTGCCGATCTGCCGTCAGTTGCACAAGACAAAGCAACTCGCTTTCCTCATGTTGCCGATCAGGCAAATGCATTGAAAGTCTTGACTGTTGAGGCTTTGGACGCCCTCGCTTCAGCGCGCTCAATGGTTTCTCAGTTTGCGGGCGTGAGCGAGGAAGCCGGTTGGATGCGTGATCGCGTGCGTTGGATCTGCCTTCGAATTCAATTTATCAATCACTCAATGGAGGACTTGATATTGGCTGAAGGCGCCTGTCGAGTCCCTACCTCTCGAGTGCTGAGATTGGTTGTGAATGATTCCGCGATTGAAGGAAGACTTGCTTAGAGTTGCATCGGCGCTTGACGAAGCTTCGAAGGTCTCCACGGCTGTTCTTGCTTGCGATAGCTGGACACAGAAGTTGGGTGCGTGGCGCGTGGCGCTTTCTGCTAATGAGATTCAATCAGCGCCACCGGTCAATGCAGGACCGACTCTTCGATTCTCCGTACCCACGACTTGTGACCAAGAAGGATTGAGGGATGTCGCTTTCGGAATAACGCTGGCCTTCGCCTACCCCTATTTGAGGGAAGTGGAAGTCGCGCAATTGTTCGAAGTGTTCGATGGTTGTATCGACAGTATTCGCGATGACTTAGACATGAGCCAAAGTGAAATTACTATCAGAGTGCCGTATATCGACCCCTCGGCAACGCAGACGTTGATGAGCCTGATCGTCAACTCTCTTAGTGATGCGTTAGCCGAGCGAGTGGTCTGGGTCAGTGCCTACGAGTTGAATGTGGACGATAGGTACTGAGGCAATTAGACGGCAGGTGTGTAAGGCCTATGGCCTGAGAGTGACTCCTCGGCGCATTGAAGTGCGTGGCTGAGTTGCTTTGCGGAGTTGGAGTTGTTGTTGCTGTCAGCCTCGACGCTGGTCAAGGGCGTGGTGATGCGTATTGAGCTGTTTCAGCAGCCCGGTGCGCGAGTCTGGTGGTAGTCCAGGGCTGGCTGCTTCCTCAAGCATTCACACGATATTGCGCATCTGCTCCAGCCTGAAGCACACGGGCTTGAGATCTTCGGGACGCGGAGGCGTTCTTCTTCCGCCGTCCCAAAGAGGCGAAACCCGACGGGGCTAACGCGTCAAGGGAACCGCGAGTCCGAGTCCTTCGTAGTAGCGCACTGCCCGGATGCTGAGACCTACGCGTTCGGCGAGCACGCCGATCGCCTTCACATTCTTGCCGCGCTTCTCGTGCCTTAATGGAGCACATCCATCGCGGCCACGGTGGAAGCATCCCAGATGCGCGCGCCCCACTGGTCTTCACTTTGATCATGATCTGTCCGATCATCGCTCAGCCGCCTATTCCGCCGAAAGGATGCCCACTAGTGAAGCGTCACTGAAGACGAGGGGCCCGCCAGAATGGCGGGCCCCTCGTCTTGTCCGTGCAGATCAGCGCTTGTGGTTCGGGTTCGGCACGTAGCGCTTCTGGGAGGCACGAATCTCGTCCTCAGCCTCGTGGCGGCCTTCCCATGATGCGCCTTCAACGCTCTTGCCAGGCTCAAGGTCCTTGTAGACCTCGAAGAAGTGCTGGATCTCCAGACGGTCGAATTCCGCGATGTGATGGATGTCGCGCAAGTGCTCCAGGCGTGGGTCACCAGAGGGAATGCACAGCACCTTGTCGTCGCCACCAGCTTCATCGGTCATGCGGAACATGCCAACTGCGCGGCATCGAATCACGACACCAGGAAAGGTGGGCTCCTGAGTCATGACGAGCGCATCGAGTGGGTCTCCGTCTTGACCAAGGGTGTCCTCAATGAATCCATAGTCATGTGGGTAGCGAGTTGAGGTGAACAGCATCCGATCGAGGCGAATTCGGCCGGTCTCGTGGTCGACCTCGTACTTGTTTCTGCTACCGGCTGGGATTTCAATCGTGACGTCGAATATCAAGGGTTCCATAGTCGCCTAGTGTTCCCTATCGACATGAGTGATGCCGACCGCCAAGGAGGTGAGAGGTGACACACCGAGTGCGCCTTCCGCTCATTTTGGCGATCTTGCTCCTGACCTGTGGGCTCAGCGCTCAAGCGCCAGCGACTGCAGATGCTTCAACTTCCCCAGTGTTACCCGCACTGCCAGTAGCCGGAAGCACTGCTCCGATCCCTACAACGGCTGGCCTCTCGTCGGTGCTCACCCCACTTCTGAGCAGGCCAGCTCTTGGCACATCTGCTCTCTGGGTGGCAGATCCGGCGAGCGGCGCCACTTTGCTGGAGTCCCGGGCCCAGACCGCGTTGTCTCCGGCCTCGACCCTGAAGCTGCTCACCGCAGCCACCGCCCTTCGCGCACTGGGTTCATCGACGCGACTTGCCACCCGCGTCGTGAGTGAGGGATCAACGGTGACCTTGGTGGGTGGCGGAGACGCGACCTTGCCTTCACAGGGCGCCGGCGCCTCCTTGGCCACCTTGGCCGATAAAACGGCGAAAGCACTGCCGGGCGCATCCGTGAATCTGGTCTACGACATCTCGCTGTTTACAGGACGCACTCTTGGCGCAGGTTGGTCGCGCTCATTTCCCGCTGCTGGGGTGGTGGCTCCGGTTCAGGCATTGATGATGGACCAGGGGCGAGCTAATCCCCGCGGCAATTCTCGAGTCAGCAATCCGGCGCAATACGCAGCACGGGCTTTCGCCAAAATGCTGCGAGCTCGTGGAGTCAAGGTCGGCTCTGTCATTGAAGGCAAGGCAGCGGCGGATGCCATTGAAATCGCTCGAGTTGAATCGGCTCCTGTTCAGCAATTGGTGCATCACATGCTGACGGACTCCGACAACGATCTCGCTGAAGCCTTGGCGCATCTTTCGGGCGCAAAACTCACTGGCGTCGGCAGCTTCAAGAGCGGAGCCCAAGCAATGACCAAGACAGCGACCGAGCTTGGGCTGCCAACCCAGGGGATCGCCCTGTCAGATGGCAGTGGCCTGTCCAGTCGAGATCGAGTTGCAGCGCAGACCCTTGGCAGCATCTTGATGCTGTCTGCCCAAGGATCCTTCGGCGGAATTGCGCCGAGTCTGGCAATTGCTGGATTCACCGGAACTCTGTCCGATCGGTTCACGTCGGCACGTCAATCCGATGCGGCCGGCTTTGTTCGTGCAAAGACCGGCACTCTGAACGATGTCGTGACTCTGGCCGGAATCGTGCCCGATATCGATGGGCGAGTGCTGGTATTCGCAGTCATGGCAAATGACGTGCCATCGATTGGTGCCGCGCGCACAGTGGTCGATCAGATTGCTACAAAATTGAGGGCGTGTGGTTGTACCGAGGTGAAGCCGTGAGCATGGGCGCGTGAAGCTGTGACCGTGGACGATCGACATTGGGCTTCGACCTCGACTCTGGAGGTGCGCAAGGCAGTTCAACTCGGACTCCGTGATCTACAGCGGGGATCAGTAGTGCTGGTTGCCTGCTCGGGAGGGCCAGACTCTCTTGCGCTTGCCGCAGCCGCAGCATTTGTCGGTAGGTCCCTTGGACTGACCGTTGGCGCAGTTGTTGTGGACCACCAATTGCAGGAGAGCTCGCATCAGGTTGCTCATGCAGCGCAGGAAGCCTGCATTGCATTTGATCTGGATCCAGTGGTGATTGCTCGAGTCGATGTGGGTTCGGATGGCGGCCCGGAGGCCGCGGCTCGCACTGCTCGCTATGAGGCGCTCAATGCCGTAGCGGTCAAGATGCAGGCGGTGGCCGTGCTGCTTGGCCACACACGTGATGATCAGGCTGAGACGGTGTTGCTTCGCTTGGCGCGAGGCTCAGGCACTCGCTCGATTGCTGCCATGCGTCCAGTGGCCGGACTGCTGCGGCGGCCGCTGCTGCATCTGTCCCGAGAGCTCGTGCGGGCCAGCGCGAAACAGGAGTGTGAAGCCTTGGGCCTGAAGGCTTGGGAGGATCCCCATAACGATGAGGAGCGCTTCGCTCGAGTCCGTTTGCGCACCGCTCTGGATCAATTGCAGAGCGCGCTGGGCCCTGGGCTGGCCACCGGCCTCGCACGCAGTGCTGAGCTTGCCGCAGATGACGCAGATGCTCTCGATGCGTGGGCCCAGGCTGCATTTGTGGATCTCGTTGTCTTTTCGGATGACCGCCTGGAAATCGACATCCTTGAGTTCGCGCAACTCCCAGTGGCGATCCGCACCCGCATCATTCGGCGTATGTGCATAGATCTGGGTGCAGTTCCCGAGGATGTGACCCGGGCACAGGTGCTCGCCGTGGATGCCTTGGTGGACAACTGGCATGGGCAGGGAGCAGTGAGCCTGCCTGGGCGGGTCAGCGCCCGTCGAGAGTATGGGAGGCTGGTCCTCATCACCGTCCTCGACGCAGGAGACCCCGTTGCTACCTGAAGATATCGGCGCCGATCTTGCCCATGTACTGGTGAGTGAAGAACAAATCCATGCACGCATCGCTGAACTTGCCGAGCAGATCGAGGCTGACTATAAGGACAGGGATCTGCTGCTGGTCGGGGTGCTGAAAGGCGCGGTCATGATCATGGCTGATCTTGCGCGCGCTCTTCGCCGCAGCACTGACATGGACTGGATGGCCATCTCTTCGTACGGATCCGGAACCAAATCCAGTGGTGTCGTGCGCATCATGAAAGACCTCGACGGGGACATCGCTGGTCGCAATGTGCTGATCGTGGAGGACATCCTTGACTCTGGTCTGACGCTCTCCTGGCTCATCAAGAACCTGGGCTCACGAGGCACTGCCTCAGTTGAAGTGTTCTCGCTCCTGCGCAAGCCCGATGCCCTGAAGGTTCAGGTGCTCCCGAAGTATGTGGGCTTCGACATCCCCAATGAATTTGTTGTCGGATACGGACTTGACTACGCCCAGAAATTCCGCAATTTGCGATGTGTGGGCACTTTGGCTCCACATGTCTATGGATCTTGATCGCTGAGGGCGAAAGCCGTACTCCGCTGGTGGGTGGCCTGCTCTCCTCGTAGTACCGTCAGATGATGGACTTCAAGCGCATAATTCGTGGCCCCATCTTCTGGGTTGCGATCGCTGTGACGTTCGTATTGATCGGGTCCAGCCTCCTTTCTGGCCTCGGAACACCTGAGCAGGTCGATACCAGCGCAGCCGTCTCGGATATCAACGCCAACAGAGTCGACACTGCGACCCTGACTGATCGCGATCAACTGTTGGAACTGACCTTGAAGGACGGTTCCAAGGTTCGTACGTCATATATCGCCGGGCAGGGTGTGAATCTGCAGGAACTGCTGCAGTCCAAGGTTGATGCGGGCCAGATCCCGGGCGGCTACAACGTCGTTGTGCCGAGTGAGAATCTGCTGCTCACGCTCCTGTTCTCCTTGCTGCCGATTGCCATCGTCGTCTTCCTGCTCTTCTTCTTCATGAGCCAGATGCAAGGCGGCGGCAATCGCGTCATGAACTTCGGCAAGTCCAAGGCCAAACTGGTCAACAAGGACATGCCGCAGACCACCTTTGCCGATGTTGCTGGCGCCGATGAAGCCGTCGAGGAGCTGCAGGAGATCAAGGAGTTCCTTGCCGACCCGACCAAGTTCCACGCCGTGGGTGCCAAGATCCCCAAAGGCGTGCTCCTGTACGGCCCTCCCGGAACAGGCAAGACCCTGCTTGCGCGCGCAGTTGCCGGCGAAGCAGCCGTGCCCTTCTTCTCCATCTCTGGATCTGACTTCGTGGAGATGTTCGTTGGTGTTGGTGCCAGCCGCGTTCGTGACCTCTTTGAACAAGCGAAGGCAAACGCGCCTTCCATCATCTTCATCGACGAGATCGATGCGGTCGGTCGTCATCGCGGCGCAGGTCTTGGCGGCGGACATGACGAACGTGAGCAGACCCTCAACCAGATGCTCGTGGAGATGGATGGATTCGATGTCACCGGTGGCGTCATCCTGATTGCGGCGACCAACCGTCCGGACATTCTTGACCCTGCGTTGCTTCGCCCCGGTCGTTTCGATCGTCAGATTGCAGTTGATCGTCCCGACCTGTTGGGCCGCTTCGCCATCCTTGAGGTTCACGCCAAGGGCAAGCCGATGGCCGACGAAGTCGATCTGATGGCCGTTGCTCGTCGCTCACCTGGCTTCACAGGCGCCGATCTCGCCAATGTACTGAACGAGGCCGCATTGCTCACTGCTCGTCTTGGCAAGACACGCGTCGATGACTTCGCTCTCGACGAGGCGATTGATCGAGTCATCGCCGGTCCGCAGAAGCGAACCCGAGTGATGGACGATCTCGAGAAGAGCATCACGGCCTATCACGAAGCCGGACACGCGATTGTTGCCGGAGCGCTGCCGGGCAATGACCCCGTGCACAAGATCACGATCCTGCCGCGTGGTCGCGCACTGGGTTACACGATGGTGCTGCCTGAACAGGACAAGTACTCAACTACCCGCAGCGAGATGCAGAACCAGCTCGCGTACATGCTCGGTGGGCGTGCCGCAGAAGAATTGATCTTCCACGATCCGACCACTGGTGCCTCAAATGACATTGAGCGTGCAACGGCGGTTGCCCGGGCAATGGTCACCCAATACGGCATGACCGAACGCCTCGGTGCAATTCAATACGGCCAGCAGAACCAGGAAGTGTTCCTGGGTCGCGACATGGGGCATGTGCGCGACTACTCCGAGGACATCGCCAGTGCAATTGACGAAGAAGTGCGAACCTTCATTGAACTCGCGCACCAAGAGGCGTACGACATCTTGGTCGCCAATCGAGATGTCCTGGATGCGCTCGTCACCGAATTGCTTGAAAAGGAGACTCTGGATCGCAGCCAGATCGATGAGGTCTTTGCGACCCTGCAGTTGCAGGAGCCCCGCCCAGCCTGGACAGGCTCAGCTCGTCGGCAACCGGATTTCCGTGGGCCAATTACACGAGTCTCGCCCTCATCCAATGGGCACAACGCGACAGATGAGGTGCAATGAGCATCAATCCAGTGAGCATCGACCCGAACACCGCTGTCGGTGCATTTGATGCTGAGGGTGTTGAGCGCGCCATTCACGCGCTGCTCATCGCTGTTGGTGAGGACCCCTCACGCGAGGGCTTGAAGGACACCCCAGCTCGAGTTGCTCGCTCATACCGGGAGATCTTCGCGGGCTTGCACATGACAGCCGAAGATGTGCTCACCACCATGTTCGACATCGGTCATGACGAGATGGTGATCGTGCGCGATATCGAGATGTACAGCACCTGCGAGCATCACCTGGTTCCCTTCCATGGGCGGGCACACATCGGCTACATCCCCAACGAGAACGGCCGCATCACTGGGCTTTCCAAGTTGGCTCGCCTGGTTGATGTCTATGCCAAGCGCCCCCAGGTGCAAGAGCGCTTGACCACGCAGATCGCTGATGCCTTGATGCGCATCCTTGAGCCTCGCGGTGCCATCGTCGTGATCGAGGCTGAGCACCTGTGCATGTCGATGCGTGGCGTGCGCAAGCCAGGCTCCAAGACTCTTACCAGCGCAGTACGGGGCTCGCTGCGGGATTCGACCTCGCGCGCCGAGGCAATGGCGCTGATCCAAGGCCGATGAGCACCCGGCACCCGGCAGGGTTGCCTGCGGCGTTGCTCGGCATCGACCGCACCTTGATCGTTGGTGTCCTCAACGTCACGCCCGATTCCTTTTCTGATGGCGGCCGCTATCGCAATGCGCAGGCGGCAATCGAGCACGGCATTGCCCTGCAGGCTTCGGGAGCCGATTTCGTCGATGTTGGTGGTGAGTCCACGCGACCGGGAGCAGAGCGCGTTGCGGCCAGCGAGGAAGAGCATCGAGTGCTTGCCGTTGTGAGCGGATTGAAGGCAGCAGGCGTGCCAACAAGCATCGACACTATGCGAGCCACCACTGCTGTTGCTGCAGTGGCCGAAGGTGCTTTTCTGATCAATGACGTCAGCGGTGGGCTCGCTGATCCTGATATGTACGGCACGGTTGCCAGTCTTGGTGTTCCCTATGTCGTCATGCATTGGCGAGGACACAGCACCACCATGCAGTCGCAGTCGCATTACGACAATGTTGTTGACGAGGTGCGAGGCGAACTTCAAACTCGAGTCTTTGCAGCGCTTGAAGCTGGGATTGAGCGTGAGGCGATTGTCCTGGATCCCGGGCTTGGCTTTGCCAAGGAGGCTGATCACAACTGGGCCCTCTTGCATTCGCTGAAGAATTTCATCGAGCTCGGCTTTCCCGTCTTGCTCGGCGCTTCGCGCAAGAGATTCCTTGGCGGGCTGCTCGCAGCCCCAGATGGGAGTGCGCGGCCAGTTGATCAACGCGATGTTGCGACGGATGCGATCTCTGCGCTCGCTGCTGCGGCTGGGGTATGGGCTGTTCGAGTGCACGATGTGCCCGGAAGTGCGGATGCCGTGCGCGTTGGTGAGGCGTGGAAACGGGGAAGAGGATGAGCAGCAGACTATGAGCAGAGATCAGATTGTCATCACAGGGATTCGCGGCATCGGTTTTCACGGTGTCTTCGACTACGAACGTCGTGACGGACAGGAGTTTGCTGTCGACATCACAGTCTTCCTCGAAGCAAGCACTGCGGCGAGCACTGATGACCTCAAGAACACCGTCGATTACGGTGCGGTTTCGCAGGTGGTGTTTGATCGCATCGTTGGCGAGCCAGTGTCGCTCATTGAGACTCTGGCTGAACAGATTGCCGCGGACATCCTGAAGATCCCGGGTGTGGAGCAGGTTGAAGTCACCGTGCACAAGCCGCAAGCACCCATCCCAGTTCCCTTTGAGAATGTCGCGTTGAGAATTCTGCGCCCGTGAGTTCAGCGGTGCTCGGGCTTGGTGCCAACTTGGGGGATGCCATTGCGGCCCTGCAAGGGGCAGTCGATGCACTTGTCTCAACAGCGGGTATCACTGTGAACTGCAGTTCAGCGGTGTTCGCCACCGAGCCTGTTGGCGGTCCGCAGCAGCCGACATACGTCAACGCAGTGGTGCTGATCCAGACCACACTGACTCCGATGCAATTGCTCCAGCGCGTCAATGCCATAGAGGAGCAGTGGCATCGCACTCGAGAGGTCCGCTGGGGACCGCGCACTTTGGACATTGACATCATCGTGTTCGACTCTCTGGTGTCATCGGACCCTCGCCTGACTCTGCCGCACCCACGCGCCTCAGAGCGCGGCTTCGTACTGGTTCCTTGGCTGGACGCAGATCCCGATGCTGAGCTCCTTGGCGTGCCAGTGCGCGAACTCGTTGATCAGGTAGACACCTCGGGCGTGCAACTTCTTGATCCTCCTCTGGAGTTGCAGGTGCAGTCATGACCCCGACGCGCGTACGCCTTCTGCTGGCATTGGGAGTCCTGGCTGGTTCGATCGGCTGGGCGATCGCGGTGCTCGTAGAGCGGCACTCCGGTCGAGTGGTGCCCGTCCCGTGGCTCGCTGCTGTCACCCTGTGGTTTCTGGCGATCGCCCTGTTCGTCTGGACCCTACTGGCGCGTCCGCGCCTGAAGCGCAAGCCAGGTCATCGACGCATGGCGCCACTGATCGCGGCCCGAACAGCGGCTTTGGCCATGGCGGGTTCTCGCACCGGCTCGCTGGTCGCGGGTTTCTACGCAGGTATCTGCATCGGGACCATTCCCTCACGCGCTACGCAGGCCGGCTCGGACACTCTTTGGATCAGCCTTGCGTCTGCTGCGGGTGCCCTCGCCTTGGCTGCCGCTGCGCTCTGGCTCGAGCACATCTGCCGATTGCCAACGGACGGGGATGGCAATAATGCTGGCCTCGGTAGGGTCAGCGCATGAGCACTGAGCCTGAGCTTGAGGACCTGCCCTTCGAAGAATTGCGGCAGCGTGCCTTCCGTCGCGCGGAGAAGCATGTCGACCTCGGATTCTTCACGGATCTCTTTGGGCATATGCCGAGCATGGCCGCGATCGAGGGTGAGGGCGGAGACCTAGGTGCAGTGGGTGGCACCTTCATCGAGACCGTCCGCGCTGTCCGCGAGATGTTCGGGGACAACCCGCTGGACCCCACCACGGAGGCCTTGCTTCGGGCTCGATTCGCTACCTACCTGCGGGAGCACGGCGAGCGGTAGTTCGCTGACGCAGGACCCCTCAAGAGTCGATGGCACCAAATTGCCACCCCGCGCGTCCAAGCCTTGGCGGAATCGCCAGGGAGGTATGCGATGGGCGCGATCAAGCAGGATGTGCAGCACGAATTGCGGGTAGCGCGATTGGTGGTGGCGGTTCCTGTTCTAGTGATGGTCACCGCGTACCTCATCAATGCACTGATGGTGGCCACGGGTCAGGTCTGACGTTGCATAGCAGTGTCAGCGGTCTGCGTCGCCGATCACGAATGTGCACGACTGCAGCATCACGGCCAGATGTTCCAGCGGAAGTCCGATCAGCGTCTCAGTGAGGGATTGCACCATCGCAAACGAAGGCGTGCGCAGCTTCAATCGCCATGGAGTCCGGTCTCCGGCGCTGTCCAACAGTCCACCAAGGACGCCAAGGGGTCCCTCGATCGCCAAGTAGGTCGTCCCTTCAGGAACCCGAACAACCTTCGGCAGCGGCGTATTGACGGCTCCGGCTCCGGCTACCCGCAACCAAGTCGTGGCAGCTCTGATGATCGTCAGGCTGGATTCGAGCTGCTCAGCCAACAGGGACAAGCGGCTTGGAATATCGCTGACCTTTCCGAGCTGCAGCGGCACATTGATGTGTGAGTAGGACAGATAGGGCCGCTCAATTCGAAGGTCAATGGGCATGCCCCCTGCTCGCGCTGCGATCCCGGAGAGTCCGAATTGGTTGACTTGCTCGGCGGTGATGATGCCAACGCCAGCCAAGTGCGCGAACGCACTCTCAGCATGCGCACGCATGTTCGGCACGATGGCTCGCAGCGAGTCGAGTTCGAGTTCAAGAGAGTCCAGCCAAGCCGGCGATATTTCGTGCGCAATGCCGCCGATTCGCACGAACATCGGGTGCAGCCGAGTTCCCGTCAACTGCTCGTGCAGGTGCATGAGGCGCTCTCTGGCCTGGATTGCCGGCATCAGTCCACCGCCCGCTGCGCCGAGCATGAGCAGACTCGTGGTAACCCGGTCGAGTTCGGCAAGCAGCATTCGCGACCAGCTCGCTCGCTCTGGAGGGATGATGCCCATCGCTTCCTCAAGCAGCAGAGCAATATTCAACTCGGCATGGAAGGCATTGACCCAATCGTGTCGACTGGCCAGCATCAGCAGTTGGCGGTAGTCGAGAGATTCAAAGAGCTTTTCATCGCTGCGGTGCATGAAGCCGATTTGCGGGTCAGCGGCCGTGATGATCTCGCCGTCCAATTGGAGATTGATCTGCAGCGCAGCATGTTGTGTGGGGTGCAATATGCCCAGGTCCACGTACAAGTCTGATGGCAGGTGCCGTGCCATCCCAAAGGAGACGAGGACTTCGCGCGAGCTCACGTCCCATCTTCTCAGGCAAGGCCTTGCCTACACCCAGTCGCTAGCGTCTACGCTCGTGAGCGTGACGGCTCCTCCCCGACTTCGCGTTGGCGTAATTGGCACTGGTCGAGCCGGATCAGTCATCGCCGCCGCCTTGCAGCGCGCCGGACACCTGGTGATCGCGGCTTCAGCGGTTTCGGATCTTTCGCGACTGCGCGCGGAAGCGCTGCTGCCGACTACGCCCATTGTTGATCTGGCAGAGGTCGCTGCCACAGTTGACCTAGTGCTCGTTGCGGTGCCTGACGATGCCTTGATTGGACTCGTACAAGGTTTGGCAAACGCCGGAGTGGTCACGCCTGGGCAATTCTGGATGCATTTGAGCGGCCGCTACGGCATCGCAGCGCTGGATGCAGTCACGCGCGACGGGGCCTTGCCATTGGCCATTCATCCGGTGATGTCCTTCACCGGAACCAGCATGGATCTCACTCGCCTGGCTGATTGCCCCTTCGGAGTGACGGCTCCGGAGGCGTTGAGAACTGCAGCGGAGGCATTGGTCATTGAAATGGGTGGCGAGCCAATCTGGGTGCCTGAAGGCAGTCGGCCGCTGTACCACGCAGCGCTCGCCTTCGGCTCGAACTTCCTGATCACGCTTGTTGCCCAAAGCACTGAACTGCTCGAACATGCTGGCATTGAGCGTCCGCAGCGAGTACTGGGCCCGTTGTTGGGAGCCAGTCTGGATAACGCCCTTCGACTTGGTGATCAGGCGTTGACCGGACCCGTGGCTCGTGGAGATGCAGGTTCGGTGGCCGCGCACCTTGAGGTCATTGGGGCCGAATCCAGCACGGCGCAGGATGCCTACCGTGCGCTCGCTCGCGTGACGGCAGATCGCGCAGTTGCCGCGGGACTGCTGTCGGCAGGTCTTGCCGGGCCTTTGCTTGAAGTGCTGAATTCGCAAGGCGAATCGTCATGACGGCGCGATTGGTGTCAACGCACGCAGAACTCAAGGCCGCACGCGGAACGCTGAGTCCGGTTGCAGTGGTGATGACGATGGGCGCCTTGCATGAAGGTCATGCCGAATTGATCCACTGCGCCCGGCAAGAGGTGGGACGCGGAGGCTGTGTCATCGTGACGGATTTTGTGAATCCGACCCAGTTTGGCGAAGCCGAGGACTTTGCTCGCTATCCGCGCACTTTGGAGCACGATCTGGACCTCGCGGGCGTGGCCGGCGCTGATCTTGTGTATGCACCGGCAGTCGAAGAGGTGTACGGCACCACAGATCTGGCACATCTCCACGAGCAGGTAATGGTCCATCCGGGATCGCTGGGATCGATTCTTGAAGGCAAGTCGCGCCCTGGTCATTTTCAGGGGATGCTCACCGTGGTTGCCAAGTTCCTGCACCTCACTGAACCAGACGTCGCCTTCTTCGGGCAGAAGGACTACCAGCAGCTCGCGCTCATCACCTCGATGGTGAACTCGCTGTGCTTCTCGATCAGAGTTGTGGGAGTGCCGACTGTTCGTGAGGAGGACGGCCTGGCCAGAAGCAGTCGTAATCGATTCCTCACCAAGCAGGAGCGCACCACGGCCGTTGCGCTGTCCCGAGCCATCGCGGTTGCGGCTGAAGTGGCAGCCCAAGACGGAGCGCGGGCAGGTGAACGTGCAGGCCATGCCGTCCTTGCCTTGCATCCGGAGATCAATCTCGACTACCTGGTCATCACCAACCCCGAACTGGGCCCCGCCACCGTTGGCGAAGGTCGCGTGCTCGTTGCAGCCAACATTGGAGTCGTTCGTTTGATCGACAACATGCCGTGCGTCATCGGTGGCAGTGCGTGAGCATTCTGCCCATCCAACTCACTGCGGCACAGCCGGGTTGGACAGTGAGTGCCGACGTGATCGTCGTGGGCTCTGGCATCGCAGGTCTGACTACGGCATTGCATGCTCGCCGAGCCGGGCTCTCAGTGCTCTTGGTGACCAAGGCGACCGTGAATGAAGGATCCACCCAATGGGCGCAAGGGGGGATTGCAGCGGCTTTGGCCGATGACGATTCGCCGGCCGAGCACCTCGAGGACACCTTGGTTGCTGGAGTGGGTCTCTGCGACGAAGAAGCAGTCCGTGTGCTTGTCACCGAGGGTCCAGGCGCAGTGCGGGGACTCATGCGGCTCGGAGCTCGCTTTGATACCGACCCCGGAGGCGCAATCTCCCTTTCGCGCGAAGGCGGGCACCATCGAGATCGGATTGCCCATGCCGGTGGCGATGCGACTGGTGCTGAGATCTCGCGAGCGCTGGTACAGGCCGTTGCACGTGATCCTGGCATCGAGCTTGTTGAGAATGCACTGGCGCTTGACCTGATCACCGATGCCTCAGGGGCAACTCAAGGCATCACCTTGCACGTGATGGGTCAAGGACAACGCGACGGCGTGGGCGCGGCCCTTGCTCCGCAAGTCGTCCTGGCCACGGGAGGATTTGGTCAGGTCTTCCGGCAGACGACCAATCCGTACGTGTCAACTGGCGATGGCGTGGGCCTTGCGCTGCGCGCGGGTGCGGACATAGCCGATGTCGAATTCGTGCAGTTCCATCCCACGGTGATGTGGCTTGGACCATTCGCGCAAGGGCAGCAACCGCTGGTGTCGGAGGCCGTGCGCGGCGAAGGCGCCTTCCTCATTGATGCAGCTGGTGATCGCTTCATGTCCAAGGTGCACGAGATGGCTGATCTGGCACCCCGCGACGTTGTGGCCAAGGCGATCATGCGTCGCATCCGCGAATCCGGCACTGATCATGTCTGGCTCGACGGTCGTGCTCTCGGGGCGGATACCTGGGTGCGTCGCTTTCCCACGATTTTGGAGTCATGTCGATCGCGCGGGATCGACCCGGTCACTGATCTCATTCCCGTTGGTCCAGCTCAGCACTATGTCTCCGGCGGAGTGCTCACAGATCTGCACGGCCGCACATCGATCCCGGGTCTGTATGCCTGTGGCGAAGTCGCCTGCACCGGAGTCCATGGTGCCAACCGGCTTGCCTCAAATTCTCTGCTTGAAGGCCTGGTCTTCGCCGGTCGCATCGGCGCGCGGATGGCTGTGCACCCCGGCGTAGTGCGCGATCCGATCCTGCCCGAGCGCGGCGGGCAGCGGCTGCTTGCACATCAGGCGCGCCGCCGTGTGCAGAAGACGATGGACAGCCATGTTGGTGTATTGCGAAGCGAGCACTCGCTCGAACTGGCCAGCAAAGAGCTCACAGTGCTTGCCTCGTCACAGGAGGGTCGTCCCAGTACCGAGGATTGGGAGACGACCAACATTCACACCTTGGCCTCAGTTGTCACCCATCATGCGGCCCTGCGCACTGAGACACGTGGCTCGCATTGGCGTGAGGACTATCCCTTGATCGACGATGAGCACTGGCGTCTTCGACTGGTGACCAACCTGGAAAGCGATGGCACACTGCGCACTCGCAAGGTCTCGCGAACTGGCGCTTCCTACCAAGACGAAGGGTGAGCATGTCTGAGCTCGAACTGCTTGGCCCGACAATCTCGCAGATGTTGACAGCGGCGCAGCTTGATCCGGCTCTCGTGTGCCAGCTCATTGGGCTGGCCATCGACGAAGATCTCGATGGCGGAGTCGATGTCACGACAGTTGCTACCGTGCCGAGTGGACAGCAATCCATCCTTGACTTTGTGGCGCGCAAGCCCGGGGTCGTTGCGGGAATCCCTGTGGCAGCCGCGGTCTTCATGATGGTCTGCGCTGATGATGACCTGACTATTGACTTCGCGAGCAATGATGGCGATGAACTGCTTGCTGGAGATCTTGTGCTCTCAGTGCGCTCGTCAACCCACGCGCTGTTGCAGGCGGAGCGACCCGCACTCAATTTTCTGGGTCACTTGAGTGGCATCGCCACCCTCACGCGTACCTGGGTTCAGGCCATTGCGGGCACGGGTGCAGCTATACGCGACACCCGCAAGACCACACCAGGCTTTCGTGCGCTGGAGAAGTACGCAGTGCGGTGTGGTGGGGGAGTCAACCATCGGATGTCGCTCTCTGATGCCGCGCTTGTGAAAGACAACCATGTACTTGCTGCGGGTGGCGTTGCAGAGGCCTTCGCATTGGTTCGCAAGGCCTTCCCGGGCACCCCCGTCGAGGTGGAAGTCGATTCGCTCGATCAGCTCGCCGAGGTAGTCGAGGCTGGTGCCGATCTGGTGCTGCTCGACAACTTCACGGTGGCACAAACCCTCGAGGCGGTGGCATTGGTGAACGGTCGAGCCCGGCTCGAGGCGTCTGGAGGGCTCTCGATCGACGTGGCGCATGCTGTGGCAGCCACCGGAGTCGACTACCTTGCTGTCGGTGCGCTGACCCACTCAGCGCCAGTACTCGATATCGGCGCGGATCTCAGACAGGCGGACTGATGCTCCTCACAATTGACGTAGGCAACACGAACACCGTCGTTGGCATGTTCGATGGCGAGGATCTGACCGCCTCCTGGCGCATCAAGACCGACGCGCGGGACACGGCTGACGAGATCGCACTGACATT
This sequence comes from Actinomycetota bacterium, assembly GCA_030684515.1. NCBI lineage: Bacteria > Bacillati > Actinomycetota > Actinomycetota bacterium. The sequence continues at coordinate 471,331 of JAUXVJ010000009.1, forward strand.
CCGCGGACTGCTCGACGGCCATGCGCCCATTACCGGCATCGCGCTGTGCAGCACTGTGCCATCAGTGCTGCGCGAGATGCGGCTCATGCTGTCTCGCTATTACGGCAATATCGAGACCGTCATCGTCGAGCCCGGAACCAAGACCGGTGTGCCAGTGCTCACGGACAACCCCAAAGAGGTGGGCACCGATCGCATCGTCAATACGGTTGCGGCTTTCGCGCTCTACGGAGGACCAAGCATCGTCGTTGACTTCGGCACCTCGACCAATCTCGACGTCGTCTCGGCGAAAGGTGAATTCCTTGGCGGCGCGCTCGCCCCTGGTATCGAGATCTCCCTTGATGCATTGGCGCAGCGTGCGGCAGCCCTGCGCAAGATCGAACTCATCCGCCCTCGGGCAGCCATTGGCAAGAACACTGTTGAAGCCTTGCAGTCAGGCGCGCTCTACGGATTCGCTGGTCAGGTGGACGGAATGGTTGATCGCATCTGTGAAGAGTTGGACGAGGTCACTGCCGTGATCGCCACTGGTGGGCTGGCCACCATCGTCATCGACGAGTCACGCACCATCACCCATCACGAGCCTGACCTGACCCTGATCGGTCTGCGCCTGGTATTCGAGCGCAATTCAGCGCGCTAGATCCACACTGGCTCGCACCAGGCCAAGTACCACAGCAAGTCCATGTGTCGCCCCGCGCGTGCGCGGAAGCACCAGAGTGCGCATGCCAAGTCCGGTGCCGCCGACGTCATCGTGTCCGCTGTCGCCGACCATCAATGACTCGGCAGCCGTGCTACCCAGGGCATCGAGCACTGCGGTGAAGATGGCGAGCTCTGGTTTGACTACTCCGATCTCGCACGAGAGCACAACGGCATCGGCGTAACTCGAGAGCCCCTCACGACGGAGCACGTCGTGCAACGGCAGAGCGGCGTTGGAGAGAAAGCCCACCTTCACCCCCAGTTGTCGTAGAGCGGCAAGGGTCGGAGCGGCATCTTCATAGGCGTGCCAGGTATCCAGAATCACGTCGTACAGGGCAGCAGCCAACTGCGGGTCCAGATCAGGGCCCTGTGCGAGCAATGCGTGGAAGACCTGCTCGTGGGCCTGAGACGACAGATCGCGCTCACTGCCTGGATCAAGCACACGTGCGTTCTCCCACACTCTGTCCAAGAACAGGGCCAATTCGGCGTGCGCATCGGCAGCCAAGGCCAGCCCGGACTTTGTCAGCGCGAAGTCCAGCCATTGCCGCGAGTCACCCTGATCGATGAGTGTGGAGTGGACATCGAATATGACGGTGGTGATCGGAATAACCGGATTGAACGGTGCCTGTGCGGCGGCTTCGACGAGCATGCTTGCAGCGTAAGCCTTGCCGCTAGCCTTGCCTGTCGTGACCACTGACCACGACGAAGAGCTCGACCTCCCTGAGCAGATGCGTATTCGCCTGGACAAGCGCGCCCGATTGGCGCAGCAGGGTCGTGATCCTTACCCCGTCTCCTTGCCTGTTACGCACTCGATTGCCGCTGTGCGTGCTGAGTTTCCTGATTTGGAAACTGATACCCAGACCTCCGTCATCGTTGGCATCGCAGGGCGGGTGATATTCGTGCGCAATACCGGCAAATTGTGTTTCGCCACTCTGCGCGCTGGCGATGGAACCGAGATTCAGGCAATGCTGTCGCTGGCCAATGTCGGCGAAGAGGCCCTGGATGACTGGAAGTCCCTGGTCGACCTGGGTGACCACGTCTTCATCGAAGGCGAAGTCATCACCTCCAAGCGTGGCGAGCTCTCGGTGCTGGCAAATTGGTGGGCAATGGCGGCGAAGTCGCTGCGGCCGCTCCCTGTGGCGCACAAGCCGATGAATGACGACAGTCGCATTCGGCAGCGCTACTTGGATCTGATCATGCGTCCCGAGGCGCGACAGATGGCAGCGACCCGAGTCGCAGTGGTGAGTCAGGTGCGCAAGAGCCTTGAGGGACGCGGCTACTTCGAGATCGAGACGCCGATGCTGCAGACCATGCATGGCGGTGCCACTGCCCGCCCGTTCATCACCACATCCAATGCCTTCGACATGCAGCTCTTCCTTCGGATCGCCCCGGAACTGTTCTTGAAGCGGGCAGTTGTCGGCGGTATGGAGCGGGTCTTTGAGATCAACCGCAACTTTCGCAATGAGGGCGCTGACTCAACCCACTCACCTGAATTCGCGATGCTGGAGTTCTATCAGGCCTACGCCGACTACATCGAGATGGCGCAGACGACCCGTGAGTTGATTCAGGAAGCAGTCTTCGCGGTGTTCGGCTCACACATCGCCACCCATATGGATGGCACGGAACTTGATCTCTCGGGCGAATGGCCGATGATCTCCTTGTACGGATCGCTATCAGAGGCAGTTGGTGAGCAGGTCACTCCCCAGACCTCACGCGAGCGACTGATTGAACTGGCAAGAGCTGTTGAAATCGAAGTCGGTCCTACCTGGGTCAACGGCAAGATCGTCGAAGAGCTATTCGAGCACCACGTCATTGAGGGCTTCGGTGGTCGTCCCACCTTCGTGATCGACTTTCCTGTCGATACCTCACCATTGACGCGCGATCACCGCACTGATGTGGGCAAGGTCGAGAAGTGGGACCTCTATATCAATGGGTATGAGCAGGCCACTGGTTACTCGGAGTTGGTGGACCCAGTGATTCAGCGTGAGCGCCTGATAGAGCAGGCGGCATTGGGTGCGCGAGGCGATGTCGAAGCAATGAAGCTTGATGAGGATTTTCTACGCGCACTTGAGCACGGCATGCCTCCTTCCGGCGGTGTCGGTGTTGGCATCGATCGACTGCTCATGACTCTTACGGGTCTGGGCATCCGTGAGACGATCCTCTTCCCACTCGTCAAGCCTGAACGGCTGTAATCGCAAGGAGTCCTGTGCTTGTACGTCCTGCGCATCCGCGCGATGTGCCTGCTATTCGCGAGATGGTGGAGTACTACGCCTCGCGCGGGATCCTGCTTGCCAAGGCCACGGTGACCCTGTACGAGCAGATTCAAGAGTTCTACGTGGCTGAAGACGGCGATGAAGTGATCGGTTGCGGTGCTCTGCACATCATGTGGGAGGACCTTGCTGAAGTGCGCACCGTTGCAGTGCGTCCCACCACCACTCGCTCCGGTGTGGGCTCGGCAATTCTGCATGCGCTGATTGAGCGCGCTCGCGAGTTGGATATCTCTCGGATCTTCTGCCTGACCTTTGAGACTCGCTTCTTCGGAAGCCACGGCTTCAAGGAGATCGACGGTGCGCCCGTGGATCCGGCGGTGTACCAGCAATTGCTCCAGTCCTATGACGAGGGTGTGGCAGAAATGCTCGGTCTGGAGCGAGTCAAGCCCAACACCTTGGGCAATCATCGAATGCTTCTGGAGTTGTGAAGCGCTTCGCTGCGGTGCTGCTTGGCACCTTGATTCTGGTTGCTGCGCCATCCCCGACACTGGCTGCAGACGGCGTACTTGCCGGCGCAGTCATTGCCTTGGACCCCGGTCATCAATTGGGAAACAGCAATCCGAAGTTCAGTTCGCAGATGAAGCAGAAGCGCTTCAATGGCACCATTGTGAAGTCGTGCAATACGACTGGCACCGCGACGAACAAAGGGCTTCCTGAAGCTACCTTCACTTGGCGGGTGAGCCAGCAGCTCAAGAAGCTCCTGGAAGATCAGGGCGCTCGAGTTGAACTGACCCGCACGAGCAACTCGCGCGACTCTTGGGGCCCATGCGTATGGGATAGAGGTGGATTCAGCCAGAAGGTGGGCGCGAATCTGTTCGTCAGCATCCATGGCGATGGCGCCCCGGCCAAGGGCCGCGGCTTCCACGTGATCGCGCCCGGACGAATCAAGGCCTGGACCAACGACATTGCTGCCGGGAGTCGAACTCTGGCGCGCAGCATGATCGATGGCATGCAGCGGGCCGGAGCCACGCCCGCTACCTATCTCTCCAGCCCGCTGTCAGTGCGGACGGATCAGTCAACGTTGAACTTCAACGGTGTTCCTGCTGTGATTGTTGAACTGGGCAATATGCGCAACGCGCAGGATGCCGCACAGATGTCCTCGACGGCAGGTGTGAAGCAGTACGCACAGCAAATTGCGACAGGGATCAGCCGGTATTGCGCAGTCCAGTCGCGATGCCGTTGATCGTGACGGACAGTGCGTGTGTCATCGCAGGATCGATCTCAATGCCCGCTGCACGGTCCTTACGAACTCGATCGAGCAAGGTGACCTGCAAGGTGTGCAGCGGAAGCAGGTAGGTGTCGCGAACGGCGAGGGTCCGCTGCAATGTGGGATTGTTACCGAGCAGTTCCTCGCTGTTTGTGATGGCCAAGACCTCTGTCACTGTCTGATCGAACTCACTTCGAATCAGTTCAAATGAATCGCGCAGATCCTCGTCGACCAGGGCATCGATGTAGGAAGCAGCAACGGTGAGATCAGTCTTCGCCAAGGTCATCTCCACATTGGAAATGAAGTTTCCGAAGAACTCCCAGCCCTGATACATATTTGCCAGTTCTCCTCCGAAGCCGGCCGCGCGTGCCGCGGCAAGGCCGGAGCCCACGCCGAACCAACCCGGCACGATCTGGCGCGATTGCGTCCAGCCAAAGACCCATGGAATAGCGCGAAGTCCACTGATGCCAGCCGAAGTGTCTGGTCGACGGGACGGACGCGAACCAAGATGCATGCCGCCGAACTCATCAACGGGTGTGGACGCGGCGAAGTACCGCGGCAGCAATGGATGCTCGACGAGGGCTCGGTATTGGTCCTGCGCAGCGGTGGAGGCCAGGTTCATCACGGCATCCCACTTGGTTCGCTGCTCCAGGGACACGCGTGGAGTTTGGTGCAGCAGGGTCGCGTCCATCACCGCGGCGACCATCTGCTCCAGATTGTCGCGCGCCAGAGTCGGCAGCAGGTACTTGTCGGAGATGACCTCGCCTTGCTCGGTGACCTTGATCTCGCCGTCGAGCACGCCCCAAGGTTGCGCCAGAATCGCCTGATATGTGGGACCACCGCCGCGACCGACAGTGCCACCGCGGCCATGGAACAGCCGGAGCCGAACACCGTGTGCAGAAGCAATGTCACGCAGTCGTCTCTGAGCCAGATGAATCTCCCATTGCGACGTGGTGATGCCGGCATCTTTATTTGAATCCGAATATCCGAGCATCACTTCTTGTACGTCGCCGCGGGAGGCAACGAGTTGTCGATACACCGGATCACTCAACAAGGTGTCCACGATCTCACCGGCAGCTCGCAACTCGTCGACAGTTTCAAGCAGTGGGACGAATCCGACTCTCGAACTGCACGTTACTGGGTCGACAAGCCCGGCCTCGCGGGCGAGCACGACTGCCGCCAGCACATCGTCAGCGCCTTGGGTCATGGAGATGATGCACGACTCGATCGCACCATCACCGAATTGGCGTAGCGCTTGGCCAGCCGCAACAAAGGTGTCATAGGTGCGATGCCCGAGTTCATCCAAAGGCGGTGGTGTTGGGGCAAGGGGACGCAGGGAGGCAAGTTCGTTCTTGAGTACTTGCAGGCGATCCGCACGCGAAAGGCTTGAGTAGTCCGCGGATGTCAGACGCACCCGATCAAGCAGTTGGCCTATGGCGTGGTGGTACTGCTCGGCATGTTCACGAATGTCCAGTGTCGCCAGATTCAAACCAAGGCAGGACACAAGTCGAATGGCATGATCCAGACTGCCGAAGGCCGCTCGCGTGCTGCCACTTTCGATGACGGCGTCGCGCACGTGAAGCAGGTCGATCAGCAGCTCTTCGGTAGTGGCGTAGTCACGGCCATTCTGGTGGGGTCGATGTCGGCGATTTGTCGTCAGCCCCAGGCGTAGGCGAATGATGCGCAACTTCAGTCGAATTGGCTCATCGGCGTTGATCACGAGGTAGCGACTGTCGAACTCCGGTAGGAGCAACAGATCCGCAGCCACAATTTCGCGCAAGGTGCTTGCTGTGCCACTGATGCGTTCTGATATCGAGAGTTGGTCTATCAGGTTCTCGATGTGCGGGATCAAGGCCTGCACTGCCTGTTCGCGTTGGAACATCAGCACTTCGCCAGTGACTTCAGGCGTCACAAATGGATTGCCATCGCGATCGCCACCGATCCAGCTGCCGAAAGTCAACGGCTGGGCGTGCGAATCAAGTGCGACGCCAAGGTAGGCAAAGGCCTTGGTCAGATCATCAAGCACTGATCCAAGTGGTCCCTTGCTCAGGTCTGTGAGGTAGTGCAGAACATTGCGCGCCTCGTCGATCACCTGTGGGCGGTCGTGGCGCAATTCATCGGTCTGCCACAGCAGATCAATGAGTTCTGCGATGGACGCGCGATGCGGAAGCGCATCTCCACGCTCGTCGTCATGCAGGAGCAGCGAGGCCAGCCGCCGCAACTTGACCAGCACGGACCGACGAGCGGCTTCCGTTGGATGCGCGGTGAAGACCGGGCGCACGGAGAGCACTTGAGTCAGATGCATGACTTCGGCAGCTGAGACCTTGGCTTGCAAGGCGGCCGTGGCAACCTGCTGCATGGGTCCACCGGTAAGCAGTCGTTGCTCAGTAACGCCTCGGGAGCGCTCGACCTGTTCAGCAATATTTGCAAGGTCGAAGTAGATAGAGAAGGCTCTGGCCAATCTGGTGGCAGTCGGCAGATCGACAGACTCCAGCAGGACTCGAGCCTGGGCTGGGTCTCGCCTGACCGCATGGCGGACTTCCTCGACCAAATCCAGAAGACTTTGGCCCTCCTGTCGGGCCATTGTCTCGCCCAGGAGCTGTCCCAGTTCTCGAATATGAGCCCTCAATCGGGCGTCCGAGCTGTGTGCTTGGTCGCCCGCTGGCATGCACCTATCCTCGTACAGGTGCGTTTCCAGTGCGTTACATGAGGCTGTTCGCGGCCGGCGTACACGTGAAAGGGAAGGTTCTGGCCCAACTCGTGGTTCTCTTATCTACAGCGTCCGCCGTCATACGGCTGTAATCGAAGGCGGATTACAGTTGGGACTGCAGGAACGAAAAACTGCTGGGACAATTCCCAGCAGTTGACGAAGAGGGGTGTGTGGCGATGTTTGAGCGGTTTACCGACCGAGCCCGACGAGTAGTGGTGCTTGCGCAAGAGGAAGCGCGCATGCTCAACCACAACTACATCGGCACTGAGCACATTCTTCTTGGCCTGATCCACGAGGGTGAAGGCGTAGCCGCCAAGGCCCTTGAGAGTCTGGGCATCTCACTTGAAGCCGTGCGCAGCCAGGTAGAGGAAATCATCGGCCAGGGGCAACAGGCTCCAAGTGGTCACATCCCCTTCACCCCACGTGCCAAGAAGGTCCTCGAACTGTCCCTGCGTGAGGCCCTGCAACTGGGACACAACTACATCGGTACTGAGCACATCCTTCTTGGCCTGATTCGCGAGGGCGAAGGCGTTGCAGCGCAGGTGCTCGTGAAGCTGGGTGCCGATCTCAATCGCGTGCGCCAGCAGGTGATCCAGTTGCTCAGTGGCTACCAGGGCAAGGAGCCGGCCAGCGGTGCTGGCCCGGCTGAAGGCACTGCCTCAACCTCATTGGTGCTTGATCAGTTCGGCCGCAATCTCACCGTCGCTGCCCGCGAGGGCAAGTTGGACCCGGTCATCGGCCGCGAGAAGGAAATTGAGCGCGTGATGCAGGTGCTGTCACGACGCACCAAGAACAACCCGGTCCTGATCGGTGAGCCTGGTGTTGGAAAGACAGCGATCGTCGAAGGCCTTGCGCAGAACATCGTGAAGGGTGAAGTTCCTGAGACCCTGAAGGACAAGCAGCTGTACACACTTGACCTCGGTGCTCTTGTTGCTGGCAGTCGTTACCGCGGAGATTTTGAGGAGCGCTTGAAGAAGGTGCTCAAGGAGATCCGTACTCGCGGCGACATCATCTTGTTCATTGACGAGATGCACACCCTTGTCGGTGCTGGTGCAGCCGAAGGCGCGATCGATGCCGCAAGCATCCTGAAGCCGATGCTGGCCCGTGGCGAACTTCAGACCATCGGGGCCACCACACTCGATGAGTACCGCAAGCACATCGAGAAGGACGCCGCTCTTGAGCGCCGATTCGCACCTATTCAGGTGGACGCCCCTGATGTGGCGCACACGGTTGAGATTCTCAAGGGTCTTCGTGATCGCTATGAGTCCCATCACCGGGTTTCCATCACTGACGGCGCTCTTGATGCGGCTGCGCGATTGTCTGACCGTTACATCTCAGATCGTCAACTCCCAGACAAGGCCATTGACCTCATCGACGAGGCCGGATCGCGGCTGCGCATTCGTCGGATGACTGCACCACCAGACCTCCGTGAGTTCGACGACCGCATTGCAGTGGTGCGCCGTGAGAAGGAATCCGCTATTGACGCGCAGGACTTCGAGAAGGCAGCTTCTCTTCGCGATGATGAGAAGAACCTGATTGCTGACAAGGCCCAGCGTGAGAAGGAATGGAAGGCAGGCGATCTTGATGTCGTCGCCGAGGTCGATGAGCGCCTGATCGGTGAAGTGTTGGCGCTGATGACCGGCATTCCGGTCACTGATCTGACTGAAGACGATCTGGCACGACTGCTGCGCATGGAAGATGAGCTGCACAGGCGCGTCATCGGACAGAGCCAGGCAGTCAAGGCCCTTTCCAAGTCAATCCGTCGCACACGTGCTGGTTTGAAGGATCCCAAGCGGCCTTCAGGTTCATTCATCTTCGCCGGGCCCTCGGGCGTGGGCAAGACCGAATTGAGCAAGGCACTGGCCGAGTTCCTGTTTGGCAACGAGGATGCACTGATCTCTCTCGACATGAGTGAGTACTCAGAGCGTCACACCGCTTCTCGCCTGTTTGGTTCACCTCCGGGATACGTCGGATACGAGGAGGGTGGCCAACTCACCGAGAAAGTGCGGCGCAAGCCATTCTCCGTTGTGCTCTTCGACGAGATCGAGAAAGCACATCCGGACATCTTCAACTCGCTGCTTCAGGTACTCGAAGAAGGCCGACTGACGGACGCTCAAGGCCGGGCCGTGGACTTCAAGAACACCGTGATCATCATGACCACCAACCTTGGCAGTCGCGATGTATCGCAAGGTGTGCTGCTCGGCTTCGCTCCTGAGAACGAAGGCGAGACTGGCTACGAACGCATGAAGGCAAAGGTGCAGCAGGAACTCAAGCAGCACTTCCGCCCTGAATTCCTGAACCGCATTGACGATGTCATCGTCTTCCACCAGCTCACTGAGCTTGAGATCGTCGAAATTGTCGACCTCATGATCGCCAGCCTGGAGAAGCGTCTTGCCGACAAGGACATCGACATTGAGTTGACCACTGCCGCAAAGGCACTGGTTGCTGAGCGGGGCTACGACGCCCAGCTCGGAGCGCGACCACTGCGTCGAGCAATTCAGCGCGATATCGAGGATCCACTGAGCGAGAAGATGCTGTTCGGAGATCTCAAGCCGGGCAACATCGTTGTCGTGGATGTTGAAGGCGAAGGTGACCAGCGCGAGCTGACCTTCACCGCCACGCCACGCGCGGTTCTTCCAGACATGCCTCCAGTCGAGACGGCCGGTTAATTCACTGGTAGCGCGTACCCCTTGGGGGTGCGCGCTACCAGGCCGTCTGCAATCAGGCTTGCCAACGCGCGTTCGCGTTGCTCCACATCAGGCCAAGCTGCCTCGATCGCGCTCTTGGGGTCACTAGCGGTCACCGCCTTCAGCAGTGCTCCACGCGCCTGCCGATCACTGCCCTCGAAGCGGGGCTGCTTGCGTGCTGCAGGGGCATTCAGTGGTTGACCAGCCGCAAGCCAGCGGCAGGTGTCCGCAATCGGGCAGAGCTGGCACTTGGGAGCTCGGGCGGTGCACACCACAGCGCCGAGCTCCATCACAGCAGCTGACCACCGAGCGCCAGACCTCCTAGAAAGCAGACTCTGAGCCAGTTCGCGCTCGGCGTTGGTCAAATGCGCCGTCACGCCTGCCCGCCCAGCCCAGGCTCGTGCGATGACTCGGCGGATGTTGGTGTCCAGGACGAGAGCTGGCTGGCCGAATGCGAATGCAGCGACGGCCGCAGCTGTGTAGTGCCCAACGCCTGGCAGAGTCAGCAAGGCAGATTCTTCGCTAGGCACTTCGCCGTCCCACCGTTCCACGATCATGTGCGCGGTGGCATGCAGACGGATTGCGCGACGCGGATATCCCAAGCCCTGCCAGGCACGCAGCACTTCAGCAATGGGAGCCGAGGCCAACGAGGCAGCCGTTGGCCATGCTCGCATCCATTGATTCCACTTTGGGGTGACCCGATCGACTTGGGTCTGCTGCAGCATGAATTCGCTGACCAGGATTCCCCAAGGCGAGACCTCCGGATCTCGCCATGGCAGTGGTCGAGAGTTCTTCTCAAACCACCGAATCACTCGGTTGACTTCCACCGATGATCGCGCCACGAGTGGATCGTCGCATGACTAGGCAGCCCTGCCAGTACCGTGTCCATCGTGAGCGGAGTGATGACACCACGTGGACCGGAGCCACCATCGGTGTATTGGGTGCGACGCATTGCCGTGGCGCTTGTCGTGCTTACCGTGCTCATTGGACTGTGGTGGTTGTTTGCCGGACTCTCAAGTTCTGATGCCGATGTCAGCCCCAGCGCTACGTCTTCGTCAAGCGCTTCTCCAGCGGAGAGCATCACTCCAGCAGCGAGCACTACTCCGGTTGCAGCGCCTGATCCCTCGAACCTGTGCCCTGACGCCAGTATTGGGGTGTCCGCAACAACTGATTCATCGACCTACCCCGTAGGAGCGACTCCGCGACTGACGCTCACGATCCAGAACATCGGCAACTTTGCCTGTACCCGAGATATCGGCCCCAAGGCCAACGAACTGGCGATCACTTCGGGCGGATTCCCGGTGTGGTCCAGCGATGCATGCAATGCCAGCAAGACGACCAAGCCTTCGGTGCTGGAAGCCGGCGAGAAGGTGGCGTCCAGCATTACGTGGGACGGACGCCTATCGAGTCAGGACTGCAACAAGCAGGGCGCGGTGGCCAAGGCCGGCTCCTATGACCTGACCGGCAGCAATGATCGTGTGCAAAGTGACAAGACGCCATTTGCCCTGACCTCCAAGAACTAGCGCGCCCGGCCAGTTTGCAGCGCGGTAATCGCCCGAGCCAGAGTCGGCACCTCGATAAGTTCGAGCTCACCATCGCGCACGCGACTCTTTGTGCCCACCGGAACAAGCAATCGGCGGAATCCGAGGCGGGCAGCTTCGCTCACTCGTTCGGTCATATGTGGCACTGGACGAACATCGCCAGACAGGGTGACTTCGCCGATTGCGGCGAGATCAAGGGCGATGGCCGAGTCGTTGCTCGCTGAGACAACTGCCAGGGACACAGCAAGATCACTTCCGGGATCTGAAAGTCGCATGCCGCCAATGGTGGCCAGGAACACATCCTTGTCGAACAGTCGCAAGGACGCAGTGCGCTCAGCTACCGCAATGAGCATTGCCATCCGGGAGTTATCCAGACCAGAAACCCCGCGTCGAGGATTGGGGTTGGTTGTGGCAGCTACCAGCGCCTGCACCTCAGCGGTGAGCGCACGATTGCCCTCAACGGTGACCGTGATGCAGGTGCCGGGCACGGCTGTATCGCGATGGCCGCGAAAGAGCATGCTCGGATCAAGGACCTCTTGCATGCCGATATCAGTTTGCTCAAAGGCCGCGACCTCCAAAGAGCCGTAGCGGTTCTTCACAGACCGCAACAGACGCAAGGAGGTGTGCGGATCGCCTTCAAGGGAGAGCGTTGCATCGACGATGTGCTCAAGAGCTCGAGGTCCGGCCACATTTGAATCCTTGGTGACCTGGCCGATCAAGATGATGGGCACATTGCGGGTCTTGGCGATCCGCGTGAGGGCTTGGGCGACTTCCATGACCTGGGTGACGCCACCCGCGCGACCTTCGATATCTGAAGACGCCATCGTCTGCACCGAGTCGACAATCACGAGTGCGAGTTCGGGGGAGTGGGCGTCGATGTGGCCGATGGCGGCCGAGAGCTCAGTGTCGTCGGCGAGCAGCAGGTGCTCACTTGTGGCGCCAATCCGCTGGGCGCGGATGGCGATCTGCTCAACGGATTCCTCGCCGGAGATATACAGCACGGTACGCGCGAGTCGGGTGGCCAGGCTGTTGGCTACAGCGAGCACCAGAGTGCTCTTGCCTGAGCCGGGTGCGCCACTGAGCAGGCACATCTGGCCAGCGACCAGCCCGCCACCGAGGACGCGATCGAATTCACCGACACCAGTGGTCAGCCGGGGAATGGGGCCGGAACTGGCAACTGCCGAGACGGGCCGGGCCGGCCGTGCCGGTGCTGTCCCGGTCAGGGCGCTCTTCATCCCAGGACTTGCGGTGACGGGGGCATCCAGATCCATCGTGGCGAATGCCCCGCAGCGAGGGCAGCGCCCGGCCCAGCGAACCGTGGTTGCGTCGCAGGCGGTGCAACGGTAGGTGGTGGTAGCTCGAGCCATGGCCGTGACGCTAGTGCTTAGGCCTGACGCGTCATTGCGAGTCGGCCAGATGTGGGGCGATGGTCAAGCCAGTCTTGGCGCGCATCTGCTCCAAAGTGCTGCAGGCATCGGCCACCAGGGCGTACCCCTGCTCGCCGATCAGCGTGATCAGCTCATTCTTGGCTGAGATATAGACAGGTTCGTTTGCAATGTGGGCTTCGGAGTTGGCGCTGCAGTACCAGTCAAGATCATGTCCGCCCGGACCCCAGGATCCGCGGTCGTACTCGCTGATGACCACAACGGTCTTCTCGGTCTCGTCCGGGTGCTCGAGAGTCTCATATGAGCGACGCATAGGGACCTGCCAGCAGACCTCAGGCTTGGTCTCAGTGAATGAGATGCCCTCGTTCTGCGCGAGATGGTGCAAGGCGCAGCCGTAGCCGCCCTGGAAGTCGGGGTCATTGTGGAAGATGCAGGCGCGGCCGGACTTCTTGCCAACAACGCGCGTCTTCCAGGTGCCGTCCTCTTTGACCATCCAGCCCTTTTCGGTTCCGGTCTTGTGGTGCTGCCACGTGCTCGCGTCGAGTTTGGCGACCCACTTCTCAGTGCGCTTTCGGTCGTCCTTGTCCGAGAAGTGCGCGCCCAGCGTGCAGCAGCCAGCTTCCGGAGAGGACTTGTAGATCCCTGGGCATCCGCGGCCAAAAATGCAGGTCCACTTGGAGGTCAACCACGTCAGGTCAGCGCGAATGCGCTGATTCTCATCGGCGGGGTCAGCGCACTCGAACCACTGTCGCGGGAACTCCAAGAGCACCTCAGGCATGACGGCAGCCTAGGGCCAACTGTGACGCGCACAGGACACTGGTCGATGCACGTTTGCGCGCATATTTAGATACCGTCAGCAGGTGCGCATGGGAGTTCTCGACATCGGTTCAAACACGGTTCATCTGCTGCTTGTAGATGCGCATTACGGAGCCGCGCCAATTCCGGCCTCAAAGTTGAAGATCCCGCTGCGGCTTGCTGAGCATCTGAGCGCTGACGGCCATATTGCCGATTCGGCAGTCGATGCGCTCATTGCCTTCATTCACAAGTCTCAGGCGCTCTCCGAGGATCTGGGAGTCAGTGAGCTGATGGCCTTTGCCACCAGTGCTATTCGCGAAGCCGGCAATGGTGAGGCAGTGCTGACCCGTCTGCGCACTGAAACCGGCATTGAGGTGGAGGTGCTGGCTGGTGAAGACGAAGCCCGGATGACCTTTCTCGCAGTGCGCCGCTGGTTTGGCTGGTCCGCTGGTCGTCTGCTGGTGATGGACATCGGTGGTGGGTCTCTTGAACTGGCCTCCGGAGTCGATGAGGAGCCCGATGTTGCGGTGTCCCTGCCCTTGGGTGCCGGCCGACTGACTCGAGAATTCCTTTCCGAGGATCCACCGAGCGCTGAAGAGCTGCGCGCACTTCGCAAGCACGTGCGGGCATCGATTGCCAGTGTTGTGGGTCGGATGCGCCGCGAAGGCGAACCTCGCATTGGGGTGGCGTCGTCCAAGACCTTCAAGCAGCTCGCGCGCATCGCTGGTGCCGCGCCGTCAAGTGAAGGCCCGTATGTACGTCGCACCTTGACTCTTGAGAGTGTGCAGACTCTCGTGCGCGATCTGGCCAAGTTGCCGGCGATTGAGCGCGCCTTGATTCCCGGCGTCTCAGAAGGGCGGGCTGAGCAAATGCTGGCTGGCGCCGTTGTCGCAGAAGCTGCGATGGAGTTGCTGAGTGTCGATGAGCTCGTGATTTGTCCTTGGGCCCTTCGAGAAGGCGTGATCCTGCATCGGATGGACGGCCTGCCCGCATGATCGACGTGCAGACGGGGCTGACCTCTTCAGAGGTGGCAGTCCGCATAGCCGCAGGACAGACGAACGTGGCCCCCTCGGCCACTAGTCGGAGTCTGTCGAGCATCATTCGGGCCAACACACTCACCTGGTTCAACCTCGTCATCGGATCGATGTGGGCAGTGATGCTGATCGTGGCTCCGATTCAGGATTCACTGTTTGGCTTTGCGATTGTCGCCAACACTGCGATCGGCATCATCCAGGAGTACCGCGCTGCGCGTGCGTTGGAGAAGCTCTCCGTCCTTGGTGCAGCTCGCCCCGTCGTGCGTCGCGATGGCCAGGATCTCTCAGTCAGTGCAAGTGACGTCGTGCTCGATGATGTGCTCGTCCTGTCACCTGGTGATCAGTTGGTGGTGGATGGGGTGGTGCTGGAGTCGCAGGGTATGGAGATTGACGAAAGCCTGCTCACTGGCGAGGCCGATCCTGTGGACAAGGTCGCAGACGACGAGGCGATGTCCGGATCCTTCGTTGTCGCGGGCAGTGGCCTGATGCGAGCAACAAGAGTCGGCCCGGACTCCTTCGCCGCGGGCTTGACCGAGCAGGCCAAGCAGTTCCATCTGACCAACTCTGAACTCCGTGATGCCATCAGTGGATTCATCCGCGTGGTGTCCTTCCTCCTGCTTCCCATTGGTGCGCTGCTGTTGTACTCGCAGCGCGTGCGAGCCGACGCAAGTTGGGACGATGCCATCCGCGGCACGATCGCCGGAATGGTCACGATGGTCCCTGAGGGCCTGGTGCTGCTGACCAGCATCGCGATGGCTGTTTCAGTTGTCCGCCTGGCTCAGATGAAAGTGCTTGTGCAGGACATGCCCGCCGTTGAAGTGCTTGCCCGCGTGGACACGATCTGCGTGGACAAGACCGGAACATTGACTGAACCGGGCATGCATGTGCGCGATCTGGTCATCTTGCAAGGCAGCCAACAGGACGCCGAGCAAGCACTGGGAGCAATCGCCGCTGTTGAATCCTCGCCCAATCCAACTCTTGCTGCGGTGGCAGAGGCCTATGCCGATCCGGCTTGGCCGATCACTTCGATGGTGCCTTTCTCCAGCGCTCGTAAGTGGTCATCGGGAAGCTTCGGTGAGCACGGTACGTGGATCATCGGTGCGCCGGAGATGGTGCTCGACACGAATGATGCCGCGCTTGCCAAGGCACAAGAACTCAGCGCCGACGGCTCGCGTGTGCTGGCCTTGGCTCGCACCGACTCGGCCGAGATATCTCCAGATTCGCAATTGCAGGAACTGACGGCTGAAGCACTCGTACTCATCGATCAGCAGTTGCGCGCAGATGCCGCAGAGACCGTGGCGTACTTCCTTGAGCAGGGGGTGACCGTCAAGGTGATCTCGGGAGACAACGCAGTCACGGTTGGCGCAATCGCCACCTTGGCTGGAGTACCAGGCGCCGAGGCGCCAGTTGATGCTCGCACCCTTCCCACTGATCCTGCAGAGCTGGCCGAGGTAGTCGCGGGAGCATCAGTGTTTGGTCGCGTGACCCCGACGCAGAAGCAGGCGATGGTCGACGCACTCCACTTGCGCGGCTCGACGGTTGCAATGACCGGCGATGGTGTCAACGATGTGCTTGCTTTGAAGTCTGCCGATCTTGGTATCTCAATGGGATCCGGATCAGCGGCAACACGAGCCGTTGCGCAGTTGGTGCTGTTGGACAACAAGTGGTCTGTGATGCCAAGTGTGGTCACTGAAGGTCGACGAGTGCTGGGCAACATTGAACGGGTATCTGACGTCTTTCTCACGAAATCGTTCTATGCCTTGCTTATCTCTGTCGCCACTGGCCTGTTTGCCGTTGAGTTTCCCTTCCTTCCAAGGCACCTGACACTCATCGGCGCCCTCACCATCGGGATTCCGGGCTTCTTCCTGGCTCTGATGCCCAACACCGAACGATTCCGTCCCGGATTCTTCAAGCGAGTGCTGCTGTTCACTGCTCCTGCAGGCGCGATTTGTGCCATCGCTGCCTTCTCCAGTTACGGCACGGCACTGCGTCTTGGGGAACCGGTGGAAAGTGCTCAAGCCGCTGCCACGGTCACCTTGTTCATCGTGGCAATCGCGGTACTGATCCAAAGTGCTCGCCCGCTGAACTTGCTTCGACTAGCAATCGTGCTCGGGATGATCCTTGCCTTCCTCGCAGTGCTGTTCATTCCTTTCCTGTCTGACTTCTTCGCGCTTTCGCTTGCTCCTGAGCGCTACTCGGTGGTGGCGGTGGGCGTGGGTGCCATCGGAGCCATCGGTGTCGCAATCGCCACCCGCATTACTGATCGTTGGCGTCGGCCTCCGCAATGAGTTCCCTTGTCGGTCTGTCGTCCTCGTCTGTGTTCCCCGAGGGAACCGGCGTCGCGTTCCAGATGGCTGCCGATCTGGGCTATGACGGAGTTGAAGTCATGGTCGGCACCGATGCGTTGAGCCAGGATTCCTATGCCCTGCTTGATCTTGTACAGACCCATCAGGTGCCGGTGCTGTCCATCCACTCTCCATGCCTGTTGGTAACCCAGCGGGTCTGGGGCACCGAGCCGTGGGGAAAGCTGCAACGAGCCCAAACGGTAGCCGAGCAACTCGGCGCGCGCACGGTTGTCGTGCATCCGCCCTTCCGATGGCAGCGTGGCTACGCGCAAGGATTCGTCGAAGGATTAGCGCGGATGAAGGACGAGACTGAAATCCAGTTTGCAGTGGAGAACATGTTTCCCTGGCGCGCGCTTTCACAGGAGATCACTGCGTATGCACCGGGATGGGATGTCCGCGATGAGGACTACCCGCACACCACCGTCGATCTTTCGCACACAGCGGTATCCAGGACCGATGCGATGCAGCTCATGCACGATCTCGGTTCACGCGTTGCGCACATGCACCTCGCTGACGGCACTGGCTCAGCACGCGATGAGCACTTGATCCCTGGTCGGGGTACCCAGCCGGTCGCTGAAGTGCTGACACATCTGGCGAACACCGGATTCACGGGCAATCTCATCGTTGAGGTCAACACCCGATCGGCAGCCAATGCAGACGAACGCTCGGTTGATCTTGCGGAGGCATTGGCCTTCGCCCGTGATCACAGCGTCCCCATGGCAGGCTAGGTCGGGTAGTCACAATCGATTGCGATCCAGGAGAAGAGGTGGGGATGACTCGGATAGCCGTGCTCGGGGGTGGAGTCATGGGCGAAGCCTTGATCGCCGGACTGCTCCAGTTCGATCCACAGCCCTCAATCACGGTGGTGGAGAAACTCGCCGCGCGAGCACAGGAGCTGACAGATCGCTATTCAATTCAGAGCGCCCCTGCGAGGCAGGCAGTCTCCGACGCGGACGTCGTCATCGCCGTCGTGAAGCCGCAGGACATGCGCGAGGCATTGTCGGATATTTCGGACGCGGTGCCCCAGTCCGCCTTGGTCATCTCAATCGCTGCCGGCATCACCACGGCTTTCATCTCAAGCCTGCTTCCGCAGGTCTCTGTGGTGCGCGCGATGCCCAATACACCCGCTCGAATTCAGCGCGGCGTGATCGGCATCAGTGCGGGCGTGAGTTGCGCCCCTGAACAGTTCGAGAATGCTGCGGTTCTGCTTGGATCCGTGGGACTGGTGCTTGAGATTCCCGAAGAGCAGCAGGATGCAATCACCGCAACATCAGGCAGCGGTCCCGCGTACCTCTTCTATCTCGCCGAAGCGATGATGCGTGGCGCAGAGGAGTCGGGATTGAGTGCCGATGACGCACGTGCAGCAGTCGTGCACACTCTGCTGGGCTCGGCAGAACTTCTCGCAGCATCATCTGAATCGCCCTCAACTCTGCGTACCAATGTGACTTCGCCCAATGGCACGACTGCTGCAGCCATTGCGGTCTTGAACGAGCAAGGTGTCAGTGACGCAATCGTCAAAGCGATGCTCGCGGCACGCGATCGAAGTCAGGAGCTCGCGAGCTCATGAGTGCTCACGTGGGTGTGGTCTGGGATGACGCGCTCAGCGGCTATGACCTGGGCCCTTCGCATCCACTTGCACCGATGCGTGCGCAACTCGCCATGCGCCTATCTCATGAGTTCGGATTGTTCTCCCATGTGAACGTTGAATTGCTGGATGAAGTTGAACCGGTTGAACGAGAACTCCTCGAGCGAGTGCACACCGGCGACTACATCGACGCAGTGATCGCTGCATCTGATGACCTTGACACGATCGATCTTGCACACGGTTTGGGCACACCCGACGTTCCTGTGTTCCCCGACATGCATCGCGAATCAGCGCGGGTTGTTGGCGCCACACTCAGGGGAGTGCGCGCAGTGCACTCTGGCGAGTTTGAGCATGTGGTCAGCTTGTCCGGCGGGCACCACCATGCGCTGCCAGGCGCAGCTGAGGGCTTCTGTGTCTACAACGACCTTGGGGTATCGATTCAGTGGCTGCTTGATGCCGGCTACGAGCGCATTGCCTATCTGGATCTGGATGTGCATCACGGCGACGGAGTACAGGCCATGTTCTGGGATGACCCGCGGGTGGTCACCATCTCACTGCATGAGAGCCCAAGGACGCTGTTCCCGGGCAGCGGCTACCCCACTGAGATTGGCGGACCCAACGCCGAGGGCAGCGCCATCAATGTCGCCCTTCCGGCTGGTACTGGAGATCAAGGATGGCTCAGAGCGTTCTCCGCAGTTGTGCCGGACATTCTCGAAGTCTTCCAACCGCAGATCCTGGTGACGCAGCAAGGAGCCGACGCTCACCTGCTGGATCCGCTGGCCCACCTGACGATGAGCATTGATGGCCAGCGGATGTCCTATGAGCTCGTCCATCGCTGGGCGCATCAGTATGCAGATGGCAAATGGCTGGCAGTCGGTGGCGGCGGCTACGCCTGTCCTGAGGTTGTGCCGCGCGCTTGGACCCATCTCATTGCCGAGATCACCGGGCATCCCATCGATCCAGGCGCGATGGTGCCGCAGGCCTACTGCGCCTTCGTGGATTCGGCATTGCACAGACCAAGTCCTGAGCGGATGACCGATGGGCAGACTCCCTGGGCCCGGCCATTTGAGTTCGGATTCGATCCGGAAGACCCTGTTGACCAAGCAATTCTGGCTACTCGCAAGGCGGTGTACCCGTTCTGGGGGCTGGTCACTGAGCCCGTGGACTGGTTCTAACTGAGCGCAAATCTGTCCCCCATCTTTGCAATGCAGCGCGTGGGGACTAGATTGCCGTTTCGCGTTGCAAGTCGTTGGTCACCGGGGTGCTGGTGCGGCTGTGCAACAGGAAGTTTGGTGGGAAATGTCGACAGGCGCTGACCGGTCACTGAGCGAGGTCCGTTTCCTGACTGTGGCCGAGGTTGCAGCCCTGATGCGGGTATCCAAGATGACCGTGTATCGCCTGGTGCACCACGGTGAGCTTCCGGCAGTTCGAGTCGGCCGATCCTTTCGAGTTCCCGAGCAGGCAGTGCAGGACTACCTCCGCGATTCATTCGTCGATATCGCCTGATCTGCGGGGGCGTGGCGCTTCATAGCCCGCCAAAGCCAGTGAGATTGCCGCCACGCTAGGCTCGGCTGTCCACACCACAGGATTCCTTCGTGGATCCCGCAAGTTTGTTCACACACTACGTGAGGTTTCATCAATGGGCTCAGTTATCAAGAAGCGTCGCAAGCGGATGGCGAAGAAGAAGCATCGCAAACTGCTGCGTCGCACACGAGTCCAGCGTCGCAATAAGAAGTAGCGCTAGATTCGGGCCGTGGCCAATGCTTCGCAAGCGGCTCGAGCTGCGGGCAATACCGGCCCGACGGCCCCTCGGCCCAGCGTTCAAGCAAGCCTTCCGCCCGCTGACAGTGGCGACGGCTTCCTGCACCTGTGTGCAGTGATTCAGGATGCACTGTCGTCCAACGGGGCTATTGACGAATTCGGATTCGATCCAGAATTCACCACGCACCTTCTGCTGCCCGTCCTGAGGCCGCTGTATCGATCCTGGTTTCGCATCGATGTTGAAGGCGCCGAGAACGTGCCCAGTGCGGGTGCCGGGCTTGTGGTGTCCAATCACGCGGGAGCGATCGCTGTCGACGCGGTGATGACCCAAGTCGCCGCACACGATGCCCTGCCCACGCCACGTTACCTGCGGATGCTCACTGCAGATCTCGTGTTCAGGATCCCGATCCTTGCTGACATCGCAACGCGCGCAGGGCATGTGCGCGCCAGTGTGCCTACCGCCGAGACCCTGCTCTCGCGCGGTGAGTTGGTCGGGGTGTGGCCCGAAGGCTTCAAGGGAGTCGGCAAGCCCTTCCACAAGAGATACCAACTGCAGCGGTTTGGTCGAGGCGGCTTTGTCTCTGTTGCACTGAGCACTGGGGCGCCGCTGATCCCCACGGCGATTGTGGGTTCCGAAGAGATCTACCCGATCATTGGTGATGCGCAGGGTCTGGCCCGATTGTTGGACCTTCCGTACTTTCCGATCACGCCATCATTTCCGTGGCTTGGCCCATTGGGAATGATCCCGGCGCCCAGCAAATGGACTATACGTTTTGGCGAAGCGATTGACACCAGTGGTTACGGTCCTGAAGCCGCCAATGATCCGGAGGTGGTGTTTGCGCTCGCTGATCTGATGCGAGACCGAATCCAGCAGATGCTCATTTCGATGCTCTTGCATCGGACCAATGTCTTTGAGTGAACTAGCGCGATGCCCGGCCGGCCCGGCCGGCGAGATAACCGACGAGCATGCCAGCAGCCAGTCCGCCCGCGACTACAACGGAGGTTGAGCCCACTGCTTTGTGCACATGACGTCGAGCCCGGAAGTCCTGAATCGGCCATGAGTGCAATCGAGCATGGGCGCGAAGCTGTGGATCCGGATTGACCACCACTGGGTGGCCAACGCAACCGAGCATCGGCAAGTCATTCGTTGAGTCCGAGTATGCCCAGCAGTTCGAGAGATCCAAGCCTTCGCGATGTGCGAGTGCTTGTACGGCTTCGGCTTTGGCCTTGCCGTGCAGCGGCGCACCCACGAGGCATCCGGTGTACGCGCCGTCTGATATTTCAGACACCGTGCCAAGAGCACCGGTGAGGCCGAGCCTGCGGGCGATGACTTGGGCCAGTTCGATTGGTGTTGCCGTGACCAGCCACACCTGACGGCCGGCATCCAGATGCTCTTGTGCAAGTGCGAGAGTTCCGGGAATCAGTTTGTCGACCATCGAGTCATCGAAGATTGCCTGGCCAAAGGCGATGATCTCGTCGACTTTTCGGCCTTTGACAAATGCAAGTGCAGCCTCTGTGGCCTCGGCCATGTCCTCGGCATTCTCGGTTCCGCGCAGGATGAATCTTGCCTGTGCCATCCCAAAGCCGATGAGTTCACCAGTGGTGAAGAACTTGCGGCGAGCCATGCCAACGGCGACATGAAACAAGCTGGCGCCGCGCATGATCGTGTTGTCGACATCAAAGAACGCAGCGGCTCGCGCGGGGTCAAACTCACTGGGCAGTTGAGCTGCGGCTGCCGACGCAAGACCAGCGACACGCGCCCGGTCGACACCCTCATTCATCGTGCGAGCGTAGTCTGCGCGACATGGACCAGCCCCGCGCTTCTCGCGTGCAGCTGTTGAGCAAGCCGCATTGTCATCTCTGTGACGATGCGCGAAGTGTGGTCAGCGCGGTGTGCAGCGAACTCGATATTGCGTGGACCGAAGCCTCGATCATGGACGATCCGTCGTTGTACGACGAATATTGGGAGCGAATCCCTGTGGTGCTCGTGGATGAGCGAGTGGTGCAGTTCTGGCGGATAAATCCAGAGATCCTACGAGGGGCGTTATCCGTATAACGGACGCCACCGTCCGATGAACTTTGTGACTTCGTGCACGAATCCTTACCCTTAGCAGGCGGCCAGCACCCTCGGGCCGAATTCGGTGGGTCTTCCCACGGCATCTCCCGATGCTGACGCCTACCGGACGAACCCTGGAGCACTGTGTCCCTGTCCCGCCAACTTGGCCCGAGTCGCACGCGCGACGATGGGCGCGGGATTCCTGACGCCACTGTGGCGCGATTGCCGGTGTATCACCGCGTGCTGCGAGATCTTGCAGATGATGGCGTGCAGACCGTCTCCTCTGAACACCTGGCTCTGGCATGTGGCGTCAGCTCGGCCAAATTGCGCAAGGACCTCTCGCATCTTGGCTCCTACGGCACGCGCGGAGTTGGCTACGACGTCTCCTTCCTGAGCTACCACATCAGTCGCGAGCTTGGCTTGAGCCAGCCGTGGGGTGTGGTCATCGTCGGGGTTGGCAACCTCGGGCATGCCCTGGTCTCCTACCGGGGCTTTGCCTCCCGCGGATTTGAGATCGTGGGCCTTCTTGACTCGCATCCGGATGTGGTCGGTGAGCAGGTCTGCGCCAGCGGGGTCGATCTGCTTGTTCAGCCCATGTCCGAGCTGGAACAAGTGGTGCGCTCCAGTGGCGCGCACATTGGTGTGATCGCCACCCCGGCAGACGCAGCACAAGGCGTGTGCGACCGACTCGTAGCTGCGGGAGTTCGCAGCATTTTGAACTTTGCACCGATGGTGCTGGTTGTTCCTGAAGGAGTAGAAGTGCGCAAGGTCGATCTAGCTGTAGAACTGCAAATCCTGGCCTTTCACGAACAACGTCGCGTCGATGACTCCAGCCCATTGGCGCAGGTGATGCAGGCATGAGCGCAAAAGCCATCAGCACGCCGCCGCCGAAGCTCCCAAAGCCAACAACGACGTCAAAGCCCAGCCCCCAAGCCAAGAAGAAGTCCCCTAGTCCCAGCTCAACAACCGCAGGAGATAACCCGGTGATTCGCGCAACAACTGCACCAGTCAAGAGTCGCAAGAAGGCGCCGGTGGGCACTGTTGCACTCGTTGCCGCAGGCCCGGGTGATCCGGATCTGCTGACTTTGCGTGCTGTTGCGTTGATGCGCGAGGCTGATGTCATCGTGGCCGATCCCGCCACCGAGTTGATTGCCCGTCAGTACATGGGAGTCGAAGCTGAATTCATCATGGCTGGTGACCACTCCAAGGCGATGCTCGACGCTGCTCGCGAGGGCAAGAATGTCGTACGCTTGATTGCCGGTGATCCGATCGTTGATGGCACGCTGGTTCAAGAGGCTGCATCACTTCGCAAGGCCAAGATTCCATTTGAAGTTGCTCCAGGAGTCAGTGAAGTCACTGGCATTCCGGCCTACGCCGGCTTCAGCCTCACTGGCGGCAAGGTGCGTCAGATCCGTGTCGTCGACGGCAGTTCGTCAGATCTGCCATGGGTAGAGCTCGCGCAGCCACAGGTCACCACGGTGTACTTGAACGGCGCAGACTCATGCATTGAGATCGCTACGCAGTTGCTCAATGCCGGCGCCGATCCCAAGACTCCGATTGCAGTGACTCGTCAGGGCACCACAGTCGATCAGCGCACCCTGGCCGGAACTCTCGGCGAGATTGGCGCTATCGCAAAGCGCTCCAAGCAAGCCGGTCCTGGCGTTGTGGTGGTCGGAGAGGTTGTGGCCCAGCGCGACAAGGCTGACTGGTTCGAAGCCAAGCCATTGTTCGGCTGGCGGGTACTGATCCCTCGCACTCAGGACTCCTCAGATTCGATCGTGGCCCTTCTCCGTCGCCACGGAGCAGTGCCGATGGAGGTGCCCACCATCTCGGTCGAGCCGCCGCGCACCCCTCAGCAGATCGATCGTGCGGTTCACGGGCTGGTCTCAGGGCGCTACGAGTGGATCGGCTTCACCTCGGTCAATGCCGTGCGGGCGATACGCGAGAAGTTGGCTTCGTACGGTCTTGACGCGCGATCCTTTGCCGGCCTGAAGGTCGCAGCCGTTGGCGAGGCCACAATTGCCGCACTGATCGAGTTCGGTGTTCGTCCTGATCTCGTGCCGCTTGGTGAACAGACCACCGCTGACCTTCTTGAAGAGTGGCCCGGGTACGACTCGCTCACTGACCCGATCAATCGTATCTTCCTGCCACGCGCAGACATCGCGACTGAGTCTCTGGTCGCCGGACTCACTGAGCTTGGCTGGGAAGTTGAAGACATCACTGCCTTCCGTACCGTGCGCGCCGCACCGCCACCAGCGGAGATCCGCGAAGCGATCAAGACTGGCGGCTTCGATGCTGTGCTGTTCACTTCAAGCAGCACCGTGCGCAACCTCGTTGGCATCGCTGGCAAGCCTCATCACACAACAGTTGTCGCGTGCATCGGGCCACAGACCGCCAAGACTGCAGAAGAGCACGGTTTGCGCGTTGATGTGATGGCTGAGACCAGCACCTTGATCGGTCTCGTTGATGCACTCGCTGCTCACGGCGAGGAATTGCGCCTCGCTGCCGCAGAGGCAGGTGAAGGTAGTTGGCGCCCAAGTCGTCGCCGTACTCCGGCGCGACGCAAGGCGTGATCCACGATGGCAGCATCTGACCGAACTGTCATACACCTGCTCCGGCATGGTGAAGTGGATAACCCTGAAGGCATCCTCTATGGACGTTTGCCGGGCTATGTCCTTTCAGAGCTCGGTCACGAGATGGCCCAGCGGGCAGCTGTTGCGCTGAAGGGCCACGACATCACTGCAGTGATCTCCTCGCCGATGGAGCGCGCTCAGCAGACTGCAGTTCCCATAGCATCTGTGCATGAGCTGTCGGTCAGCACTGAGCCTCGAATCATCGAGGCCGACAACATATTCGAAGGCCAGCGCGTCAGCGTTGGCGACGGGATTCTCAAGCAGCCAAGTGCCTGGCGGCATCTGTACAACCCCTTCAAGCCATCTTGGGGAGAGCCATACACCGAAGTCGCCGAGCGGATGACCGACGCAATTGCCTCCGCTCGTGAGCAGGTGCGCGGAAGCGAGGCCGTGCTCGTCAGTCATCAGTTGCCCATCTGGATCGCTCGCTTGGCTGCTGAGGGACGTAGATTCGTGCACGATCCAAGGAGTCGTCAATGCTCCTTGGCGTCGATCACATCACTGACGTTCCGCGGTGACGAGCTTGCTGCCGTCTCCTACACAGAGCCCTCCCGAGATCTGCTCGCTAAGGCAAGCAAGGTGTCGGGTGCCTGAACGCAGTCAAGGCCCCTCTCTCCATGTCTAGTCCGCGCCTTCGAGTCGGCAGCGCTCTTGCTGTGCTGTTGCTCGCTTGCGCGTCGCTCACTGCATGTGCCAATTCGAGTACTCCTTCGTCAACAGGTGGCGACACGGGATTTGTCGCTGGCGACGGATCCATCGTGGTTATCCCCGCAGCGCAAAGGACTGAAGCTCCTGATTTCACGCTGCCAACCCTGGACGGCTCGACTTTCACTCTGAGCCAGCAATTGGGCAAAGTCGTCGTCATGAATGTCTGGGCTTCATGGTGCGCGCCGTGCCGGGCTGAGGCTCCGGAACTTCAGCTGGTGTGGGAGCAGGAGAAGGACAAGGGTGTGCAGTTTGTCGGACTGGACACTCGCGATTCGGCAACTGCAGCGCAGGCCTTCGTCAATCGTTTCGGCTTGACCTACCCACAGGCCATCGACACCGATGGCCGAGTACAACTGCTGTTCCGCGACACTTTGCCAGCACAGGCCATTCCCTCGACTCTGATTGTTGATGCCGAGGGCAAGGTTGCCGCTCGATTCCTGGGCGCCACAACAGCAGCAGCGCTGCGCAATGTGATTGACGATGTGCGAGCGAGCACGAAGTGATCGCGGACGTCATCAATGAGGGCGCCCTTGCCTTCGCGTTGCCTCTGGCCTTCGCGGCCGGCTTGCTCGCTTTCGTATCGCCTTGTGTTCTGCCGCTCGCGCCTGGATACCTCTCCTATGTCACCGGACTGACCGGCGCAGAGCTAGCTGAGGGTCAGGGCAATCGACGGCGCGTGCTCGCTGGAAGTCTGCTGTTCGTCCTTGGCTTCAGCGTCATCTTCGTGTCCTACGGGGCGCTCTTCGGCTCCCTCGGCTCCACCCTGCTCGAATACCAAGTGACGATTGATCGAGTGCTCGGCGTATTGGTCATTGTCATGGGCCTGGCCTTCATGGGCCTGATCCCCGGACTTCAGCGCGAGTGGCGCATCCACCAGCTTCCGCGTTGGGGCGTTGCCGGAGCGCCACTCCTTGGTGTGCTCTTTGGTCTTGGCTGGTCACCCTGCATCGGACCAACGCTCGCTGCCGTGCAGAGCCTGGCCTTCACAGAAGCCAGCGCGGCCCGTGGTGCTGTGCTCTCGCTCTTCTACTGCTTCGGACTTGGCCTTCCGTTCGTGCTTCTCGGCTTGCTCTTCACGCGTATGGGACATGCCATCGGCTTCATTCGTCGACACTATGAGCTTGTCATGCGCATTGGCGGCGGCATGCTGGTGCTCGTCGGCATCCTGCTGGTGACCGGCCTCTGGATGGACTTCACCATCTGGCTGCGCGTGACGATTCCAGGATTTGAGACCGCCCTGTGAGCTCTCTGCCGCCGATCAGCAATACCGGACTGTTGCGCTGGGCCTGGCGCCAGCTGACCAGCATGAAGACGGCATTGATCCTGCTGTTCCTGCTTGCACTGGCCAGTGTTCCGGGGTCTCTCCTACCGCAACGTGGCATTGACCCCATCAAGGTTCGCGCCTACCTCACGGAGAATCCAACGTGGGGACCGATCCTGGACCGGCTGGGCGCCTTTGAGGTGTATTCCTCGCCTTGGTTCTCAGCGGTCTATCTGCTGCTCTTCTTGTCGCTGATTGGCTGTGTCATCCCGCGCGTTGGCGTGCACTTTCGTGCGATGCGCGGCACTCCGCCACCTGCGCCGCGAATGCTGCACCGCTTCTCGGGCACGCGAAGCGTGCAGGCAGTTGGCTCAAGTGCTGAGATCTTGGGCACTGCAGAAAAGGCACTGCGCGATGCCCGCTGGCGGGTGGTCACTGGACCTGAAGCCGATCCTCAGTGGGTGTCGGCAGAAAAGGGCTATCTGCGCGAGACCGGCAATCTGATCTTCCATCTTTCACTGCTTGTCGTATTGGTCTCGGTTGCACTTGGCGGACTGTTTGGCTGGAAGGGCAATGTCATCGTCCGCGAGGGCTCGGGCTTTTCCAACACCCTGACGCAATATGACGCCTGGGGTGGCGGCCGCTTTGTCAGGCCTGAGAACCTGCCGCCGTTCTCGTTCACTCTCGACAAATTCACTGCAGACTTCGAACGCGGGGTGGCGCAGCGTGGTTCGCCGCGGGCCTTTGAGGCAAGAGTCTCATACCGTCCCGATCCGGCGGCGCCGCTGCAGCAGGCCTTGATCGAGGTCAATGAGCCGCTGGGGATCAATGAGGCCAAGGTATTCCTCGTTGGTCACGGGTATGCGCCGGTGATCAAGGTGACCGACAAGACCGGCGCGGTCGTCTTCAATGACGCAGTGCCATTTCTGCCACAAGATGGTGCCTTCACCTCGACCGGGGTGGTCAAGATCCCTGATTCAAGTCCACCACTGGGCATTCAGGCACTGTTTCTTCCCACCGCCAAGCTCGATGAGGTGCTCGGCCCAATATCGACTTTTCCAGCACCAGATGACCCGGCGCTGTTCATGTCGGCCTGGAGGGGCGATCTGGGCCTGGATGCCGGAACCCCGCAGAGCGTCTATCGCCTGGTGACAGACAAGATGGAGAAGATCGGCCTGGAGCAATTGAAGCCGGGACAGAGTTGGACTCTGCCCGACGGCTCAGGCACGGTGAGTTTCCAGGGTTACGAGCGATGGGCCTCGTTCCAGATCGCCGCGGATCCCGGAAAGGAGATCGCACTCTTTGCCGCCGTAGCGGCAATTCTTGGCCTGACGATGTCCCTGTTCATTCGTCGGCGACGGGTCTGGGTGAAGGTCGTGCACAAGGATGGCGTTACCGTTGTCCAGCTTGCCGGAATCATGCGCACCTCGACCTTCGAAGATGAGGACATCGGCGTGCTCGCTGAGGATCTCGACCTTGTCGCGCAGGCACTGGAATCGGCTGGACAGACACAAGAACAACCCAAGGAGGAATCGTGAATCCAGAGTCGCTGGCTCAGATGAGCAATGTGGCGATCTATTCATCGATGCTCACCCTGGCGATGGCCATGGTTGCCTTTGCCGCCTCCTTCGCAAGTGGTCAACGACGTCCGGCTGCGGTAGCCGCACAGGAGTCCACGATGAGTGCCGGCGGTGCTGCAGTTCTGACCAAGCAGAAGTCAGCGCCGGTCTCTGACCCCGGTCGCCGGGCGGCAAACATCGCAGTCTCGTTGACATGGCTGGCATTTGTCCTGTTGCTCTTTGGCGTCGTGCTGCGCGGAGTCTGGGCTGGTCGCGCGCCCTGGGGCAACATGTATGAGTTCTCCATCACCGCGGCACTGGGCATCCTGGGCGTCTATCTCTTCATGAACATCAAGATGGATCTGCGCTGGCTCGGCCTGTTCGTGGTCATTCCGGCGTTGCTGACCCTGGGTATGGCTGTCACCGTGCTCTACACCGAGGCTGCGCAGTTGGTTCCAGCGCTGAAGTCCTACTGGCTGGTCATCCACGTACTCGCTGCAATTGTCTGTGCAGGCGCCTTCACTCTCGCAGCCGCAACTGCTGGGCTTTCCCTCGTCCGAGATCGAGCTGAGCGTCGTGCCGAGCCTGGCACCAGCCCGTCTGGTTCCTTGAGTTCGCACCTCCCAGATGCCGAGCGTCTGCGCACGATCACCAATCGCGTCCTGGCCTTCGCCTTTCCGCTGTGGACCTTTTCGGTCGTTGCCGGCGCGATCTGGGCGGAGAACGCATGGGGTCGCTACTGGGGTTGGGATCCCAAGGAGACCTGGGCCTTCATTACGTGGGTGGTCTACGCGGCCTACTTGCACGCTCGAGCAACTGCCGGCTGGCGCAAGAACAGGGCCTCGTGGATTGCGCTGGCTGGCTGGATCGTGTTCCTGATCAACTACTTCGGCGTGAACTTCCTGGCCAGCAGCCTGCACTCCTACGCAGGAGTCTCTTCTTAGGGCACGTCTTTCTAGTTCTCGCCGCGGCGCTCGCGCATCCTCTTCTTCCAAGCGTCTTCATCGAGCTTGGCCAGGAAGCGCGGATCGTCATCAGGGGCACTTGGTGTGCGTCGGAGCCCTCGACCGCCACCACCAATGGGCTTGGTGCGACCAAAGAGCACCCAGATCGCTCCACCAATGATCGGTACGAAGACCACAATGAGCAACCAGATGCCCTTGGGGAGATTGCGGACAGCAGATTTGGGCGATCCCACTACATCGACCA
Source organism: Actinomycetota bacterium (assembly GCA_030684515.1). NCBI lineage: Bacteria > Bacillati > Actinomycetota > Actinomycetota bacterium. The sequence goes on from JAUXVJ010000009.1 coordinate 500,767, forward strand.
TGAACCATATGTACACCGCGAGTAACACGATGATGCCGGCGACTCTCAGCACTGAAACCTCCAGCAGTTAGCCTAACTCCCACGAAGGCGCCGTGCCGTCTTCGCATACGGTTGGGCTGTGCCAGTTGATCGCAGTCGCATAAGGAACCTTGTCGTCTACACCGGTCTCCGGCTGTTGTTGTGGCTCGGGGTGTGGGCCATCCTGCAGTTCCTGACGCCGGTGAAGGGAGGACTCGCCCTGGTGATTTCGCTGCTGCTTTCCGGGGCAATCAGCATCGTCCTGCTTGACCGTCAACGCGACGCGATGAGCGAAGGAGTGGGAGCGTTCTTCACGCGTATCAATGACCGCATCGAAAAGTCCGCGGCGGCAGAGGACTACTGGCAGGAGCCTGAGGGCTCAGGTCCAGGCGAGCAGCCCAGCAGTGAGCAGCCCGTAGCACAAGACCAGGATCCCGGTCATCTTCAAAACGGTGATGAGCACCGGTCCGACACCGCCACCTAGAACCATCAGCGCCGGCCGCACGGCAAGCGCGAAGGACGCGAGCCCACACAGCACCCACCAGCTCGTCAGCGCGGCCAGCCAGATGCTCAGTGCGGCGGTCAGCAGCATGAAGGCGATGTACAGCAGGCGCGTTCTCTTATCGCCCAGAGCCACGGCCAAGGTCCGCTTGCCTGCGATGCGATCGGTTGGAATGTCGCGAAGGTTGTTGACGATGAGCAAGGTGCAGATCAAGAATCCAACCGCGCACGCCGCTACAACATCGGCTTCGGCAATGCTCAAGGCTTGTACATAGACCGTGCCGAGCACCGGCACGAGTCCAAAGAAGACGAAGACAAATATCTCACCCAGGCCGAAATACCCGTACGGGTGCTTGCCGCCCGTGTAGAACCACGCGGCGGCGATCGATGCCGCTCCAACAAGCACCAGCCACCACTGGGTTGTCACGATCACCAGCGCAAGCCCGGCAATCATGGCCACCCCGAAACTGGCAAAGGCCGCCAGCTTCACGTGCTCGGGCCTGGCCAGGCCCTGGCCTACCAGCCGGACCGGGCCGATCCGGACTTCGTCGGTGCCCCTGACGCCATCGCTGTAGTCGTTGGCGTAGTTGACACCCACTTGCAGGGCAAGGGCAACAATCAGCGCGAGCAGCGCGCGCGAGGCGATGAAGGAATCCAGGCGCGCAACCAAGCCTGCGCCGATTGCCACGGGTGCGATTGCTGAAGGCAGGGTGCGCGGCCGAGAACCGGAGACCCACTGACTCAGCGTTGCCATGTCACTCCATCACCGATGAGTCCTTTGAGCGTTCGTTGATCCACCTTGCCATTGGGCAGCATGGGCAGGCTCTCGAGGAGCGCAAAATACCGCGGGACGGCTGCAGCGCCGAGATTCTCACGGATGACAGCGCGCAACTCCTGCTTGAGCGCATCGCTGTCCACGTCAAGGGTTGTCATAGTGATGGCTGCGAAGAGTTGCGTCTCTCCGGTGCCGTCCGCTTCAGCGAGGACAGCGCATGTGCTTACTGATGCATGACCGGTGAGCGCATCTGACACAGCCTGCACTGCAACATTGACTCCATTGATGGTGACCACATCGTCGAGTCGTCCAGTGACGAGCAAGGTGTCGTTGAAAGTGCCAGTGTCGCCAGTGCGATACGAACCCTGATCGAACTGGCGGGAAGTGAGCTCTGGTTCGCAGCGGTAGCCAAGTGCGACCATCGGTCCCGACAGGACAATCTGCGAGTCTTCGGCGTCGATCGACACCTGCACTTGGGACAAGGGCTTACCGTTGAAGACACAGCCTCCGGCGGTCTCGGTGGCCCCATAAGTGGTGGTGATGAGAACGTTCGCTGAGCGGGCAGCCTCAGCCGTGTGCAGTGGCAGTGGTCCACCGCCAACAAGAATCTGCGCACACTGCTGAAGTGCTGCCGAAGACTCGGGATCTGCAAGCAACCTCCTTAACTGAGCCGCGACGAGAGACACGCGAACATCTTGCGAACGCACCAATGCGGCTCGGAAGGCCTCGTTGAATGCCTGCGGAGTGAATGGCGCTGCACCACCAAGGCTGGATACGGCAATGGGATCCAATCCGCTGCCCAGAGATCGGATGAGCACATTGAGCCCGCCCATCGACGTCACTGGAAGTGCCGCGATCCATTGGGGAGCGGAGGCGATGGGGCCAAGCGCGGCTGCAGAGAGTGCGGTAATTGTGGCGGCGCTGTGCAGGACGCCCTTGGGATTGTGCGTTGAGCCGGAGGTGGCCATCACGACGGCGATTTCGTCCGATTCCAAGGGGGCAGAGCTGTCTGCGGGTCGAGTTGCTTGGAGCAGTTGGCTGACGTACTCATTTGAGGTGGTGGCGCTGACTGTAGGAATAGGCGCGATCGCGGGGCCGGTCCCGTCCAGTGCCGCTCGCAGCGGCTCGATCAGCGCTGCGACGCCCTGCGCTCCTGGTGGCACCGGGATGCGGGCGAGTGGTCGGTCAGGCATTTCATGAAGCGTAGTCGCGATAGCGTTCCGGTCATGGATACCCGTACGCGATATACGCTGCCTCCCGTTGTTCCGGTCGACTCACCGGCCCGAACAAACCCTGAGCATTCCTCGGCAATCGCTGCCTGCGATTGGGAGTCGGTTGGGCAGTTTCGCGACATCAAATACGAGTTGTCGGTGGGCGATGCTGCGGGCATAGCCAAGATCACCATCAATCGCCCAGAAAAGCGCAACGCCTTTCGGCCGCAGACAATCATTGAGTTGATCCAGGCCTTCACTCTGGCTCGCGATGACGGCAAGGTGGGCGTCATCATCCTGACCGGTCAGGGTGACTGGGCCTTCTGCTCAGGTGGCGATCAGATCATTCGTGGCGACGATGGCTATATCGGTGACGATGCTGTTGCCCAAGCCGGTGTTGGACGACTCAATGTGCTTGATCTGCAGATCCTCATTCGCCGCATTCCCAAGCCTGTGATTGCCATGGTTGCCGGGTATTCAATCGGTGGCGGACATGTGTTGCATGTCGTGTGCGACATGACAGTCGCCGCGGACAACGCTCGCTTTGGCCAGACCGGCCCCAAGGTAGGTTCCTTTGACGGTGGCTATGGCTCTGGCCTCCTGGCTCGCATCATCGGTCAGAAGCGAGCACGCGAGATCTGGTATCTGTGCCGCCAGTACGGAGCAGCCCAGGCCTATGACTGGGGTTTGGTCAACGAGGTGGTACCTCTCGAGGATCTTGAGATTGCAACGGTCGATATCGCCAAGGAGATGCTTGCGCTATCGCCGTTGGCATTGCGCATGCTGAAGGCCTCGCACAATGCAGCCGATGATGGGCTTGCCGGCATTCAGCAGCTTGCTGGCGATGCAACCCTGCTGTTCTACATGAGCGAAGAGGCGCAAGAAGGACGCGATGCCTACAAGGAGAAGCGCCAACCCGACTTCTCGAAGTTTCCCAAGCGCCCGTGACGGCACTGGGCGCTCTCCTGCAAGGGGCCGTGCCTTTTGCAATCCGCCTGCATCGCCAATTTCGCGGAGTCACGGGGCGCGAAGGCTTGCTCATTGAAGGGCCTTCAGGTTGGGGTGAGTTCGCTCCCTTTGAAGACTATGACGATCAAGCAGCCAGTCGATGGCTGGGAGCTGCGATTGAGGCTGCTTTCGGATCCTGGCCTGCAGCTCAGCGTTCGGTCATCAACGTCAACGCGATCATCCCTGTGGTGACCGCAGACGTGGCCCTGCAACTGGCGCAGCAGGCAGTTCTCCGAGATGGCTGCACGACCATCAAGGTGAAGATCACTGGCGACGATGGTGCAGATGAACAGCGGGTGGCAGCGATTAGACAAGGCCTGGATGGCGCACTGGGCAAGGGCCTTGGGCTCATTCGAATTGACGCGAATGCCTGCTGGACTTCAGCGCAGGCAATCAGCGTGCTTCATCGGCTTTCTGCATACGGGCTTGAATATGTGGAGCAGCCGGTGACGAGCAAGGAGGAGTTGCTTGAGGTGCGGCGCGCAGTTGACGTGCCGATTGCTGTCGACGAGTCGATCCGAACCGATCCCGGCATTGACCCAAGGGCGCTGAGCGAGCTGGCCGAGATTGCCGATCTTGCGATCATCAAGCCCTATCCCGTCGGCGGAGTGCAGCGAGCAATTGACGTGGCTGAACTTGTGCGACTGCCAGTCGTCGTCAGCAGTTCGATGGACTCCTCCGTCGGACTTTGCGCAGCGCTTGCCCTTGCAGCGGCACTTGATGTCGATCGTGCATGCGGGCTGGGCACGGGAGCATTGCTAGCCACTGACCTTGTTGCTCAGCCCTTGGTTCCAGAACACGGAGTGATGCGCGTGCAGCGACTGGCCCCGGACCGGGTCGCCTTGCAGGCGGCTCACGAATCTCTTGCGCCTGAACGTGTGAGTTTCTGGCAGGAGCGACTGGCCCGTGCTTGGGTGGCAGGTTCATCGGCTGCCTGGTCGAAAGTCATCACCTCGAATGCGTGAACTGAACTCAGACATGCAATGGTGAGCGCGTGAACCCGTCAACTGCGATGGCGCGAGTAATCGTCGATGAGTTGATCCGCTGCGGGATCACCGATGTCGTGCTGGCCCCTGGTTCGCGCTCTGCTGCGCTGGCCCTGGCTTTTGCTGCCGCAGAAAGTCGTGGTGATCTGACTTTGCACGTGCGCGTTGACGAACGCTCAGCCGGATTTCTCGCGCTGGGTCTTGGCAAGGTCAGCGGGGTGCCAGCGGTGGTCGTGACCACTTCGGGCACTGCCGTGGTCAATTTACATCCGGCGATAGTTGAAGCAGATCACTCGAATGTGCCGATGATCGCGCTGACCGCCGATCGCCCGTCGGCCCTTCGTGGCATCGGGGCCAACCAGACGATTCTTCAGGTGGGGATCTTCGGTTCAAGCCTTCGTGAAGCCATCGACATCGCGGCGCCATCAACTGATGTGAGCGACGCTGTCCTGGGCTCCCAGAACCGGGTCTGGCGCTCCACAATTTCCAGAGCAGTGGCATCCACGACTGACGTCATGCAATCGGGCCCAGTGCATGTCAATGTGCAATTCAACGAGCCCTTGGTTCCTGATGCGGACCTGACGCCCGACGAGCAGCGCGAGATGATGAAGGCTGGCCCTCTAGGCGGGCGGGCCGAGGGCCGTCCATGGACCGCCGATGCTCGGCTGATGGCAGGCATGGGGTTGCCGATCGATGAGATTCTGGAGATGCTGCTGGATGATCCGACCATCCCAGAGCGCGGGCTGATCATCGTTGGTGATCACGCCGATGGTGAGGCCAGCGATCTCGTTGATGAACTCGGCGATGCTTTGGGATGGCCAATCATCGGCGAACCAAGCGGCAATGTCTCGACTTGCGACACTGCGCTGGCTCACGGTGCATTGCTGCTGGCAAGTCCAGGATTTGCTGAGGCACATGTACCTGAGGTGCTGATCACTGTTGGTCGCGTCGGCCTGAGCCGCGATATCAATCGACACATTCTTGCGGCCAAGGTGCACATCGCCGTTGATCCGCACCCGCAATGGAGTGATCCGATGCGTTCAGCAGATGTTGTTGTCGCCGCGTGCCCTTTGCCGCCAACAGCCGCCGATCTCGGAAGTGACTGGCTGGAATCCTGGCAGCGAGCGGATCTGCTTGCAGCTGCTGCTATTGAAACGGTGCTGGCTGGTCCGCTCACACAATTGACGGGGATGCACGTTGCACGTGCATGCGGTCAGGCAGTTCCCGAAGACGGCATGTTCTTTGTGGGGCCCTCGTGGCCAGCGCGACATGTCTTCAATTTCGCCGCCAATGCAACAGGCAGCGCAGTGACCCTTGCCAACAGGGGGACCTCGGGCATTGATGGAGTCATCTCAACTGCGTGGGGCGCTGCAATTGCAGCACAGCGCGATAACGAGGCAGCCTGCATTGCACTCGTGGGCGATCTCACCTTCCTGTACGACCTCAATGCCCTGCGCGTGCCTGCAAGCGAGGAGATCCCGGACCTCGTCTTCGTCGTCAGTGACAACAACGGTGGCGGGATCTTCTCCCAACTTGAGCAAGGCCAACCACGGTTCGCGGCTTCTTTTGACCGAGTGTTCGGTACTCCGCTTGATGCGGATATTCCGGCGAGCGTCACTGCACTGGGCTTCGCGTGCGTCGTAGCCAGCACTGTTGTAGAAGTCGACGAAGCCTTGAAGGTCGCTCTTGAGGCGGGGGGAGTGCATGTCATCGTGGCTCGCACCTGTGCTCGTGATCACGAGGCCCAGATACTGGTTCAGGTCAAGACAGCCATCGATCAAGCCCTGGCTACGGCTTGAATTGCTCAACTGCTTGCGAGTGAATCCCTGATCGGCACGAGCTTGGCATTGGTTTCCGCCAGCTCCTGCTCGGAGTTTGAACCCGAGACGATTCCGCATCCTGCGAAAGCGCGAATGCGTCCCTGCTCCTGATCCACCTGCGCGCATCGGAGGGCAATGCCGAATTCACCATCGCCCGATGCATCGCACCAGCCGACTGGTCCCGTGTACCGACCGCGGTCCATGCCTTCCAGCTCGCGGATGACAGCAAGTGCGCGTTCGGTAGGTGTGCCGCATACCGCTGCGGAGGGGTGCAGTAGTGCCGCCAGTGCCAGCACTGGGACTTCGTCGGCCAATCGGCCGGTCACGTCCGTGCAGAGATGCTGCACATTGGGCAGCTGCAGAACATTTGGGCCGTCGGGAACATCGAGGTCGGTGCAGTGCGCTGCGAGCGCACGCGCAACTGAACGAACGGCGTACTCGTGCTCCGCAAGATCCTTTGGGCTGGCGAGCAGCGCTTCAGCCATGCTCGCATCTGCCGCTGCATCACCTTGCCGACGCACAGTTCCCGCAAGTACGCGGCTGGTGACGATGTCACCCGTGCGTCGCACGAGGAGTTCTGGCGTGGCGCCGATGAGTCCGCCGACGCTGAACGTCCAGCAGGAGGGGTAGGAGTTGGCAAGAGAGCTGAGCATGGCGCGAGCATCGAGTGGACCTTCAACTGTGGCAATGATGTCGCGCGCGAGGACGACCTTGTCGAGTTCTCGGCGATCGATGCGAGCGATGGCTTCATCTACTGCCTGTCGCCATTCATGTGATGTTTGAGAGCCTTCGCTCCACTGCACATTCTTAGGCTGCTCAGGAACGCTGACTGCGCGCAGTTCACTGCGCGGATCTCCCTCGGAGCCGATGACGGTTATCCACGACTGCCCGCGCCGTCTGCCGATGAGCACTCGCGGCACGATGATGATCGAATTGCCAGGCTCAGGGTCAAATGCAAACGAGGCAAAGGCGACTGGTCCAGTTCCTGGCATCGCGACGGTGTCGTCGATAGCGGCGCTTGCGCAGAAGCGCGACCACCAGCGTTGTGCTCTGCTGAAGCGTTCGGTGCCGCTGACTTCCAGGCTGGCTGCGACTCCCCAGCCGACCATTCCCTCGCCGTTGCGTACCCAGCTGACCGCATCGCCGGAAGGCAGAAGCGAGAAGAGATTGCCCGGGTCATCCAGCGGTCGAGTGCGCACTTGGAGTGGCGCTCCCTGTCGTTCAGATGCGCGCGGGACTGACATGGCCGGATCAGCCTGGGGTTCTTGCATGAGACCAGCCTAGATGCGCTGGCGTGTTGGCTCGGTGCAAGGATGCGGGCGTGACGCGAGCCGACCTGAACAAGGTGCCCACTGATGTGGCTGCCATGTTTGACGGGGTGGCTCAGCGCTACGACATCACCAATGATGTGTTGGCACTTGGCCAGACACGCATTTGGCGACGAGCTGTGGTGGCAGCCGTCAAGCCCCTGCCAGGTGAAGTGATCCTTGATCTGGCGGCTGGCACTGGTACTTCAAGCCTGCCTTTTGCTGAGGCCGGTGCCCATGTCATTCCCACCGACTTCTCCTTGGGCATGCTCCGCGTTGGGCGCCAGCGCCAGCCGCAGCTGCCCTTTGTGGCTGGCGATGGCCTGCACCTGCCATATCGGGATGCCTCATTTGATGCGGCGACCATTTCCTTCGGACTGCGCAACCTCTCTGATCGGGCTGCGGGTCTAGCCGAATTTCGTCGGGTGCTCAAGCCGGGCGGGCGACTCGTGGTCTGCGAGTTCTCACACCCGACCATTGCGCCGATTCGCACGGCATACACCGAATATCTGATGAAGGCATTGCCAGCGGTAGCGACCAAGGTCGCGAGCAATCCAGAGGCATACGTGTACTTGGCCGAGTCCATTCGGGCCTGGCCAGCGCAGGCCGAGCTCGCGCGGGAGATTCTGCGCGCCGGTTTCGTCAGCGCCCAGTGGCGCAACCTGTCAGGCGGCATCGTTGCCATTCATCGTGCAGTGAACCCGTAAGACAGACGAGAAGGCCGCCACTATGCTTATGCAGGTCGTGAATGCATTCACAATCGCGCAATCTGGCCGCCGAATTCTGTATGTGAGGAGACGTAGGTGAACGTCTACACGCCAATCCTCGTATTGGGCGCGCTGGCCTTTGCTTTCGCACTCTTCTCCGCCGTGATTGCACCTCTCACGGGTCCCAAGCGCTACAACCGAGCAAAGGTTGACGCGTATGAATGCGGTATCGAGCCGACCCCGCAACCCGCAGGTGGCGGACGCTTTCCGGTGAAGTACTACCTGACCGCGATGCTGTTCATCGTGTTCGACATTGAAATTGTGTTCTTGTATCCCTGGGCAGTGGCCTTTGACCGCATGGCCCTGTTTGGTCTGGTGGAAATGGTGTTGTTCATCGCTACCCTCCTCGTTGTGTACGCCTATGTATGGCGTCGCCGGGGACTCGAGTGGGATTAGCCGGGAGTCGTCATGGGCCTTGAAGAAAATCTGCCGTCCGGAGTTCTCCTGACGACGGTGGAAAAGGTTGCTGGCTATGCCCGTAAGGGCTCACTGTGGCCGGCAACCTTCGGACTTGCGTGCTGCGCCATTGAAATGATGGCTGTCGGTGGGCCGCGCTTTGATATTGCGCGATTTGGCATGGAGGTGTTCCGCGCTTCGCCTCGTCAGGCCGACCTCATGATCGTGGCGGGTCGCGTCAGCCAGAAGATGGCGCCAGTGCTTCGTCAGATCTACGACCAGATGCCCAATCCCAAGTGGGTGTTGGCAATGGGTGTGTGTGCATCAAGTGGTGGCATGTTCAACAACTACGCGATCGTGCAGGGGGTGGACCATGTCGTGCCCGTTGACATCTACCTGCCCGGTTGTCCACCACGTCCAGAGATGCTGATCGACGCAATCTTGAAGTTGCATCAGGAGATTCAGGACATGAAACTCGGCGCCAATCGCCGCGAGCAGATGCGCGAACTCGAGGCCCATGCCCTCGTTGCGCCGACTACTTTGGAGACCAAGGGGCTTCTGCGATGACCGAAACCCCGGCCGCGCAGGCGCCCGACATAGTCCTTCCCGTAGTGCCGGACGGCGTGAGCCAAATAGAAGTGTTTCACGTACGCGAAGGCGCCTTCGGGGTTGAAGGCTCCGGGGACACCAGTGGTTTTGGCGGGCTCGTTGAACTCATGCACATGCCTGAACCAAGTGCCCGCCCTTACGGCGGTTGGTTCGATGAGATCGCAGATGAGCTCGAACTGTCGCTGACCGCTCGCGGCATCGATCCAGGCAGTGCGATTGAGAAAGTTGTTGTTGACCGAGAGGAAATCAGCTTCTTCATTCTTCGCGATCACCTGGTCGGCGTGCTGTCTGCCCTCCGCGATGAGCCTGGACTTCGTTTCGAGTTCTCCAGTGGCGTCAGCGGCGTGCACTACCCAAGTGATCTCAACCGTGAATTCCACGCGGTCTACCACCTGCTTTCGATCTCGCACAACCGTCGGATACGTGTTGAAGTCACCGCGCCTGCGAGTGATCCGCACGTACCTTCCTCAGTTGGCGTCTACCCGACCAATGACTGGCATGAGCGCGAGACCTTCGACCTGTTTGGCATCGTGTTCGACGGTCATCCGGTGCTCACGCGCATCCTGATGCCCGATGACTGGCCCGGGCATCCACAGCGCAAGGACTACCCACTCGGTGGCATTCCCGTTGAATACAAGGGCGCAACCATTCCGCCACCAGATCAGCGGAGGTCGTACAACTCATGACCACTGAAGACGTCAAGTACACCAATACTGCTTCGCAGCCCAATGACGCGTATGCCGGGGCCAACGATGATGCCGATGGCCGCATCTTCAATATCGGTGGTGGCGACTGGGATTCCATCACGGTGGCTCCTGAAGGCGAAACTGATCGCATCGTGGTCAACATGGGCCCCCAGCATCCGTCGACTCACGGCGTGCTGCGCCTGATTCTTGAAATCGAAGGCGAAACGGTCACTGAGGCGCGCTGCGGCATCGGCTACCTGCACACCGGCATTGAGAAGAACATGGAGTACCGCTCCTTCGTGCAGGGCGTCACCTACGCCACGCGCATGGACTACCTCGCGCCCTTCTTCAATGAAGCGGTGTACTGCCTGGCAGTGGAGAAGCTGCTCGGCGTTACCGAGCAGATCCCAGAGCGTGCAACGGTTATTCGCGTGATCATGATGGAGCTCAATCGCATCTCCTCCCACCTGGTGGCACTGGCAACAGGTGGAATGGAGCTTGGCGCTCTGACCGCAATGGAATTCGGCTTCCGTGAACGTGAACTGGTGCTCGAACTATTCGAATTGATCACCGGCTTGCGCATGAACAGCGCCTACATTCGCCCGGGCGGTGTGGCCACGGACTTCCCGACTGATGGAGTCCAGCAGATCCGCGACACGATCCCGTTGCTGCGCTCTCGTTTGAAGGACACCGCCAATCTGCTGGTTGACAACAGCATCTGGATGGGCCGCACCTCAGGAATCGGCTACTTGGATCTCACGGGCTGCATGGCCCTGGGCATCAGCGGACCGATTCTGCGTGCAACAGGACTCCCGCACGATCTCCGAAAGATTCAGCCGTATTGCGGATACGAGAACTATGAGTTCGATGTCGTCACTGCGGATACCAGCGATGCCTATGGCCGTTTCCTGATTCGCATTGGCGAGATGGAGCAGTCACTGCGCATCGTCGAGCAGGCACTTGATCGTCTGCAGCCGGGACCGGTCATGATCGCCGACAAGAAGATCGCCTGGCCTTCACAACTGTCAGTCGGCAGCGACGGTCAAGGCAACTCACTTGATCACATTCGCGAGATCATGTCCGAGTCCATGGAAGCGCTCATTCACCACTTCAAGCTCGTGACTGAGGGCTTCCGCGTTCCTGAAGGTCAGGTCTACACGGCAATTGAGTCCCCTCGCGGTGAACTTGGCTGCCACCTCGTCAGCTCTGGCGGCACTCGTCCCTATCGCGTGCACTTCCGCGATCCCTCGTTCACCAACCTGCAGGCCGTTGCGGCAATGTGCGAGGGCGGTCAGATTGCTGACGTCATCGCAGCGGTCGCGAGTATTGATCCCGTCATGGGCGGAGTCGATCGCTAACGCGATCGAGAGGAAGAGAACATGACCATCAGCGAACAGACCATTGAGCAGATGCGGGCGCTTGCCGCGAACTACCCCAAGGCCCGCTCTGCCCTGCTGCCGATGCTGCACCTGGTGCAAAGTGTCGAGGGCGAAGTCACTCCTGAGGGCATCGCCGTGTGCGCTGATGTGCTGGGCCTGTCACCCGCCGAAGTCACTGGAGTCTCGACCTTCTACACGATGTACAAGCGCAAGCCAGTGGGCAAGCACCACATTGGCGTGTGCACCAACACCCTGTGCGCCTTGCTCGGTGGTGACGCGGTGTATGACGCGCTTTCCGAGCGCCTTGGGGTCGGGCACAACGAGCCAACTCCGGACGGTGAGTTCTCACTGGAGCGTATTGAGTGCCAAGCGGCATGCACACACGCTCCCGTGATGACTGTGGACTGGGAATTCATGGACGACGTCACCCCGTCCTCAGCGCTTGATGTTGTCGAGCGATTGGCGCGCGGCGAGCGAGTGGAATCCACCCGCGGGCCGGCCATCCGCAACTTTCAGGCCACCGAGTACAGCCTGGCCTTCCCCGACGACGGGTTGGCCTCTGAGGGCAATTCCGTGGACGACAAGATGCTCGCCGGATTGCGCTACGCCAAGGAGCACAACATGGCCGCCCCAACTTTGGGACAGGAGAGCTGAACATGACGCTTACTCCTGTCATCACCGAGCACTGGGATGTGCCTGATCTGTACACCCTTGATGGCTACCAGAGCTTTGGCGGATACCGCGCCTTGCGCAAGGCCCTCACCCTTGACCCGGACGCGATCATCACCACCATCAAGGACTCTGGACTTCGTGGACGTGGCGGCGCTGGCTTCCCGACTGGACTGAAGTGGAGCTTTGTTCCGCAGAACGACGGCAAGCCGCATTACCTGGTCGTCAATGCTGATGAGTCAGAGCCAGGTGCGTGCAAGGACATCCCGATCATGATGGCCAACCCGCATGCGCTGGTTGAAGGCGTCATCATTTCGGCCTTTGCGATCAGGGCCAGCCATGCCTTCATCTACATCCGCGGCGAGGTTCCCAACGCCTTGCGCAAGGTGGCAAGTGCAGTGGCTGAAGCGCGTCGGGCCGGGTTCATCGGTACGAACATCCTGGGCACCGGATTTGATCTTGAAGTGGTCGTGCACGCTGGCGCTGGCGCTTACATCTGCGGTGAGGAAACTGCGCTGCTTGACTCCCTTGAAGGCTTCCGTGGCCAGCCCCGCCTGAAGCCGCCGTTTCCCGCAGTTGCTGGCTTGTATGCCTCACCGACGGTGATCAACAACGTCGAGACCATCTGCAATATCCCGTACATCGTTGATCGTGGAGTCGACTGGTTCCGCCAGTTCGGCACTGAGAAGTCACCTGGCTTCAAAGTGTGGGCGGTGTCTGGCCACGTGAGTCGTCCTGGCATCTACGAAGCTCCATTGGGCATCACCATGCGCGAGCTGTTGGATTATGCAGGCGGCGTGCGCAACGGCGGCGAGGTGAAGTTCTGGCTGCCCGGCGGATCGTCGGTGCCAATGCTGACACCTGATCACCTCGATATCCCGATGACATACGAGGAGATGGCTGCCGCCGGAACCATGCTTGGCACCGGTACGCCGATGATCTTCGATACGACGGTCAGCGTGGTGAAGGCAGTGACCCGCTGGCTTGAGTTCTACAAGCATGAGTCCTGCGGCAAATGCACCCCTTGCCGTGAAGGCACGTACTGGATCACCGGAATGCTCGAGACCTTTGAGCATGGGCATGGCGCTGAGTCTGATCTGGAAGTGCTCGTCAGCGCTTGCAACCAGATTGCCGGCCGATCCTTCTGCGCTCTTGGTGATGCTGCGGCGACACCATTCCCTGCAGCACTGAAGTACTTCCGTGATGAGTTCATCGCGGCGACCCAGACACCGGTCGATGAGCAATTCGATCCGGTGGCTTCCTACGTCTTTGCTGGAGCCGTTGCGCGATGACCGACATTCTCAGCAGCGAAGTAGTGGCGATGGTCACTGTCACCATCGATGGCGTGGAACTCCAAGTACCCAAGGGCACTTTGGCCATCCGCGCTGCGGAGTTGATTGGCGTTGAGATTCCGCGTTTCTGCGATCATCCTCTTCTTGAGCCGGTGGCCGCCTGCCGTGCCTGCCTCATTGAGGTGGAAGGCATGCCAAAGCCCCAGCCAGCATGTGCGCAGGTTGTTGGCGATGGCATGACAATCCGCACGCAGAACTCCTCGCCAGTCGCACGTGATGCGCAAGAAGGCGTACTTGAGTTCCTGCTGCTCAACCACCCACTTGATTGCCCAGTGTGCGACAAGGGCGGCGAATGCCCCCTGCAGAACCAGGCCATGAGCGCAGGCCGCTCTGAGTCGCGCTTTGAGGGTGAGAAGCGCACATTCGAAAAGCCGATCCCGATCAGCGCGCAGATCCTGCTTGACCGCGAGCGCTGCGTCTCATGTGCGCGGTGCACTCGCTTCTCCGAGCAGATCGCTGGCGACCCGATGATCGAACTGCTTGAGCGCGGCGCCAATCAGCAGGTCGGTATCGCAAGCGATGAGCCCTTCGACTCCTATTTCTCGGGCAACACCATTCAGATCTGCCCAGTGGGCGCGCTGACCAGTGCCGACTATCGCTTCATTTCGCGACCCTTCGATCTGGTTTCCACCCCGACCACTTGCGAGCACTGTGCTTCTGGCTGCTCACTGCGCACCGACACTCGTCGCGGAGACGTCACTCGCCGCTTGGCTTGGGAGACTCCAGAGGTCAATGAGGACTGGAACTGCGATAAGGGCCGCTTCGCATTCAGGTACCTGTCAGAAGGTCGTATCTCCACTCCGCTCATTCGTGAAGACGGTGAGCTACGTCCGGCATCGTGGCCCGAGGCAATTGATGTGGCAGCACGCGCACTTGCAGCAGCCGGTGCGGCCACCGGTGTTCTGATAGGTGGGCGACTCACGCAAGAGGATGCCTACGGCTACGCAAAGTTCGCTCGTGCAGTGTTGGGCACTGACGCCATTGACTTCCGTGCGCGCGCCTACTCCGAAGAGGAGGCGCAGTTCCTTCGTGCAAGAGTTGCAGGCGCTCCCATCAGCACGACGTATGCAGCACTTGAGCAAGCGCCATTCGTTCTCTTGGTTGCCTTTGAGCCCGAAGATGAATCACCCATTGTCTTCCTGCGCCTACGCAAGTCAGCCACCCGCGTGGCCAGCATCGCCACCCGCGGCACCAAGGGCTTGCACAAACTTGGCGGCTCCTTGATTCCGGTTGTACCTGGCCAAGAAGCGCAGGCAGTCCGTGATCTTTCAGCCGAACTTCGTGAGGCCCTATCGCAGCCAGGTGCCGTGATTCTGGTTGGCGAGCGCATCGCCGCGAGCGCCGGCGCAGTCTCCGCGATCAGCGAGCTGGCTGATGCAACGGGAGCGGCCTTGGCCTGGATCCCGCGCAGGGCAGGGGAGCGCGGCGCCTTGGACGCTGGCGCGCTCGCCGGATTGCTTCCTGGCGGCCGCCCGCTGACCGATGTGCAGGCGCGCCATGAGGTTGCGGCCGCATGGGGCATCAGTGCTGACTCTTTGCCGAAGTCTCCTGCGGGCGACGTGTTGGATGCGGCCAGCCGACGCACCCTGAAGGCTTTGCTCGTCGCTGGTGTGGATCCCGCTGACATGCCGGCGCCATTTGTCACTGATGCTGCGCTTGAACGCGCGGAGTTCATCGTCTCCTTGGACCATCATCACTCCGAGATCACCGAGTTCGCTGATGTCGTGCTGCCGGTGGCTTTGGTCACTGAGAAGTCGGGCACCTTCGTTGACTGGGAGGGTCGCGCTCGTCCTTTTGCGCAGGTATTCAAGGACGCGCTTGCCATGAGTGATGCCACCGTGCTCGGCATGCTGGCCCGCGCAATGGGTGCAACTGTCGGTGCCTGGGACGGTCCAGGCATTCGCCGTGAAATGGCTGGACTGGGTCCATGGACTGGAGCGCGCACTGAGGCTCCGAGTGTTCAGGCGCCTGACGCTGCTGTTGATGGTTTCCGCTTGGCCTCCTGGCGTGAACTGCTTGACGCCGGCGTGATGCAAGATGGCGAGCCGCATTTGGCAGCCACTGCTCGTCCGGTGGTCGCGGTGATGTCGGCTACTGCCCTGGCCGAGCTTGGCTCGCCGGTGAGCGTCACTGTCACCGGACCTCTTGGCTCCGTGCAGCTGCCTGTCCAGGCAGGTGAGGTGCTCGACAATGTCATCTTTGTGCCCATGAATGCCCCGGGCTGCTCGATCTACACCGACCTAGGCACTCGCATTGGAGCCACTGTGGATGTCATAGCTGGAGGTGTGGCGTGACCATCAACCAACTGGACTACTTCGGCAATGATCCGTGGTGGATCATCGTTGTGAAGGTGCTTGGCATCTTCGTGCTCTTGGTGCTGCTCACTTTGTTCACCATCTGGTGGGAACGTCGGGTTGTCTCACGTATGCAGAACCGCATCGGTCCAAACCGCGTCGGACCCTTTGGCCTGCTGCAGTCACTGATGGATGGCGTGAAGCTTGCACTGAAGGAAGAGATCGTTCCCAAGGGAGTGCACCTCGCCGTCTACTGGATTGCTCCGATCATCTCGGCGACCATGGCCTTCATCGCCTTCGCTGTGATCCCCTTCGGCCCGGTCGTCAACATGTTCGGGGTCTACACGCCGCTGCAGCTGACGGATTTCCCGGTGTCGGTGCTGTACGTCCTGGCGATCGCCTCGATCGGCATCTACGGCATCGTGCTGGCTGGTTGGGCTTCTGGCTCCACCTACCCTCTGCTCGGTGGTCTGCGGTCCAGCGCGCAAATGATCTCCTACGAAATCGCCATGGGCCTGTCGTTTGTGGCTGTGTTCCTGTACGCCGGCTCGATGTCGACTTCTGAAATCGTCAATGCGCAAGAGCCTGTCTGGTTCGCAGTAATCCTGCTTCCTTCCTTCCTTATCTACGTCACCGCGATGGTGGGGGAGACCAACCGGGCACCTTTCGACCTTCCTGAAGCAGAAGGTGAACTCGTCGGCGGCTTCCACACCGAGTACTCCTCGATGAAATTTGCATTGTTCTTCCTGGCCGAGTACATCAACATGGTCACGGTTTCGGCATTGGCCACCACCCTCTTCCTTGGTGGTTGGCGAGCGCCTTGGCCTCTGTCGCTCTGGGAGGCTTCGAACACCGGTTACTGGCCGATTCTTTGGTGGCTGGCCAAGGTGCAGATCTTCATCTTCATCTTCATCTGGCTCCGCGGAACTCTGCCTCGCCTGCGATACGACCAGTTCATGAAGTTCGGCTGGAAGTTGCTCATTCCAGCCTCGATCGCATGGATCCTTATCGTGGCTACCGCCCGTGCCTTGCGCAATGAGGTTACCTTCGACACAACAGAGATCCTGGTGATCGGCGCGATCGTTATTGCTGTACTGCTCGCCGTGTCCTGGTTGCTGCAGGTCAGAGCAGATCGCAAGGCGGCACTTGAAGAACAGGATGCAGCTGAAGTTCAGGCGCGACCATTTGACGCTATGGCCGGCGGCTATCCCGTACCTCCCATGCCAGGCGTCGATGCGAACCTGACTTCGCGCAGAGGCCCGGCGACCATCACTACGCAGGAGGCCATCGATGGCTGAGCTGCCCCAAGCAGTCCGGGGATTCTGGGTCACCTTCCGAACCATGTTCAAGAAGGTGGTCACTGAGCAGTACCCCGAGGACGCTGCAAAGTTTCCACCGAAGCCGCGCTTCCACGGCCGCCATCAGCTCAACCGATGGTCTGATGGTCTGGAGAAGTGTGTGGGATGTGAGTTGTGTGCCTGGGCGTGCCCAGCTGACGCGATCCTCGTGCAAGGCGACTCGAACACTGAAGAAGAGCGCTATTCCCCTGGAGAGCGCTACGGCCGGGTCTACCAGATCAACTACACCCGCTGCATCTTCTGCGGCCTGTGCATTGAGGCCTGCCCGACTCGCGCCTTGACGATGACCAATGTCTTTGAGCTGGCAGACAACAATCGTGCGGATCTCATCTTTGAGAAGAAGGACCTCTTGGCTCCGCTGCTTCCGGGCATGATTGCTCCGCCGCATGCGATGGTCGAGGGCTCAACCGAGCAGGACTACTACGCGAATCGGATCAAGGGAGCTGATGCAGTTGATCAGGGGGTGAACCCGTGATCGATACCCCGACCAACACTGGCGAAGCCGTGGTCTTCTGGGTCTGCGCGATTCTTTCCGTGCTCGGAGCAGTTGGCCTCGTCACTTCGCGCAAGGCAGTTCACTGCGCTTTGTGGATGGCTTTGACGATGATCACTCTGGCCGTCCTCTACCTCACCAACGCTGCGCCGTTCCTGGGAATGGTGCAGATCATCGTCTACACCGGCGCCGTCATGATGCTGTTCCTCTTCGTGATCATGGTGGTCGGTGTCGATTCTTCCGATTCGTTGATTGAAACAATCAAGGGCCAGCGTTGGGCGGCACTCCTGTTGGGCCTGGCGTTGATTGTTGTCCTCGTGTGGGGCCTTGGCAGTGCGCTCGCTGGAGTTCCGGCTACCGGTCTTGTAGCCGCCAACAGCGCAGACGGTGGCAACGTTCAGGGCATCGCGCGCCTGATCTTCACCGACTACCTCGTCGTCTTTGAAGTCACGTCGGCACTGCTCATCACGGCAGCCCTGGGTGCGATGGTCCTCGCACATCGCGAGCACTGGAAGCCAAAGCCGACTCAGGAGGAGTTGTCCAAGGCACGCTTCCTGGGCGACGAGCATCCCGGCAATCGTCCCAACCCCGGCATCTATGCCCGCCACAACAGGGTCGACACTCCGGCTTTGCTGCCAGATGGCACGCCGACTGAGCTCAGCATCCCTGGTCCATTGCGCGCCCGCGGCGATATTGCCCCGGTCGACATCGAGGATGTTCATCAAATCGAGGAGGCTGATTCGCTGTGAATCCCTCCAACTACATCGTTCTTTCAGCCCTGCTGTTCGGCATCGGGGCTATAGGTGTGCTGGTAAGACGCAATGCGATCGTGGTGTTCATGAGTGTGGAACTCATGTTGAACGCCTCGAACCTGGCGTTTGTTGCCTTCGCTCGCATGCACGGCAATCTCGATGGCCAGGCGGTCGCCTTCTTCGTGATGGTGGTCGCTGCTGCTGAGGTCGTAGTAGGTCTGGCGATCATCGTCCAGATCTTCCGCTCGCGCCGTTCTGCGTCCATTGACGAACCCAACCTGCTGAAGTACTAGGACAAAGGAACTCACGTGCAAGAGTTGATGCCGGCGACCGGCGTGTTCTCGCTGCTGTGGCTGCTCATAGCGCTGCCACTGGTGGGCGCGGCGATCCTGCTGCTCGGTGGGCGTATGACCAACAAGTGGGGCCCGTATCTCGGCGTCTTCACCGTTGTTGTCGATGCTGCACTCGCCATCTGGATGCTCATCGCCATGATGGGCCAAGGTGCTGAAGAGCGCACGTTCAACGACAGCGTCTACAGCTGGGTCTTTGCCGGCAGTTTCAAGGTCGACATGGCCTTCCAACTCGATCAGCTTTCCATGGTGTTCGTGCTGCTCATCACCATCGTGGGCGCACTGATTCACGTCTACTCACTTGGCTATATGAGCCATGACCCAGATCGCCGTAAGTTCTTCGGCTTCTTGAATCTGTTTGTCGCGGCCATGTTGTTGCTGGTTCTGGCCAACAACTACCTCCTGATGTATGTCGGATGGGAGGGCGTGGGCCTTGCCAGTTACCTGCTCATCGGATTCTGGCAGCACAAGCCGAGTGCGGCTGCTGCCGCGAAGAAGGCATTCATCATCAACCGCGTGGGTGACGTCGGCCTGAGCCTTGCCATCATGGTGATGTTCGTGACCTTCGGCTCGGTCAGCTTCCAAGATGTCTTCGGCAGCTCAGGTCAGGCCAGTGAGGGAACGCTCACGGCTATTGGTCTGCTCCTCTTGCTGGCAGCTTGCGGTAAATCTGCGCAGTTCCCTCTGCAGGCCTGGTTGCTTGATGCAATGGAGGGTCCAACACCTGTCTCGGCATTGATTCACGCGGCGACTATGGTCACCGCCGGCGTCTATCTGATCACTCGAAGCAACGCGATCTTTGATGCAGCGGCCTGGGCCGCCACAGCAGTGGTCGTCGTCGGCGTGATCACCATGTTCATGGGCGCGATCATCGGTTGCGCGAAGGATGACATCAAGAAGTCCTTGGCCGGCTCCACGATGAGCCAGATCGGTTACATGGTGCTGGCCGCCGGACTTGGCCCGGTCGGCTATGTCTTCGCGATCTTCCACCTCTTGACTCACGGCGTGTTCAAGGCCGGACTCTTCCTTGGGGCCGGATCAGTCATGCATGGCATGAAGGACAACGTGAACATGCGGCGCTATGGCGCGCTTCGCGGACTAATGGTGATCACTTTCGGCACCTTCTTGATCTGCACTTTGTCGATCATGGGCATCCCGCCGTTCTCGGGCTTCTGGTCCAAGGACAGCATCGTTCACGCGGCTTTCGAGAGCAGCAATCTGGTTGGCATCTGCACAGTGCTTGCCGCCGGTATCACAGGCTTCTACATGACTCGCATGGTTGCGATGACCTTCTACGGCAAGGCTCGCTGGGAGGATGATGCGCATCCGCATGAGTCACCAGCAGTCATGACCATCCCGCTCATCATCCTGGCCATCGGCGCCACCTTCCTTGGTATGGCATTGCTGTTCTGGGGCAACATCGAGACTTGGCTTGAGCCAGTCGTGGGCTTTGAAGAAGGCCATGTCGCAATCCCTGAGCTGTTGCTGATGGCCATCACTCTTGCCGTCGTTCTCATCGGTGCGGCCATTGCCTGGATCCAATACGCGCGTCGTGAGGTTCCAGTTGCTGAACCGCATGGCAATCTCCTGACGCGCGCAGCTCGCTCTGAGCTCTACGGCAACGAGATCAATGATGTCCTGGTCGTGCGTCCCTCCTTCTGGCTCTCACGATTCCTCGTGTGGTTTGACAATGCCTGGGTCGATGGCTTCGTCAATGGCAGCGCGGCTGCGGTTGGCGGGCTCTCTGGTCGCATGCGCAAGTACCAGACCGGATTCATCCGTTCCTATGCACTTTCGATGGTCGGTGGCGCCGTCTTGGTTGTCCTGGCACTTGTACTGGTGAGGCTTTCGTGAACGAGTTCCCCTGGCTGACCCTTCTAGCAGCCGTTCCTCTGGTGGGCAGTGTCGTGGTGGCATTGCTGCCAAAGGCGCGCCCTCTCCTGGCCAAGCAACTTGCACTGGCCATTTCCATCGTGGCACTGGGTCTCACAATTGTCATCGCGCTGAAGTTTGATGGCTCGACTGAGGCGCCGTTCCAGTTTGTTGAGTACCACCAGTGGATCCCGGCCTTCGGCATCACCTATTCGATGGGTGTGGATGGCATCGGACTGGTGCTGATCGCGCTTGCGGCGATCTTGGTGCCGATCACAATCCTGGCCGGCTGGAACGATGTCGAGGAGCCAAACTCCGAGAGCGTCGGCAGCGTAAAGGGCTACTTCGCACTGATCCTGGTGCTGGAGACTTTGATGATCGGCGTCTTCTCAGCCACCGATGTCTTCTTGTTCTACGTTTTCTTCGAGGCGATGCTGATCCCGGTCTACTTCATGATCGGTCGTTACGGCGGCCCGCAGCGTTCTTACGCTGCAATGAAGTTCCTGATCTACAGCCTGCTTGGCGGCTTGTTCATGCTGGCGGCCATGATCGGCCTGTTCGTGGTCTCTGGCCAGATCACTGGTCAAGGCACGTTCAACTGGTTCCAACTCGTTGGTCTGGATATTGACCCAACCACGCAGAAGCTGCTCTTCCTTGGCTTCTTCTTCGCTTTCGCCATCAAAGCTCCGCTGTGGCCATTTCATACCTGGCTGCCCGATGCTGCGAGCGCGGCAAAGCCAGGGACGGCCGTGCTGCTGATCGGTGTGCTCGACAAAGTCGGCACCTTCGGCATGATCCGCTACTGCCTGCCGATCTTTCCGGCCGCCAGTGATTTCTACGCGCCGATCATCATTGGCATGGCCCTGGTCGGCATCTTCTATGGCGCCTTCGTGGCTCTTGGCCAAAACGATATGAAGCGCCTGTTCGCCTATTCATCGATGTCGCACTTCGGCTTCATTGCGCTGGGCATCTTCGTGTTCACGACGATCGGCATCAGCGGTTCTGTGGTGTACATGGTCGCCCACGGACTCTCGACCGCAGCGCTGTTCTTGACTGCAGGCTTCCTCATGCAGCGTCGTCGTGGTTCGAGCTTGCTCTCGGACTACTCAGGCGTGAACAAGCCAGCACCGGTACTGGCTGGCTTCTTCCTGTTCGCCGCCTTGTCCTCCTTGGCGCTGCCAGGCTTGGTGTCCTTCATCGGCGAGTTCATGGTGCTGCTGGGCACCTTCCAGCGCTACGTCTGGATCGGCGGCATCGCCACCCTCGGCATCGTGATCACGGCCGCATATGTGCTGCGCGTCTACCGCAAGTCGATGACCGGATCGGTGGGCGAAGGGCTGGAAGACATCAAGGATCTGGGTGCACGCGAGATCACAGTTCTGGTGCCAATCGCAGCGCTGACAATCTTCCTGGGTCTGTACCCGGCGCCTTTGCTCAACGTGGTGAATCCGGCAGTCGAGACCGTAATGTCCATCACAGGTCAGACCGATCCTCCTCCGACCGTCGGTATTGCCATTACACCCGCTGAAGGGACCCAACCGTGATCGCCGTGAGTGCCGTGATCCAGGCGGCAACAGACGCCACTCCTTGGGTCATGCCCTCGATCGAATATCGCCTGCTGGCACCGATTCTCATCGTGCTGGGCGCGGGCGTCGTATCGGTGCTCATCGAAGCCTTCTTCCCCCGTGCAGCTCGGCGTCCCACCCAGTTGATTCTGGTGTTCTCGGCTTTGATTTCTGCGCTCGTGGCGATCATCAGCCTGCATGGGGATCGCGCCGTCATTGGTCGAGGGGCGCTAGTTGTCGACGGACCTGGCCTGATCATGCAGGGCACCATCGTGGTCATCGCGATCCTTGGCGCACTGTTGATGGCCGAGCGAGGACTTGATCCCAGCGGGGATGCCTTCGCACCTCGGGCCTCGGCACTTCCGGGATCTGAAGACGAGCGTCAGTTCACAGCGCGCGGCTACTTCCAGACTGAAATCTGGGCGCTGTTCCTGTTCGCCGTCGGTGGCATGCTGCTCTTCCCGGTCTCAAATGACCTGCTGATGATGTTCGTGGCTCTGGAGGTCATGTCACTGCCGCTCTACTTGCTTGCCGGCATGGCTCGTCGCCGTCGTCTGCTCTCGCAGGAAGCAGCGCTGAAGTACTTCGTGCTGGGGGCCTTTTCCTCGGCATTCTTCCTGTACGGATCGGCTCTGCTCTATGGCTTCTCCGGCTCCATCTCCTTTCCGGTTATCGCTGACAAACTCGCAGCCAATCTTGGGCAGACCACGCTCGTTCTCATCGCTATCGCATTCGTCGCGGCGGGACTGTTGTTCAAGATCGGCGCGGTTCCGTTCCACCAATGGACCCCTGACGTCTACCAGGGCGCCCCGACACCATTGACCGGCTTCATGGCTGCTGGCGTGAAGATCGCCGCTTTTGGCGCTCTGCTCCGCCTGTTCTACGTCGCCCTGGGCGGTATGCGCTGGGACTGGGTCCCGATGATGTGGGTCATCGCAGTCCTCACGATGCTGGTCGGTTCAGTCATCGCGCTCACCCAAAGCGACATCAAGCGGATGCTGGCCTACTCGTCGATTGCTCAGGCTGGCTTCATCCTGATCGGCGTGATCGCTGCTTCGCCGGAAGGCTTGGCCGCCTCGATCTTCTACTTGATCGCCTATTCCTTCACCACCATCGGCGCATTCGCGATCATCATGCTTGTGCGTGACGAAACAGGTGAGGCAACGCACCTGTCGAAGTGGGCCGGACTAGGTCGAAAGTCGCCTTTTGTCGGCTCGGTCTTCGCTCTGTTCATGCTCTCGCTCGCCGGTATCCCGCTTACCAGCGGATTCATTGGAAAGTTCGGCGTCTTCACAGCAGCGATCGCTTCCGGAGACACTTGGTTGGTGATCGTGGCCGTGGTGGCCTCATTGATCGCAGCCTTCTTCTACCTGAGGGTTGTGGTGCTCATGTTCTTCACCGAACCCACTGAGGACACCGCAACCGTGGCTGTCCCCTCGGTCTTCACCACCATTGCGCTGGCGGCAGGCGCCACGGTCACGATCCTGCTCGGAATCGTGCCGCAACCGCTGCTTGAGCTGATCGTCAATGCCGGCGTTTTCGTTCGCTAGTACCGTGTATCCATGAGTCCTCAACGCATGGATCTGCTCTCGGGCGATCCTGACCTCGAGGCATCCCTCACCTTGGCCATGGCCGAGGTCGAATCCGCCCTGCACGAGGCCATCAAAAGCGACTACCCATTCGTCACCGAAACCTCAGCACATCTCGTTGACGCCGGCGGTAAGCGCTTTCGCCCCCTGCTGACCCTGTTGGCCGCGCAGTTCGGTGATGCCGATCGCAGGGAAGTCATCGAAGCCGCGGTAGTAGTGGAACTCACTCACCTAGCAACCCTCTATCACGATGATGTGATGGACGAGGCCAAGATGCGCCGCGGGGCAGATTCTGCCAATGCGCGCTGGGACAACTCCATCGCGATTCTCACCGGCGATTTTCTCTTCGCTCGAGCTTCCGACATCCTCGCTGATCTCGGTCCGCAGGCAGTGCGCATACAGGCCCGCACCTTCGAGCGGCTGTGCATCGGCCAGATCCGCGAGACCGTTGGGCCACTTGAAGGCGCTGATCCCGTACAGCATCACCTGCAAGTACTGGCAGACAAGACCGGCTCGCTGATTGCCACGGCCGGTCAATTCGGTGCGATGTTGTCTGGCGCCGATGACCTCACCATTGAAGTGCTCACAAAATTTGGCGAGTCCATTGGCGTGGCCTTTCAGCTTGCCGATGATCTGGTCGACATCACTTCTGAGTCTGAGCAATCAGGCAAGACCCCGGGCACTGATCTGCGCGAGGGAGTGCCAACACTGGCCGTGCTGATTGCTCTGACCAGTACGGATCCAGCCGACCTGCGATTGCAGGAGTTGCTCTCTCGTCCTCTGCCTGAAGCGCTAGAGCACGCCGAGGCCCTCGCGCTGCTGCGTCAGCACAGCGCTCTGGAAGATGCCAGGGTCGAGGCCAGGCATTGGGCAGATCATGCCCGCAAGTCCCTGATCGAGCTCCCAGCGGGCGCCCCGCGTGCAGCGCTGGAGCAACTCTGTGACTACGTCGTTTCGCGCACCGGCTGAACTGCGTGCTGCCGCAAGCATCCGCCTATCGAGTCGTCGCTGATTCGACAATCCGTATCCACGTCAGCGAGTTGGCCTGCTGCGCGCTAGAAGTAGGTTCGGCGCTCAGCTTGGGACTGCTCGAGATCGAAAGCGAGTACGCCCCGACTGCCCGGATAGACGTGCTCCTTGTTGCGGGGACGGTGACCGAACTGCTGGCACCGGCCGTCGAAGCGCAATGGCTGGCCTTGCCTGAGCCCCGGTTGGCAATCGCCATTGGTGCTTGTGCGAGTTCAGGTGGGCCTTATTGGGCCGCTATTCCCGTGCGCAAGGGCATCACAGATCTCATTGAGACCTCGGGCTATATCGCCGGTTGTCCACCGGATCCTGGTCGCATTGTTGACGGAGTGCTCGCCCTGGTGCCGCAGCGATGACGCCTATCCGAGTCGATGCCGCCACCTGGATTGAGCATTTCGCCGGCCTAAAGGCTCAGGGTTTCGTCTGGTTCGACTTCCTCTCGGCTATCGACAGGGGCGATCACGTCGACGTCATCGCCTGCGTCGCTGACCTTTCACACTCTCAGTCAGCGCTTGTCACGACAGCGGTGTCCGTCGAACTCGACTCCCTTTCAGGGCTGTTCGTCGGTGCCCGTTGGTATGAACGCGAGACCCAGGAGATGTTCGGAATTGGCTTCATTGGTCTAGTGGACCAACGACCACTCATCCGTCGCAGCTTCCTGAACCCACCTCCGCTGCGCAAGACTGCGACACCATGAGCAGCCACGAATCTATTGGCCTGCATGAGGATTCGTGCACGTCCTGCCTTATCTGTGTGCGGGAATGCCCAAGTCAGTGCATTGAGATCGAACGGCACACCGAGCAGATTTCCGAAGGGCGCAGACCAAGGACTGTGCACGTGCTCGATGCGTTCAGCATTGACTTCGCGCTTTGCATGTACTGCGGCATCTGCATCGACGTGTGCCCGACAGATGCGCTCAGTTGGAGTCAGACTGCTGGCCTTGCCGTGGCAAGTCGCGCAGCACTCGTGAGCGATCGCGCAGATCTTGCACGTCGTGCCGACTAGCGAAAACCCCTAGCGGTAGTTGACGAACTGGGTCGCAAAATCCAGTTCGGCAGTGCGCACGAGTTCCTGAACAGCCTGAAGATCATCACGACTCTTGCTCGTGATCCGCAGCTCCTCGCCAATGACCTGAGCCTTGACGGCCTTGGGGCCCTCATCTCGGATCAACTTGCCGAGCTTCTTGGCCTGCTCCTGGCTGATGCCGGCCTTGAAGGTCCCGGTGATCTTGTACTCCTTGCCTGATGAGCGTGGCTCTTCGGCTTCAAAGCTCTTCAGGCTCATCCCGCGCTTGATGATCTTCTCCTTGAACACGTCAAGGGCGGCCTTGGCTCGCTCCTCAGTGCCGGAGGTGATCTCTACGCCGAGTTCACCCTTCCACTCAATCGTGGTGTCAGTGTTCTTGAAGTCGAATCGCTGGGCCAATTCCTTGGCCGTTTGATTCAAGGCGTTGTCGGCCTCCTGCCGGTCCACCTTCGACACGATGTCAAAACTGCTGTCTGCCATAGCTCCTCCTCAACCCCGCTATTGTGCCGAATCGTTCACGCCGTCCTGCGTCGTGCCGCCGAGAACGCACCGCGTGTATTGTTTCCCGCGCTGCCCGCAAGGGGAGCATGGCAGGTTGCCCGAGCGGCCAATGGGAGCGGACTGTAAATCCGCCGGTTAATACCTCCGAAGGTTCGAATCCTTCACCTGCCACGCACTGCTGTGGGGTTCGTCGGCAAACCGATGAACCCCACGCTGCTGACTGGTCCTGCTGACAGACTGCGGACGTGTCCAAGTGGAGCATCGACCTCACGCCGTTGCGCACCTCGAGGGACTTCCGGTACCTGTTCGTGAGCGGCTTTGTCACGTATCTCGGCTCGATGATCACTTACGTCGCCATCCCCTTTGAGATCGCGGATCTGACCGGCTCCTTCTTCGCTGTGGGAGCTGTTGGGCTTGTGCAACTGGTTCCGCTGATCGTGTTCGGTCTGTATGGCGGCGCGCTCGCCGACACCCTTGATCGTCGACGAATCGTGCTCATCACCGAAGTGGTGGCGATGGTGCTCGTCGGCCTGCTGTGTGTGAACTCGCTTCTGCCAGAACCTCACCTTTGGGTCATCTATGTGGTCGCATTCGTGCTGGCTGGAAACCAGGGACTGCAGAGACCGTCGATGAACGCGATCATTCCGCGCGTTGTCACGCATGAGGAACTGCCGGCAGCTGGCGCCCTCAGGATGGTGCAGTACACCATGGGTTCGATCATCGGCCCGGCCATCGGCGGACTGCTCGTGGCCTTCGGCGGCGCGGCACTTGCCTATGGCGTTGACGTCGTCTCCTATGGTCTTTCGGCCATCTTCCTGTTCAGGCTGAGAAGCCTTGCCCCCATCTTGGAATCCGTGGAGAAGGCCAGCATCGGCCACATCCTTGAGGGAGTGAAGTACGCGTACGGTCGCCGCGATCTTCTGGGGACGTACATCATCGATCTCATAGCCATGATCTTCGCCTTCCCGGTCGCGATGTTCCCGTTCGTAGCAGAGCAGTTCGATGCGCCCTGGTCGCTGGGCCTGCTGTATGCAGCCACTGCCGTTGGCGCGCTGATCATGACTCTGACCAGCGGCTGGACTTCTCATGTGGACCGGCACGGGCGCATGGTGGTGATCTCCGCTGCGCTCTGGGGTCTGTGTATCGCCTTGATCGGCTTTGCCCCGGGCATCTGGTGGGTACTGATTCTGCTCGTGCTGGCGGGCGCTGCTGACATGGTCAGCGGTCTGTTCCGGACTCTGATCTGGAATCAGACCATTCCCGACGGAGTGCGCGGCCGGATGGCCGGAATCGAAATGCTCAGCTACTCAGTTGGGCCCCTGCTCGGCCAGGTGCGCAGCAGCACGGTCGCCTCGGTGACTTCCTTGCGATTCTCCTTCGCCAGTGGCGGACTGCTGTGCGTGGCGGGTGTGCTCATTGCCGCCGTACTCACGCCGACCTTGTGGAAGTACAACGTGAAGACCGATCCGCATGCGCGGCGCGAACGCGAGGTTCGTGGCAGAGCGCAGGACGCTAGTTGACGCGCAGCACCACTGCATCATCGATGAGCTGTTTCCCAGAAGAATCGATGCGCCAGGCTGATTGACGACCGCGTGGACGGAAGGACCACATGGAGGAGCCGTCACTCTCGCCGACCAGCGCGGTGTCCTCGTCAATGCCAAGAGTCATCGCCCCCTTGGCAACGAATGGGCGCAGGGCAAAGTCGGGCATCCACTGGGTTAGGCGATCAAAGTGAGGAAGCACTCGCACTTCTGGCAGCACCTGCAGGCCATCGACACCGCCCCTGCGCGGATGCCTGAAGTCATTGACGGCTCCACCCATTGCCATGGCCCCTGCGCTACAGCCGGCAAGAGAGGCTCCGGCCCGCCATTCGTGATCAATCGCAGCCCAGACCTTGGATCCGCGCAGCGTGTCGGCCAGAAAGGAAGGATTGCCGCCAGAGAGATAGATCAATCCAGCACCCGCAATCGCCTGTGCCAATTGAACGTTCTCAGCATCATCTCGATTGCGCACATCGATGACCACTTGTTCAACGCCCAAACGGTCAGCGGCTCGACGCCCAAGTTCATGCCAGCGGTTCAGCGACTCCTCGCCTTCAGGTGCAGCCGCGGTTGCCAGTTGCACGTAGCGCTTGGGGCGATCTTCGAGAAGCCATCCCTCGATCTCCTGCATCACCGGTAGGTACTCGCCGCTGCCGACGAGGGCGATTCGACCCGGTGTGCTCATGTGTGGACTTTACGCGCTGGCACAGGTGGCCAAGTGGGAATCCATGGCATGCTCGCCATGTCTGAGCTGCCCGAAGTCGAGTCCTTGGACCACCTCGCCTTGAGCGTTACTGATGTCGCTGCGACCACAACCGGGTGGGCCTTGATCACATTGGTCTCGCCTGCCATCAGAGGCCGCAGTCCGCGCCTGGACGAACTGCAATACGCCTATGGCCCGGTTGAGGATGTCGACTATGTCTGGGCTGTCAAGGCACGCGACCCTGACAACATCGCAATCGAGTTCTTCTGCCAAGAGTGTGATCAATCAAGCGGGAATTGAACGCCAGTGAGTTCTTCGCTGACACTCCACAGGCGGGTGGCAGCTGCAAAGTCTATCGCCGCCGCTGAGCGATCAACGAGTTGTGGGTACCCCTTCCACTGGCCTGCGCCGTTTGGTCCGATGTAGCTGTCGCCATTGAGGTCTGGTGCCGTCGCGGCGAACAAGCTGGGCATCGCACCCATCTCTGCGGATTGACCGAACATCGAGCCGATCTGTGTAAGAACGGATGTGGCGAACGGAAGGTGAGTGAGGCGCAAAGGAGCGCTGTACAGACCCGTCGCGGCGTAGCCCGGGTGGGCGGCCAGAGATTTTGCCGAACTGCCGATGCGATTCAACCGGACTTGCAGCTCATTGGTGAACAGCAGCTGCGCAAGCTTGGACTGGCTGTACGCCCCCCACGCCCGATAGCGCCGCTCACCCATGAGGTCGTCGAAATTGATCGATCTTGCGAAGCGGTGCGCGTTGGATGTCACGTTGACGATGCGGGCCTGGGGTTGCGCGAGCAGAGCAGGCAGCAGGAGCGCTGTCAGTGCGAAGTGGCCCAGATAGTTGGTGGCGAACTGCAGCTCGAAGCCATCTGGGCTCAGTCCGCGCGGGATGGCCATCACGCCGGCGTTATTGATGAGCAGATCCAGACCGGCTGGATTCTGGTGGCTCCACTGGTCGGCAAAGGCGTGCACACTCGCCTGACTCGCAAGATCAAGTTGGAGGACTGCGAGTTCGCCGGCACCTGCGCCCCGCATGCGCTGGGCCGCAGCCTGTCCTTTGGCCAGATCTCGCACAGCCAAGGTGACGGCAGCACCGTGCTTGCTCAGTTCAAGTGCGGTGAAGTAGCCAATGCCGCCGTTTGAACCGGTGACGACAGCGCGACGGCCGTGCAAATTGGGCATGTCTGCAGGCGTCCAGGGCATGTGCACAGTGTGGGGCCTTTGCTCTGATTCCTCACGATCGCATCGAGGGGAGACAGGATTTCGATTGGCTTCACCCTCCGTGTACGCTTGCGGGGCTTTGTGCCCCCATAGCTCAGTCGGTAGAGCGTCTCCATGGTAAGGAGAAGGTCTACGGTTCAAATCCGTATGGGGGCCCGTATGGCAGCAGGAGCTTCGGTTCCTACCGCCTAGAGCGGGGTAGCTCAGTTGGTAGAGCAAGCGGCTCATAATCGCTGTGTCGCCGGTTCAAGTCCGGCCCTCGCTACTGGTGAGCCTCACGCTCATTGCACCGTACGATTCAGGCTCGACAAGGCACGACCCTCAGAAAGGCACGACCATGGCTAAGGCTTCCGACGTTCGCCCCAAGATCACCTTGGCGTGTGAAGACTGCAAGCATCGCAACTACATCACCAAGAAGAATCGTCGCAACGATCCTGACCGCATGGAGATGAAGAAGCACTGCATGAACTGCAACAAGCACACTGTCCACAAGGAAACTCGCTAGCCGGTCTGAGTTCAGTAACTCATGGCGCTGAATCCGGAGTTCATCGGGCGGACCTATCCAGCAGGCCCCTCCTACGTGGTTGGCCGCGAGAAGATCCGCGAATTCGCGCGCGCGGTGGGTGACGATAACCCTGCCTATCTTGACCCGGAGGCGGCCCAGGCCTTGGGCTACCCCGATGTCATCGCGCCGCCGACTTTTGCGATTGTGCTCTCGCTGGATGCAGCAAACGCCGCGCTCTTTGATCCCGAACTTGGTCTGGACTACTCGCGCGTGGTGCATGGCGAACAGTCCTTCTCCTACACCCGACCGATCTGTGCAGGCGATGAACTCATCGTCACGACCGTGATCGAAAACATCCGCTCAATGGCGGGCAACGACATGGTCACCACCAAGGGCATCATCACCACAGTCGACGGTGAGCCCGTTGCAACGGCAACTTCAATGCTGGTCTCACGCGGTGAAGACGCATGAGCGTGAACTTCGACAGCGTGGCTGTGGGTACCGAACTGCCGCCGGCGCAGTACTCCCTTACTCGACTGACATTGGTGAAGTACGCAGGCGCCTCCGGAGACTTCAACACCATTCACTGGAATGAGCGCATCGCAGTTGAAGTGGGTCTGCCCAATGTGATCGCGCACGGGATGCTCACCATGGCGGAGGCCGTGCGGGTCGTCACCGACTGGGTTGGGGATCCAGGCGCTGTCATTGAGTACGGCGTGCGCTTCACGCGCCCGGTCATCGTGGTAAATGACGACGAAGGCGCGGTGCTTTCAGTTTCAGCCAAGATCACCGAGCTTCTCGAGGATCGCTGCGTGAAGATCGCCATCACATGCAAGAGCCAGGATCAAACAGTGCTGGGCCGGGCTCAGGCGATCGTCCGTCTTGCCTAGTCATCTCTAGTCTTGACTCATGCGGCTCGCTGAACACACCACCCTGCGTGTGGGCGGAAATGCCACTGCCTCGCTGGTCGTCACGACCGAGGCGGCGCTCATTGAAGCCGTTCGTCAGGCAGACGTCACGGGTACGCCAGTGCTGCTGCTCGGTGGCGGCAGCAATTTGCTGGTAGCCGACGAAGGCTTTGCTGGACTTGTCATTCAAACCAAGGTGCGTGGCATCCACCATCAGGACATTGGTGATCTGGTTTTCGTGACTGCAGCTTGCGGTGAGCCCTGGGATAGCTTCGTTTCGGTCTGTCTGAGTTCTGGCGCTCACGGACTCGAAGCGCTCTCGGGAATTCCAGGTGACGTCGGCGCAACACCAATTCAAAACGTTGGTGCCTATGGCGTTGAAGTAGGCAATCTGATTGCGAGCGTTCGGGTGTGGGACCGCGAAGTGCAGGAGCAACGAGATCTGTCCCCGCAAGAGTGCGGGTTCACCTACCGCGGCAGCATCTTCAAGGAGCACCCTGATCGTTGGGTCGTTCTTGCTGTCACCTTTGCCCTTGCCCGAACCGGCTTGAGTCGCATCATGTACGACCAGCTCGCCGAACTGCTGGATCTGGATGTCGGCGATACCGCACTGCCGTCGCGCATCCGCGAATCTGTTGTGCGACTGCGTCGGTCCAAGGGCATGGTGCTTGATGAAACTGACTACGACACGTGGAGCGCTGGGTCCTTCTTCACCAATCCGATCGTGTCACCCGAAGTTGAACGCACCTTGCCAGCGGATTGTCCGCGCTATCCAGCTTCATCTGGCGCCAAGCTCAGTGCGGCATGGCTCATCCAGCATGCGGGAGTTGACCCTGGTTTCGGTCTCAATGAGCGTGCCCGCATTTCGACAAAGCACTCATTGGCCCTGACCAATCGTGGTGAAGCAAATGCGGCAGACATCCTTGAACTCGCGAAGCATGTGCGCGAACGAGTCCTGTCGACATTTGCAATCGAACTCAAGCCTGAGGTGCGCCTTGTTGGGTGCACACTGGACTAGTTGATCTCGCCCAGCAACGCAGCAATCCGGCCGGCACCTTCCGCGATATCTGCGTCACTCGTGGCGTATGACAATCGCATATACCCAGGAGTGCCAAAGGCTTCTCCGGGCACCACTGCAACTTCTGCCTCATCAAGGATCAACCCAGCAAGTTGCGCCGACGAAGTCAACTGCTGTCCGCGCAGACTCTTGCCCATCAGTGCCTTGACTGAGGGGTACA
Organism: Actinomycetota bacterium; assembly: GCA_030684515.1. Lineage (NCBI taxonomy): Bacteria > Bacillati > Actinomycetota > Actinomycetota bacterium. The sequence goes on from JAUXVJ010000009.1 coordinate 533,201, forward strand.
CATAGAACGCACCTTCAGGAAGCGGACAGGTGACACCGGGAATCGCGTCGAGAATGCCGGTGATCAATGTGCGGCGTCGATCGAATGCTGCCTTCATTTCGGCGACTGCGGAAAGGTCGCCGGTCACTGCAGCCAGCGCAGCAATCTGAGAGACGTTGGCCACGTTGGAAGTTGCGTGCGATTGAAGATTGGTTGCAGCCTTGACGATGTCGGCAGGTCCGATGAGCCAGCCCACTCGCCAACCGGTCATCGCATAGGTCTTTGCAACACCATTGACCACGATGCAGGTGTCAGCAAGAGCCGGGACGAGTGCAGGCATCGATGCGAACTGCGCATCGCCGTAGACCAGATGCTCGTAGATCTCGTCGGTGACAACCCAGATGCCGTGTTCAACCGCCCACTCGCCAATGGCCTTCACCTCGGCGGGGGAGTAGACCGCGCCGGTTGGGTTCGAAGGTGACACGAAGACCAGCACCTTGGTGCGTGCAGTGCGGGCAGCATCAAGTTGAGCGATGGTGGCGCGGTAGCCAGATGTCTCATCGGTCATGATTTCCACAGGAATGCCGCCGGCCAGCCGGATCGACTCTGGGTACGTCGTCCAGTAAGGAGCCGGCAGAAGTACTTCATCGCCTGGATCCAGCAATGACGCAAAGGCGTTGTAGAGCGCCTGCTTTCCACCATTGGTGATCAATACCTGACCTGCAGTGACCTCGTAGCCCGAGTCGCGCTTGGTCTTGAGCGCTACTGCCTCTTTCAGTTCCGGCAAACCACCGGCGGGCGTGTAGCGATGCCATTTAGGCTCCGAACAGGCCTTGATGGCTGCGGCAACGATGTAGTCAGGTGTTGGGAAATCCGGCTCGCCCGCCCCAAAGCCAATGACAGGTTGGCCAGCGGCCTTCAAGGCCTTGGCCTTGGCATCCACAGCCAAGGTGGCGGATTCGGTAATTGCGGCAATGCGATCAGATACGCGTGCGGTCATATGTCCATTGTTTCAGCGCGTTCGCGCGCTCCAAGCGGCAGCCTCGCGTTACTGATTGCATGTGGAGATGCCAACGGGGCAAAGATGCCTGATCGCGGTATACCGTCCCCCAGTCGGTGCTGATCGGCGAACTGGCCCGCAAGATCTCCATCAAGGTTGACTCCCCGGTCGGGCTTGGTGTTGCACTGCTCACCGACCCCAATTGGGACTTGCCGCAGGACTCAGGAGGGCACTTGTGCCCGAATTGCTCAGCACCCCGCAGCGGCCGTAGACTGCCTGCCGCGGTTAAACCGTTGGCGGTAGCCTGCCCACAGGCATGCCAATGGGGCGACTTAGGGTCGTAGCTCAATTGGCAGAGCACCGGTCTCCAACACCGGGGGTTGGGGGTTCAACTCCCTCCGGCCCTGCGCACGTTGCAGGAAGCACGATTTCGACGAAGTGAAGGTAAGGCAATGACGGACACGGATGGCACCCTCGAGCGCAGCTCGAGCAGTCCAGCGCGCCCAAATAAGAAGAATGTCTTTGCCCGGCTGGCGCTGTTCATCCGCCAGGTGGTCGCTGAGCTCCGCAAGGTCATCTGGCCCACGCGCAAGGAGCTCATCGCCTACACGGCGGTCGTGCTCGTGTTCGTACTGATCATGGCCGGCTTCATTGCAGGTCTTGATTTCATCTTCACCAAGGGTGTGCTGTTCGTCTTCGGATGAGCACAGACCTCAAGCCCTTCCCCGATCAAGGAGATACCCCGCTGTGTCCGAGCAGGACCTGAACGAAGTTGTAGTCGAGTCAGCAACTGACATCGAACTCGCAGTTGACGAGCGCGACCAGAGCACTGAGGTAGCCGAGTCCGTGCTGGCTGACGTCGAGGAGCTGGTTTCCGTCGAGTCGCTGGACGGCTCGGATGACGTTGCGGAGATCCTTGAGGCCGAGATCGATGAGGAAATCGACCCAGTCGAGGAATTCCGCGAGCAGATGAGACGCGCCCCCGGCGACTGGTACGTCATTCACTCCTATGCCGGTTACGAGAACAAGGTCAAGCAGAACCTTGAATCCCGCGTGAACTCCCTCAACATGGAGGACTACATCTTCCAGGTCGAGGTGCCGATGGAAGAGGTCACCGAGATCAAGAGCGGAGTGCGCAAGCAGGTCAAGCGCAACAAGTTCCCCGGCTACGTCCTGGTCCGGCTTGACCTCACTGACGAGTCATGGGGCGCGGTGCGCCACACTCCCGGTGTCACAGGCTTCGTTGGTCACGGACATCAGCCTTCGCCCTTGTCCGTTGATGAGGTCACCGCGATCCTGGCCCCCGTGCCTGAGAAGAAGGCCGGAGCCACAGGCAGCTCTGGTGGCGCTAGCCCGTCAACCCCACAGATCACCGAGATCGACTTCGCCGTTGGCGATTCAGTCACGGTCGTGGATGGACCGTTTGCCACCTTGCATGCGACCATCTCCGAAATCAACATCGAGGCACAGAAGGTCACCGGACTGGTGGAGATCTTCGGCCGCGAGACTCCGGTTGAACTCGCGTTCAGCCAGGTCGTGAAGAACTAGCGACCACGCAGAGTCCTGGAAGCGCCGCTCTCAGGTCGTACCAATCCCAACAGCACGCCCACACGTAAGGACCCGAACATCATGGCACCGAAGAAGAAGGTCGCCGGCCTGATCAAGCTGCAAATTCAGGCAGGCGCAGCAAACCCCGCGCCGCCAGTGGGCCCAGCCTTGGGCCAGCACGGCGTCAACATCATGGAGTTCTGCAAGGCATACAACGCCGCAACAGAATCCCAAAAGGGCAATGTGATCCCTGTTGAGATCACGGTCTACGAAGATCGTTCATTCGATTTCGTGCTGAAGACCCCGCCCGCTTCCCGCCTGATTCTCAAGGCCGCCGGCCTGGAGAAGGGCTCGGGAACACCCAAGACATCAAAGGCTGGCTCGATCACTCAAGATCAGGTCCGTCAGATTGCCGAGACCAAGATGCCTGACCTCAATGCCAATGACATTGATGCAGCGATGAAGATCATCGAAGGCACCGCACGTCAAATGGGAATCACCGTTTCCGCGTAGTCACGCACACCCCACCCGTGGGAGAGCCAGCGCGGCTCGCCAACCACAACCTGCTAGAGGTACAACCTGCGAAGGAGCAGACAATGAAGCGCAGCAAGGCATACCGCGAAGCGGCAGAAAAGATCGACGCAGATGAGCTCTACACACCACTGGCAGCTGTCCGCCTGGTGAAGGAGACCACGAAGTCGAAGTTCGATCCCACCGTTGAGATCTCCATGCGTTTGGGCGTTGACCCTCGCAAGGCAGATCAGATGGTGCGTGGCACTGTGAATCTGCCTCATGGCACTGGCAAGACCGTTCGGGTCCTGGTGTTTGCCAATGCCGAGAAGGCAGAAGAAGCCCGTGCCGCAGGCGCCGACTTCGTCGGCTCAGATGACCTCATCGAAAAGGTACGCGCAGGCTGGACCGATTTCGATTCAGCGGTCTGCACGCCTGATCTCATGGGCAAGGTCGGAACCTTGGGCAAGGTGCTTGGACCTCGCGGTCTCATGCCCAACCCCAAGACCGGCACCGTCACCATGGACGTGGCCAAGGCCGTTGACGACATCAAGGGCGGCAAGATCGAGTTCCGCGTCGACAAGCACTCCAACCTGCAGTTCCCGATCGGCAAGGCCTCGTTCACCGAAGCTCAGCTGGTTGAGAACTACGCAGCAGCACTCGACGAGGTCCTTCGCCTGAAGCCTTCTTCGGCAAAGGGGCGCTACGTCCGCAAGGCCGTGGTGTCGTCAACAATGGGTCCTGGCATTCAGGTTGATCCCAACCGCGTCAAGAACCTGCTCAGCGACGACGAGAGCTAAGTCTTCGCACTGCTCTCAGAAGGCCCGCACACGTTGCGGGCCTTCTGCATTTGCCCCTGACGGGTAGCCACCCGTACAGTTCACCCCGACCGAAGACCGCTGGTCGCGAATCGCAAGATTCGTCGAAGGCTCCACAGCATGTGGGCGACCTGCGTAGGACACTTGAGAATGGCCCCTGGTGGCCATGCCCCGTGCGCCTGCGCCGGGGCGTTTTGCATGGTGGGGGGTCCACTTGAGAAGGAGCCCCATGGCTAAAGCGACAAAGGTGGAAACAGTCACCGAACTCGCAGAGCACTTCCGCACGTCCAGTGCGGCTGTGTTGACTGAATACCGTGGCCTCAGCGTTGCGCAGCTGAAAGAACTGCGTCGCACCCTGGGCCCAACGGTGACCTACGCGGTCGTCAAGAACACCTTGACCAAGATCGCAGCCAAAGATGCTGGTGTCGCTGGCCTGGATGACCTGCTTGCCGGACCGAGCGCCATTGCGTTCGTCACAGGCGATGCCGTTGATGCAGCCAAGGCCATTCGCAACTTTGCAAAGGACAACGTCGCCCTTGTCATCAAGGGCGGATTCATGGACGGCAAGGTGCTCAATGCCGCTGACGTCCAGAAGATCGCTGATCTTGAATCTCGCGAAGTCCTGCTCTCCAAGCTTGCTGGCGCAATGAAGGCCAAGCAGTCCCATGCTGTGGCGCTGTTCGCAGCCCCATTGGCCAAGACCGCCCGAGCCCTTGGCGCACTGCAGGCCAAGCTTGAAGCGGATCCGTCCGCACAGGCTGCACCCCAGACTCCAGTAGCCCAGGCGCCTGTCGCCGAGGCGCCAGCGGCCGATGAGGTCGTTGAAGCTGTTGCCGAAGAAGTTGTCACCCCCGAGACGCCAGCCGAAACGGCAGCTGTTGAGGAAACCACCGAGGGCTAAAGCCCACCAAACCCCGGCCCTCGGCCGGTTCTACCTGAAAGGACGCCACCATGGCGAAGTTGAGCACCGATGATCTGCTTGAAGCATTCAAGGAGATGACCCTTCTCGAGCTCTCAGAGTTCGTGAAGTTGTTCGAAGAGACCTTTGACGTGACTGCGGCCGCACCGGTTGCCGTTGCAGCCGCAGCAGCACCGGCCGGCGGCGACGCTGGCGGCGCAGCAGCAGAGCAGGACGAGTTCGATGTCGTCCTGGACGTTGCCGGCGACAACAAGATTCCAGTCATCAAGGAGGTGCGCGCACTCACGAGCCTGGGTCTGAAGGAGGCCAAGGATCTCGTGGAGGCAGCTCCTAAGGCGATTCTTGAGAAGGTCAACAAGGAGACCGCTGAGAAGGCAAAGGCACAGCTCGAAGCAGCTGGCGCCACCGTAACCATCAAGTAACTCCCAGTACTGCGTGGGGGGTGGGCCTTTGGGCCTGCCCCCCATAGTGCTGTCCGGAGGCGTCCGGACCCTGTGTGCACGTATCCGATATCCACACGCCCGACATGATTTGTGGCGATGCGCTTGACCTTTTGCCAGTCAGGGTCCATTCTCATCAACGCAGTCTCGTGCACCAGACCGGTTACCGAGGACCTGCCCGCGTTAGTCGATGAGCTCATGGCTGTCGAACGTCGTGCTTGCGGGTAAGGCATCGAGGGTGATTGGCCAAGGGGTCGGGGTCGACAGCGGTTTGCCCTTAGGGTAGGCTGCCGCTTTGCGCTGCCATTTCATTGCTAACTCAAACCGGGTTGTCCAAGGGTCTGCTCCTTGACTATCCGGACTGTTCGCATTGATTCAGGCCTGTGCAAGCTGGAAATTAGCGCCCTGTGGAAGGAACTACTTTGGCCCCCACGCGTACGTCTAGCGTCACGCCGCTCTCACCCGGTTTGCACCGGGCATCTTTTGCCAAGATTCGTGAGCCTCTGGCTGCGCCTGATCTGCTGAAGCTGCAGACCGCCAGCTTTGACTGGCTGCTTGGCGGAACCGAATGGCAGCAGGTGGTCCGTGAGACCCTGGCCTCGGGCAACAACGAGATCCCGCAGGCCTCTGGCCTGACCGAGATCTTCGAGGAGATCAGCCCGATAGAGGATTTCGCCGGCGCCATGTCGCTGTCGTTCCGCGATCACCGCTTTGAGCCTCCCAAGTACACCGTTGAGCAGTGCAAGGACAAGGACTTCACCTACTCTGCGCCGCTGTTCGTCACGGCTGAGTTCATGAACAACGAGACTGGTGAGATCAAGTCTCAGACCGTCTTCATGGGTGACTTCCCCCTGATGACCAACAAGGGCACCTTCATCATCAACGGCACCGAGCGTGTCGTGGTGTCCCAGCTGGTTCGCTCACCGGGTGTCTACTTCGATCGCTCAGTCGACAAGGCCACGGACAAGGATGTCTTCGCCTGCAAGATCATCCCCAGCCGTGGTGCCTGGCTTGAGTTCGAGATCGACAAGAAGGATCTCGTCGCTGTTCGTGTTGACCGCAAGCGCAAGCAGCCGGTCACGGTGCTGCTGAAGGCACTGGGCATGAACCACGAGCAGATCGTGGAGCGCTTTGGCCGGTACGAGACCTTCATGGCCACGCTTGAGAAGGATCACATCGCCACTCAAGAGGATGCGCTGCTGGATATCTACCGCAAGTTGCGTCCCGGCGAACCGCCAACACTGGAGAACGCCCGCAACCTGCTCGACAACTTCTACTTCAACCCCAAGCGTTATGACCTCGCCAAGGTTGGCCGTTACAAGATCAACAAGAAGCTCGGTCTTGACCTGCCACTGACGCAGAGTGTGCTCACCCTTGAAGACGTCGTTCAGACAATCGAGTACCTGGTTCGTCTGCATGCAGGCGAGACGACGATCGAAGGCCCTCGCGGTGAGGTTCGCTGCGAGACCGATGACATCGATCACTTCGGCAATCGCCGTCTGCGCACCGTTGGCGAACTGATCCAGAATCAGATTCGCACGGGTCTGTCCCGCATGGAGCGCGTGGTCCGTGAGCGCATGACGACTCAGGATGTCGAGGCGATCACGCCGCAGACCCTGATCAACATTCGTCCCGTGGTTGCCTCGATCAAGGAGTTCTTCGGAACCTCGCAGTTGTCGCAGTTCATGGACCAGACCAACCCGCTTGCCGGTCTGACCCACAAGCGTCGGCTGTCCGCACTTGGGCCCGGTGGTCTTTCGCGTGAGCGTGCCGGCTTTGAGGTTCGCGACGTTCACCCTTCGCACTACGGCCGCATGTGCCCGATTGAAACTCCAGAAGGCCCGAACATTGGTCTGATCGGGTCGCTGTCGACCTATGGCCGCGTGAATGCCTTCGGCTTCATCGAAACTCCGTACCGCAAGGTCATCAACGGCCGCGTCAGCGATGACGTGGACTACCTGACTGCTGATGAAGAAGATCTGCACGTGGTGGCACAGGCCAACACGACGATCGACAGCAACGGCAAGATGCTTGACGACCGTGTGCTCGTGCGACGCAAGGGCGGCGAAGTCGACTACATCCTTCCACAGGATGTCGACTACATGGACGTCTCTCCTCGTCAGCTGTGGTCAGTTGCCACCGCGATGATTCCCTTCCTCGAGCATGACGATGCAAACCGGGCCCTGATGGGTTCCAACATGCAGCGTCAGGCAGTGCCGTTGCTTCGTTCCGAGGCCCCACTCGTGGGTACCGGCATGGAGTTCCGCGCTGCATACGACGCAGGTGACATCGTCACTGCGCAGGCTGCAGGTGTGGTCACCGAGGTTTCCGCTGACATCGTCACGGTGATGCAGGACGACGGCGAGTACATGACGTACCGCATCGAGAAGTTCCACCGTTCCAATCAGGGCACCTGCTTCAACCAGCGCCCGATTGTCAGCACCAATGACCGTGTCGAAGTTGGCCAGGTGCTCGCTGATGGTCCGTCAACGGATCTCGGTGAAATGGCACTCGGCAAGAACCTGCTCGTGGCATTCATGTCATGGGAAGGCCACAACTACGAGGACGCGATCATCCTCAACCAGCGACTTGTGCAAGACGATGTGCTCTCCTCGATTCACATCGAGGAGCACGAAGTCGACGCACGCGACACCAAGCTGGGTCCAGAGGAGATCACTCGCGACATCCCCAACGTTGCCGAGGAGGTGCTGGCCGATCTCGATGATCGCGGCATCATCCGTATCGGTGCCGATGTCGTCCCTGGCGACATCCTGGTTGGCAAGGTCACGCCCAAGGGCGAGACCGAGCTCACCCCTGAAGAGCGTTTGCTGCGCGCCATCTTCGGTGAGAAGGCTCGCGAAGTTCGCGACACCTCGCTGAAGGTTCCGCACGGTGAGTCCGGCAAGGTCATCGGCGTTCGCGTCTTTGATCGTGAAGAGGGTGACGAGCTTCCCCCAGGTGTCAACCGCTTGGTCCGCGTCTACATCGCTCAGAAGCGCAAGATCACAGAAGGTGACAAGCTTGCTGGCCGTCACGGCAACAAGGGCGTCATCGCCAAGATCCTGCCTGCTGAGGACATGCCCTTCCTTGAAGATGGCACGCCTGTCGATGTGGTGCTGAACCCACTGGGTGTTCCTGGTCGTATGAACGTCGGCCAGATCCTTGAGACCCACTTGGGCTGGGCTGCCGCAACGGGTTGGAAGGTTGATCCTTCTGACCCACGTGCAAAGAACCTTCCTGAGATGGTCAAGGAGGCTCCACGCCGCACCAAGGTTGCCACGCCAGTGTTCGATGGCGCACATGAGGATGAGCTCGCGCTCGTGCTCGAGTCCACCCTGCCAACAGATGACGGCTTCACTCTCGTCGGCGCTGACGGTAAGGCCTCACTGTTTGATGGACGCAGCGGCGAGCCGTACCCAGGTCGGGTCACGGTCGGCTACATCTATATCCTCAAGCTTCTGCACTTGGTTGACGACAAGATCCACGCACGCTCAACTGGCCCGTACTCGATGATCACCCAGCAGCCATTGGGCGGTAAGGCGCAGTTCGGTGGCCAGCGCTTTGGTGAGATGGAAGTGTGGGCACTTGAAGCCTATGGCGCGGCTTACGCGCTGCAGGAGTTGCTCACCATCAAGTCCGATGACGTGCTTGGTCGCGTCAAGGTCTACGAGGCAATCGTCAAGGGCGAAAACGTTCCTGAGCCGGGTATCCCTGAATCATTCAAGGTGCTCGTCAAGGAAATGCAGTCGCTGTGTCTGAATGTCGAAGTTCTGTCCAGCAATGGCCAGGCCATCGAGCTTCGTGACACCGATGAGGATGTCTTCCGCACCGCCGAGGAACTCGGCATTGACCTGTCACGCCCAGAGCGCAGCAGCGTTGAAGAGCTCTAGCACCGCAGAGCTATTCCTAGCCAACTTCCCGCACACGAACGAAGGACACTTCAGTGCTAGACGTTAACTTCTTTGACGAACTCCGCATTGGCCTTGCCACTGCGGATGACATCCGCACCTGGTCATACGGCGAGGTGAAGAAGCCAGAGACCATCAACTACCGCACCCTCAAGCCTGAGAAGGACGGCCTGTTCTGCGAGAAGATCTTCGGTCCTACTCGCGACTGGGAGTGCTACTGCGGCAAGTACAAGCGCGTGCGTTTCAAGGGCATCATCTGCGAGCGTTGCGGCGTTGAAGTCACTCGCGCCAAGGTTCGTCGTGAGCGCATGGGTCACATTGAGCTCGCTGCACCAGTGACGCATATTTGGTACTTCAAGGGTGTGCCAAGTCGTCTTGGCTACCTGCTTGATCTTGCACCGAAGGATCTTGAAAAGGTCATCTACTTCGCGGCATACATGATCACGTGGGTCGACATCGATGGTCGCCATGAGGCGCTGCCATCACTTGAGAACCAGTTGGGTGTTGAGAAGAAGCAGATCGCCAATCGTCGCGATTCAGATATCGATGCCCGTGCCAAGAAGCTTGAGACCGATCTGGCCGAGCTTGAGGCCGAAGGCGCCAAGGCTGATGTGCGTCGCAAGGTTCGCGAGTCAGGCGAACGTGAGATGGCTGCTGTACGCCGTCGCGCCGACACAGAGATCGAGCGTCTTGATCGCATCTTCGATCGCTTCCGCACGCTGAAGGTCCAAGACCTTGAGGGTGACGAAATGCTGTTCCGCGAAATGCGTGATCGCTATGGTCGCTGGTTTGACGGAAGCATGGGTGCGGCTGCAATCCAAAAGCGCCTGGAGACCTTCGACCTCGATGCAGAGAACACGATCCTGCGCGACATCGTCGTCAACGGCAAGGGCCAGAAGAAGACTCGTGCACTCAAGCGACTCAAGGTTGTCAACGCATTCCTGACCACCTCGAACTCGCCTACCGGCATGGTGCTTGACGCAGTTCCTGTCATCCCACCGGATCTTCGCCCGATGGTGCAGCTCGATGGTGGCCGCTTTGCAACAAGCGACCTCAACGACCTCTACCGCCGTGTGATCAACCGCAACAACCGTTTGAAGCGCCTGCTGGATCTCGGTGCTCCCGAGATCATCGTGAACAACGAGAAGCGCATGCTCCAAGAGGCTGTTGACGCGCTCTTTGACAATGGTCGTCGTGGCCGTCCGGTCACCGGACCAGGCAACCGCGCGCTGAAGTCACTGTCCGACATGCTCAAGGGCAAGCAGGGCCGCTTCCGTCAGAACCTGCTCGGCAAGCGCGTTGACTACTCAGGCCGTTCGGTCATCGTGGTTGGCCCGCAGTTGAAGCTGCATCAGTGTGGTCTGCCAAAGCAGATGGCACTTGAGCTCTTCAAGCCCTTCGTCATGAAGCGCCTGGTTGATCTCAACCATGCTCAGAACATCAAGAGTGCAAAGCGCATGGTCGAGCGTTCGCGTTCAGTTGTGTGGGATGTCCTTGAAGAGGTCATCACTGAGCATCCAGTGCTGCTCAACCGCGCCCCTACCCTGCACCGCCTTGGCATCCAGGCCTTCGAGCCTCAACTGATCGAGGGCAAGGCCATCCAGATTCACCCACTGGTCTGCACAGCGTTCAACGCAGACTTCGATGGTGACCAGATGGCCGTCCACCTGCCCTTGTCGGCAGAGGCTCAGGCAGAGGCTCGGATCTTGATGCTCTCAAGCAACAACATCCTTTCGCCAGCAAACGGTCGCGCCATCACCACTCCTACTCAGGACATGGTGTTGGGCATCTACTCGCTGACGATGAACGAGCCAGGTGCCGAGGGCGAAGGCCGTGCCTTCTCCTCGATCGCTGAAGCCATGATGGCCTTTGACGCCAAATCGCTTTCACGTCAGTCGGAAATCACGATCCGCCTGACTGACGGCATGCCTCCAGAGGGCTTTGAAGCCCCTGAGGGCTGGGAGCCAGGTCAGCCCTTCCTGCTCAAGACCACACTCGGTCGGGCCATCTTCAACGAGGCACTGCCAAGTGACTACCCATTCGTCAACGCGCAGGTCGACAAGCGGATGCTGGGCGCAGTGGTCAACCAGCTCGCAGAGCGTTACGCCAAGGTTGATGTAGCCGCGACCCTGGACAAGCTGAAGGAACTCGGCTTCTACTGGGCCACTCGTTCCGGTGTCACGATCTCGATCTCCGATGTCGTCACCCCGCCACGCAAGGCTGAACTGCTCGCTGTTGCCGAAGGCTTTGCTGACAAGGTGCAGAAGCAGTACGAGCGTGGTCTGATCACAGATGCTGAGCGCCGTCAGGAGCTCATTGAGATCTGGACCCGTGCGACCGACGAGGTTGCCAAGGCCATGCAGGAGAACTTCCCGCGCACCAACCCCGTCCACATCATGGTCGACTCAGGTGCTCGCGGTAACTTCATGCAGGTTCGTCAGATCGCAGGTATGCGTGGTCTGGTGGCCAACCCCAAGGGCGAGATCATCCCGCGCCCGATCAAGTCCAACTTCCGCGAGGGCCTGTCGGTTCTGGAGTACTTCATCTCCACCCACGGTGCTCGCAAGGGTCTGGCTGATACCGCACTTCGTACCGCTGACTCCGGTTACCTGACTCGTCGCCTAGTTGACGTGTCACAGGATGTCATCGTTCGCGAGGTCGACTGCTTCACCGATCGCAGCACTGTGATCATCATCGGTGAGACTGTCGACGGTCACTTGCGCCCAGTGGAGAACCTCGATACCGCTGTCACCTCACGGGTGCTTGGTCGCGACGTTGAGGTCGACGGCACGACGATTGCGCTGGCTGGCGAAGAACTCACCACACCACGACTCATTGAACTCGTCGAACTGGGTGCAGCAGAGGTTCGGGTGCGCACAGTGCTGACCTGCGAGAGCAAGGTCGGCACCTGCGCAATGTGCTACGGCAAGTCAATGGCAACCGGCAAGTTGGTTGACGTCGGCGAGGCCATCGGCATCGTTGCAGCACAGTCCATCGGTGAGCCAGGCACTCAGCTCACTATGCGTACCTTCCACACCGGCGGTGTTGCTGGTGAGGACATCACGCATGGCCTGCCTCGCATCGTTGAGCTCTTCGAGGCACGTACCCCCAAGGGTGTCGCCCCGATCAGCGAGGTCACTGGCCGCGTCCGCATTGATGACACCGACAAGACCCGCAAGATCGTGGTCGTTCCCGATGATGGCAGCGAAGAAATCGCGCAGCCAGTGTCGAAGCGAACTCGTCTGCTCGTCGAAGACGGCCAGCATGTGCAGGTTGGACATCAGCTCACCATTGGTGCAGTTGATCCCAAGCAGGTGCTGCGCATCCTTGGTCAGCGTGCAGTCCAGCTCTACCTGGTTGATCAGGTGCAAGAGGTCTACCGCTCGCAGGGTGTCTCGATCCACGACAAGCACATTGAGGTCATCGTTCGTCAGATGCTCAAGCGCGTCACGATCATTGACGATGGCGACTCAGGCTTCCTCACCGGTGATGTTGTCGAGCGCACCAACTTCGAGAACGTCAACCGTCGTGTGGTCTCTGAGGGTCGTTCGCCTGCAGCTGGTCGCCCGGAACTCATGGGTATCACCAAGGCGTCGCTAGCAACTGAGTCCTGGTTGTCAGCGGCTTCCTTCCAGGAGACCACTCGTGTGCTCACTGACGCAGCAATTCATGCCAAGAGCGATCCGCTCCTTGGTCTGAAGGAGAACGTCATCCTGGGCAAGCTCATTCCTGCAGGTACCGGCATGCCGATCTACCGCAATGTTCGAGTTGAGCCCACCGAGGAAGCCAAGAACGCAATGTATGCAACATTCGCGAACTACGACGAGCTCGACTACACCAGCTTCAGCGCATCTTCCGGTGCTGCTGTACCTCTGGAGGAGTTCGACTTCCGCGGATACAACGCATAAGCAATCAGTGCTAAGCAAGAAGGGGAAGGGCCTTGGCCCTTCCCCTTCTTGCTGTCTGGAGACAATGCCTCATGCCAGTAATCCCCGTCAGCGACATTGAAGACATACGCCTGGCCGACTATTCGTCCTTGACTGATGTGGCACTGCGTACCAGTTTCGAATCCCAGCACGGGCTCTACATCGCTGAGAGCGCCAAAGTGATCACGCGAGCATTGCGCGCAGGCCACGTTCCGCGTTCGGTACTGATGTCAGATCGATGGCTGCCGCGCATGGGCGAACTCATTGAAGACATCCAGTCACGTCACCCCCGCACCGCCATCTTCATCGGGGATGAGGCAGAGCTCGAAGCACTCGCCGGCTTCCATGTGCATCGCGGAGCCCTTGCTGCCATGCATCGTCCGGCTCTGCCCGCACTGGGTGACCTCATTTCCGATGGCCCTGCGCGCCTGGTCATCCTGGACGGGATCGTTGATCACACCAATATCGGCGCGATCTTCCGATCAGTTGCCGGCATGGGGGCCGATGCTGTGCTGCTGACAGAGCAGTGCGCCGATCCCTTGTACCGCCGCAGTGTGCGGGTATCGATGGGCTCGGTGTTCCAGGTGCCGTGGACGCGCATTGGCAGCTGGACGGCTGATGTGGGCCAGTTGCGCGACGCCGGCTTCACCATTGCGGCTCTGGCATTGACGCTGCAGGCCAAGGATCTGGGGAGCTTTGCGTCGACAGCACCTGATCGACTGGCGATTGTGCTGGGCTCTGAGGGAGACGGGCTGTCCTCGGCGGTGATCGCCGATGCTGACGTCACGGTGCGCATCCCAATGGCCGGGGGAGTGGACTCCCTGAATGTCGCTGCAGCCTCGGCAGTGGCCCTGTGGGCGCTGCGCCTACCCTGACGTGGTTGGCGATATCCGCCTCTACGCCGTACGGATCAACTAGCGTCATGGGCTGTGCACATTGGAATTTCTCGGCCACCGACGCCCCCGCATCCGATACCTGATGTTGATGCTGCCGTAGTAGCCGTGCTTGCCGAAGGCATGGGGTTTGAATCCATCGTGTATGGAGAGCACCCGATACGTCCCGTTGACCAGGCGGGTCAGGGCGTGCACGCAGATGGAATCCCATTCTTTCAGGACACGCTCATTGCGATGGCGCGCATTTCTGCGCTGACGACGACGATCAAGTTCGGTGGCGGAGTGTTCCTGATCCCGCAACACAATCCCGTGCAGTTCGCCAAGGAGCTTGCCAGCCTTGACTTCTACAGCGGAGGTCGACTCCTGGTCGGTGCAGGCATCGGCTGGAGCCAGGTCGAATGTGAACTGCTCGGGGGCCAATGGGGTCGGCGCTGGCAGCAGACCAGAGAAACCGTGGAGATTATGAAGCTGCTGTGGACTCAGGAGACCACGACATATGAAGGTGAGATCTACACAGTTCCACCAGTGCAGCTGTATCCCAAGCCCGTGAATCCCCTGGGACCGCCAGTGCTACTTGGCGTTCGACCCGGTGAGAAGGGCTTTGCCAGAATCGTCAGCTACGCAGACGGTTGGTTGCCGGCCCTTGTCAGTGAGGAGGATCTTGCCCATGGCCCAGAGATCATTGCAGATGGTCGACGACAGATCAGCGCACTTGCTGTTGAAGCGGGTCGCGAACCGGCAGACTTTCAGATCAGTGTGATCGTCCGCGGGCCACAGATTGATGGCGACCTTGGTCCGGCGCGTGAGGTGAACCGAGCAATGGTCTCCGAGCTCGTTGATGCCGGGGCTGATCGGGTGCTCATCTCGCTAGCCACCATCACCAATGAGGAGGATGCCAAGCGGGAGCTTGATCGGATTGCAGAGTCCGTGCTCTAGGCATCCAATAGAGTCAAGCCATGAGTCCGCAGGATCCGCAGCCACCAGATCCATCCTGGCCGCGCGAGCCGATCCCGGCTCCCCCCATTCCTCCCTATGCGGCGGTTGCCGTCCCGACGCCTGCCAAGTCCACGTCGGCAGATGCGATCGTGGCGTTCATCTTGTCTCTGGTCTCATGGGCGGTCTGCCCGATCATCTTCGCGATCGTGGCCCTGATCTTCGCTGCCAAGGCAGATCGGGCCCTGGCCGCATCCCCGTCGACGCTGGGCGGCAGTGGCCTGAACCTGGCAGCCAAGCTGATTGCCTGGATCAATATCGGCTTCTGGGTGGCCCTGATCTTCATCGGTGGCTTCATCGGACTGGTCCTGCTGCTGGCTGGCGCTGGCTCTGAGCCCGCCCTTCCGTGAGGCGACTGTCGCCAGAGTTTCGCAAATCGGACCCCGTTTTGACTCCCCGACCTAAAGCCGGGTAATCTTCCCCTTCGTGTCTGACCCCTCAGGCACATCCCGCCGTGCGAACTTCCCCCGAAGGCATGCACCGACGCTTTGCGTCTGGGATCCAGCCACGATCTGGTGATCGTTGTTGCCTTGCGCAGCGCGACACACCCGACCGCGTGGGTCGGAGACTGAGGGAACAGGAACGGCAAGGTCACCAACCGAGAAAGGCAACGCGTGCCAACGATCCAGCAGCTGGTCCGTAAGGGTCGGCAGGACAAGATCACCAAGACGAAGGCTCCCGCACTCAAGGGCAGTCCTCAGCGTCGCGGAGTCTGTACCCGTGTGTACACAACCACGCCCAAGAAGCCGAACTCGGCTCTGCGCAAGGTGGCCCGTGTGCGACTGACCTCTGGTATCGAGATCACCGCCTACATCCCAGGTGTTGGTCACAACCTGCAGGAGCACTCAATCGTGCTGATCCGCGGTGGACGTGTCCGCGACCTGCCAGGTGTGCGCTACAAGGTCATCCGCGGCGCCCTTGACACCCAGGGTGTCAAGAACCGCAAGCAGGCTCGCAGTAAGTACGGCGCGAAGAAGGAGAAGGCCTAATGCCTCGCAAGGGTCCTGCCGCCAAGCGGCCCATCGTCATCGACCCGGTCTACCAGGCCCCGTTGGTCACCCAGCTCGTCAACAAGGTGCTCCTTGACGGCAAGCGCTCCACCGCAGAGCGCATTGTCTATGGCGCATTGGAAGGCTGCCGCGAAAAGACCGGCACCGATCCAGTGCAGACCCTCAAGCGCGCTCTGGACAACATTCGTCCCACCCTTGAGGTGAAGTCCCGCCGCGTCGGTGGCGCCACCTACCAGGTCCCCATCGAGGTCAAGGCAGGCCGGGCAACCACCCTGTCCCTTCGCTGGTTGATCAGCTACTCGCGCCAGAGGCGTGAAAAGACGATGACCGAACGCCTCATGAACGAAATCCTGGATGCCTCCAACGGCCTTGGCGCAAGCGTCAAGAAGCGTGAAGACACCCACAAGATGGCTGAGTCCAACAAGGCCTTCGCGCACTACCGCTGGTAGTCCGCACCCCCCACCCCTTCATCGCTTACGCAACGGAGAGCATTCGTGTCTACGCAGACCAGCCTCGACCTCGCCAAGGTCCGGAACATCGGGATCATGGCGCATATCGACGCGGGCAAAACCACCACGACCGAGCGCATCTTGTTCTACACCGGTATCAACTACAAGATCGGTGAAGTTCACGAAGGTGCAGCGACGATGGACTGGATGGAGCAGGAGCAGGAGCGCGGCATCACGATCACCTCGGCTGCCACCACCTGTGTCTGGAAAGACCACACCATCAACATCATCGACACACCCGGTCACGTGGACTTCACTGTTGAAGTTGAGCGCTCACTGCGTGTGCTTGATGGCGCAGTCACGGTGTTCGACGGCGTTGCCGGCGTAGAGCCACAGTCCGAGACCGTGTGGCGTCAGGCTGACAAGTACAGCGTTCCACGCATCTGTTTCGTGAACAAGCTTGACCGCACCGGTGCTGACTTCTTCCGCTGCGTTGACATGATCGTCGAGCGCCTTGGTGCAACTCCTCTGGTTCTGCAGATCCCCATCGGTTCCGAAGGCGACTTCCTGGGCGTCGTCGATCTCATCACCATGAAGGCATTGACCTGGCGTGGCGAGACCGAAAAGGGCGAGGACTACGAGATCGAGGAAATCCCAGCCGAGCTTGCTGCTCAGGCTGCGGAGTACCGAGAGAAGCTGCTCGAGGTGCTGTCCGAGGCCGATGACGCAATCCTGGAGAAGTTCCTGGAAGGCGAGGAATTCACTCCTGCCGAGCTGCAGGCCGCCATTCGCCGCGCGACCCTGGCCTACAAGCTCACCCCGATCCTGACCGGCTCTGCGTTCAAGAACAAGGGTGTCCAGCCCATGCTCGATGCAGTTGTGGCCTACCTGCCCTGCCCGCTGGACGTCGAGGCTGTCGAGGGTCACAAGCCGGGCAACGAAGATGTCATCATCGAGCGCAAGCCAAGTGACAGCGAGCCCTTCGCAGCTCTCGCGTTCAAGATCATGACTGATCCACACCTTGGCAAGCTGACCTACCTGCGCGTGTACTCCGGTCGCCTGAACACCGGCACTGCCGTGCTGAACAGCGTGAAGGATCGCAAGGAGCGCATCGGAAAGATCTACCGAATGCACGCCAACAAGCGCGAAGAAATCGATTCAGTGGGCGCCGGCGACATTGTTGCTGTGATGGGTCTGAAGGACACCACCACAGGCGAGACCTTGTGCGATTCATCGAACCCAGTAGTGCTGGAGTCGATGACCTTCCCAGCACCTGTCATCCACATCGCCATTGAGCCCAAGACCAAGAGCGATCAGGACAAGCTGGGCATCGCAATTCAGCGTCTTGCTGAAGAAGATCCCACCTTCCACGTGCGCTCCGACGAAGAGACCGGCCAGACCATCATCGGTGGCATGGGTGAGCTTCACCTTGAGGTCCTCGTTGACCGCATGAAGCGCGAATTCAACGTCGAGGCAAATGTCGGCAAGCCACAGGTTGCCTACCGCGAGACGATCACCAAGAAGGTCGTCAAGATCGACTACACGCACAAGAAGCAGTCAGGTGGCTCAGGCCAGTTCGCTCGCGTGATCATCGACCTCGAGCCGAACACCGATGAAGGTGGCGGCTACGCATTTGAGAACAAGGTCACCGGTGGACGCATTCCTCGTGAATACATCCCATCCGTTGACGCGGGAGCACAGGAAGCACTTGAGAACGGTGTGCTCGCTGGTTACCCAATGGTTGACGTCAAGGTCACGCTGCAAGACGGTGCGTACCACGATGTTGACTCCTCAGAACTCGCATTCAAGATCGCCGGCTCCATGGCGTTCAAGGATGCTGCGCGCAAGGCTGGCGCAGTCATCCTGGAACCGATGATGGCTGTTGAGGTGACCACACCTGATGACTTCATGGGTGATGTCATCGGCGATCTGAACTCACGACGCGGACAGATCCAGGCGATGGAAGAACGCATGGGCGCTCGTGTTGTGAAAGCAGTTGTACCGCTGTCCGAGATGTTCGGCTACGTAGGAGATCTACGCAGCCGCACTCAGGGACGTGCGAGCTACAGCATGCAATTTGACTCCTACGCACAGGTTCCGTCCAACGTGCAGGTGGAGATCATCGCCAAGGCTCGCGGCGAATAGTCGCGGATCAAAAGAAACACACCACTAACAAAAATAACCATCCGATCCGCGATACCGCCGGACGGCTACACGACAAGGGAGAACTCAAGTGGCGAAGGCCAAGTTTGAGCGCACCAAGCCGCACGTCAACATCGGCACCATTGGTCACATTGACCATGGCAAGACGACCCTGACTGCTGCCATCACCAAGGTGCTGCACGACAAATACCCGGATGTGAACCCCTTCACACCCTTCGACATGATCGACAAGGCGCCAGAAGAGCGTCAGCGCGGTATCACCATCTCGATCGCGCACGTCGAGTACCAGACCGAGACGCGTCACTACGCACACGTCGACTGCCCAGGTCACGCTGACTACATCAAGAACATGATCACCGGCGCAGCTCAGATGGACGGTGCAATCCTGGTGGTTGCCGCCACTGACGGCCCGATGCCTCAGACCAAGGAGCACGTGCTCCTTGCTCGCCAGGTCGGCGTTCCCTCCATCGTCGTTGCACTCAACAAGTGCGACATGGTTGACGATGAGGATCTGCTTGAGCTGGTCGAGATGGAGGTTCGCGAACTTCTGTCAACCTACGAGTTCCCAGGCGACGACATCCCAGTGGTGCGCGTGGCAGCCTTCCCAGCTCTTCAGGGTGATGCCAAGTGGGGCGAGTCGATCATGGCCCTCATGGATGCCGTCGACAGTTACATCCCGACCCCTGAGCGCGAAGTTGACAAGCCCTTCCTCATGCCAGTCGAGGACGTCTTCACGATCACTGGTCGTGGCACCGTCGTCACCGGCCGTATCGAGCGTGGCATCGTCAAGATCAACGAGGAAATCGAAATCGTTGGCATCCGTCCGGGCATCCCGCTGAAGACCACGGTCACCGGCGTTGAGATGTTCCGCAAGCTGCTTGACGAAGGTCAGGCTGGCGAGAACGTCGGACTGCTGCTTCGTGGCACCAAGCGTGAAGATGTCGAGCGCGGTCAGGTCTGCTGCAAGCCAGGCTCGATCACCCCGCACACGGGCTTTGACGCACAGGTCTACATCCTCTCCAAGGATGAAGGCGGCCGTCACACCCCGTTCTTCAACAACTACCGTCCGCAGTTCTACTTCCGGACCACTGACGTCACCGGCGTTGTGACCCTGCCTGACGGCAAGGACATGGTTATGCCAGGCGACAACACCGACATGGCAGTGGAGCTCATTCAGTCCATCGCCATGGAAGAGGGCCTTCGCTTCGCAATTCGCGAGGGTGGCCGCACGGTTGGCGCTGGCCGCGTCATCAAGATCACCAAGTAGTGAAGTTGGGGGCGGCCCTCGGGCCGCTCCCAACAGCACCACTGCACTACCTGCACCGACTGCACCACAAGTACGAACCGAAGCATTGGCACACGAGAAGTAAGGACACCAGCCACCATGGCGGGACAAAAGATCCGCATCCGGCTTAAGGCCTATGACCATGAGGTCATCGATTCATCGGCGCGCAAGATCGTCGAGACGGTGATCCGCACTGGTGCATCGGTAGCAGGCCCGGTGCCTTTGCCGACGGAAAAGAACATCTACTGCGTCATCCGCTCGCCCCACAAGTACAAGGACAGCCGCGAGCACTTCGAGATGCGCACGCACAAGCGCCTCATTGACATTCTCGACCCCACGCCGAAGACCGTTGATTCGCTTATGCGTCTTGACCTTCCGGCCGGTGTCGACATCGAGATCAAGCTGTAGGGAAGACGAAACGATGGGCACCAACGTGAAGGGCGTACTGGGCACCAAGCTCGGCATGACTCAGGTCTGGGATGAGAACAACAAGGTTGTTCCCGTGACTGTGATTCAAGCCGGTCCTTGTGTCGTCACCCAGGTCCGCACCCCCGAGAACGACGGCTATTCAGCCGTTCAGATCGCTTTCGGCGCTATTGACCCTCGCAAGGTCAACAAGCCGGCAACTGGTCACTTCGATAAGGCTGGCGTCACTCCTCGCCGTCACCTTGTGGAGATCCGCACCGACGACGCCTCGGAGTACACCCTGGGCCAGGAGCTCAGTGCTGACACCTTCGAGACTGACCAGCGTGTTGACGTCGTTGGCACCACCAAGGGCAAGGGCTTCGCCGGCGCCATGAAGCGTCACGGCTTCCACGGTCTGCGCGCCTCGCACGGTGTCAAGCGCAAGCACCGTTCGCCAGGTTCCATCGGTGGCTGCTCCACCCCAGGCCGGGTGTTCAAGGGAATGAAGATGGCGGGCCGTATGGGCACCGATCGTCAGACCACCTTGAACCTTCGCGTGCAAAGCGTTGACGTCGAAAAGGGCCTGCTGCTCATCAAGGGTGCCGTTCCTGGACCCAAGGGCGCACTGATCTTCATTCGTACCGCTGTGAAGGAGGCCTGACGATGACTGATGTTGACGTCCGCACCGCCGCAGGTGTGACTTCGGGCAAGGTTGAACTCCCAGCTGAGATCTTCGACGTGCAGGTCAACGTTCCGTTGATCCACCAGGTGGTCGTGGCACAGCTTGCTGCTGCACGCCAGGGCACCCACGACACCAAGCGTCGTGGCGAAGTCCGTGGTGGCGGCCGCAAGCCGTACAAGCAGAAGGGCACTGGCCGCGCACGTCAGGGCTCAATCCGCGCCCCGCACTACAAGGGCGGTGGAGTTGCTCACGGACCGCACCCTCGTGACTACGCACAGCGCACTCCCAA
Organism: Actinomycetota bacterium; assembly: GCA_030684515.1. Lineage (NCBI taxonomy): Bacteria > Bacillati > Actinomycetota > Actinomycetota bacterium. Next base: position 554,418 of record JAUXVJ010000009.1, read on the forward strand.
GAAGATGAAGGTCGCCGCACTTCGTGGCGCATTGTCTGATCGCGCTCGTGATGGTCGCGTTCATGTGGTGTCGCAGATCGTTGCTGGCGAGGTGCCGTCAACCAAGGCCGCTATTGCCGCAATGACCGCACTTGGTCTTGAAGGTCAGATTCTTGCTGCCATCACTCGTGATGACGACATTGCTGCTCTGAGCCTTCGCAATGTGCCCACGGTGCACGTGCTCTACATCGATCAGCTGAACACCTATGACGTGCTGGTCAGTGACCACGTGATCTTCACCGAGGCATCACTTGAGATTTTCGTCGCTGGTGCTCCTGCCGGCAAGAGCGTCAAGGCTGTTGCAGCCGAGAGCGAGGTTGAAGCATGAGAATCCCAGATCCGCGCGACATTCTGATCTCACCCGTGGTGTCAGAGAAGAGCTACGCACTGCTCGACGAGAACAAGTACACGTTCATCGTCTCGCCAGATGCCAACAAGACACAGATCAAGATCGCCGTTGAGCAGGTATTCGGCGTCAAGGTCACGGCTGTGAACACCATGAACCGTGAAGGCAAGCGTCTTCGCACCAAGACCGGCTTCGGCAAGCGGGCTGACACCAAGCGCGCCATCGTGTCTGTTGCAGACGGCGACCGCATCGACATCTTCGGAGGCCCGGTCTCCTGACCGGCCAAAGACAACCTGAGGAACTGAAATGGGAATCCGCAAGTACAAGCCGACAACGCCGGGCCGTCGTGGCTCAAGCGTGGCCGACTTTGTCGAGCTCACGCGGTCTGAGCCGGAGAAGTCGCTCGTTCGTCCACTGCCGAAGAAGGGTGGCCGCAACAACAGCGGCAAGATCACCACTCGGCACCAAGGTGGCGGTCACAAGCGTGCCTACCGTCTGATCGACTTCCGTCGCAATGACAAGGACGGCGTGCCTGCCAAGGTCGCGCACATCGAGTACGACCCGAACCGCACTGCGCGCATTGCGCTGCTGCATTTCGCGGACGGCGAGAAGCGCTACATCCTGGCCCCGAACAAGCTCAAGCAGGGCGACCCGATTGAGCACGGCCCAAGTGCCGATATCAAGCCGGGCAACAGCCTGCCACTGCGCAACATCCCCGTCGGCACTGTGATCCATGCCGTGGAGATCAAGCCAGGCGGTGGAGCCAAGATTGCTCGTTCAGCTGGAACCAGTGTTCAGCTGGTGGCCAAGGACGGCCCTTACGCACAGTTGCGTATGCCATCCGGTGAAATCCGCAACGTTGATCTGCGCTCACGCGCAACTATCGGCGAGGTTGGCAACGCTGAGCAGTCCAACATCAACTGGGGTAAGGCCGGCCGTATGCGCTGGAAGGGCAAGCGCCCGACCGTCCGCGGTGTGGCCATGAACCCGGTAGACCACCCACATGGTGGTGGTGAAGGCAAGACTTCAGGTGGACGCCATCCGGTCAATCCCAATGGCAAGCCAGAAGGCCGCACTCGCAGGCGCAACAAGGCCAGCGACCAGTTCATTGTCCGTCGCCGCAAGTCCGGCAAGAAGCGCTAAGGGAAGTCATGCCACGTAGCCTCAAGAAGGGTCCGTTCGTCGACGACCATCTGATCAAGAAGGTCGACACACAGAACGAAGCCGGCACAAAGACAGTGATCAAGACCTGGTCGCGCCGCTCGATGATCGTGCCAGCGATGCTGGGTCACACGATCGCCGTGCATGACGGCCGCAAGCACGTTCCCGTGTTTGTCTCCGAGAACATGGTCGGACACAAGCTCGGCGAGTTTGCACCGACACGTACCTTCCGGGGCCACGTCAAGGATGACCGCAAGGCCAAGCGCCGCTAACCGCAGCGCTACTCAATGACCACTACCGAACGACACGACGAAGCAAGGGGATAGCGATGGAAGCCAGGGCCCAGGCGCGGTACGTCCGCGTCACGCCCATGAAGGCGCGCCGCGTGATTGACCTCATTCGAGGCATGAACGCAAGCGACGCCCAGGCGGTATTGGCATTCGCACCACAGGCAGCATCGGAGCCAATTGGCAAAGTGCTGGACAGTGCGATTGCAAATGCTACGAACAACCATGCGATGGACGCCCGTTCGCTCGTCGTAAGCGCGGCATATGTGGACGAAGGTCCAACCATGAAGCGCATCCGTCCACGCGCACAGGGTCGGGCATACCAGATCCGCAAGCGCAGCAGCCACATCACTGTGGTTGTGTCAGACCAGAAGGAAGGGTGACCCGCTCGTGGGACAGAAAGTAAATCCGCATGGTTTCCGCCTCGGTATCACCACTGACTTCAAGTCACGTTGGTTTGCTGACTCCCAGAAGCCCGGACAGCGTTACCGCGACTATGTCGACGAGGACGTCAAGATCCGCAAGGTGCTCTCACAGGGCATGGAGCGTGCTGGCATCTCCAAGGTCGAGATCGAGCGCACCCGCGATCGCGTCCGCGTAGACATTCACACCGCACGCCCAGGCATCGTCATTGGTCGCCGTGGAGCCGAAGCCGATCGCATTCGCGGCGATCTGGAGAAGCTCACCGGCAAGCAGGTGCAGTTGAACATCCTCGAGGTCAAGAACCCCGAGATCGATGCCCAGCTCGTTGCCCAAGGCATTGCCGAGCAGCTCTCCAGTCGTGTGTCGTTCCGTCGCGCAATGCGCAAGGGCATGCAGAGCACGATGAAGAGTGGTGCTAAGGGCATCCGAGTGCAGGTGTCAGGTCGTCTGGGTGGCGCAGAAATGTCGCGCACCGAGTTCTACCGCGAAGGCCGCGTTCCTTTGCACACCCTGCGCGCAGATATCGACTACGGCTTCTACGAGGCTCGCACCACCTTCGGTCGCATTGGCGTCAAGGTCTGGATCTACAAGGGCGATGCCCTGCCGACCCGCTCCGAGCGTGAAGCTGCTGCTGCAGCTGCCCGCCTTGGTCAGCGTGGCCCAGCAGCAGCTCGTCCCCGTCGTGGCGGCAGTGATGCCCCTGCAGTTGAGGCCAACCCAGAGGCAACCGCCGAGGTTGTTGTCGAAGCACCAGTTGAGGCAGTCGTTGAGACTGTCGATACCGTGACGGAGGCCTGAGCCATGCTGATTCCTCGTCGCGTCAAGCACCGCAAGCAGCATCACCCGACTCGTCGTGGTGTTGCCAAGGGCGGCACCGAGGTGACCTTCGGCGCCTATGGCCTGCAGGCACTTGAGCATGGTTACGTCACGAACCGTCAGATTGAGTCGGCTCGTATCGCAATCACGCGTCACATCCGTCGTGGCGGAAAGGTCTGGATCAATATCTACCCAGACCGTCCCCTCACGAAGAAGCCAGCTGAGACCCGCATGGGTTCCGGCAAGGGCTCGCCCGAATGGTGGGTGGCCAACGTCAAGCCAGGCCGCGTCATGTTCGAGCTCTCGTACCCCGATGACAAGGTTGCTGTGGAAGCGATGACTCGCGCCATGCACAAGCTGCCGATGAAGTGCCGCATTGTTCGGCGCGATGAAGTAGGTGAGAACTGATGGCCGCAGGAACCCAGGTTGGTGAATTGCGTAATCTTGATGACGTCGAGCTGACAGCCAAGTTGCGCGAATCCAAGGAGGAGCTTTTCAACCTCCGCTTTCAGGGCGCAACTGGACAGCTGGAGAACCATGGCCGTCTTCGCGCCGTGCGCAAGGACATCGCGCGGATCTACACGATCCTGCGTGAACGTGAACTGGGCATCACCCCAATTGAGGGTGGCGCAGCATGAGTGCGAAAGAGGCAAGTGTGAATGACGTCAAGCGCGGCTACCGCAAGACCCGTGAGGGTCTGGTGGTCAGCGACAAGATGGACAAGACAGTGGTGGTTGCGGTCGAAGACCGTTTCAAGCACCCGCTTTACGGCAAGGTCGTGCGTCGCACGAACAAGCTCAAGGCACATGACGAGGCAAACGCAGCCGGTATCGGTGACCGCGTGCTTCTGATGGAGACCCGCCCGTTGTCAGCAACCAAGCGCTGGCGCGTCGTGGAAATCCTCGAGAAGGCCAAGTAGTCAGTTCCGCCAGGCTCTTATTTGAGAACCGGCAGACGATCAGGAGAATGAAGTGATTCAGCAAGAGTCGCGACTACGTGTCGCTGACAACACGGGTGCCAAGGAGTTGCTGTGCATTCGTGTACTCGGTGGCTCCGGGCGCCGTTACGCCGGCATTGGTGACGTCATCGTCGCCACGGTCAAGGACGCCATCCCCGGTGGTGGAGTGAAGAAGGGTGACGTCGTCAAGGCGGTCATCGTTCGCACGAAGAAGGAGCGTCGCCGTCCGGATGGTTCCTACATCCGTTTTGACGAGAACGCTGCTGTCATCCTCAAGCCCGATGGCGAGCCACGTGGCACGCGCATCTTCGGACCTGTGGGCCGTGAGCTTCGTGACAAGAAGTACATGAAGATCATTTCGCTCGCACCGGAGGTGTTGTAATGACCAAGCAGCTGCACGTCCGCAAGGGCGATCTCGTTCAGGTCATCTCCGGCAAGGATCGCGGGGTCAAGGGCAAGGTCCTTGAAGTCCTTCCTGACGCCAACCGCGTGATTGTCGAAGGCGTGAATCGCGTCAAGAAGCACACCAAGGTCGGGCAGAACGCTCGTGGTGCACAGACCGGCGGCATCATCACAACTGAGGCCCCGATCAATGCATCCAATGTCATGGTCATCGACCCAGAAGATGGCCGTCCGACTCGCGTTGGGTACCGCCGCGAGGACGTTGAGAAGCGTCGTCCGGATGGCTCAACATACGAAGCACAGCGCAGCGTGCGTATCTCACGCCGCACAGGTAAGGACATCTGAGCATGAGCACTGAAACAGCCACGACTGACGCTCCCGCGATCCCGCGCCTCAAAGCACGGTACCGCGAGGAGATGGTCCCTGCGCTGAAGACCGAGTTCGCATTCACCAACATCATGCAGGTCCCTGGTCTGACCAAGATCGTGGTCAACATGGGTGTTGGCGAGGCCGCTCGCGATTCCAAGTTGATCGAGGGCGCGATTCGCGACATCACCGAGATCACGGGTCAAAAGCCCCAGACCACCAAGGCTCGCAAGTCCATCGCTCAGTTCAAGCTGCGTGAAGGCCAGCCGATCGGTGTGCACGTCACACTGCGCGGTGACCGCATGTGGGAGTTCCTGGACCGCCTGCTGTCCGTCGCCCTGCCTCGCATCCGCGACTTCCGCGGGCTTTCGCCGAAGCAGTTCGATGGCAAGGGCAACTACACCTTCGGGCTCAGTGAGCAGTCGATGTTCCACGAGATCGATCAGGACAAGATCGATCGTCCCCGTGGAATGGACATCACACTGGTGACCACCGCGACCAACGATGATGAAGGCCGCGCACTGCTTCGCCTTCTCGGATTCCCCTTCAAGGAGGCCTGAGCCATGGCGAAGAAAGCACTCATCCAAAAGCAGCAGAAGACGCCGAAGTTCAAGGTTCGCGCGTACACGCGTTGCAACAAGTGCGGACGTCCGCACTCTGTCTACCGCAAGTTCGGCCTTTGCCGTATTTGTGTCCGTGAAATGGCACACGCTGGCGAACTGCCAGGCGTGACCAAGAGCAGCTGGTAAACCACGACGCTGAAGGTCCGCTACGGCGGAAACCGCAACGAGGAAGGCCTTAGGCCAAACACATGACAATGACTGACCCGATTGCAGACATGCTTGCGCGACTGCGCAACGCAAACTCTGCGTATCACGACACAGTGGCGATGCCGCACAGCAAGATCAAGGTGCACATTGCCGAGATCCTGAAGCGCGAGGGATACATCGCTGGCTTTAGCGAGACCGAAGACGAAGTGGGGCGCACTTTGACCCTGCAGCTGAAGTACGGTCCCAGCCGCGAGCGTTCCATCGCCGGACTGCGCCGGGTGTCCAAGCCCGGACTGCGCGTCTACGCGAAGAACACCGCGATCCCACGCGTGCTCGGTGGTTTGGGAATCGCGATTCTCTCCACGTCCACTGGTCTGCTCACAGACCGCCAGGCCAAGCAGAAAGGCGTAGGTGGGGAAGTCCTCGCCTACGTCTGGTAGGGGTATCTGATGTCACGTATTGGACGTCTGCCTATCACGCTTCCAGCGGGAGTCACGGCGACAATCGACGGCCAGCTCGTCACGGTCAATGGACCCAAGGGTTCATTGCACTTCAACGTTGCTGAGCCCATCGAAGTCACTCAGGAGGACGGCGTTCTTGCCGTCACCCGTCCCAATGATGAGCGTCGCTCGCGCGCACTTCATGGTCTGAGCCGCACGCTGATCTCCAACATGGTGATCGGTGTGACGACCGGATACGAGAAGTCACTCGAGCTCGTCGGCACTGGTTACCGCGTTGCAGCCAAGGGCACTGACCTTGAGTTCCAGCTCGGCTTCAGCCACCCAGTGGTCGTACCCGCACCAGCCGGGATCTCCTTCCAGGTCGAAAGCCCTGTGAAGCTGAAGATTCAGGGCATCGATAAGCAACAGGTCGGCGAAGTCGCCGCCAACATCCGCAAGATTCGCCCACCGGAGCCCTACAAGGGCAAGGGCGTGCGCTACGAGGGTGAAGTCATCCGCCGCAAGGCTGGAAAGGCGGGCAAGAAGTGAGTTCCTACGGCATCAAGCTCGGCAAGGGCAACAAGAATGTTGTCGGCCGCAAGCGTCGCCACATCCGCGTGCGCAAGAAGGTTTCCGGAACGCCCGAGCGTCCCCGCCTGGTTGTCACCCGCTCTGCCCGCCACATGGTGGCGCAGATCGTCGACGACACCGTGGGTCGCACCTTGGCTTCGGCGTCCACCATGGAGACCGATCTTCGCGGTGTAACTGATGACAAGACTGCCAAGGCACGTTCGGTCGGCCAGTTGGTCGCTGATCGCGCGAAGAAGGCCGGAGTCGAAGCGGTTGTGTTTGACCGCGGCGGCAACAAGTACCACGGTCGTGTGGCCGCTCTCGCTGAGGGCGCCCGCGAGGGTGGCCTGGACTTCTAAGACGTATTCGGACATAGGGAAGAAGGAACAACCATGGCAGCAACCCAGCGCCGCGAAGGCGGCACAGGTGAGCGCAAGGATCGCAAGGAGCGTGCTCCTCGCGAAGAGAAGTCCGCATTCGTCGAGCGTGTAGTCGCAATCAACCGCGTCTCCAAGGTCGTCAAGGGTGGTCGTCGCTTCAGCTTCACCGCGCTTGTTGTCGTCGGGGACGGCGACGGCATGGTCGGTGTCGGCTATGGCAAGGCCAAGGAAGTACCCGCAGCGATCGCCAAGGGTGTTGAAGAAGCCAAGAAGCATTTCTTCAAGGTGCCGCGCATCCAGGGCACCATTCCGCACCCCATCACAGGTGAGGCCGCTGCCGGCGTGGTCATGCTGCGCCCAGCTGCTCCCGGTACCGGTGTTATTGCCGGTGGCCCGGTGCGTGCAGTACTGGAATGCGCTGGCATCCACGACATCCTCAGCAAGTCGATGGGCTCAGACAACGCAATCAACGTGGTCCACGCGACCATCGCGGCGTTGAAGGGTCTTGAATCACCTGAGCAGGTTGCGGCACGCCGCGGTCTGACGGTCGAAGAAGTTGCGCCGCCGCAGTTGTTGCGTGCGCGTGCAGCAGGAATCGGTGCGTAATGGCGAGCTTGAAGGTTACCCAGAAGAAGTCAGGGATCGGCGGCACTCAGGGACAGCGCAACACTTTGCGCTCACTTGGGTTGAAGCGCATCAATGACACCGTGGTCAAGGAAGACCGCCCAGAAATCCGCGGCATGGTCAACACCGTGCAGCACCTCGTAGTAGTTGAGGAGGTCGAGTAACCATGGCACTCAAAGTCCATCACCTTCGCCCGGCTCCGGGCGCCAAGACTGAGCGCACCCGCAAGGGTCGTGGTGAAGCCTCAAAGGGCAAGACCGCTGGTCGTGGCACCAAGGGCACCAAGGCGCGTTACCAGGTTCCGGCCCGCTTCGAGGGTGGCCAGATGCCTTTGCATATGCGCCTGCCCAAGCTCAAGGGTTTCAAGAACCCCAACCGTGTTGAGTTCCAGGTCGTCAACGTGGCAATGATCGAGAAGTTGTTCCCAGAGGGCGGCGAAGTCACTGTTGATGAGTTGGTGGCCCGTGGAGCAGTCCGCAAGGGTCAGCCAGTCAAGGTTCTGGGCCAAGGCGATATCAGCGTGGCGATCACTGTGAGTGCGGATGCATTCTCAACGACCGCTCGTGACAAGATCATCGCTGCAGGTGGGACCGTCACCGAACGCTAGGCAGGAGGCATAGTGCACATCAGTGCGTTCGGCTCTGCCTTTCGGACTCCGGACCTTCGCAAGAAGATCCTGTTCACCCTTGGCCTTATCGCTCTTTACCGCTTGGGTTCGGTCGTCCCGACCCCAGGCATTGACTACTCGGCTGTCCAACGCTGTGTAGATGTAGTCGAAGGCAACTCCGTCTACGCGATGATCAACCTGTTCAGCGGTGGCGCACTGCTGCAGTTGTCTATTTTTGCGCTCGGCATCATGCCGTACATCACTGCGAGCATCATTTTGCAGTTGATGACGGTCGTGATTCCGCGCCTGGAATCCTTGAAGAAGGAAGGCCAGGCCGGTCAGGCCAAGATCACCCAGTACACGCGCTATCTCACGATCGCGCTTGCTGTGCTGCAGTCAACAGCGATTCTGTCTCTCGCTCGAACTCAGGGAGCGCTATTCAGCGGGTGCAACGAGACCATCATCCCTGATCAGGGCGTCTGGATCCTGATGGTGATGATCCTGGCCATGACCGCAGGTACCGCAGTGGTGATGTGGTTCGGTGAACTGATCACCGAACGCGGTGTCGGCAATGGCATGTCCCTGCTCATCTTTGCTTCGATCATTGCAACGGTTCCCGCGCAGTTTGCCTCGATCTGGGGCAGTCATGGAGCCTTCACCTTCCTGCTGACTCTTGCAGTCGGCGTGGCCGTCATGGCATTCGTGGTCTTCGTTGAGCAGGCTCAACGTCGAATCCCTGTGCAGTACGCCAAGCGGATGGTGGGGCGCCGAATGTACGGCGGCACGTCGACCTACATCCCGTTGAAGGTCAATATGGCCGGTGTCATCCCGGTTATCTTCGCCTCCTCCCTGCTCTTCATTCCGACTCTGCTCGTTCAGCTCACCGGCAGTCAGTCCGATATCGCCATCTGGGTTCAGCAGAACTTCGGCACCGGCAGCGGAACCTGGTACCTGCTCTTCTACTTCGTTCTCATCGTCTTCTTCTGCTACTTCTACGTGTCGATCACCTTCAACCCAGTTGACGTGGCCGACGACATGAAGAAGTACGGCGGATTCATCCCTGGTATTCGCGCTGGCAAACCGACGGCGGACTACCTCGACTACGTGCTCACGCGCCTCACTGCTCCTGGCTCGATCTACCTCGGATTGATCGCGGTACTGCCGGTCTTCGCCTTCGGGATGCTCGGCGTCTCCGGTCAGTTCATCTTCGGCGGCACCAGCTTGCTGATCATGGTCGGCGTTGGCCTGGACACCGTGAAGCAGATCGAATCGCAACTGCAGCAGCGCAACTACGAGGGATTCCTCCGCTAGGGGTCGACATGCGTCTGATACTCATGGGCCCGCCGGGGGCGGGCAAGGGAACTCAAGCGGTCTTCGTCGCTGACAAGTTGGGCATCCCGCACATCTCAACTGGCGACATCTTCCGTGCCAATGTTGGCGCCGGTACCCCCTTGGGCATTGAAGCCAAGCGCTTCATGGATGCCGGCGAGTACGTGCCTGACGACGTCACCAATGCCATGGTGCGCGATCGCCTCACCCACGCCGACTGCGAGCCTGGCTTTCTGCTTGATGGTTACCCCCGCACCTTGGATCAGGTGAGCGAGCTGGATTCGATGCTCACTGCCAGCCCGATCCAGAAGGTCATCGAACTGACTGTTGATATCGACGAAGTTGTTGATCGCCTCGTCAAGCGCGCTCTTGATCAAGGCCGCGCAGATGACAATGAAGAAGTCATCCGGCGCAGACTTGAGGTCTACTCCGAGCAGACGGCTCCGTTGACCGCGGTCTACTCGCAGCGCGGATTGCTCGTTCAGGTCGACGGCATGGGTGAGGTCTCTGATGTCACCGCTCGACTGCTTGCCGTGCTGAGCGAATAGCTCGTCATGTTCCGCAAGAAGGACAGCATTCAGATTAAATCCGCAGATCAACTTGCCGTGATGCGGCAGGCCGGGCTGGTTGTCGCCACGGCATTGAAGGCGGTGTCAGAAGCTGTTCGCCCGGGTGTCACCACGGCTGACCTTGACATGATCGCCCACCAGATCATCAGCGACGCCGGTGCCACCCCATCGTTTCTCGGGTACCACGGCTATCCCGCAGCCATCTGCGCCTCCATCAACGAAGAAGTTGTGCACGGCATTCCTGGCCCTCGACGACTCCTTGACGGCGACATCATCTCCATCGATTGCGGTGCAATCGTTGATGGTTGGCACGGCGACGCCGCGGTCAGTGTCTTCGTCGGTGAACCGAGTCAAGAAGTAGCCGAACTTTCGCGGGTGACCGAGGCATCAATGTGGGCTGGCCTGGCGCAAGCCCGCGCCGGCAACCATCTCAGCGACATTGGCCATGCAGTCGAAACTGTCATTCGCTCACAGGGGGAGTACGGCCTGATCGAGGAATACGTCGGGCACGGCATCGGTACCTCGATGCACATGGCGCCGCCGGTTCCCAATTACGGTGCTGCGGGTCATGGCCCAATACTGAAAGTCGGGATGGCCTTGGCGATCGAGCCGATGGCCACCCTTGGCTCATCCGAGGTTGAGGTACTGAGTGATGGCTGGACGGTGGTCACCAGTGATCGCCGATGGGCCTCGCACTGGGAGCACACTGTTGCCATCACTGCCGATGGACCCTGGGTGCTCACGACACTGGACGACGTGCGGCTGTAGTTCGTGGCCAAGCTGATCTATGCAGCCATCTGCTCACTGGATGGCTTTGTTAATGATGCAGACGGCAGTTTTGACTGGGCTTTCCCTGACGAGGAGTTGCATCAGGCAGCCAATGAACTCGAAGCACCCATTCGGACCTATCTCTATGGCCGGCGCATGTACGAGATCATGCAGGTCTGGGGTGATTTTCCGGGCATCGAGGACGAGCCTGAGGTTGTGCGTGACTACGCGCGGATCTGGGCAGATGCGGACAAGCATGTGTTCTCATCAACTCTCAATGCAGCCACCACTGACCGCACGCACCTGCATCGGGAGTTCAACCCTGAAACTGTGCGTCAGTTGAAGCAATCTGCAGACACCGACCTGAGCATCGGCGGACCGACAATCGCTGGCGTGGCTCTGCAGGCAGGCTTGATCGACGAGATTCATCAGTTCATGCATCCGATCCTCATCGGCGCCGGGACCGCGGTCTTCCCTGCCAACTTCCGGCACGACTTGGAACTGCTCGGCGAGCGCCGATTCACATCAGGAGTCGTGCACCTGCATTACCGTGTCTCAGCTCAATGAACTGAGGTACGCGCGCCAACTGCCATATGCACTGATGTCATTGGCAGCATCTGCAGCCGCGGCGTCGCATGCGAAGCCCTGAATGCGCGTGCCGTCATCGAGAGTTACCAGCCCCAGATGCAGCGGCGGAGCCACTCGAGAGAAGAGTTGAGTCACGCCAGCGCTGGGCAGACTCCACACTTCAATTTCCATTCCGGCGTTCGGACCCTTGCCGGTATCGATGAGCCCCGGTCGCGGAAACGGACCAGGCACGGTGAACAGCTGATATCCGCCAGATGTTCGAGCACGCGCGTGCAGTCGGCCGCCGAGTTCAACGAGCTCACGGTTGGCAGGCTGCCCTGTGAGATGCGCGCCAGCAATTGCCAGCAGAGTGCGAGTGCCGTCGACTGTCCACGGATCAGGCTTGGACTCGCCGGTCCACACACTCGCCAGCTCCATCAGCGGTCGATCGCTGAACGTTGGCGCGAGCAGTTGCACACCGAACGGGAGTCCGTCAGGTCGCATCCCGGCGGGAATCGCGATTGCACTGAGGTCAAAGAGGTTGCACATATTCGTGAAGACACCGTTACGCGAATTTGCCCCAATGGGGTCGGCAGCAACTTGGGCGAGGGTTGGATGCCAAGGAGTCACGGGCAGCAACAGCGCGTCAGCACTGATGAACACACGTTCGGCAAGTGATCGCAGTCGTGCAAGTTCATGTGCAGCTGACCACGATTGCACGGCGGTGAACTCAGCACCGCGCAGCACGATTGCCCGCACAGTTGGATCCAGATGCGGGCCGTCGGGCTGCAGCAGGTGACCGAATGCTGCAGTGCGTTCAGACACGAAGGGGGCTTCATAGAGCAGTCGTGCGGCGGCCAGAAATGGCTCAATGTCAACTGGCACCAGGATCGCGACAGTGGCGGCGAACGCGAGCGCTTCCTGCCACGCAGTCTCCTGCGCAGGCTCCAGGTCAAGCGGGCCATTTGGCACTGCAATCACACGAAGGTGCTGCGCAACACCTGGTGGCAAGGCCGCGGGCATTCTGCGCGAGTAGGGATCACTGGGGTCGAATCCGATGATTGCCTCGAAGGCCGCTTGTGCTTCACCCACAGTTCGCGTGAGGGTGGTGATGCAATCAAGTGATGGGCAGGCGGGTAGCAATCCGGTATTGGATACCAATCCGCGCGACGGCTTCATCCCAACGAGGCCGTTGAAGGCGGCGGGGACACGACCGCTGCCGGCAGTGTCAGTACCGAGCGCGAGTGGGACGATGCCTGAAGCAACTGCCACCGCGCTTCCACTGCTGCTTCCTCCGCTGATGTGGTCAGTGGAGTAGATGCTGTGGCAGGCGCCGTACGGGCTGCGAGTTCCAACCAGCCCAGTAGCGAATTGATCCATGTTGGTCTTGGCGATCGGGATCGCCCCGGCGTTGATGAGTCTTTGCACCGCGAATGCATGCGCGGGAGCTCTGGTCGTCAGCGTTGGACAGGCCCCAGTTGTTGCCAGTCCATACACATCGATGTTGTCCTTGACCGCAAAGGGCAATCCGGCCAGTGGTCCGCGGGGTGCCGTGTGGGCGAGCTCTTCAACATCTGCGTCTGTCTGAATCGAGATGAACGCCGGCTGCTCCAAAGCTCTGGCTGCGGTGAGTGCCTCCAGAGCGGCTTGGGCAGAAACGCTCATGCATGAACTCCCGCACTCATCCCCAGAGCGCCCAGGAGAGCTGATGATTCAGCTATCGCACCGAAAACACCTCCCTGCATCGTCACCATCTTCAATGCTGCCGCGTAGTTGCCCGTGTCAGTAGCGCCAGTGCAGTCAGTGAGCAGGAGGCATTCGTAACCGCGGTCATTGGCTTCGCGCATCGTGGTGTGCACGCATACGTCCGTGGTGATGCCAGTGAAGATCAAGTGCGTGATGCCGGCAGTGCGCAGCAGAAGGTCCAGGTCGGTGGCGTAGAACGCGCCCTTGCCAGGCTTGTCGATGATGAGCTCGCCTGCAATGGGTGCCACCTCGGGAACGATCTCCCAGCCCACTTCGCCCCTCACCAGAATGCGTCCGCAGGGCCCGCTGTCACCAATGGCTGCGCCAATCCGGGCAGAGCGCCACAGCTTGTTGGGTGGGCAGTCAGCAAGATCTGCGCGATGTCCTTCGCGCGTGTGAATGATGGTCATGCCGACTTCGCGAGCCGCGGCAAGCACTCGTGCTGTTGGCTCCAAACCAGCACGCGTGAGGTTCAGGTCATATCCCATGGCATCCACGTACCCGCCAGGTCCGCAGAAGTCCACCTGCCAGTCAATGAGAACAAGTGCCGTCCTTTCAGTATCGATGACACCGTCGTATGGCCATGCATAGGGCTCGGACTCGACTTGGCCGAAGAGGGACACTGGCGCTCCTTGGTGACGTAGGGCTTGTTGAAGTAGTGAATGGCTCAGAGTTCAAGTGCGGCGAGCACGGCAGCGGTGGTGCCGATCGCGCCGAAGATTCCACCGGACATCTCGACCATGGACAGTGTGTTGCGCTTCAAGTCGGGGTCGAGTGCGGCAGTTGCGTCCTGGACAAGCAGGCATTCGTAGCCCATGTCGTTGGCCGCACGCATAGTCGAATGCACGGCGGTCTCAAGTGGCACACCCACCAGCAGGAGGTGAGTCAGGTGCGATGAGCGAAGCAGGGAATCCAGCTGACTTCCGAAGAAGGCATCGATGCCGACTGCGCTCAACTTCGTTGCAGGAAAGGGCAGTTCTGTGGGAGGCGACCAGGCGCCTCCCACAGAACTGTCAGTGTCAGTCGCTCCAAGCCCTGCTCGCAAGACAGGACTCGCAGTTGTCACATGCAGCACCGTGGCACCGAAGGCAATCACTGCTTGAGCGAGAGTGGTGATGCTGGCCATAGCCGCATCGCCCGCAGCGGGGGTGATTCCAGGCGCTGCTCCATCGGGCACGATGACGATCAGGGCCAGAGTTGCCGGCTGAATCCTTGCGTCATATGGCCAGGGATACGGAGTCGAACCGGCCACCCAGACATCTGGTTGCTGCTCGAGCCGCTCGACGGAAGCAGGCCTGGAATCAGTGGTCACTGCGCGATCTTCCCCTTGACTCCCTCGACGAACCAGTTCATGCCTTCAATCTCAGGATCGCCGTACTGCAGTGCTGTGCCTGCGGGAACCACGATCTTGCCGGACTGATCCTTGATCGGACCGGTGAACACCGAGGCGCCCGGAGTTGAGATTGATTCCAGTGCTGCGGAGATCGTCGACTTGGTGTCATCGGTGACAGTCGCTCCGTATGGTGACTGCACGAACGGATTCTCGCCGGCCTGAAGACCAACGCGGAAGTTCGAGTTGTACGGGCTGCCAGTGAACTTGCCTTCAACGGCGGTCTTGACGATGTCGTTGTAAAGCGGACCCCAGTTCCACTGAGAACCAGTCAGCCAGCCCTTGGGTGCAAGGGATGAGGCATCAGAGTGGTAGCCAACAGTCATCGCGCCGGCTGCTTCAGTCGCCTTGATGATGGTGTCGGTGCAATCCTGGTGCTGACTGATCACGTCCACGCCCTCTTTGAGCAGGCTGTCAACTGCAGCCTTCTGCTTCTGCGGATCACACCAGCTGGAGGTGCTGATCGTTGAAGTGGTGGCCTTCGGATTCACCGATTGGGCACCCAGTTCAAAAGCGTTGATGTTGTTGATCGTCTGCGGGATTGGGAAGGCGTAGATGTAGCCCAGCTTGTTGGACTTGGTCGCCTTGCCCGCGGCAATGCCAGCGAGGTAGACCGGCTCGTACACCGTGCCGAAGTAGGTACCGATGTTCGGCCCGATGTCCTTCGGGTCGGCGATGTAGTTGCCTTGCTGCACCACAGCAACATCGGGATTCTCAGCAGCGATCTTCTGCGCTGCCTGGAGGTGTCCGTAGCTGGTTGCAAAGAGGATCTTGGCGCCCCGGCTGATCATGCCCTGCATGACGCGGTAGGCATTGTCGTCCTCAGGGACGTTCTCCTGAGTCAGCACCGTCATGTCCGGGAAGGCCGCTGCGACCTCTTGGCTGCCTTCGTAGGCCGCCTGGTTGTAGCCGAAGTCTGTCTTTGGTCCGACGAAGATGAAGCCGACAGCGTCGCCTCCCGTTCCCGGGCCGCTGCCTGCTGCGGCAACGGAGGCCGCCTCGGTCGGCGTTGTGCTCTCTGTACTCGCTGTGTCTGCAGTACTACTGCATCCTGCGAAAATCAGCGCTGCCGCTATAGCAGCACCGACAATGGGGATCTTGCGCATATGGCACCTTTCAGTGGTCAGACACATGGCATGTCTGCGAGTTGAGTGAACGCAAAGCCGCTCGACCGCGAATCTAGAGATGCGGTGTTTCACATGCTGGCTGGAATTGTTAAGTGTTGATTTCCGTGGCACTCAAGAAATGCGACATTCGCGTTGATAGCGCGGCAGAAATGAAATGCATCGGAAACCGTGAAGCACGCAGCGGAAATATTTCCTCACTACTTTCCTGCTCGTGACCGACACACTGATCGCCGGAACCCCGCTTCTCGATGTCATCGGATGCACCAAACGCTTCGGGGACCTCGTGGCCAATGACTCTGTGAACTTCTCCGTGAAGACCGGGGAGATACATGCGCTCATCGGTGAGAACGGCGCGGGAAAGTCAACGCTGCTCAAGATGATCTTCGGGCTCTATCACCCTGACGAAGGTCAGATGATGTTCCACGACCGTGAAGTAGTCATCTCGACTCCGCTTGTAGCGCGGGCGCTCGGCATCGGCATGGTCTTTCAGGATCTCCGGCTGGTTCCCGCTCTGACGGTGGCTGAGAACATCGCCCTTGCCTTACGCGTGAAGCGCTTGAACATGAAGGCGATTCGCGAGCAGATCGTCACGGCCAGCGAGCAATTTGGACTCTCCGTGCACCCGGATGCATTGGTGCGACACCTGTCCATCGGTGAACGCCAAAGGGTTGAGATCTTGAAGGTGCTGGTCACAGGAGCCCGCTTGGTCATTCTTGACGAGCCGACGAGCGTCCTTGCCCCTCAGGAGGTAGAGGGACTCTTCGCAGTTCTGCGCACCCTGAAGGACGAGGGATATGGCGTTGTCATCGTCACCCACAAGTTGCCAGAGGTCCGCGCCATTGCCGATCGGGTGACGGTGCTGCGAGGCGGCAAGGTGATTCTCGATGGCGAGGATCCCAAGCAATACGACGATGGTGCCCTCATCGTCGCGATGGTCGGTTCCTCAGTATCTGCAATCCGGCGCACGGAGCACCATGCAGCGGGCACGGTCGTGCTTGAGGTGAGTGACATCAGTGCTGATGGCGATCAAGGAGTGCCCGCGGTCAAGCACGCGACGCTGACCGTCGAGGCCGGTGAAATCGTTGGTATTGCTGGCGTTGCGGGCAGTGGGCAACGAGAATTGTGTGAGGTGATTTTGGGATTGCGTCACTCCACGAATGGCAAGGTGACGATCTCGGGTGAAGTGATTGGAGCCAGTCCATCGGGCGCGCGCAAGGCTGGCGCTGTAGGGGTGCCAGAGGACCCAGTGGCAGACAGCGTTGTCGGCGATATGACCGTGTTGGAGCACATGGCCTTGCGAGGGGTAGCGATACCCAGTGGTCTCACCGGGATCAACTGGGCAGCCATCAAGAAGTGGACGACCGATGCAAATGCGCGAGTGCAGCTGCGCATGGCTGCAGTCGAGCGACGTGTGGCGACCTTGTCGGGCGGAAATATTCAGCGTGTGATTCTGACGCGAGTCCTTGCTGATGACTCAGCTCTGATAGTTGCGGAGTACCCCTCGCGCGGACTGGATGTCATCAACACCCAAAGAACCCAGCAGATGCTCATTGAACGAGCCTCCCAGGGCGCCGGAGTCCTTGTCGTCTCCGAGGATCTCGACGAACTGATGTCAATTTCTGATCGCATCGCGGTCATGCATGAAGGGATGATCATGGGTGTTGTCGATGCAGCCCACACTGATCGATTCGCACTCGGCCAGCTGATGGTGGGTGGTCACGCATGACCACCACGATCACCCCACCTGATCTCTCGCCCAATTCCGATGATGGCAAGTCTGCATTCGGGCCACGTGCAGAGATGCTTGCCCGCTTGACCGGTCGATGGGTCGGTGCGATCCTCATTGCACTCATCATCTTCAGCTTCCTGATCATGACTCGTGGAGCAAACCCACTCAACGTCTTCTCTGAGGCATGGGCGAACACAATTCAATCGCCTTTCGCCATGCAACAAGCGCTGGTCAAGGCTGCGCCACTCATTCTTGCTGCTCTTGCCGTGGCCATCCCCGCTCGGGCGGGATTGGTCAACGTGGGCGGTGAGGGACAACTGATCATTGGTGCAGTGGCGGCCGCGGGGGTCTTCCAGTTCACCGAGGGTCGCGTCGCTGGTCCAGTCCTGATCATCTTGATGGTGATCGCTGGCATGGTGGCCGGCGCATTGTGGTCTGGGCTGGCGGCATTCCTGCGCGTCACTGCCGAAGTCAATGAGGCAGTGAGCACCCTGCTCTTGAACTTCATCGCGCTGGATCTCCTGCTGTTCCTGATCTACCAACCGTGGAAGGACCCCAACGGCACGGGGCAGCCCGCGAGCCCGCCTCTGCAGGACGATGCGCACCTGCCGTTGATCGGCGACACGACGGTCACCATCGGCATCATCATTGCGGTGACCTGCGCCATCTTGGCGTGGGCATTGCTGAAGTTCACGCGCTGGGGATTCAAGCTGGCCGTCGCCGGTGGAAACCCAGAGGCTGCTCGTCGAGCAGGCCTTCCCGTGAACCGACTCCTGATGTCATCAATGCTGCTCGGCGGTTCCTTGGCAGGGCTCGGCGGCATGATCTATTACGCCGGCACTGAGTATCAGTTGCGCCCAGGTCTGCTGGCAACCATTGGCTACGCAGCATTCCTGGCGAGTTGGCTGGTGCGACATCGGCCGCTGCTGGTGATCGTGTCGTCAGTGATTCTTGCCATCTTGATCGTGTCGGGCGACAGTCTGCAGATCGACTCGGATCTGCCCGCAGCATCCATCAACATCCTGACTGGTCTTCTGCTGATTGCAGTGCTCGGGTGGACCGCAAGTCCATGGTTCAAGAAGAAGGGTTCGGAATCATGATCTTTGTGGACGTCCTGAGCGGCGGAGTCAGTGGTGGAACATCCATCATGTATGCGGCACTTGGTGAAACTGTGAGCGAACGCGCGGGCGTCATCAACCTCGGCACTGAAGGCTGCATGCTCATGGGTGCCTTTGCCGGCTTCGCCGTGACCTCGATGACGGGCAGCCCTTGGCTGGGCATCCTGGCGGCCGCAGCTGCCGGAGGTGCGCTCGCACTGATTCATGCAATTCTCGTGGTGAGTCGCAAGGCCAATCAGTTTGCCAGCGGTCTTTCCCTGCTCTTCTTGGCCCTTGGCCTGACTGCCCTGTACGGCTCGGGCTATGTCGGCCAGAAGATCAACGCATTTGACCCGATTGCGATCCCCGGGCTCTCATCCATTCCCATCATCGGGCCGATCTTCTTCGATCAGAACATCCTGACGTACATCTCCTATTTCGTTGCCCCGCTGATGTGGTTTGTCATCTTCCGAACACGGATCGGTCTGATGCTGCGCACTGCTGGTGAGCGCTCTGAAGTGCTCACCGTCAATGGTTACAGCATCGTCAAGGTGCGCTACATCGCTGTCGTGACAGGTGGCATCTTTGCCGGCGTCGGTGGTGCCTATCTCTCCATTGCCTATTCGCAGTCGTGGTTTGAGAACATGATCATCGGTCGCGGCTTCATCGCGGTCGCCCTTGTTGTCTTTGCTGCGTGGGATCCACTGAAAGTCATTGGTGGTGCATACCTGTTTGGCTCGGCACTTGCGCTCAGCCCAGTGCTACAGGCCAATGGCTACGAGATCAATCAATTTGCACTCGACATGCTGCCGTTCGTTCTAACACTGCTGCTGCTGGTATTCCTTGGGAAACGCGCGGTCAACTCCTCGCCAGCTGAATTGCGCAAAGTCTTTGACAACGCGAATGCGTGAGAGCGACTGGGCATGAGTGTGCGCATTGACGCGGCATCGCCGCTGCTGTCCAGCTATGAGAGTGACTTCCAAGTTGCGCACTCCGGTCGCAACACCGTGGTGCTTCGACCCTATGAGTCATATGAAGACGATGTTGTTGTCACCACGGGCGAAGTCGGCTTGATGCCTGGCGGCATTCATTACTCGCGCGATGTCTTCGAGCAATGGCGCGCTCGGATTGACGGATCTCGCGTGACCTTCCGTTGTGACAGTCGCGCGATGGAGATCATCGAACTCGTGAATCTGCGTCTGGGAAGAGCCCGCACTGATCAGGATTCCCTTCTGCTCGCTGTGCATCTGCTCGATCGCTCTCGTCCACGTGAGCTCGGTGTCACGACTGTTGAGGGCGCGAAATCGGTAGCCAACCAAGCATGTGATCAGATGACCGCCGATCTGGCTGAATCCGTGCACGAGCTTGTCGGCAGCGGAGAAGGCAGCACCCCTGCAGGTGATGATCTGCTGGTCGGCGTCTGCGCAGCCTTGCGCAGCAGTGGCCTGGTTGCTGAGGCAACCCTGATCGCCGCGATGGCCTGTGACATTGCGCATCGCACGACGCGCGCCTCCCGGCTGTACTTGCGTGCGGCCGAAGAGGGCCGCTTCGCTGAGCGCGTGCACCTGCTGGCCGGATCCTTCGCACATCAATCCGATGCCACCAAGATCATGAAATCGATTCAAGGCTGGGGCGCCAGTTCGGGATTGGACCTGGCCACCGGAATGCTCGGCGGCCTGATTGTCGCGGGAGAGCGTTCGGCGTCATTGATCGCGAGCTCCACGTGAGTGTCGCCGGAGAGTCAGTGCTGAAGAGTGTGGTCTTCCCGAGTCTGTATCGCGATTCGGTGACCTTGATGATGATTGCCTCCAAACTGCAAGGCATTGCAGGCGTTGAGCGAGCTGGCGTGGTCATGGCAACCCCCGCCAACCTGGAGATTCTGGCGACGGCCGGGATGCTTCCAGATGCGCTTGCGGCTTCACCGGATGATCTCGTCATTGTGGTGCGGTGCGATGACGATGCCGCAGCCCAAGCAGCGATAGCTGCCGCAACTGATCAGGTGGCGGGTGTTGGTCAAGGCGAGAATGGCTCTGCCGAGCGCGCGCGCCCAGGAACACTCCTGGAAGGGGTGCAGGCAATTTCCGGGGCAAACATGGTGTCGGTTTCCACGCCGGGTGCCCATGCGCCATTGCTCGTGAAGCAAGGGCTGCAGGCAGGGCTGCACGTCTTCTGCTTCTCAGACAACGTTTCTGTCACAGATGAAGTCGAACTGAAGGCACTTGCGGTGAGCAAGGGCTTGCTGCTGATGGGCCCCGATTGCGGTACCGCACTCATCGACGGAGTTCCGCTGGGCTTTGTGAACGCGGTGTCTCGCGGGCCGGTGGGCATCGTGTCGGCATCAGGCACTGGAGCGCAGGAGGTGATGTGCCAACTCGATGCCCAAGGAGTGGGCGTTTCGCAGGTGATCGGCGTCGGCGGTCGCGATCTGAGTGCCGAAGTCGGTGCGAGCATGACCAACCTTGCGCTGGATCTGCTGAGTGCTGATGGTGAAACCAGCTGCATCATCCTGATCGGCAAGCCGCCGGCACCCGAGGTCGCTGAAGCGCTTCTGGCAAGGCTGGCAAAGTCAGCAAAGCCAGTTGTCGTGTGTCTGATTGGCAATTCACAAGTCGGCACCAACGGACCCGTCACCACGACCGCGACTCTCGCGGCTGCCGCAACTGCAGCGGCCACGCTGGTCGGCGCGCCCGCACTCGATGACTCCCCACTTGCGGTGCTTCCTGAATCAGGTGTGCACGGTGGGGGAGTTCTTGGGCTGTACACCGGGGGCACCTTGGCCAGCGAAGCCAAATATCTCCTTCGCGAGAACGGGATCACGGCCGAGATCCTGGATCTCGGTGATGACGAGTACACCATTGGGCGTCCGCATCCGATGATCGATCCGAGCGTGCGCTCGGCGCGCGTTGCGGAAGCTGGTGCTGATCCGTCGATTGGCATCATCCTGGTCGATCTCGTCCTCGGCTTCGGTTCGTCCATGGATCCCGCAACGCCATTGGCGCAAGCCGCAGTCGCAGCGCAAGCCGCAGCGAAGGCCGATGGTCGGGTGGTGCATATCGTGGCGAGCATCTGCGGAACCAGTCGCGATCCGCAATCCATCACAACTCAACGCGCACTCCTGTTGGACGCCGGCATCATCGTCGCTGAGAGCAATGCCGCTGCAGTGCGCACGGCAGTTGCGCTTCGAATTGTGGGTGCCTGATGTTCGGTGGACTACGCGTAGTTGCGGCTGGAGCCTCGCTCATCACCGCTTCGATCCCGGAAGCCGATGTTGTGCAATTGGATTGGCGACCACCGGCGTGGGGCGACGCCGAAGGCGCCAGACAACTGGCAATCCTCACGGAGGATTCCGTTGATGAGGCCAATCAACGCGCCATCGCATTGATTCACGCGGTGCGCCCGCACTTGGAATCGGTCCAACTTGCCGCAGATGTCATCCCGGGCATGCAGGGGCGAATTCTTCTGCACTCCGGACCGCCGATTGCCTGGTCGGACATGTGCGGACCGATGCAGGGCGCGCTCATCGGAGCCACGCTGTATGAACAGTGGGCAGCAGATGAGGCCTCGGCTCGTGCCTTGCTTGGCTCTGGTCAGATCGCACTTGATCCCTGCCATCACCACTCAACCGTTGGTCCAATGGCTGGGGTCGTCTCGCCATCGATGCCGGTGTTCGTCGTTGTTGATGGTGATCGTTCGGCCTTTGCCACCTTGAATGAAGGCCTGGGCAAGGTCCTGCGCTTTGGAGCGTTCGATGCCGAGGTGCTGACGCGACTGCATTGGCTAGGCGCGGTCATGGCACCGGCGATCAACGAGGCCCTGGCGGTCACAGGTCCCATCGACATCACCACGCTCATTGCGCAAGCACTGTCGATGGGCGATGAAGGCCACAATCGCAACCTGGCATCCACCTCGCTGCTGGCTCGTCGGCTGGCTCCCGTGCTGGCGACACAGGTAAATGGAGTGCAGGCCCTGCAGTTCCTTGCCGACAATGACCACTTTGCTCTCAACATCTCCATGGCTGCAGCGAAGTTGTCACTGGACGCCGGCAGCGACGTGCCTGGTTCAACGGTCGTGACCACCATGTGTCGCAATGGAGTGGAGTTCGGCCTGCGAGTGGCCGGTACTGGCGACCGGTGGTTCACCGCGCCGGTCGGGCCGGCCGACGGACTGTTCTTCCCGGGCTACGGACCCGAGCATGCCAATCCTGATCTCGGCGACTCGTCCATCACTGAAACCCTTGGACTGGGTGGCTTCGCGATGGCCGCAGCACCAGCCATTACGCGCTTTGTCGGCGGTACCGCGGCAGATGCCATTGCCACAACTCAGGCAATGCGTCGGATCACTGTCTCTGAGCACCCGGTCTTTCAATTGCCCACGCTTGGTTTCATCGGCACTCCGTCGGGCATTGATGTGCGCAAGGTCGTCGAGACGGGCGTGCTGCCCGTGATCAACACCGGCATTGCTCATTTGAAAGCCGGCGTCGGACAAATCGGAGCAGGCACGGTCACTGCGCCGCCAGAAGTCTTCGTCCAAGCGCTGGCAGCGCTCGCCATGGCACACAGTGCAGCGGTGATCGCATGAGTCGCACCGTGCTGATCGCCATCGGTGGCAATGCCTTGATCAAGGAGGGCGAAGGCGGCTCTCTTGCCATCCAGGCCGAGCGTGCGCATGAGTTCGCCGAGATCATCGCTGATCTCATCGAAGATGGCTGGACACCGATCATCACGCACGGCAATGGGCCGCAGGTTGGATTCATTCTGCGAAGAGGTGAGCTCGCAGCCTCTGACGCCAAAGTAGAGAAGCTGCCTTCGCTGCCCTTGTGGCTCGCCGTTGCTGACTCTCAGGGCGGCATCGGGCACATCATCACTGCGGCATTGAACTCAGTGATGCGTCAACGGCATCTCAGCAATCCGGTTGCTGCACTGCTGACGCACACTGTTGTCGACATCGACGATCCAGCGTTCATCACGCCGACCAAGCCCATCGGCGGCTGGCTTGATGCCGAGATGGCTCGTCGGCACGTGGTCGAAGATGGCTGGGATGTCGACGAGGTCGAAGAGGGCAGCTTCCGAAGAGTCGTGCCGAGCCCTGCGCCACTGGAAGTCCTGGAGTTGGAGGCCATCCGCACCTTGGTGAAGGCCAATGCCGTTGTCGTGGCGGCTGGTGGCGGTGGCATTCCGGTGACGATCTGCGAAGACGAGCTCGTGCCAGTTGATGCCGTCATCGACAAGGATCGCGTCTCTGCCCTGTTGGCAGCCAAGCTTCGGGCCAATGTGCTGGTGATGGTGACCGGCGTTGATCGAGTCTTCGTGGACTTCCACGGACCAAATGAGCAGGCCCTTGATGTCATCACTGTTGAGCAAGCCGCGACCTTTGCGGCGCAGGGACATTTCCCGGCGGGGTCGATGGGTCCCAAAATGGAGTCGGCCATCAGTTTCGTCAATGGCTGCGGCTCAGATGCCGTCATCACTTCACTTGAATTCGTCCGCGAGTCATTGCGCGGCCTGGCCGGCACCCGAATCGTTGCAGTGCTTGAGGGCTTGGAGCCTTAGCCCAGCCATTTCGTGTGGTTGGTGGGTGACACGGGCGTGAAATGACGACAGGCACTTCCGAAGTGATCGCTACCTGCTCGCATCCGAAGGTCAAGTATCGCTCGTCCGCGGCGGGGTCGAGGCGTTGACCACGGATCTGGCCGGCTTCACGAGGCGGGGCGCGGTCCACCACCCGGGCAAGGCGATCGCGGACCTGGCGGTGATGCTCGTTGGGGGAGGCAGTGCCCGGCGGACTTGGTGATGCTGCGGGCCCGCCCACACCTGTTCGGGCCGTTCGCGTCCGATCCCACGATCTCGCGGATCATCGACGACCTCGCCGGCGACTTCGCGCTCGCAGGAATGCCACTTCATCGGCGATCAGCGTCACCTGCCCGCGGCGGCCGCCGCCTGGGAGATCGTGCTGACGCGGGATCCGGTCGGATCGCACGAGAATGCATCGAGCAGGCTGGCAGTCGTCATGACCGACACGATGACCCCTGAGGTGGGATAGGCCGCGCTCACCTGACCGCAGTCGCCGATGAAGCTGAACGCGTCCGACGGGGCGCCGGGATAGTAGGAGGCGGTGCCCGGCGTGTTCAGGTTGAACAGGAAGCCGTAGGCGCGGTTGAGGTCCGAACTGGGGCTGCGCGCCTGATTGACGTAGTCGGCCGCGATGACCTGCCGGCCGTCCCACGTGCCGCCCTGCATGTAGAGCTGCGACAGCCGGGCGAGATCGCGGCAGCTGGTGGTGTAGTTGAAGGCCATGTTGGCTGCATTGGAGCCGTCCTGAACCAGGGTGGTGCCGGACATGCCCACCGGTCCCAGCAGGCTCTGCTGTGCAAAGGCGATGACGGACTGGCCGGTCGCCACGGTGAGCACCCGCGCCAGGGTCTGCACGGCGCTGTCGCTGAACTGGAACGCCGTCCCGGGCGGCGCTGACTGGCCGACCCTGATCGAGTAGCCCGTCGCGTCGGCGGACAGCACCATGTTCTGCGCGTCGGCGAAACTGGTGGTGCGGCCCGACGTCATGCTCAGCAGCTGGCGGATCGTCACGCCCTCGCTCGGGGTGCCCCTCCACTCCGTGATGAAGTCCGAGGCTCTCTGGTCGAGGGTGAGACGGCCCTGCGACTGCGCGATGCCGATCAGGGTGCCGGTGACTGCCTTCATCGTCGAGAAGCCCGTGGTCTGCGTCGCCGGCGTGCGTCCGTCCCAGTACCACTCGCCGACGACCTCGCCGTCCTCGCGCACCACCATGCACGTCGCCCCGGCGGCACGGACGGCCGCTGCCGTCGATTCGTAGGCGGGGTTGGGTGGCGCGATTGGATCGGTGGGGGTCGTTCTGGACGGCGTGGTGGACGCCTTGCGGGGGCAGATGACGCCGTCCCCGTCGCGGTCCAGGCGCACGCGATTGGCTCGGTAGACGGGCGCCGAGACCCTCGGGGCCTGGAAGCCGTCCGCGACCGCAGCAGCCCTGGACTTCGCGTCCCGGGCGATGCCTGCAGGGTAGATCTTCCACAACGTCGCGCAGGACGGGTCCGCGCGGGCGCCGGGAGTCTTCGTCGGATGGGCGACTGCCGGTGGTACCGCGAGCGCTGCTAGGCCGACGGTCGAGGCGAGAAGGACAGTGAATGGCCTGCGCATCACGACCTCCGTGACAACGTTGTTGATTCGACGTTACGCCGGCGACGGCCACGATGCAAGGCCGAGCGTGCCCCCGACTTGATCTGCTTGGAGCCGTGCGTCGCGGCAGGCGCTGTGCCGTGGGCTAGCGTCCCCACGTGGACGAATCGAGCAGGCTTAATCGCCTGTTCTGGGACGAGCGGGCGCCGATCCACGCGGCGTCCCCCGACTACGGCCTTGACCGGTTCATCGCCGATCCGTCCTACATTGGCGATGTCGCGTTCGCGTCCGACCTGCTCGTATCCGGCCAGTTCGACCTCGTCTACACCGGCATCGGGGCGCTCTGCTGGCTGCCCGACATCCAGCGCTGGGCCCACACTGTCGCGGACCACCTGCTGTCCGGAGGGCGCCTGTTCGTCAGCGAGGGTCACTCGATGATGTGGGCATTGGACGAAGGCCTGTCCGATGGCAGTCTGGTGGTCCGCTACCCGTACTTCCAGACCCGTGACCCCATCGAGGATGACGAGCCGGGGACGTATGTGCAGACCGACGCCGACTCGAGCACTCGGCCAGTCACTCATGGAATCACGGCATCGGCGAGGTCATCAGTGCCGTGCTCGATGCGGGTCTGGAGTTGACCGGACTCGTCGAGCATCGCAGCCTGCCGTGGAACGCGCTGGCCGAGGGGCGATGGCCTGCGACTCCCGCGGCGAGTGGCACCTGCGCGAGGGGCCCGATCGGCTGCCGCTCAGCTACACGATGCAGGCCGCCAAGGCCTGACGCCTAAGCACTACGCGTCAGGCACCGGCCGGGCGAGCGCGCATGGCAGCAGCGAGTGCGTCACGATCTTGGACGCGGCCCTCGGCGAGATCCGTCTCGGGATCGGTGGGCTAACGAATGAGGGCCCCGTCAGCGAGAACGGCAATGGTCGCCTAGAGGCGCTCCAGGTCGTCGAGAGCCATGATCATCGCCGAAGGCTGTCCGCGACAGTCACCATCGCCCACTTGCCAACGACCCTCGGTCGCGCATCTGATTCCCCTCTGCGCGACCCGGTTGCTGACGCCAGAGTCACTACACTCATGAGCATTCGGTCGATCCATTCCCATGAGGAGGTGGCTGGCACCTATTGGACACTTCCCTTGATTGGTTCGCCCTGGCCACTGGCCTGGCTGGTGGACTTGCGCTGTTCCTCATCGGTATGGACCAGATGACGGATGCGCTCAAGGCGCTCGCCGGCCACCGGCTGCAGCGGATCCTGTCCGCCGTGTCTGGCAATCGCGTGAGCGGGGCGGCTACCGGGGCTGTCACGACGGCTGCCCTCCAGTCATCCTCAGTCACGACCGTGCTAACGGTCAGCTTCGTTTCGGCGCGGATGCTCGGCCTCACGCAGGCGGCGGCGGTGATCATCGGTGCCAATCTCGGGACAACGGTTACCGCGCAGGTCATCGCGCTGGATGCCGCCGGTTTCAGCCTCGCGCTAGTCGCGGCCGGGGGCGTGATGTGGCTGTTCGTGCCGAGGCGACCGTGGCAGCAGGCGGGGCGCGCCATTGCCTCCTTGGGCATCCTCTTTCTCGGCTTGCAGGTGATGAGCGATGCGATGCAGCCACTCGCTACCTACCCGCCGGTCCTCGGGCTGCTGTCGGGAGCCACCAGCCCGCTCGTTGCCGTGGTCCTCGGGGCAGCTGTCACCGCCCTCGTGCAGTCGTCTAGCGCCACGACGGGCATTGTGGTTGCGCTTGCTGCCACTGGGCTCATCGACCTGCCGACCGGTATCGCCGTCATCCTGGGCGCCAACGTCGGCACTTGCGTAACAGCTCTCATCGCCGCAATCGGCAAGGGGGTCGATGCGTTGCGGACGGCTATGGTGCACGTGCTGGTCAACGTCTTCGGTGCATTAGCGTGGTTGATCGCCCTGCCGGTATTGGTCGACCTCGTGCAGGCCATCTCCCCGGACGAGGTCGCCTCGCCGCGCCAGCTGGCCAATGCGCACACGATCTTCAATGCTGTCAACACGGTAGTCTTCCTCGCCCTGCTCACCCCAATGGTCGCTCTGGTTCGGCGCATCGTCCGCGCGCGGTCCAGGACGACGGAAGGCGATGACGCACGGACTGGTCTGCACGGGTACACCACGGCAACCGCGGCCGTTGGGCTGGACACCGTCGCCGAGGAGGTCCGCCATCTGGCGGCCCAGGTGGGCGACTTCTTGGATACCGACTTCCCTGCTGTCGCAGCCAGACCCGTCGCTGGAATGCCAAGCGATGAGTCCATCGAGGAGCGCAAGTCGGCGATCCGCTATCGGCACAGGGCCATCGTTACCTTCCTGGCCGAGCTGTCTCACAGCAGCCTTGACGAAGCCCAGAGCCGGCAACTCCTGGGTCTGCTGAGCCAGGCGGACGAACTTGCTCATGACGCTGACATTCTCGGCTCGGCCTTCCGGCGAGTCGCCCGCAGAAGGCGTAGAGCCGGGACGTCGCTCAGCGAGGAATCGGCCGGGGCGCTGGTTGCACTGCAACACCTTGTGCGCGGCGAACTCGAGCGCGCCATGAATGGCGCGACGCTGCCTGCGCTTGGGGAAGAGGTGGAGGCACAGCTCGAGTCCTTGGCGACCGCGCGCCTGTTGAACGTCGGAGCGGGCATCGACGTCGATCGTCACGTCGTTGAGTCGGATCTCGCCGATCTGCTTGGACGGTTGGCACTGAGCGCGGCTCGGCTAAGTGAGATGCGCGCGTCAGCCAGCCGATAGGAGAACGGCCGACTGGAGCCTGGCCGGGTGTCAGCCTGTCGTCCTATACGGCTCTAGGGGCCCGCTACCAGGTCAGTGGAGACGAGCCGAGTGGTTGCGGGCCTCGGTCGAATCTGCTTCGTACTTCGGTCATCTGTATCAGTGACGGCAGGTAGGTGATCTCACCGAAGGGACTGTCGATCGTCACGGTGGGCAGGTCGGCCTCGGCGACGAGATCGGCTCACGACTTGGTGCCATTGAGCGCTGCGGCGTCGAGCAGGCCGATGTCCTGTGCCCACATGGCCATGCGCGTCAGGGACACCCGTGCCCGGTAGCTTCCGCCCTCGTCGGCGCGCTTCAGCAGTGCCGAGGTGATTGCCGCTGCGCCGACATAGCCCGCCAGGTAGTCAGCGAAGATTGCCTACAGAGGCATCAGCGAGGCATCGACGGCCCCCTCCACGTCGACGCAGCCGGACACCGCGACCGCGAGCATGTCGAATCCTCGGAAGTTCGCCCAGGGGCCTTCGAAGTCGAAGCAGCGCAGCTCGTGCGTGATGATTCACGGGCTGGCGGCGGCCAGCGTCTTGGGCGACACGCCCTTCTGGTCCAGGTTGAGGTAGGAGCAGGTGACCACGTCGGCGTCCTTAACGAGGGCCAGGAACCTCTGATGGTCGGCCGCGTCGCGTAAGTCGCAATAGGCGGAGCGCTTGCCGATGTCGGTCTCCATGCGCCAGTTCATATGGTCGGGGTCGGCCCCCCGATGACATGCGTCGCGTCGAGTACCCGAACTCCGGATAGCGGCAGACCGTCACCAGTCATGCCTTCCGGCGGCGGGACTGGCGCGCTCTCGCCGATCTTCGTGAGCTCAACGGCCGGCTTCGCGGCCAGGCGCTGGCTAACGGGGTGGCTGCGCCACTACTCCGGGGAACGCACAACACCAACAGCGGCACCCTCAACGCACTTCGCGCGCTCGAGATCCTCCGCGTTCCATTGCATGACTGCCTTCTCGACCGCGAAGCGGGTGGGAGCGCATTTCCGGACACGAAGGGCAGCGTCATGAAGACGCGGGTAGAACAGCTCGCACTTGATGAAGCGGGCCTCGGGTAGAACTCCCCACCCAGTGGATCATCGAACGTGCCGGGCGCTCCGTAGTCCGTGAAACCCAACTGCCGGCCGTTCTGCCTCCTGGCCGGTGATGGTCACTGCCCTGTTTTTTGGTCGTGCGCACTGCGCCCGAGCGCGGACTGGATATCGTCCAAAACACTGTTCTGTGGGCGAAGATCAGTTGGCCCGAGCTCGGCAGGTCACAGGGGTATCGCATCTGAGTCGCAGTTTCGTTGCGTCAAGCCCAGGGGCCTCGGTGCCGTTCGGCCGCGAGGTAGCGTGGAGGTATCCCGGGCCTCAAGGCGTTCTCCCCGGCCTACCGGGGCAGAGAGTTGATGCTGATGTTGGCGGCCAAAGGTCCTATGACTGAGCGCTCGCGACCGTGGCACGCAGCCCCGGTGGACGAGGTAATGACTGACCTTGAGACTGACCGCGACCGGGGGCTGACTTCAGCAGACGCGGCGCAGAGGCTGGACAGGTACGGGCCGAACCGGCTTCCCGAGGCGCGCCATCGTGGTCGGCTGGCGCGCTTGGTCGCGCAGTTCAACAACCCGCTGATCTTGGTGCTAATCGTGGCCGGTGTGGTCACCGCCCTGCTTGGGCACTACCTGGACTCCGCGGTGATCTTCGGCGTGGTAGTGATCAACGCGCTCATCGGGTTCGTCCAGGAGGGGAAGGCTGAGGGCGCCCTCGAGGCGGTCCGCGCGATGCTTGCGACCCAGGCCACGGTGCTCCGCGAGGGCCAGCGCCGCGAGGTGGATGCCACCGGCCTGGTGCCGGGCGACCTCGTGTTGCTGGAGTCCGGGGATCGGATACCGGCCGATCTCCGGCTGATCCGGGTGCACAACCTGCGGGTCGAGGAGTCGGCCCTGACCGGCGAGTCGGCCCCCGCGGAGAAGTCGGTGGACCCCGTGGACCCGGAGTCAAGTATCGGAGATCGGCGCTGTGTTGCCTTCTCGGGCACACTCGTCGTCTACGGGCAGGCCCGCGGGGTGGTAGTGGCCACCGGGGCGCAGACCGAGGTCGGCCGGATCGGGGCCATGGTCGGCGAGGCCCCGGCCCTGTCCACACCGCTGACCCAGCGGCTGGACCAGTTCGCCCGCCAGATCACCGCATTCATCCTGGCCATCGGGCTAGCCGCGTTCCTGTACGCCACCGTGCTGGGCGGGATGGGTGCGTCGGAGGCGTTCCTGGCCGTCGTCGGACTGGCGGTGGCCGCGATCCCAGAGGGCCTGCCGGCGATCATCACGATCGTGCTGGCGATCGGGACCCGGGCGATGGCCGCCGACCGGGCGATCGTGCGTCGCCTGCCGGCCGTCGAGACCCTGGGCTCGGTCTCGGTGATCTGCTCGGACAAGACCGGAACCCTGACCCGCAATGAGATGACCGCGGTCCGGATCATGCTGCCCGATACCGAGGTGGCCGTCACCGGGGTGGGGTACGCCCCCGACGGTGGCTTCACCGAGTCAGGGAAGGACGTCGCGGTCACCGACCGGCGTGACGTGCAGGGCCTGGCGATTGCTGCCCTGCTGTGCAACGACGCCGGTCTCACCCACGACGACACCGGAACCTGGTCCGTGGTGGGGGACCCCACCGAGGGAGCCTTGGTCACCCTAGGGCTCAAGGCAGGCGTGGACCGGGTGGAATTGGCCGCCCAGATGCCTCGCATCGACGAGATCCCCTTCGAGTCCGAGAACCGCTACATGGCGACCCTGCACCATGACCACCACAGCGAGACCTTCGTCATCGTCAAGGGCGCCCCAGAGCGGGTGCTCGGCATGTGCGGGCAGGTCGGCGACGACGGGTGGGAGGCACGGATCGCCGCCGCCGCCGCCGCCGGGGAACGGGTCCTGGCTCTGGCCCGCGCCGACGTGCCGGCGTCGACCGACGCGCTGGACGCCGACCACCTGCCCGAGTTCACCCTGCTGGGCATGGTCGGACTGCTGGATCCACCCCGGCAGGAGGCGATAGCCGCGGTCGCCAAGTGCCAGTCCGCGGGCATCCGAGTCGTCATGATCACCGGAGACCACGCCGCCACCGCGCTGGCCATCGGCAGGGACCTGGGGCTCGGTGGTGACGAGGCGCTGACTGGAGAGGCCATCGAGGCGCTCGACGACGAGGAGCTGAAGCTGGCTGCCGCCAGCCACGACGTCATCGCCCGGGCCAGCCCAGAGCACAAGATGCGCCTCGTGAGCGCCATGCAGTCCGATGGCATCTACGTGGCGATGACCGGCGACGGGGTCAACGACGCACCCGCGCTGAAGGCCGCGGACATCGGTGTCGCGATGGGCGGCCGAGGCACCGACGCGGCCCGTGAGGCGTCCGACCTGGTCCTCACGGATGACAACTTCGCCACGATCGCCGGCGCGGTCCTGCGAGGCCGGGTGGTCTTCGACAACATCAAGAAGTCGCTGCTGGTCATCCTGCCCACCAACGGCGGGCAGGCGGGACTGATCCTGGTCGCCCTGGTTTTCGGGCTGACCATGCCCGTCACAGTCGGTCAGATCCTCTGGATCAACATGGTCACCGCCGTCACCCTGGCCCTGGCGCTGGCCTTCGAACCGGCCGAGAAGGGTGTGATGGCCCAGCCGCCCCGGCCACCCCAGCAGCCGCTGATCACCAGACCGCTGGGCATCCGCATCGCCTATGTCAGCCTGCTCATGACCTTGATCACCCTGATCGCGTTCGAGTGGGAGCTCACCCGAGGCAGTTCCATAGAGGTGGCCCGCACCACCGCCGTGAACGTTCTGGTGGTCGGTGAGATCTTCTACCTGTTCAACGTCCGGCACTTCACCCGCTCGGCACTGAACGCCGAGGCATTCACCGGCAACCGAGTCGCCGTGTGGGTCAGCGCCATCCTGATCGTCCTTCAGCTGGCCTTCACCTACCTACCCGTGATGCAGCAGGTCTTTCACACCGCACCGCTGGGCTGGGTGTCGTGGACGGTCATCCTCGGGCTCGGGGCGGTCAAGTTCCTCCTTGTTGAGGCCGAGAAGGCGTTCTGGCGATCCCGGGGGGTCCAGCAACTATGACGTTTCAGTTCGGGGTGCATCAGGGACAGGGAGTTGAGCGACCATGACACGCAGGCTCGTCTTCGGCGACGACCAGTCCCAAGCGGCCGATGTCGCCTGGCTGTGGATCAATTCGCATGACTGGCCCGGATGGCAGATCGAGGCCCTCACCGCCACCCCCGCGGGCCAGGCGCAGGACACCGAGGTGCATGCCTGGGGGGCCCGGCACCCGCGAGAGCTGCTGAGGGAGTGGACCCAGACCCCGGTGCACCACGAACAGATCATCGGCGACCCGATGCGCACCCTGACAGGGCTGCGGGACCGCGACCTGCTCGTCGTGGGACCCAAAGGGCGCGGGTTCCGCAAGACCCTGCACCTGGGCAGCACCACCGACGCCCTGCTGAACGAGCCGCCGATGCCGCTGGTCATCGCCCGCCACGGAGTCCCCACCAGGCGCGCCCTAGTCTGCGCTGACGGTTCCGCGGACTGCCATGCTGCCGTCGAGGCCATGCGGGCGATGCCCTGGCTCGGGCAGGTGCAGGTCCTCGTGGTCAGCGTCCCGCACTCCGGGTTCGATGCGCAGTCGGCCGCCGAGCGGGTCGCCGAGATCCTCCGTCCCGATGCCCGCTCGGTCCGGGTCGAGGTCCCCCCTCCCGATGAGCTGCAGATCACGGTCGACACCCGGGTGGTGCTCCTCGAGGCAGCCGAGTGGTGGCAGGCAGACCTCGTTGTCCTCGGCACTCGGGGGTTGTCTGGATTCGCAGCTGTCAGGGCGGGATCCATCGCCACCTCCCTGGCCACGAACGCGACCTGCTCCGTGCTGATGGCGCGCGCGACGTGACGGGGGACCGATCAGGCGCGCCCGATGATTGATCGGGGCAGGTAGCCTCCCGTAAGCGCGGGGCTCCCAAGGGCCCGCCAGCCCACCCAGGCGATCGGCCGGCCCGCCAGCCTCATCCGACCCCTAGAGTCAAGGAGGCGCGGCAGCGCGGCAGCCACGCGCGGTCCGGCGCTGCAAACGCGATCAGGGAGGAGCGGCCCGCATGCTCATCGTGCCCCTCGCATTGATGGCCGCTGCAGCGTTCGCCGCTCCGTTCCTGGCTCGACGACTCGGCCGCAACACCGGGTACGTGATCGCCGGGGTCTTCCTCACCTCGATGGTCCTGCTGCTGCTGCAGGCCTCCGACGTGATCGCGGGAGGCCAGGTCTCCCAGTCCTGGATGTGGGTTCCGGAACTGGGCGTGGAGTTCTCGCTTCGACTGAACGGCCTCGGCCTGCTGTTCGCCGCCCTGGTCCTCGGCGTCGGCGCACTCGTCCTGTCCTACTGCCCGCCCTACCTAGATCCGGACTACGAGCACGGTCGGCTGTTCGGCATCCTAACCCTATTCGCTGCGGCGATGCTGGGCCTGGTCCTGGCCGGAGACCTCATCCTGCTGCTGGTGTTCTGGGAGATCACCACCGTCTGCAGCTTCCTGCTCGTGGCTGGGCAGGGCCTGAATGGGGCCCGGCCTGCAGTGCGGGCGCTCGTGGTGACGGCTGGCGGTGGGCTGGCCCTCCTCGCCGCCTCGGTGCTTCTCATCGCCCGCACAGGGACAACCGAGATAGACGCCATCCTGCTGACGGCGCCTGCGGCGCTGACTCCGCTGGACATGCTCGTGGTTGGCCCGCTTGTCGTCGTCGCGGCCTTCACCAAGTCGGCGCAGCTGCCCTTCCACGGGTGGTTGCCCGGGGCGATGGTCGCGATCACACCGATCAGCGCCTACCTGCACGCGGCGACGCTGGTCAAGGCCGGCATCTACCTGCTCCTGCTGTTCTCTCCGCTGTTCGTCGAGGCACCGGGCTGGCATCTGACCCTCATGGGGATCGGCCTGACCACCATGGTGTTCGGAGCGTTTCAGGCATTGCGGCAGGTCGACCTTAAGGCGCTTCTCGCGTACTCGACGGTGAGCCAGCTCGGCATGATGGTCGCTCTCGTCGGCGTCGGAACGTCGGCATCGCTGGCGGCGGCCGTGCTGCTGGTCGCCGCCCACGCGCTGTTCAAGGCGACGCTGTTCATGCTGGTCGGCATCGTCGACCGGGAAGCGGGCAGCCGCGATATCCGCGAGCTCAGCGGCCTGTGGCGGGCGATGCCGATCACCGCGGTGCTGACCGGGCTCGCCGCCATGTCGATGGCCGGCGTGCCACCGCTGGTGGGGTTCGTTGCAAAGGAGGAGGCCTTCTACGCCTTCATCGGCACATCCGACGCAGCCTGGACCCAGGGGACGCCCTGGGCCGGCTGGGTAGCCGCCGGGGTTGCCGTCATCGGCGCTGCCCTCACCTTCGCGTACAGTGCCCGCATCATCAGCGGTGCCTTCGCCGGCCCGCTCACTCAGAAGTCCCTGTACGAGCCGTCCTGGGCCTTCCTGGCCCCGGCCGCGATCCCGGCGTTCGCCGGCCTGCTGCTCGGCGTCGCGCCCTGGCTGCTCGACAGCATCGTCGCCCGAGCCACCATCGACACCGGGTTCACCCCGACTCCGGGCGGCCTGTCGCTGTGGCACGGCCTGTCCATCGCCCTTTTCCTGTCTGCCATGGCCATCAGCCTGGGCCTGCTCATCCACTTCCGTCGCACCTGGCTCCAGCGGTGGCTCGGGACGACCCCGCCGCCCGCCCGCTGGCCAGGGCTGTTCGACCAAGGGTGGGATGCGACGCTGGCGCTCGGCGCACGCGTCGGCCGCTCGGCGCACTCCACCTCCGTCGGTGTCCACCTGGCCGGTGTGGGCCTTCTGCTCGCGGCTCTTGCTGTCGGTGCGCTCCTGACCGTGCCGGGACTGGCCCCCGCCGTCGAGGGGACCGCACGGCCGGTCGACCTGCTGGTCCTGCTGGTGCTCCTGCCAGCAGTGCTCGCCCTCACCCGGGCGCCGACCACCCTGTCCGCGCTCGTCCTGGCCGGCATCGTCGGCCTCGTCATCGCGGTGTGGCTGCTCCTGCTCGGTGCCCCGGATGTCGCCCTAACGCTGCTGCTCGTCGAGATCCTCACCGTCGTCATCGCCGCACCGGCCTTGGCGCGCCTGCCCCGGCCCGCCCCTCCGCGCAGCCACCCGGCGGTCGCTGCTGCGGCAGCGACCGGCGTCGGCCTGCTGGCCGGGGCCGCGGCCTGGGCTTTCACGGGCCGTCGCGGCCCGTCGGACTCAGCCAAGTACTACGTGTCCATGGCCGAGCAGGAGACCGGAGGCACCAACGTCGTCAACACCATCCTGGTCGACTTCCGCGGGCTGGACACGCTCGGGGAGATCGTGGTTCTCGCGGCCGCGGCATGGGGGCTGCTCGCCGCAGGCGCCGCGCGCGGCCTGCTGCCGGTCGGACCCTCGGTCATCGGGCCCGGGGAGCGGCTGGTCCTACGGACGGGATCGGCGGTCGTCATCCCGCTGCTGGTCGGCCTGTCGGCCGTGCTGTTCTGGCGCGGCCACAATGAGCCAGGCGGCGGATTCATCGCAGGTCTCGGACTCGGCGCGGCCCTGGTCGTCGCCCGGATCTCGGGGGTGCCGGTCCGGCTGCCATCACCCTCGGCGTTCGTGGGCACCGGACTGCTCGTGGCCGTCGGCACCGGCATCCTGGGCCTCCTCATGGCCGGGGCTTTCCTCAAGCCATTCCCGGTCTCCATGCCCGGGTGGGACGGGTACGTCACCTCGTCGATGGTGTTCGACCTGGGCGTGCTCCTGGTCGTCGTCGGCCTGGTCCAAGCTGCCGTCGACCGGCTGGCTGGCTGGGGCCGTGCACCGGAGCCGGCCGACCGGACCGACGACGCGGCGGTGACGTCATGACGATGGCGCTCGCGATCGCCGCCCTCGCGGCCGTCGGCACCTGGCTTCTGGTCCGCGGCGGGGGCGTCCGACTGGTACTGGGCTTCATCCTGCTCGGGCACGCGGTGAACCTGCTCATCATCTCCGCCGGCGGCACGGACCGACGCACGGCGCCACTCCTGGGTCAGTCGGACGTGGCCCTGCTGGCCGACCCGCTTCCTCAGGCCTTCGTCCTCACCGCCATCGTCATCACGTTCGGCGTAACGGTGTACCTGGTCTCGCTGGTCACCCGCACCGAGGGCGACAGCAGTCGGCGCCGGCCGGCCGCCGACCTCGACCCGGACGCGTCGAACGAGCGCCCGGACGGGGAGGAGCGGTGACCGCCCTGCTGCCGCTGGTGTTCGCCATCCCGCTGCTGGCTGCCCTGCTGGTCGCGCTGAGCGGCAGTCGGCTGCTCGGCCGCGTACTCGGGCTGGCAACACCGGCCGCGGTGGCGACGGTCGGCGTCATGCTGACGGTGGCCACAAGTGGCGGCGAGGTCATCGCGGCGCAGGTGGGCGGCTGGCCGGCCGGACTGGGGATCCCCTTCGCCGCCGACCTGCTCAGTGCCATGCTTCTCGTGGTCTCTGGTGTCCTCGTCTTCGCGTCGATGACCTTCGCCTTCGCCAGCGACCAGGACAGAAACCGCTGGTTCGTCCCGCTCGCGCTCGTCATGACCGCGGGTGTCTACGGCGCCTACCTGACGGCCGACCTGTTCAACCTGTTCGTCATGGTCGAGGTCGCCCTGCTGCCGTCGTACGTGCTGATGACACGTCGCGGCGGCCCGCTGGCCCTGCGGGCGACACGGCTCTACTTGGCGATCAACCTGACGGCATCGACGATCTTCCTGGCCGGACTGGGCGCCGTGTACGGCGTGACCGGCACCGTCAACGTGGCCGCCCTGGCGGACCAGGGAGGCGTCCCGATC
Organism: Actinomycetota bacterium; assembly: GCA_030684515.1. NCBI lineage: Bacteria > Bacillati > Actinomycetota > Actinomycetota bacterium. The sequence goes on from JAUXVJ010000009.1 coordinate 591,660, forward strand.
GTGGCCGTCGCGGTCGGCGTCATACTCATCGCCCTGTCCATGAAGGCGGCGGTCGTGCCGGTCCACACCTGGCTGCCGGCGACCTACCCGTATGCGAGTCCGGCGGTGACCGCGCTGTTCTCCGGACTGCTGACGAAGGTCGGCGTATACACCCTGATCCGAGTGCTGTCGGTGGTGTACGAGCCCGGTCCCACCGTCACCCTCGTCGTCGTGGCGGTCACCGGCACGAGCATGGTGATCGGGGTGCTCGGCGCGCTGGGAGAGGGTTCCATCCGCGGGGTGCTGTCGTTCCACATGGTCAGCCAGGTCGGCTACATCCTCGTCGGCCTGGTTCTGGCCGGCCCTATCGGCATGGCCGCCGCGGTGTTCTACCTGGTCCACCACACTGTGGTGAAGACGTCGCTGTTCCTCACCGGCGGTGTGGTGGAGCAGCAGCACGGGACGGGTCGCATCGCTCGGCTCGGCGGCGTAGCAAGTCAGCATCGTCTGGTGGCCGTGGCCTTCCTGTTCGCTGCCCTGTCGCTGACCGGCCTGCCCCCGTTCTCCGGCTTCTGGGCCAAGTTCGGAGTGCTCGACGCCGCCGTCGATGCCGGGAACTACCTGGTGTTCTGGCTGGCCCTGCTGGTGAGCGTCGGCACTCTGGTGTCCATGCTCAAAGTCGGCTCCGGGGTGTTCTGGGGCAAGGCGCCGGGTGTCGGAGCCAGCGCCGGCAGCGCCCCGCGCGGGCAGGGCCCCTGGCAGCCAGGGCTGGTCCTGCCCGGTCTGGTGCTCGCGGGCGTGAGCCTGGCCATCGGCATCTTCCCCGGGCCGCTGCTCGAACTCGCGGCCACGGCCGGCGCCGGGCTTTCTGATCCGTCGACTTACGTCGAGGCGGTGCTGGGCCGATGAATAATCCGGCGAACAGGACGAGAGTCGGGGCGGTGATGACCCTTCTGCGGAAGCTCGGGCGGGCAGTGGGCCGCCTGCCCGCCCTCGCGGGCCTGGCCCTATGGGCGACTGTGGCCATCGTGCGCGCCTCGGCCATGGTGGCGCGCGACATCGTGGCGCCGTCGGCCCGGCTCGCCCCCGGCGTGCTTATCGTCCCGCTGCGCTGCAGGACTCCGCTGGAGGTCAGCCTGTTCACTGGCCTGATCACGTTGACTCCGGGCACCCTCGTGGTCGGCATCGATCCACGGCTGACCGAGGTGTGGGTGCACGGGATGTATGCCGCGGACCCGGAGGAGTTGCGGGACGATCTCATCGACATCGAGGGACGGGTGCTGCGCGCCCTGCGTGGGCGCCGGGCCGTGCCGCAGTCTCGCCTGGCGGCAGCCGGCCCATCGGAGGGAGGTTCGTGATGACGGTCGCTGACGTCGCCCTTGCGCTGGTCGCCCTTGGCATGCTGGCCGCGGTCTACCGAGCCGTGCGGGGCCCGTCGGCAGCGGACCGACTGGTCGCCGCGGAGCTGGGGTTCATCGCCGCGGTGTGCGCCATCGTGCTCGTCGAGATGAGGATCGACCTTCCCGCGCTGCTCGACATCGCGCTCGCCGCGGTGCTCATCGGCTTCCTGGCGACGCTGGGGCTGGCTCGAATGGTGCCCGCGCGCCAGCACGCCTGGGGACTGGACGCCGGCGAGGCCCCCCACGACCCCCGGGAGGACGCATGACCGACGACCTGACGCCGGTGACGGCCGGACTGATCCTGCTGGGCGCCGGCCTCGTCGCGCTGGCCGGACTCGGACTCCTGCGACTGCCGGATCCGCTCACCCGGGCGAGCGCAGTCTCCAAGGCAGCGGCGCTCGGGGTAGCGCTCGTCCTCTTCGCTGCGCTTATGGACGCCGGATCTCCCAGAGTTCTGGTGGTTCTGCTGCTGGTACTGGCCGCGCACGTGGTCACGGTGCCGCTCAGTGGGTTGGTGCTGGGCCGGGCGGCCTACCGCTCGGGGACCGCGCGCCCGCCCGTGACGAAGATCGACGAGCCGGCCGATCGGGCCGAGGGTCCCGGCCCCTGGCAGTGATGGGCCCGCCCAAGGCCGGGCCACAGACAATCGCACGGGTCGTCACAAGCGCTGTCTCACCTCCACGCGCTGGAGGTCACAACACCGGGGGACGGTGAGCAGGGCGTCCCCCTCACCCCCTGTGAAATCACCTAGCCGGGCCATTTCATCAACCCGTGGGGTGACACGGTCGTAAAATGACAGAAGTGCCTGTCGTTGCTGGGATTCTTGGCTTACGAGGAGTCGAGGTCCTTGTAGCGGAAGGCACTTCCAGGGTGAACGCCACCGACCACATCACGGTCCTGGACGCGGCGCTGGCCCAGTTCGATCCCGCCCAGCGGGCGACGGTGCTAGTCCGCACCGACTCCGGCGGCGGGACGAAAGCGTTCGAGGAGCACCTCGCCCTGACCACCCGCGACCTGCACCACCTGAGGCCGCCACCCCAGGCCCACGGGGCAGACGCCCACGCCCTCGAACGAACACAGACCCCCGTGACCTACACCAAAGCCAGATGAAATGGCTGGGCTAGCGCCCGGAGTAAACTGAATCTTTGGTCGGAGGTCACAGTGCTCAGTTGGATGCGCAAGACGATGGGCGGCTCCCAGCCCGGAGCCTCGTCCAGCCTTGGCGCACTGGAAGAGATCTTCGCCCCAGCCGCGGCCAAGGCCCGCCTTGATCTGGAATCCCGCAATGAGCGCTCGATTCCCATTCCGAGCCCTGGTGACAAGCTGCTCAGCGATAAGGTGCTGGTGGTCAAGGTGAGCAAGCAGGCAGCGGGTGCCGATAGTCATAAATCGGACAAAACCCCCCGATTAGACGATTGCGCCCCTGCCCCCCTAGACTCTGCAGGCTGACGTTGGCTTCCCCGATTGCCCGCCACCATCAATTTGGTGGTCTTGGCATGTCTGGGAATACGGCGCCGGCATCACTCACAAAACGAAGGACGAAGCAGCAGTATGGGCAAAAAAGACGGAGCGATCGAGCTTGAGGGCACGATCATGGAGTCTTTGCCTAATGCAATGTTCCGCGTGGAGTTGGACAACGGGCACAAAGTTTTGGCGCACATCAGCGGCAAGATGCGAATGCACTACATCCGCATCCTTCCCGATGACCGTGTTGTCGTAGAACTGTCTCCGTATGACCTCACTCGCGGTCGCATCGTCTATCGCTACAAGTAACGACACGAGGACGCAAACACATCATGAAGGTCAAGCCGAGCGTTAAGACGATTTGCGATAAGTGCAAGGTCATCCGTCGTCACGGAGTTGTCATGGTGATTTGCGAGAACCCTCGCCACAAGCAGCGTCAGGGCTAATCACCTGACGAAGGTCGCTGGGGAGACAACCCGACGCCCTGTCTGAGAAGTACCCGACCCCTGGCGAAAGCCAGGACGACACCTTCGGTCACGAGGCCGAAGACCTGCCTCGACGGGCAGGACTGGTACTTCAATCCAAACCTCGTGCTTAGAGAAGAGAGAACGTCAATGGCACGTCTTGTCGGTGTTGATCTGCCGCGCGAAAAGCGCATGGCAATCGCACTCACCTATATCTATGGAGTCGGTCGTTCACAGGCCGCCGCTGCCCTTACTGCAACGGGCATTGATCCGGAAATGAAGTCCAAGGACCTCTCCGATGATCAAACTCTCGCCCTTCGCGACTGGATCGACACCAACCTCAAGGTTGAAGGCGATCTGCGTCGTGAGGTTGCCGCAGACATCCGCCGCAAGGTTGAGATTGGCTGCTATCAGGGACTTCGCCACCGTAAGGGCCTCCCGGTCCGCGGCCAGCGCACCCACACCAATGCTCGTACCCGCAAGGGTCCGCGCAAGACCGTCGCTGGCAAGAAGAAGGCCACGAAGTAATTCGTCGGCTTCAACCGGACTCGTAGGAGAAACAGAACATGGCACCCAAGTCAGGCCAGAAAGGCGCACCGAAGAAGGTTCGCCGCAAAGAGAAGAAGAACGTGGCCCACGGTCACGCTCACATCAAGAGCACGTTCAACAACACCATCGTGTCCATCACTGACCCCACAGGCGCCGTCATCGCATGGTCAAGCGCTGGCCAGGTTGGTTTCAAGGGCAGCCGCAAGAGCACCCCATTCGCCGCACAGCTCGCAGCAGAATCTGCCGCGCGTCGCGCAATGGAGCACGGCATGCGCAAGGTTGACGTGTTCGTCAAGGGTCCAGGCTCCGGCCGCGAGACCGCTATCCGTTCGCTGCAGGCAACTGGGCTTGAGGTCGGCTCCATCTCCGACGTCACACCAGCGCCACACAACGGAACCCGTCCGTCCAAGCGTCGACGCGTCTGATCGCGCGCAGGAAAAACAGGAGAGCGAAGAGATATGGCGCGTTATACAGCAGCCGATTGCAAGCGGTGCCGTCGCGAGAAGATGAAGTTGTTCCTCAAGGGATCCAAGTGCGAATCTGCCGCTTGCCCGTTTGAGAAGCGTCCCTACCCTCCAGGCCAGCATGGTCGTGGACGGTCAAAGGACAGCGAGTACCTGCTCCAGCTTCGTGAGAAGCAGAAGGCCACCCGGATGTACGGCGTTCTTGAGAAGCAGTTCGCGAACTACTTCGTTGAGGCACAGCGTCAGTCCGGCAAGACCGGCGAGAACCTGCTCATCATTCTTGAGACCCGTTTGGACAACGTCGTGTTCCGCGCTGGCTTTGCCAAGTCGCGTGACATGGCTCGCCAGCTGGTCACCCACGGCCACTTCCTGGTCAACGGCCACAAGGTGAACATCCCGTCCTTCCGCGTTTCCCCCAACGACATCGTCGAGGTCGCACCGGGTTCACGTGAGATGACGCCATTCATCATCGCCCACGCCGAAATCGGTGATCGCACCGTGCCGGCATGGCTTGAGGTCATCCCGTCGAAGATGCGCATCCTGGTGCACGCCCTGCCAGCCCGCGCCGTCATCGACACCCCAGTCACAGAGCAACTGATCGTCGAGCTCTACTCCAAGTAAGTCCTTGTGGGGAGGAATCTCCCCACTCGATGAAACGCGACTTCAAATAGTGGTCGTCGCGGGAAGGAAGAAAATTGCTTATTAGCCAGCGCCCCGTGCTTACCGAGGAGCCGATCAGCGAGTTCCGCTCGCGTTTCGTGCTCGAGCCCCTCGAGCCAGGATTCGGCTACACCCTTGGCAACTCGCTTCGTCGCACCCTGCTGTCCTCAATCCCAGGTGCTGCTGTCACGAGCATCCGCATTGATGGTGTGCTGCACGAATTCACGACGATTCCAGGAATCAAGGAAGACGTCACTGAGCTGATCTTGAACATCAAGCAGTTGGTTGTGTCATCAGAGCATGACGAGCCAGTGGTGATGTACCTGCGCAAGCAGGGTCCAGGCAAGGTTGTTGCCGCGGACATCCAGCCACCCGCTGGTGTCGAGGTGCACAACCCTGAGCTGCACATTGCTGAACTCAATGACAAGGGCTCACTTGAGATCGAGCTCGTCGTTGAGCGTGGCCGCGGCTATGTCTCTGCAACCCTCAACAAGCAGCCTGGCCAAGAGATCGGTCGCATCCCCGTGGATTCGATCTACTCCCCAGTGCTCAAGGTGACCTACAAGGTTGAGGCCACCCGTGTTGAGCAGCGCACCGACTTCGACAAGCTTGTCATCGACGTTGAGACCAAGCACTCGATCCGCCCAACTGACGCTGTTGCATCTGCTGGTAAGACCCTTGTTGAACTCTTCGGTCTGGCTCGTGAGCTCAATGTCGACGCTGAAGGCATCGACATCGGCCCATCGCCAACGGACACCTTCGTTGCCGAGCAGCTGTCGACTCCAATCGAGCAGCTCGATATGACAGTTCGCTCGTACAACTGCTTGAAGCGTGAAGGCATTCACACTGTTGGTGAGCTCATCACCCGCAGTGAGGCCGATCTGCTCGACATTCGCAACTTCGGTGCGAAGTCAATCGATGAGGTCAAGGTGAAGCTCGTGAGCCTCGGCTTGGCCCTCAAGGACAGCCCGCCAGGATTTGATCCTTCAGCGGTTGCCTACTACGAAGACGATGAAGATGACGACCTGGCATTTGCTGAGGACGAGCAGCTCTAGTCGCACCAGCGATTTACCCATCTGACAGGAGATTTTTCGATGCCTACGCCAACCAAGGGTCCCCGCCTCGGCGGTGGTCCGGCCCATGAGCGGCTGATCTTGGCCAACCTTGCCACCTCGCTCTTCGAGCACGGTCGCATCACGACCACAGAGGCCAAGGCCAAGCGCCTGCGTCCATTGGCCGAGCGCCTGATCACCTTCGCCAAGCGCGGTGACCTGCACGCACGTCGTCGTGTGCTGACCATCGTTCATGACAAGTCGGTCGTGCACACGCTCTTCACCGAGATCGGCCCGAGCTTTGCCGGTCGCCAGGGCGGCTACACCCGCATCACCAAGATCGGCAACCGCAAGGGCGATAACGCTCCGATGGCAATCATCGAGCTGTGTGAGCCCATGCTTGAGCAGGTTGTTGCTGAGGCCAGTGCCGCCACCAAGCGCGCTGCCAAAGAAGCCGCAATTGCCACTGCAGCTCCGGTCGTTGCTGACGTGATCGTTGATGAGGTCATCACTGACACTGAAGGCAATGTCGTGGCTGAAGAGATCATCGTCGACGAGATCACCGTGGATGCAACGGGTGAGATCATCGAAGAGGAGATCGCTGTCATCGAGGTTGAAGCCGTTGAAGAGGCTGCCGAAGAGGCTGCCGAAGAGGACAAGTCCTGACCCAGCAAGAACTCAATCAGCCCGTCTCCGGTCCACCGGGTGACGGGCTGATTCGTTTGCGTCTTGATATCGCATATGACGGCACCGACTTCTTTGGCTGGGCTGTTCAAAAGGATCTGCGCACGGTTCAGGGTGAAGTCACCCGCATCCTGCGTCTGCTGACGCAGAGCCAAGTCGATCTCTTCTCCGCGGGTCGTACTGATGCTGGCGTGCATGCGCGTGGACAGGTAGTGCACTGCGATATCACCCAGCAGCAAGCCAATCTTCTGCGCGGAGCTGGGCGCATCAACCGAGCCCTGCCCGAGGACATCCGCATTCGACGCATGACTGTTGCCCCGCCTGGCTTTGATGCGCGCTTCTCAGCCCTGTGGCGCCGTTACACATACCGCATCTGTGATGACTCCACTCTGATGAATCCGCAGTTGCGCCGGCAGGTGCTGTGGCATCCCCACATCCTGGATCTGGATGCCATGAATCAGGCGGCGCAAGGCCTTCTGGGCCTGCATGACTTCGCGGCCTTCTGCAAGCCCCGCGATTTCAGCAGCACAGTCAGGTCACTTGAGCAGTTGACATGGCATCGCCAGGACGATGTCTGCGTGATGACAATTCAGGCCGAAGCCTTCTGTCATTCAATGGTGCGCAGCCTGGTGGGAGCGATGATCCCGGTGGGCGATGGCCGCAAGGCGACTTCGTGGCCCAGCGACATCCTGGCGGGCCGTGAGCGCAATGTCGGGCTCACCGTTCAGCCCGCCTACGCGCTGACCCTTGAAGAGGTCGGCTACCCGCCAGATGACCAGCTGGCTGATCGCCAGCGGGTGACCAAGGCCCGCCGAAGTCTTGGTGAAGAGTGCGACTGACCGCCGGAGATTCAGGAGGTCTCAGGAATGAATCCTGAATCCAGTTCCCAAGGCGCAATCGGGGAGTGCTCCAGAATCCAGGTCTGAATATCTCGATCGAGTCCGGTCAAGATCGTGAGCCCCACCAAGATGAACACCACTCCTAGACCGCGCCGGAACCAGCTGTGCGGGTCAGATGCCCAGCGGGCATTGCCGATGAAACGCTGACCAACCAAGGCCACCGCAAGCAGTGTTGCGCATAGACCAAGGACGTAACCGCCGAGCAGCAGCAGTCCTTGACCGAGCGAGGCCGGCAGGACAGTGACGACCACGTATCCGTACATCGGGCTGCATGAGGAGAAGACAGGTCCCAATGCGGCACCAGTGAGCACCGCCCCGACAGTGCCCTGGCGCGAGCGAGCTGAGACGAGTCGTTGAGTCGAGCGTTGTTGAAGTCCCAGGCGCGCGGAGATGTGCTCCCACAAGCTGGGAAACGCCGAGACAAGACCCAAGCCGATGAGCAAACCGCCGCTGATCCACTGCCAGACCTCTGTTGGCACGCCGATCAGGGAAGTGCTCACCTTCAGGATCAGCGTGAAGACGACGATCGACATGCCGAGTGAAGCTGTGATGATGTATGCGCGTCGCCGTGAGGCGGCGGTCGATGAGCCAATCGAGCCGCCGACGATCACGGGAAGCATCGGCAGCACACAGGGGGCGAGCGTGGTGAGAACTCCCGCCAGCACCGCCCCCAGAAGCAGCAGCAGCATCAGACAACCTGCTTGGCAATGTCCTCTGCTGTTTCGGCACCGCTCCACTTCGTGATCTGCTCACCGTTGGCGTCGATCTGCACGAACGTGTGCTGCGTGGTCACTCCGTACTTCTGGCGCAGTTGATCAGAGTTGTCGAAGTCGACCTTGACGATGGTCAGGTCAGATGGGATGCCTGCGAGGTCTGCATTGAGGTTCTCCTCGGTTGCCCGGCAATTCGGGCACCAGCCAGCATGGAAGAACAGGACGACATTGGTATCGGTGTAAGCGGACTTGTCGCCTTCGTACTCAGCAAGAGTGACGTACGAACCGGAAGCGCTGGGCTTTGGAGCCTTGTCCATCTCGGAGGTGTCCGTCTTCTCCATACTCGAATCCGCATTCGTTGATGGCGCCATTGTGGCTTCAGCGGACATTGGCTTCTCGGCTGATTCAGGTGTTGAAGAGGAGCAGGCAGTCAACGCAAGAGCTGATGCTGCGATGGCAACGGGAATCAATATGCGCGAAAATGTTCTGGTCTGTGTCATGTGCCTATCTGAGTACAACCGGCATCTTGAAAGCCAGTGGATTCGCATTACGAAGATCTTACGTAACGCTCTTGAGTCGCCTTGCGTATGTTCTGCGGGCATACCCTGAACCCATGGCTGCGATCCTCGTTGTTGATGACGACGAGACTGTGCGCGAAGTCGTGGTCGCCTATCTTGAACAGGCCGGACATGTCTTGCTCCAGGCTGCCGATGGTCCAGGTGCCATGCAGGCCGCGATGGCCAATCCCGATCTCGTCGTTCTTGATGTGATGCTTCCGGGCTTTGATGGACTTGAGGTCTGTCGTCGCCTTCGAGCGGAGCAACCAGATATGGCAATCGTGATGTTGAGCGCTCTTGGTCAGGAGGAGGATCGCATCGCCGGGCTCGGGCTTGGTGCTGATGACTATCTGACCAAGCCGTTCTCTCCTCGTGAGCTGGTATTGCGGGTGTCTGCGCTACTGCGTCGTTCGCAGTCTCCGGTTGCCGCTGCCTCACCGGACCCTGTCGATGGTGATCTGGCACTCGACGTCGACACTCGATCGGCGACCCGAATGGGCCTTCCCATCTCACTAACCGGTCGCGAGTTTGAGCTGTTGGCCTTCTTCCTTGCCCATCGAGGAGAGACGTTCTCGCGGGAGCAACTGCTCTCACTCGTGTGGGGTTGGGAGTTTGGCGATCTCACAACCGTCACCGTTCACGTCCGCCGGCTTCGAGAGAAGATCGAAGTCGAACCAAGTCGCCCGACCCGCCTCGTGACCGTGTGGGGTCTTGGATACCGGTGGGAACCAGCATGAGATCCGAGGTTGAGGTAGTCCTCATCGCCGCCGGCACTGCTGCGGCAACAGGTCTCATTGGACTCCAGGCGGTGAACCTTTTGGGCCGCCGCTCCCCGCGAACAGCTGCCATCGTTGCGCCATTGGTACCTGTGACTGCGGTTGGGCTCGCGCTCGCTGTGTGTGCTTGGGCGATGTTCCTGTCCACTCACGATTTGGTGGTGCTGGTCTGGGTCTTCGTCGCGGCCTTGCCGATTGCCTTGGCTTTTGGACTTGTTGCAGCGCGGCGTCTGAATGAAGCCACCCAGGCTGCAGCTGTTGCCACAGCTGAACTTGAAGCCGCCAATGCAATCGAGTTGCAGCGTCGCGAGATGACTTCGTGGATTGGGCATGACCTGCGAACACCGCTGGCGGGACTGCGCGCAATGTCGGAGGCATTGGAAGACGGTGTGGCTCCTGACCCCGCTCGATACTTGGCTCAGATCAGGCGAGAGGTGGAACGACTCACAGGCATGGTGGATGACCTGCTTGCGCTCTCCAGACTCCAATCCCAGGAGTTGATGCTGACAATCGAACGCATTGACGTGGCCGATGTGGTGTCCGACATCCTCTCGGCGACTGAGCCCCTCGCAATCGAGCAGGGCGTTCGCCTAGGTGGATCTGCCAGCGGGCCGCTTCCATCGATGGTCGATGAACGCGAACTCTCACGTGGGCTCACGAATCTGGTGATGAACGCTGTGCGGCACACGCCCGCACACGCCCCTGTCACCGTCGAGGCGCGCTGCCGCGGAACCGAAGTTGTCGTGTCGGTCACCGACACCTGCGGAGGGATCGCGACTGAGGATCTGGACCGGCTTTTCGAGCCTGGCTGGCGCGGATCTTCAGCGCGCTCACAAGGGGGAGCAGAGGGAGCCGGATTAGGTCTGGCTGTGACACAAAGCGCCATGGACGCCCTCGGGGGACGCGTGAGCGTGCGAAATGTCGAGGGTGGCTGTTGCTTCGAACTGACACTGCCCTTGGCGGTGCCCTGAGGGAGGTGCGCTTTGGCACTGGGCAGGCGTCCGCACCCAATTTGCTGGATCGACAGCCCAGTGGGTACTCTTTGGGGTCGCTTCAGTGCTCCCCGAACTAGTCCTGAAGTCCGCAGCAGAAGTCCGATCCAACAATGAAGGTGGCGTCCCGTGCGCACGTACAGCCCAAAGGCCGGTGAGGTAACTCGCACCTGGCACGTTATTGATGCATCCGATGTTGTCCTCGGACGTCTTGCCACCCATGCTGCGAACCTGCTGCGCGGAAAGCACAAGACCACCTACGCACCGCACATTGACACTGGTGACTTCGTCATCATCATCAACGCTGACAAGGTCGCGCTGACGGGTCAGAAGCGCGATCAGAAGAAGGCCTACCACCACTCCGGTTACCCGGGCGGCATGAAGGCCACTGGCTACGCCGATCTGCTGGACAACAACTCCCGCAAGGCAGTTGAAAAGGCAGTCAAGGGCATGCTCCCGCACAACAAGATCGGCAAGCAGCAGCTGAAGAAGCTCAAGGTCTACCCGGGTGCCGAGCATCCGCATGCCGCTCAGCTTCCGCAGCCCTTCGCGATCACCCAGATTGCCCAATAGGCGCATAGCCCACCAAACAACCAGCCCAGTAGACATCCACCAAAATCGTATTAAGGAACATCGCGTGTCAGAGGCCACCATCGAAGACGTAGACATCGACATCGAAGAGGACGCTCCTTCGGAGTACACCTCGGAGACTCCCGCGCGCGCAGTTGTGACGCGCGATGTTGTTGTCGCACCAGGCGCCGCAACCGGTCGCCGTAAGCAGGCCATCGCGCGCGTGCGCATCGTCCCTGGCACTGGCAACTGGACCATCAACGGCCGCACCCTTGACGATTACTTCCCTAACAAGGTGCACCAGCAAGAGGTCAACGACCCTTTCACCACCACTGGTGCTGAAGGCAAGTTCGACGTGCTTGCGCGGATCCACGGTGGCGGCGTTTCGGGCCAGGCCGGTGCTCTTCGCCTTGGCGTTGCCCGCGCACTGAATGCCATCGATCACGATGGCAACCGCCCATCACTGAAGAAGGCCGGCTTCCTGACTCGTGACCCACGGGTCAAGGAGCGTAAGAAGTACGGTCTCAAGAAGGCCCGTAAGGCTTCTCAGTACAGCAAGCGCTAAGCCTTGGGTCGCCTGTTCGGCACCGACGGGGTTCGCGGACTCGCGAACCGCGATCTCACTGCTGAAATGGCGCTGGACCTTGGCGTCGCCGCAGCACATGTGCTGTGTGAATCCAGTTCGAATCGTGGTCGGCGTCCGCATGCCGTGGTAGGCCGCGATTCACGCATCAGCGGGCATTTCCTTGAATCGGCAATCGTGGCTGGGCTGGCAAGTGCGGGAGTCGACGTCACTTTGCTTGGCGTCGTCCCGACACCAGCAGTTGCCTTTCTGACCGCTGATCTTGATGCCGATCTGGGCGTCATGCTCTCGGCTTCGCACAATCCCATGCCCGATAACGGCATCAAGTTCTTTGCGCGTGGCGGTCATAAGCTTGATGATGCAATTGAAGATGCAATCGAAGCGCGGATCCGCGAGCCCTGGGATCGTCCGCTTGCTGGAGATGTTGGCCGCATCATTGACAACCACATTGCCATTGAGCTCTACGAGCGCCACCTGCTCGACACTCTGCCGCATCGCCTGGACGGTTTGAAGATCGTTGTCGACTGTGCCAATGGCGCCGCCTCACATATTTCGCCATCTGTACTTGCCGCAGCAGGAGCAGAAGTCATCGCCATTCATCATTCCCCTGATGGCCTGAACATCAACGAGAACTGCGGAAGCACGCATCTGGGTGATCTCATCGCAGCGGTCAAGGCCAATGGTGCTGACGCTGGCATCGCGCACGACGGCGATGCAGATCGCTGCCTGGCCGTTGACGCGCAAGGCAATGTCGTCGACGGCGATCACATCCTTGCCATCATCGCCTTGGGCATGAATCGCGAGGGACTGCTGACAAAGAACACTGTTGTCGCAACGGTGATGGCAAATCTGGGTTTCAAGATTGCCATGCAGGAGCACGGCATCACGGTGATCGAAACCGATGTTGGCGATCGCTACGTGCTTGAGGCGATGAAGGCAGATGGACTCAATCTGGGTGGCGAGCAGAGCGGGCACGTGGTCATGCTTGAGCACTCGACAACTGGCGATGGTGTGCTGACGGCTCTGCATCTGTTGGCGGAGGTTGCCTTCACCGGCAAGAGCATCGCTGAGCTCGCTGCTCAGATCACCAAATTGCCGCAGGTTCTGGTCAATGTGCGCGGTGTCGATAAGTCAGCGGTGAGCAGTTCTGCTGCAGTCCAAGCCGCTGTCGCTGCGGCTGAGGCCGAACTTGGCGATCGCGGCCGAGTGTTGCTGCGTGCCTCTGGCACCGAGCCAGTGATTCGGGTAATGGTCGAAGCGCCTACCCCTGAGTTAGCGCAGCGCATCACAGATGATCTGGCCCAGGCAGTGCGGACGAATCTCTCCTTGCAGTAACCCGCTTCCAGACTTGCTGCTGCAACGCGAGAGTGATCCAACCAGCGATAGCCATCCCGGCAATGTTGATGACGAGTTGGGTGAGTGACCCGGCGAGTTCACTCCAACGAGCGAATACCAGCGACAGCGCTGCGTCACCGGAAGCCGGAATGGTGGTGACGGAGATGAAGACGCCGATCAATCAGCCGGACTGAGTAGATGTCGGCGTACATCAGATCGCCGGGAGGCCTTGCGCTCGCTCCTGTGATCACACTCAGCACACTTACGCCATTTTCCTTGCTCAACACATCCTGGGCCTGCTGGCTCAACTCAGTTGGACAATTCAGCCGCACGGTGAGCACGCACCTATCTTGCAGCACACCTGCGTAGGCTGCTCTTCATGTGTGGAATCGTGGGTTATGTCGGCCAGAAGCAGGCCTTGGAGATCATCGTCTCGGGATTGCGTCGGCTGGAATATCGAGGCTATGACTCCGCTGGCGTGGCCGTGATCGCCAATGGACTGCTCGATGTGCGCAAGAAGGCAGGCAAGCTGACCAATCTGGAGACCCTGCTCGGTGCTGATCCCTTGCCGGAATCCACCACCGGAATCGGCCACACCCGTTGGGCAACGCATGGTGGTCCGACCGATCGCAATGCGCATCCACATGTCAGTGAAGACGGCTCGGTGGCCATCATCCACAACGGCATCATCGAGAACTTCACCGAACTCCGCGAGGAGCTCACAGAAGCCGGGGTGAGCCTGACCTCAGACACTGATTCAGAGGTTGTGGCTCACCTGCTTGCTCGCATTCTCCCAAGCGCCGGCGACCTGTCAGTGGCGATGCGCGAGGTGTGCCAATTGCTCGAAGGCGCCTTCACCTTGGTTGCCGTCTCGCCGCTCTACCCCGATGTAGTGGTGGGTGCCCGCCGCAACTCTCCACTGGTCGTGGGTGTCGGTGAAGGCGAGAACTTCCTGGCCTCTGACGTCGCGGCATTTGTCGATCACACGCGCAATGCCTTGGAGCTTGGTCAGGATCAAGTGGTCACGCTGACCCCTGATGCCATTTCAGTCACTGATTTCCATGGCAATGAAGTTGACGTTCGCCCGTTCACCGTCGATTGGGATGCCTCGGCGGCAGAGAAGGGTGGCTATGAGCTGTTCATGCTCAAGGAGATTGACGAGCAGCCGAAGGCTGTCGCAGATTCCCTCCGCGGACGTCTTGGCGCTTCGGGCAAATTGCAGCTCAATGAGATGCGTCTTTCAGACGATGAGTTGCGCGGTGTCGACAAAGTAGTGGTCATTGCCTGCGGTACGGCCTATCACGCCGGACTTGTTGCGAAGTACGCCATCGAGAACTGGACGCGCATCCCGGTTGAAGTCGAGTTCGCAAGTGAATTCCGCTACCGCGATCCAATCGTCGGCCCGAGCACCCTTGTCATTGCAATCTCGCAGTCTGGCGAGACCATGGACACCTTGATGGCCTTGCGCCATGCGGCGAATCAAGGTGCTCGCACTCTGGCCATCTGCAACACCGTTGGCTCGACCATCCCGCGTGAATCCGATGGTGTGCTCTATACCTATGCGGGCCCTGAGATCGCCGTGGCATCGACAAAGGCCTTTCTCACGCAGATCATCGCTGCGTATCTCATCGGCCTGTATCTCGCGCAGGTGCGCGGGTCGATGGCCTTTGGCGAAATCAAGTCGATCCTTGACGAACTCGACAACATGCCGGAGAAAGTGGATCTCGTGCTCGACACGGTCGAGCCGGTGCGCGCAATTGCGCGTCAGCTGGCTGGTGCCCGCGCTGTGCTGTTCATTGGCAGACACGTGGGCTATCCGGTTGCCCTCGAAGGCGCGCTCAAGCTCAAAGAGCTTGCGTACATGCATGCCGAGGGCTTCGCGGCCGGTGAGTTGAAGCACGGCCCGATCGCCCTCATCGAAGAGGGACTGCCCGTGGTGGTCATCGTGCCCTCACCGAACAGCCTGATGCATGACAAGGTGATCTCTGCGATTCAGGAAGTGCGCGCACGAGGTGCGCTCATAGTTGCCATTGCCGAAGAGGGTGATCAGAAGATCGTCGCCTTCAGCGATCACATCATTCGCGTGCCGGTCGTGCCGAGCCTGATGCAGCCGCTGGTGTCGACTGTGCCACTGCAGGTCTTTGCCTGCGAGATGGCCACGGCCATGGGTCACGATGTGGACCAGCCGCGCAACCTCGCCAAGTCAGTCACCGTCGAATAGTCATGATCACCCTGCACGATGCGGCGGCCATCCGAGCTGCAGAGCAGGCGCATGCCATGGAGTTGGCAGGCGGAATGCTGATGGATCGCGCCGCCCATGGGCTTGCGCAGTCGATTATCGAGTTGCTCTCGCAAGTGCGCGGAACTGTCGTTGGCACTCGAGTCGTGCTGCTCGTGGGCCCGGGCAACAACGGGGGCGACGCCTTGTTCGCTGGTGCCAAGCTTGCAAAGCGTGGACTCAAGGTTGATGCGATCAGTGCCGTGGAGCAAGCCCACATCGACGGTGTCGCGGCATTGGCAGCTGCAGGCGGGCGCATTGTCCGATGGCCGTCACCGGAGTGCGAGGCGCTTCTGGCATCTGCCGACGTGATTGTCGACGGGCTGCTGGGGATCGGCATGCAAGGAGAACTGCGCGAGCCGATTGCCAGCATTGCGCGGGCCGTGCGCGGCAGGGCGGCACTGGTCATCGCCGTTGATGTTCCAAGCGGGCTCGAGGCCGACACCGGACTATGCGCTGCCGACACCGTGATGGCCGATCAGACCGTGACCTTCGGAGGGCTCAAGCCTGGGCTGATTGTGCTGCCGGGCAAGGGATACGCCGGGGGAGTGCGGGTGATCGACATCGGCATTGCAGATGAGTTGAACCAGATCGGCGGCTGCCTGGAACTTGACGATATTGCGCAGTGCTTGCCTGAGCCTTCGCTTGGCGACTACAAGTACCGGCGCGGAGTTGTGGGTGTGGTTGCCGGCAGTCGGCAGTACCCGGGGGCAGCTTTCCTGACGACTTCGGCTGCCGCCACCGCCGACATCGGCATGGTTGAGTACCTGGACCGCGATGATGATCTGGCACACCAAGTTGTTGCGGCGTACCCGCCGCTGGTCGTCACGGCCACCGACCCAGCGAGCAATGCACGAGTCAATGCCTGGGCAATTGGCCCCGGCTTTGCGGGGGAGCCTGGTGACACAGAAGCGCTCGCTGCGATTCTGCGATGTCCCACACCTGTGGTGATCGACGCTGGGGCCTTGACGGCATTGGCCAGCAGCGAGGAGTTGCAAGACCTTGTGCGCAACCGCATCTATCCGACCGTGCTGACTCCGCACGATGGGGAGTTCGCCCGGCTGAGTTCGGTTTCCCTTGGCGAGGGACGCATTGCTGCTGCCCAATTCCTTGCGAGTGACCTCCGCGTGATTGTCGTGCTCAAGGGCTCCGGAACGGTTATCGCCGGACCCGACGGCCAGTTGTTCATCGATCAGATCGGCACAGCTGCGCTGGGCACTGCCGGAAGCGGTGATGTGCTCACCGGCATCGCCGGTGCCTTGCTTGCCGGTGCTGCAGCACGCAGCCGAACGCGCATCAGCGATGACAGTGCAGCGCAGATCGCTGCAGCGGCCTGCTGGCTGCATGGCGCTGCTGGAGTGCTTGCCAGCACTGGTGGTCGGCCGGTGACGGCAGCTGATCTGGTCGCCGCGCTGCCTGCAGCGGTGGCTGCGGTGCGACAACCAGCGAGAATGGTCCAATGACCCGAGCACATGCAGTCGTGGATCTCACGGCTCTGGCGCACAACGTCGCCATCGTGAGAGCAGCCGCTCCCGCCTCGCAATTTCTTGCAGTGGTGAAGGCCGACGCCTATGGGCACGGTCTGGTCCCGATCGCCAAGGCAGCACGTGAGGCGGGCGCGGAGTGGCTTGGGGTTGCGCTGCTCGAAGAGGCTCTAGAGCTTCGAGCCAGCGGTGACGAAGAACCGATCCTGGCGTGGCTGTGGACCCCTGGTGACCCCAGTCTTGGTCCGTGTCTGACGGCTGGAGTGCAGGTCTCGGTGTCGGCGATGTGGTCGCTCATTGAAGTGACCGAACTCGCCGCTGAACTCGGCGTGATGGCCCGTATTCACCTGAAGATCGATACTGGCCTTTCCCGCAGCGGCGCGGACGAGCATGAATGGGAAGAGCTGGCGATTGCTGCAAAGGCGCTGCAATCGCGCGGCCGGATCAATGTCGTGGGCATCTGGTCGCATCTGGCAAATGCCAGCACCGCCAATGATCCGACCATCGCCAAACAGCGAGAGCGCTTCCTGGCAGCCGTTCGGATTGCGCGCTCGGCCGGACTGGAGCCGCAGCTGCTGCACTTGGCCAACAGTGCGAGCACCTTGGAGTACCCCGATACTCAGTTTGATCTCGTGCGCATCGGCATCGCCATGTACGGCATCTCGCCGATGGATCCCCAAAGCGCACAGCGTTTGGGTCTGCGCGCAGTGATGTCGCTTCACGCACAACTTGCGCACGTCAAGACGATTCCGGCTGGTCAGTCGGTTTCCTATGGGGGAAAGTGGACTGCCACCGAGCCGACGCGAGTGGGTCTGGTCCCAGTTGGCTATGCCGATGGCATACCGCGTGCGGCTGAGGGTGCTTTCGTTCTGGTGCGCGGTTTGCGCTGTGCCGTGCTGGGACGCATCGCTATGGATCAGTTTGTCATCGAACTGCCGCCGGAACTCGGAGTGGTCAAGGCCGGCGAAGCCGTGCTGATCTTTGGAGATGCCTCCACAGGAGCAGCAACTGCAGATGACTGGGGTACGCAGAGCAACTCCATCGGATACGAGATCGTCACGCGCATCGGCACTCGCATTCCGCGTGAATACGTGAGCACTGCATGAGTCCGGCAATTCCCGGGGCGGTGAAGATCGCTGGTGGTGGTCTCCTTGCAGTAGGAACTATCGCTGCGGGTACCGCCATTGGTATCGCCGTACAGCGCCGTCTCGTCTCGCGCTCAATTCACGCGGACGCTGATTGGCTGATTCCGCATTTCACTCCTGAAGTGCGCCGCTTGGTGATGGCTGATGGCACCGAATTGCATGTCGAGATTGACGAGTGCGAGGCCGAGCAGCCGGTGATCAGCGTGATCCTGTGCCATGGCTACGCCTTGAGCGCGGATTCGCTGGTATTTCAGCGTGCGGCCCTGCAGGGCAAAGCGCGCGTCATCTCCTACGACCAGCGCAGCCATGGTCGTTCGGGTCGCGCACACCACACCACGCATACAGTCGAACAGCTGGGACGCGATCTTGGCACCATCATCGACGAAGTCGCCGCGCTCGGGCCGATTGTGCTGATCGGCCACTCGATGGGTGGCATGACGGTCATGGCATTAGCCGCGCAGCGCCCCGAGCTGATTGCCAATCGAGTGCACGGCATCGCCTTCATCGCCTCCACCGCTGGTGGGCTCTCGGACGTCACCTTCGGGATGCCGCCTGTGATGCGGCATATGGTGCACCGCGCTGCTCCCGTGGTGGCTTCGGTCCTGGCGCGCGGCAAGGGCATTGTCGAAACTGGCCGACGAGCCTCAAGCGATGTCTCCGAACTGGTCTTCCGCTCCTATTCCTTCGGTTCTACTCCGTCGCGAGAGGCGAGTGAGTTTGTGGCCGAGATGATCGACAGCACGCCAATCGATGTGCTCGCTGAATTTCTTCCTGCCTTGCAGGAGCACAACAGATTCGACGTCCTGCCGAGCCTGGGCGCGGTGCGCTGCCTGGTGATTGTCGGCGAGAAGGATCGCATGACTCCCGTGATTCACAGCGAACGCATTGCTGCGAGCATTCACGGCTCAACCTTGGCCATCATCGCCGGCGGCGGACATATGGTTGGCATCGAATTTCACAATGAGGTCGATGCGCTGATCGTTGGATTGCTTGATCAGGTCAAGGCGGATCTCGCAGTAGATCGGATGCTCGACGCATGATTGAAGTGGCTACAGGTGAGCGCATGTTTGATCTGGGCAAGTCAGTTGCCACCCACCTTCAGCCCGGAGATCTCCTGGTGCTGATCGGCGAGCTCGGAGCCGGCAAGACGACATTTGTGCAGGGCCTGGGTCGTGGTCTCGGGGTGAGTGAGCGCGTGACCAGCCCGACCTTCGTCATTGCGCGTTCGCACGAAGGCAGCGTGCTGCCATTGGTCCACGTCGATGCCTACCGTCTTGGCTCGGCTGTTGAGCTCGAGATCATGGACTTGGACCTGATCGGAAGTGTGGTGGCGGTCGAATGGGGCGAGGGCAAGACTGAGAGCCTCGCCGAGAATCGATTGATCGTGCGCATTCAGCGAAGCCACACCGAGGACGAGACTCGTCGCGTTGATTTCGTTGGAGTGGGGCCGCGCTGGACTTCTGCAGCAGTAGAGGAACTGACCTCGCAATGGTGATGCTCGCGGTCGACACGGCATCGGCTGCAACCTCCGTTGCGCTGCTGGACGGCGAGGATCTCCTGGCGCACGAAGTGCACGTCGACGCGCGTTCGCATGCAGAAGTGCTGGCAGTCATGGTTGAACGAGCGTTGATCCAGGCTGGTAGGCCACGCATCACCGCGGTTGCGTGTGGTGTCGGACCGGGTGCCTACACCGGGCTGCGGGTGGGAGTCAGTTCTGCGCAGGCCTACGCACTTGGCTGGGATGTTCCGGTGTATGGCGTGTGCTCACTCGATGCGATGGCACTGGCGGCATCCGATGCAGTGAGCGGACCATTCGCCTGCGCGATTGACGCGCGCCGACGCGAGATCTACTGGGCGCATTACGAATCATCTGGCGATCGCATCCAAGGGCCCTTTGTCTCTGCGCCAGGCGCGATCGACGCCGATGTCCGTCAACTGCCGTGGTTCGGCGAGATCGCGCTGTCATATGCCGAGTTGTTGGACTGTCGTGAGTCCGAGACGGTCGCCTATCCCGATGCGCGCGAGATCGCCCGCTATGCGCTGCACCATCTCGCCGGCGGGCAGGGCGTGGACGCCACCGCGATTGAACTTTCAACTCACGGCCATGACCTCGGCGCAACTGCAGCCGCACTTGCGGGCCAGACCCTCTTGCAGGCCTTGCCGCTGTACGTACGCAGGCCAGATGCAGTGGAGTCCGTCAAGTGAACGCCACCCCAATTCGGTTGGTGCCGATGAAGTGGTGGCACATCGAGCAGGTGGCAGCTCTTGAGCAACAGCTCTTTCCGGTTGATGCGTGGTCGATCGAACAGTTCTGGGCAGAGATGGCGCAGGCCACTCGCTATTACTTCCTTGCAGTCGATGACGTCTCAGTACTCGGCTACGCCGGTTTGTTCGCCCTGGCGCCTGATGCTGATGTGCAGACGATCGCCGTGAGTCCCAAGGCGCAGGGCCAGGGCATCGGGCGACTCCTGCTGGAGGAACTGATCGATCAGGCGATTGCGCGCAACTGCACGCAGTTAGTGCTTGAAGTGCGTTCTGACAATGACGCGGCACTGTCGATGTACGCACGTCGTGGATTCCAGCGCCTGAACATTCGTCGCAATTACTACGCACCCGGAGTCGACGCCCTGGTGATGCGCTTGCGCCCACTGGCGAGCAGGGCGGACTCATGAGTGATCCGCTGATCCTCGGCATCGAATCAAGCTGCGATGAAACAGGCATCGGCATCGTGCGCGGCACCACGTTGCTGGCCGATGCAGTCGCGTCCAGTGTGGATGAGCATGCTCGGTTCGGGGGAGTCGTGCCGGAGGTGGCATCGCGCGCCCATGTGGAAGCAATGGTTCCCACGATCAAGCGAGCCTGCCAGACGGCCGGGGTGGGTCTTGCCGACTTCGATGCCATCGCCGTGACCGCGGGCCCGGGTCTGTCCGGCGCACTGCTGATCGGCACGGCAACGGCGAAGGCACTGTCGACTGCTTTGGAGATCCCGGTGTTCGCCGTCAACCACCTGGCGGGCCATGTGGTGGTTGACGAACTCGAGCACGGCGCGCTGCCGGCCGCAGCGATCGGCCTCCTTGTCTCCGGTGGTCACTCATCGCTGTTGATGGTGCGCGACGATGCACAGGAGATCACTTCACTGGGCGCAACAATTGACGACGCCGCGGGCGAGGCCTTCGACAAGATCGCACGACTGCTCGATCTGCCGTTTCCTGGTGGTCCATGGATCGACAGTGAGGCTCAGCACGGAGACCCCAAGGCGATCGACTTTCCACGTGGGCTCACGTCGTCACGTGACTTGCAGGAGCGGCCATACGACTTCTCCTTCAGCGGCGTCAAGACAGCGGTCGCCCGGTGGGTTGCGCAGCAGCAGACCAGTGGCGTGGCAATATCGATCCCCGATGTGGCCGCTTCATTTCAGGAAGCCGTTGTCGATGTACTCACACGCAAGGCGATTTCGGCCTGCAAGGACACTGGCATCGATCACCTCGTCATCGGGGGAGGCGTGGCGGCAAACAGCCGCTTGCGCGCATTGGCGACAGAGCGTTGTGCGGCTGCTGGTATCGCATTGCGCATTCCGCGTCCGCAGTTGTGCACGGACAATGGAGCGATGATCGCGGCCCTTGGTTCAAAGCTCATGCGGCAAGGGGCACTGCCATCGCCATTGGGATTTCCCACGCTGTCGGTGCTGCCGGTCTCAACGGTCCTCATGCACGAGCAGAGTTGATCGCGCGCCTTCGGCTCTGGTGATGACGATGGTTGCGGCAGTGCCTGTGTCAAGGCGCAACTCCCTGCGCAAGGCGTCAGCGTTGATCTTCATGCCGCGACATTTGATCGTCAGTTCACCGACTCCTCGAGCAATCAACTCCTTCCGCAGGGCACGTGTGTCATTGGGCAACTGTTCAAGCACGCGGTAACTGCGCAGCATCGGATGCTGCACCACCTCGTGGGATGTCAGCCAGCTGCTCACGTCGTCGATGCGTTGAAGTGGGATGTGAGCAGCGCAGAAGTCGTCAAGCAAACGTGCTTGCACCAAGCAGGTGTCGGGCTCATGCAGCCAAGCCCCCACGGGCGTTGTCGTATGCGTAGCGCTGCCGTCACCGCTGAACTGAACAGGCCGATCGCCAATGGCCAGAGCAGTTCGAGGCTGCCCGAGCGCCCAGGAGCACAGCATTGCCTCCACTGCTTCGCGACGGATGCTCGTCCATACGCCTGACCACCCGGTTGGCATGAATGCCGGGTCGAAACCGGGGGCCAACTTCACGCACACCCGCAGTCCGCGCTGCGCCAGGCTGGTGACGAAGGACCATGGCGGCGACCACCGCTCGGGGTCGCGCTCTGACTGGGCGCGCGCTCCGTCCATCGTTCGTTGACCGCTGCGGCGAGCCGGGTCCAGGAACACCACGGTGTCTGGCCCGAGCTCGTCGAGAAATGCGTCGGGCAGTTGCGTGGCATCGGCCTGGAGCACGGTGGCTTGGGGTGCATTGACGCGCAGATACTCAGCGGTCAGTGCTTCCAGCTCGATGGCCGTGACTTCAAGGCCAGCTGCCAGGAAGGCCCGGACGTCGAATCCCAGCCCCGAGGTCAGATCCACGACCCGACGAGCGCCGTGCGTGACCAGGAAGTCAGCGCGCTGGGCGGCGACTTCGGGGCGAGTGGCCTGTTCGAGCCCATCGCGGGTCAGCAGCAGCGCATCAGCCTGGATGCCGTAGCGCTCATGGGCGATCTGACTCAGTTGCGCCTGGACGATGGCCATTGCGGCATCATCGGGAGCAAGGCCGGGCAGCTCACGCCGTAGAGCGGTTCCGGCCACGAGTGGATCCTTGGGAAAGGCGATGAGCAGCCGCCCGGCCATCTCGCGAGCAGCTTGCCCCTGAGGTGAGGTGATCCATGGCATCGGGGAATCCTCGCAGGTTGGCACTCGACTTGACGGAGTGCTAACTCCTTGCGTAGATTCAGCGTTGGCACTCGCCGCTGGGGAGTGCCAACCAGCACAGTAATTGACCTAACCGTTTCGCCCCCTAAAAAGGGCCCAGCCGACTATCCGGAGGACGCAACCGTGTCGGTCACCATCAAGCCACTCGAGGACCGCATCTTGGTCCAAACCCTCGAAGCCGAGCAGACCACCGCTTCTGGCCTCGTCATCCCTGACACTGCCAAGGAGAAGCCCCAAGAGGGCACCGTGATTGCAGTGGGCCCGGGTCGTTTCGACGACGCTGGCGCTGCGCGCATCCCCCTGGATGTTGCAGTCGGCGATGTTGTCATCTACAGCAAGTACGGCGGCACCGAGGTCAAGTACAACGGCGAGGATTACCTCTTGCTGTCTGCACGCGACATCCTCGCAATCGTCGAGAAGTAAATCTCTGACGCAGCGCCCCGATCACCGGTCAGCCGGGGCGGGGCGCTTCGTTCATCACATCGCTGATCCATTTGGAGAAGAACTCGCATGGCAAAGATTCTGGAATTCGACGAGGACGCCCGACGCAGTCTTGAGCGCGGCGTCAACGCACTTGCTGACGCGGTACGCGTCACCCTTGGCCCAAAGGGCCGCAATGTGGTCATCGACAAGAAGTGGGGCGCCCCCACGATCACCAACGACGGCGTCACCATCGCTCGTGAGATCGAACTCGATGATCCCTACGAAAACCTTGGCGCCCAGCTCGCCAAAGAGGTAGCCACCAAGACCAACGACGTCGCAGGCGATGGCACCACCACCGCGACTGTCCTGGCCCAGGCCATGGTCCGCGAAGGCCTCAAGCAGGTCGCCGCTGGCGCATCGCCAATGGACCTCAAGCGCGGAATCGACAAGGCTGTTGCAGCCGTGTCCGAGGCGCTGCAGGCGGCGGCTCGTCCGGTCAATGGCAAGGAAGAAATCGCCGATGTGGCGACGGTCTCCAGCCAGGATCGCGAGATCGGCAACCTCATCGCTGATGCCTTCGACAAGGTCGGCAAGGATGGCGTCATCTCGGTTGAAGAGTCCAGCACCACGCAGATCGAGCTTGAGTTCACCGAGGGCATGCAGTTCGACAAGGGCTACATCTCCCAGTACATGGTCACCGATGCCGAGCGCATGGAATCTGTCCTCGAAGACGCCTACATCCTCATCGTGCAGGGCAAGGTTGCCAGCGTTCAGGAGCTGCTGCCCATCCTTGAGAAGGTCATGCAGGCCAGCAGGCCGCTGCTGATCATCGCCGAGGACGTCGAGGGCGAGGCACTGTCCACGCTCGTCGTCAACCGTATTCGTGGCACCTTTGCCTCAGCAGCAGTGAAGGCCCCGGCCTTCGGTGATCGCCGCAAGGCAATCCTGGAAGACGTTGCCGTGCTCACGGGCGCACAGGTTGTTGCTCCCGAGGTTGGTCTGAAGCTTGATCAGGTCGGCCTTGAGGTGCTGGGCACCGCTCGTCGCATCGTGATCACCAAGGACAACACCACCATCGTCGATGGCGGCGGTGCACCTGGTGCGGTGACCGATCGTGTTGCTCAACTCCGCAAGGAAATCGAATCCTCGGATTCGGATTGGGACAAGGAGAAGCTGCAGGAGCGTCTTGCCAAGCTCAGCGGTGGTGTTGTCGTCATCAAGGTTGGTGCACACACCGAGGTTGAGCTCAAGGAGAAGAAGCACCGCATCGAAGACGCTGTGTCGGCAACTCGCGCAGCGATCGACGAAGGCATCGTCTCCGGTGGTGGAGCTGCGCTCGTGCAGGCAATCTCTGTACTCAAGGACGATCTTGGTCTCTCCGGGGATCAGGCCACTGGTGTTCGCATCGTGCGCGCTGCAGCAGTCGAGCCCCTTCGCTGGATCGCCGAGAACGCGGGCGAGCAGGGCTACGTCGTGGTCTCCAAGGTGCAGGAACTCCCGGTGGGCCAGGGCTACAACGCGGCCACCGACACCTACGGCGATCTCATCGCTGACGGCGTCATCGACCCCGTCAAGGTCACCCGCTCGGCACTTGTCAACGCGGCTTCCATTGCGGCAATGCTCCTGACCACCGAGGCTCTCGTGGTTGAGAAGCGTGAAGATGCTGACGAGCCAGCCGGCGCACATGGCGGCCACGGGCACAGCCACTAATTGATTCACTGAAGAATCCCCTGAAGCCGACGGCTTCGGGGGATTCTTTGTTTGGAGGTTCTCGGCGATGAGCATTGCAAGCCAGATCGGCACACTCATTTCGCTGGGCGTCCACGAGTTGGCGGGCACAAGTGCTGACCAATTCAGGGAGCTCGGCGCGCAGCTGGGCCAGTCCGAGAGTGCTGTTGTGGCGGTGCATCCAAGCCTGGTGCCGCCAAGTCAACTGGCTGCGCTGCTTCGCCGCAATGACAAAGCCGGCTTCGTGGTGGTTGATATGCCAGATCTCGATGAGTTCGACACAATTGCGGGCGTCGAGGTTCCCGAGCAACCGCTGTACCTCCTGCACGAGATCGACCGCGGGGATGATCTGCGCAATTGGAGCCCGCACGAGGCCTACGTGGAGTTTCGGCGCCGCGGCACCAGTCCGCTGACGATCAGTGAAGGCATCAGCTGGCTGCTCACTGCGCCGCAGCAGTTGGAGGCAAACCACTGCTTCATGACGATCGCCTCTCGCAAGATCAAGGACGCCAAGGGCACTCTGGACGCACGCACCCCTGCGATCTGGATCAGTGGCGGGACTGGCCGAGATGGCCCAGAGAACAAGGAAGCGCCGAAGGTCGGCTGGTGCTGGGCGGGCAATCGGCACACCTGGCTCGGATTCGCCTCCGTTACCGGCCGTGCGCAAGCACACATGCAGGCAGGCCGGGAAGCGGCTTTGGCCCTGCCTGTGACCGGTAGCCTTAGCCCATGACAGGTGAGGTCCCAGATAAGTTCGCATACTTGGGTTTGACCTACGACGATGTCCTCCTACTGCCGTCGGAGTCCGATGTCGTGCCCAGTGCAGTCGACACTTCCGCCTACCTGACCCGCAACATCAAGGTGCGTGTGCCGCTGGTCTCCAGTGCCATGGACACCGTCACTGAAGCCCGGATGGCCATTGCCATGGCCCGGTTCGGTGGGGTCGGCGTCCTGCATCGCAATCTGTCAATCGATGAGCAGGCCATTCAGGTCGACATGGTCAAGCGCTCCGAAGCAGGCATGGTCAGCCATCCGGTCACCTGCCTTCCCAGCGACACCTTGATTGACGTGGATCAACTCTGCGCGCGCTATCGCATCTCCGGTGTCCCAGTGGTCGACGCCAACGGGATGCTGGTCGGCATTGTCACCAACCGCGATATGCGCTTTGAAGATGACATGACTCGTCCTGCCTCAGAGGTCATGACTCGCATGCCGCTGGTCACTGCACCAGTTGGAGTCAGCCCTGAGGATGCACTTGCGATTTTGGCCTCGCACAAGGTTGAGAAACTGCCGCTGATTGATGAAAGCGGTCGCTTGCGCGGCCTGTTCACCGTCAAGGATTTCACCAAGACCGACAAGTACCCCAATGCCACCAAGGATTCCGGTGGCCGCTTGGTCGTGGGTGCAGCAGTGGGCGTCGGTGAGGATTCCGAGCGTCGCGCAAAGGCCTTGATCGAAGCCGGCGTTGATTTTCTTGTTGTCGACACCGCGCACGGGCATTCGCGCGCAGTCATCGACATGGTGCGCTTGCTCAAGAGCCAGACCCACGTTGACATCATGGGCGGAAACGTCGCCACCCGCGAAGGTGCGCAGGCACTTGTTGATGCCGGTGCTGACGCAATCAAGGTGGGTGTCGGCCCAGGTTCAATCTGCACTACTCGCATCGTTGCCGGTGTTGGAGTTCCGCAGATCTCGGCCATCTACGAGGCTTCCCTTGCTGCTCGTCCGGCTGGCGTGCCCGTCATCGGCGACGGCGGCCTGCAGTACTCCGGCGACATCGCTAAGGCCCTGGTTGCAGGAGCAAACGTCGTGATGCTCGGCTCCCTGCTCGCCGGCACCGAGGAAGCGCCCGGCGAGGTCGTGTTCATCGGCGGCAAGCAGTTCAAGTCCTACCGCGGTATGGGGTCACTTGGCGCCATGCAGTCGCGCGGCGAGGCGCGTTCATACAGCAAGGATCGCTACTTCCAAGACGATGTGCTCAGCGATGACAAGCTGGTTCCTGAGGGCATTGAGGGTCTGGTGCCCTACCGCGGACCACTCACTGCAGTTGCGCACCAACTTGTCGGCGGACTGCGCGCGGCCATGGGTTACTCCGGGGCCAACACAGTTCCAGCTCTGCAAGAACGTGGACGCTTTGTCCGCATCACCTCAGCTGGGCTTCGTGAATCACATCCGCACGACGTGCAGATGACCATCGAAGCTCCGAACTACACCGGGCGTTAGGCGAACATGGACACCATCGAGATCGGTGGGACCAAGCGTGCCCGTCGTGGGTACACCTTCGACGAGATTGCGATCGCTCCAAGTCGGCGCACCCGTGATCCGCAAGCGGTCTCCACCAACTGGCAGATCGACGCTTACCAGTTCAAATTGCCATTCCTCGCGGCGCCGATGGACTCCATCGTCAGCCCCAGCAGCGCTCAGAGTCTCAGCAACCTCGGCATGCTCGCCACCTTGAATGTCGAAGGCCTATGGGGTCGCTACGCGGATCCGCTGCCTTTGCTTCAGGAGATCTCCGAGCTGTCCGATGCCGATGTTGCTCTGCGCTTGCAGCAGATCTATGCCGCTGCCGCTGTTGATCCGGACCTTGTTGCAACGCGCGTCAAGGAACTCAAGGCTGCCGGCATCACCGTCGCTGTCGCGGTGAGCCCGCAGGCCACCGCGGTGTTGGCGCCACTGGTGTCGAAGTCGGGTGCCGACATCGTTGTGATTCGCGGCACCACAGTTTCTGCAGAGCACGTGACGCGCGATGAAGAGCCACTGAATCTCAAGCAGTTCATATACGAACTTGAATCACCGGTAATCGTGGGTGGTTGCGCTACCTACCAAGCAGCCCTGCACCTGATGCGCACGGGTGCGGCCGGAGTGCTTGTTGGCTTTGGTGGCGGCTCTGAATCCACGACTGCAGGCGTGCTGGGTGTGCGCGTACCTATGGCCAGCGCGATCGCCGAGATCGCGGCCGCTCGCCGCGACTACCTTGATGAGTCCGGTGGCCGCTATGTGCACGTCATTGCCGATGGCGGGCTGGGTCGCAGTGGAGACATCGTCAAAGCCTTTGCCTGCGGTGCAGATGCAGCAATGCTCAGTTCAGTGCTTGCCCGCGCAACGGATGCACCTGGTCAGGGTGCGCACTGGGGTGCAGAGGCCTGGCATGCGCAACTGCCACGGGGTCAGCGAAATGCGCTCGAGCAGGTCGGCACCTTCGAAGAGATCCTGCACGGACCCTCGCGTCGCGCCGACGGAACCATGAACATTGCAGGTGCTTTGCGCAAGGCGATGGCAACAACGGGCTACAGCGAACTCAAGGAGTTCCAGCGCGTTGAGATGGTCATCGGCGGCTCGTAGCAGCCATGACCGATCTCGATCCGCTACCCGAAACCGAGGTCGCTGCAGCGCCACCTTCGTACATCTGGTGGGCTATCGCGGCAACCGCCTTCTGCTTTGCACCATTGGGGCTGGTGGCGATCTGGTTCGGCTATCGCACCCTGCGCGCTATAGAACATGACGACGCTGACAAAGCGCGCCGATCAAGTCGACTGGCTCGCCGTTGGCTGATGATCACAGTGATCCTGGGTTTCATCATCAATCTGGCCTTGTTGGTCATCTTCGGCCTGATGGGCGCGTTCAGCACTTGAGTTTGCGATATCACCTGACAGGTAAAGTCTCCCTGTGAGCAGCCAGCCAACCGTCCTTGTTGTTGATTTCGGCGCTCAATATGCCCAGCTCATTGCCCGCCGCGTTCGCGAGGGACAGGTCTACTCCGAGATCGTCCCCTTCACCATCACCGCCGCCGAAGTGGCCGCAAAGAACCCAGCAGCCGTCGTGCTCAGCGGTGGCCCGTCGAGTGTCTATGACGATGGTGCCCCCCAACTTGATCCCGGCATCCTTGAACTTGGCATTCCAGTCTTTGGCATCTGCTACGGCTTCCAGGCGATGGCGCAAGCCCTCGGAGGCAAGGTGGCTAACACCGGTGGTCGCGAGTACGGGCGCACCCAACTTGAAGTGAGTCAACGAGGCACGCTCTTTGCCGGGCTCCCCAGTTCGCAGCAGGTGTGGATGTCACATGGTGACGGCGTCACGCATGCGCCCGCGGGGTTCACCGTCACCGCCAGTACTCCGGGTGCACCGGTCGCCGCCTTCGAGGACGTTGAACGAAAGCTCGCGGGAGTGCAGTTCCACCCTGAAGTGCTGCACAGCGAGCAGGGCCAGGCGATTCTGGTGAACTTTCTTCGAGACATCGCTCAACTGCCGCCCACGTGGACGATGTCCAATGTCATCGACGAGCAAGTCGCACTGATCCGCGCGAAGGTCGGCACGGGACGAGTGATCTGTGGACTCTCCGGTGGTGTTGATTCAGCAGTGGCGGCGGCTTTGGTGCAAAAGGCAGTAGGAGATCAACTGACCTGCGTATTCGTTGACCATGGACTCCTTCGCAAGGGTGAAGCCGAGCAGGTCGAGCGCGACTACGTGGCGGCAACGGGCATCAAGCTCGTTGTCGTTGATGCGCAGGAGCAGTTCCTGCAGCATCTGGATGGCATCACTGACCCAGAGCAGAAGCGCAAGATTATCGGTCGCGAGTTCATTCGGGTATTCGAAGCAGCAGAGCTTGATGTGATCGAACAAGCCGGAGCTTCGGGCGAGAAGGTCGAGTTTCTCGTGCAGGGCACTCTCTACCCTGATGTTGTCGAGTCCGGTGGAGGCGCGGGTACTGCCAGCATCAAGAGTCATCACAATGTCGGCGGACTCCCCGAGGATCTGCAGTTCTCATTGATTGAGCCGCTGCGCACGTTGTTCAAGGACGAAGTGCGGCAGGTGGGTCTGGACCTGGGCCTGCCGCCAGAGATCGTCTGGCGTCACCCATTCCCCGGACCGGGCTTGGCGATTCGCATTGTGGGCTCGATCAATGCCGAGCGCCTGGAGATCCTGCGCGAAGCCGATGCGATTGCCCGCGAGGAACTCACTGCTGCCGGCCTTGATCGCGAGGTCTGGCAGTTCCCAGTGGTGTTGCTCGCTGACGTGCGCTCGGTTGGCGTGCAAGGAGATGGACGCACATATGGGCACCCGATCGTGCTGCGACCGGTCTCCAGCGAGGATGCCATGACTGCCGACTGGTCACGCTTGCCGTACGAAGTCCTGGAGAAGATCTCCACCCGTATCACCAACGAAGTCCCACAGATCAATCGCGTCGTACTTGATCTGACGAGCAAGCCACCGGGCACCATCGAATGGGAGTGAACTGAGTCATGGAATTTCTTTTCAATCTGCTCGTCGTCCTGCACTTCATTGGCCTGGCCAGCCTGCTCGGCGGGTTCATCGTGCAGATGTCCTCGTCAAGCAAGGGCGTCAATCCGGCGATGCTCCATGGCGCCCTGACCCAATTGGTGACCGGCGTGCTGCTGGTCGGCATTGTTGAGTCAGATCAGCTGACCGATGAAGGTCCGCTGAACATGACGAAGATCTCGGTGAAGCTCGGCATCGTGCTTGTGATCACCGCGCTGGCCTTCATTGGTCGCAAGCGTCAGCCACCGCAGGTGGCACTGTGGGCAGTCATTGGCGCGCTCACCTTGGTCAACGTGGTGCTTGCAGTTTTCTGGACTTAAGCCCTTAGTTTTCCGTGGGTAGTGAGGGTTACATTGTCCGTATGCGTATTTCCAAGAAGTTTGCCGTTGGCGCCGCCACCCTTGCACTCATCGCTTCAGGAATAGCTCCGGCGGCTCACGCCGCGGACGTCGTGGTGCCTGGAGCGGAGTACTCCCTTGGCCTTGCTCCTGAAGTGACAGGCTCGCCAGGAGTAGCCGCGGCCTACATCCGGCTATGGGACATGGGCATGGCTTGGCGCGACATCAATCCCTCGCCGGGAGTCTTCACCTTCACCGTCATGGATCAGCGCATAGCCCAAGCCGAGGCTGCCGGGGCCAAGCCGCTGGTAGTGCTGGGCCTTACGCCTACTTGGGCGGCCGCGAATCCAAGTGCGGGTGATCCCCGTTGGGGGGCTGGCACGGCCTCGGCACCATCGAACCCGGACACCTACACCGCATACGTCACAGCGATCATGCAGCGCTATGGCGCGCGCATCGGCGCAGTCGAAGTATGGAACGAAGCCAACCTGCAGACCTTCTGGACGGGTACGCCCGCCGAGATGGCTGATCTCACTGCCCGCGCATACAAGGCGATTAAATCGATCAGCCCCAATACTCAGGTAATTGCAGCTTCCACGACCACTCGTCTGGCAAGTTCGGTCGCCACCTTCTTTGCTCCCTATGCCGCAGCGCTGAAATCGGCTGGCTACCCCTTTGATGCTTGGACCATTCACACCTACCCGGCCGGAAATCAGGGCCCCGCGGATCGCTATCAGGATGTGCTCGAATGGCGTGGAGTGTTGATTGAGGCGACCCAGAATGATCAGGCCGCCCTCAACAAGCAGGTCTGGGACACCGAGGTCAACTACGGTCTTGCCGGTCCGGGCCCAACGCCGCATTCAGACTTCGACGCCAACACCAGCGGCCAGTTCGTCGCTCGCACCTTCGTGGATTCAGTTCGACTCGGTATCGATGCCACCTTCTGGTACATGTGGACCGCCACTTCGTACTCACTGCTTGGTGTGCAGATGTTCAATGGCACCACAACGACCATCGGGGCGTACAACACCACGCGCGCGTGGCTCAGTGGCGCAACCCTGAAGGGCTGCGATGATCTCAATGGAGTCATCCGCTGCTACTTCACAGGCAGCGGCGGCGCCTTCTACTTGGCGATGTCTGCGAACGATGGAGCCGCCAGCCTCACCAAGCCACCGACGGCAACGGCCGAGAACTGGCTGGGCCAGCCCGTCAACACCAGTGGTCCGGTCAGTTTGGCCAGTGGTCCGGTGAAGTTCACCTGCCTGCCTGCTGATACCGCACAGTGCACCCTCGGGGCAACGCCCAATGCTGCTGCCGTGCCACTGCCTGGTTCTGGTCCAGCGATCACTCGTACCATCACCATCAAGGTGGCCAAGGGCTCAGTGAACGGCAAGCCCGGATTGGTCATCACAGGCCAGAGCACAGGCATGCCCGGTGAGATCGTGACCTCGTTCTGGAAGCAGGGCGCGCAGAAGAAGTTCACGGCCGGCAACAAGGCGACCGTGCAGGCTGACGGCAGCTTCACGGTGGGCAAGGTCACCAAGGGTGCTGGCTCGGCCTATGTCACAAACTTCGGGGTGAAGTCGAACACCGCGTCGAGTTGAGTCAGGCTTTGGGATAGGCGAAGGCACTCCACGAGCCCTCGACTGCTCCTTCGACTACCACCTTGCGACTGTGCAGGCGCCATCCGCCATCGGGCGTGCGCCTGAGCCAGTCCTCCCACTGACCCCAATGGTCGATGCCCTGGCTGGTGATCGCCAGGAAGTAGGTGGTCGCGTTCGCCTTGTCGATGCCAGCGCTCTGCGAGGAGTGGCTGGTCACGTGATGACGCAGTGATGCCGAACGTGGCTCTCCTGCAACGCCAGCATGAAATTCTCGCAGGAGAGTTCGGAGCGCATCGTGACCCTTGGCTTCGCGACCGTCGGGCAGTTCCAGACTGCCTTCGGCGGTGTAGAGCCGAACGACGTCGGTTCCCTTACCGAGATCACCCATGACGGGGTAACGCGCGATCAGATGCTGAATGTCTGCTGCGTCGGTATTCATTCGCGCAGTCTGGCATCTGTGTGCCGTTGGCGGAATGTCTGTGCGCAAAAGCCTTCTCAGGGAATCAGCACTTTCTTGAAAGCCTCGGCAAGCCTTCCTTCCGGCAAACCGCCAGCTGCCGCTGCAGCAGTGAGCCATCCACGAATGAAGCCCGAGAGGTCCTCGTGGTGAGCTGTTTGACTCGCATGCGCTTTGAGCGCATCGATCTTGTGATCGAAGAAGTCAGTGACGTCAACAAAGAAGTCAGGATCTGGCGAGGCCATCACCCAGACCTCGGGCACCGTCCACGCCTCCAGGCCTTCGTCGTTGTACAAGGAGACATGCGCGAACTGATTGCGGGCGTCTGGGTAGATGGCATACATCGAGGCTTCACCTGTTGCCAGGTGATCTGGATGCGATGCGGGGATGCGGGCCCAGTTGCGCTCGGGGGACTGGATGATCATCATGTTTGGGCGTACCTGGCGAATGACCCGGCTCAGATCTCTTCGCAGATCGTGGGTGACCGTGAGTTCGCCGTCGATATAGCCAAGAAAGCGCACATCGGTTACTCCGACAACCGCGCCGGCAGTTCGTTGCTCCTCCTGGCGGATTCGGGGAATCTCCGAGCGAGGAACAGCCGGATCAAAGCCGCCAGCATCGCCGGAGGTGACGATGCAGTAGGTGACCTCGGTGCCGGCGGCAACCAGACTCGCGACTGTGCCCGCGGCACCAAAATCGACGTCATCTGGGTGAGCTGTCACCACAAGAGCCCGCTTGAAGGCTTGAGTCATGGATCTCCAGTCTCCCTGTGATCCCGATCACAGGATAAATTCACTCCGTGAGCACCTGCCACAGTCGTCACTTTGGCCTCATCCGTGACAACATGAGCGCGTGCTTCCCCGCCACGGGCGATTTGCCCTGCCCAAACGACGCCGTCGTCTGGGCAGACATGTCGCACTGACCGGGCTGCTGGCAGGCACGTTACTCGCTTCCATCCTCCCTGCTGCGCAGGCAGCCGATTCGGGCTGGACCCCCTCAAACTGGACAGGCGTGGTGGCTGGGGCTCCCGTGCCCGGCACCGGCCTGCCCCCGGCGGCCGTGCCAGCGCTGCCGGTAGCTGTCCCACCGCAGGTGGACATTGCTCCGACCTATGAAGGTCAGATGGTGTGTGATCCGAGCATCAAGCCTGGTGCGCAGCGGGTCGTGGACCTCATCCGCGCAACCTACGGGGCCGCGCAACAGGCCTACGTTCCCCGCGGCTGCGATGTCGGCGCGCAAAGTGAGCACAAGGAAGGTCGAGCAATCGACTGGATGGTCAGCGTTCGAAATGCTCAGGACCGAGCCAACGCTGAGACCTTCCTGAACTGGCTCCTGGCCACCGATGCCAACGGAGTGCCATATGCCAATGCGATGCGCATGGGCGTGATGTACATCGGTTGGAATGACCGCATCTGGCGTGGCTATGACCCGGCCCGCGGTTGGTCAGAACTCAAGGGTTGCTTCGCCAGACCGGCCCCGGGCTCAGACAACACCTGCCACCGCAATCACATCCACATCTCGTTGACCTGGGATGGCGCTGCAGGCATCACGTCAATGTGGACAGGCAATCCGATCGTTGCTCCCTACTGCCCACGCGTGACCTCAGGTGCGAGCACCAAGTACCCGGATGCCCGCGGCGAGCTGATCCCGGTAGGCGCAGTGCGCGTGCTGGATACGCGAGCAACGATTGGCGTGCCGATTCGCTGCCGACTTGAGCAGGATCGATGGACGGGCGACTCGCATCGCATCTTCCCCAAGATCACCGGAGTTGGTGGAATCCCGGCTACCAACGTCGGATCGGTTCGCGTTCGGGTGACGGCACAAGGCTCCAATGTGAAGTCCACAATCCGCGTGTGGTCCCCAGGCCAGTCCACCAGCCAGCCGGTGGTTGAAGTGGGGATGAATGCCGATGCAAGCGGTGAGGCCACCGTCCCGGTCTCAACTGACGGCACCATCGCCCTTGCCACCTCGCAGGGTGCAACCGACCTCGTCGTTGAAGTACTGGGCTACTACCGGGCCGATGCCACTGGTTCGGCAACCCAGCTGCCAACCGGACCAGTCGGCAGTGTTCCTGCCCCGACTGCCACTCCAGAGAAGCCACCTGCGCAGACCGTGACCCCAGCCAGCCCGCCACCGCTTGAACCAGAACCCAGTGACTTCCACCCAGTTGGCTCGGTTGTGGGGTACGAGACGGTCACCGATGGGCCGATCCAGGCAGGTGAGTCGCGCACGGTGAGCTTGGCTGGGCTGCCGGCCGAAGCGCGGAGCGCCGTGGTCTTCGTGACGGCCAAGGATGCCTCCAAGAAGGGCTTTGTTCGCATAGGACGAAGCGCCGGCGCTGATTCGGCCCAGTTGAAGTTCCCGAAGTCGGCCATGAAGAAGTCAGTGATGATCGTCCCGGTCAGCGGCAGTTCGGTCGTCATGAGCTCATCACCGAGTTCGGTGGTGCAGTTGCGCGTTGAAGTCCTCGGATACGGCACCAGTGAGAGTCCGCCGACGGTCATTGCCTTGTCACCCAAGGTCATCTTCTCGGGCAAAATCGATCCCGCAGCTCCGCTGAGTTACAAGATGTCCAAGCAGTTTGGCCTGCCCGGCATGAAGAAGCTCAAGGCAGTCCTGCTGCGCGTGCAGACCAAGAAGGCAACACAGGACGGCACCCTGGCCATCTATGCATCCAATGGTGCGCCACCAGGCACCCGCTCAGCGCCGGTGATGGCGAACAAGAAATATGCAGCGATCATCTTGGCTCCGGTAGGTCCAGATGGCCGCGTACAGGTGAGCTCAACGGTGGCTTCCAAGTTCGTCACGAGCCTGGTCGGCTTCGTCAAATAGGCCGCTCTGAGCAGACCTCTACGATGCTTCGGTGACCCCAGCTGAACTCCTGCTCGCGGACCTCAACGAGGCCCAGAGGGCAGCGGTTGAGCATCGTGGCTCACCATTGCTGATCGTGGCCGGCGCCGGCTCAGGCAAGACCCGAGTGCTCACCCGACGCATCGCCCATCTGCTTGCCAGCGGCGATGCGCGCCCGGGCGAGATCCTGGCCATCACCTTCACCAACAAAGCTGCTGGTGAGATGAAAGAGCGAGTGGCTGAACTTGTAGGCGCCAGTGCTCGCGCGATGTGGGTCTCCACCTTCCACAGTGCGTGCGTTCGGATTCTGCGCAGCGAGTCCAAGCGCTTGGGCATCGCCAGCAGCTTCACCATTTACGATCAGGCCGATTCTCTGCGCCTGATGAGCATGGTGATTCGCGACCTCGACCTTGATCCCAAGCGCTTCACCCCGCGCAGTTTTCTCGCCCAGGTCTCCAACCTGAAGAATGAGTTGATCGACGAGGAGACCTTCGCCTCGCGCGCGGCAAATCCGACTGAAGAGGCCTTGGCGGGGGCCTATCGCGGTTATCAAGAGCGACTGCGACGGGCAAATGCCTTCGATTTCGACGATCTCATTGGCAGCACTGTGGCAGTACTGCAGTTGTTCCCAGATGTTGCTGAGCACTATCGCCGCCGATTCCGCCACATCATGGTTGACGAATATCAGGACACCAACCACGCGCAGTATCAACTTGTCAAAGAACTCGTTGGTCACGACACCGAGCAGTTGAAGGCCGGGGAGCTGTGTGTCGTCGGTGACGCCGATCAGTCGATCTATGCCTTCCGTGGTGCGACCATCCGCAATATCGAGGAGTTTGAGCGCGACTACCCGAATGCGCGCACGATCCTGCTTGAGCAGAACTACCGCTCCACGCAAACGATTCTCACTGCCGCCAATGCGGTCATCGCGCGCAATGAGCGACGGCGAGCAAAGAATCTGTGGACTGACTCTGGCCAAGGCGAGCAGATCGTTGCCTATGTCGCTGACGACGAGCACGACGAAGCCAGATTCATCTCCACTGAGATCGACACCCTCAGCGACAACGCGGGCATCAAGCCAAGTGATGTTGCGGTGTTCTACCGCACCAACGCGCAGTCGCGTTCAATTGAAGATGTCTTCATTCGCGTTGGCATGCCGTACAAGGTTGTTGGTGGTGTGCGCTTCTACGAGCGTCGTGAAGTCCGCGATGCCATTGCGTACTTGCGAGCTCTTGCCAATCCCGAAGACGATGTCTCGCTGCGCCGCATCTTGAATGTCCCCAAGCGCGGTATCGGCGATCGCGCTGAAGCCATGGTCGAGGCCTTTGCCCAGCGTGAGCGCATCTCCTTCTGGGCGGCCCTTGAGCGCGCTCAAGAGGCACCGGGCATGGCCACTCGTTCGCTGACCATGATCGCGCCCTTCGTCACCATGATGAACGACTTGCGCACGCTCATCGAGTCCGGCGCTGACCCGGCAACGGTGCTGCAAGCAGTGCTCGAGCAGTCCGGTTACGTTGCTGAGCTTTCGGCATCAAGTGATCCGCAGGATGAAGGCCGCCTGGAAAACCTCGCCGAGCTTGAGTCGGTGGCCCAGGAGTTCAGTGACGACAGCCCTGAGGGCACGCTCATTGATCTGCTTGAGCGGATCGCGCTGGTGGCCGATGCCGATCAGATCCCCGACAACGAAGGCGGGGTCGTCACATTGATGACACTGCACACCGCCAAGGGTCTTGAGTTCCCGGTCGTGTTTCTGACTGGCCTTGAAGATGGGGTCTTCCCGCATATGCGATCGCTCAGTGATCCCAAGGAGCTGGAAGAGGAACGACGCCTTGCCTACGTCGGCATCACCCGCGCGCGCGAGCGGCTGTACCTCAGCCGATCGATGATGCGCTCGGCCTGGGGAGCACCGGCATACAACCCGCCTTCGCGATTCTTTGACGAAATCCCCGAGGGGGCACTTGATTGGCGTCGCGAGGAGCCAGCGCGCCAGGCATTCGTGCCATCGGTCTCGCGCAACAGCAGTGCCCTTCGGCTGGGTGATCGAGTGGTCAATCCGGGGCCGGCCATCAACTTGTCCGCTGGTGATCGCGTCACCCACAGCAAGTTCGGGCTGGGCACGGTGGTCAGCACCGCCGGTTCTGGCGACAAGGCCGATGCCACCATCGACTTCGGCTCAGCAGGAGTCAAGAGGCTGTTGCTGCGCTACGCACCGGTGGAGAAGCTCTAGAGACGCGCAGCGCTCAACAGGATTCAGAGAGCTTCACTGCGCTGAGCGTCACGAAATCGGCTATGGAGACGGGGGTGCCAGGCACCGGCTGCTGGGAGCACACCTTCCAGTTGGAATCCAGCAGTTGCATGCGCCCTAAGCCGGTGGCGTCGACTTGATCCATGAGGTAACTGCCCTTGGACTGCAGGAGATCTTGAGCATCCTGAAGCACCATCCCGACCACATTGGGCATGGCGAACGTGTCGCTCAACTCCGTCTCAGGTGCAGGTTCAGCAAGACTGGGTTCTTGGGTACTCGGTGTTGGCGAAAGCAACGCAGGATCACTTGGCAGTGGGGATGGCTCGGCAGGTGCCGTGACTGCGCATGAACGGTCCACGACGAGACGCACGCTCGCCAGTGCCTCGCCGGCTGATGGAGCCTGTTGGCACACCGTCCAGTTCGACTCATCTATGACACCAAAGGTCCCACCACCGACGATCTCGATCGCTTCCTTGTCCACGCCCGCTGCTGCCAGATCGCTGTAGGCCAGATCAAGTCGCTGACCCTGGACGTTCGGCATGAAAGCGGCGGTTGAACTGCTGCACGCCGCTACAAGCAGCAAGGCGATGGAGCTGAGGACAAGTCCAGAGCGGATGTTCATGGAACCCCCGATGTGATTGCCACGCTGTGGCCGCAATTGTTGGGCGAGGCTAGCAGTGAGCACGACGATCCACGCCTCGCTCTCGAGTTGCGTGGGCAGCGCCGTCGAATCGCCTCGGTCTTGGTGATCCGGCCGCCCGCGTCACCTTCACGCAGTCCGCCGGGCCAGCTCTGTTTCATCTGGCACCTGGAACTGCACGACACCGTTCGTCTGATTGATCTCGTGCGAGTGACCAGCGCACGCACTCAAGCCGAGCTTGGACAGAACCCGGCCTTTGCTGACCAATGTCGGGCTCGCCAACTGTCGGGGACTCGCTATCCGACTGTGCGAGCGAAGACTGGAATGAACACTGCAGTGCTCGTGCCGCATGTGGTGCAGCATCTCCGGCGTACCGAGAGCTACGCCGCACATTGGGAAGGGCGGGACCTGCAGTGGAGTTAGATCAAGTGACGAGCTGAAGCCCAACGTGTGAGTTCGTGTCGATCAGACAACTGCAACTTGCGCAGCACGGCCGACACATGTGTTTCCACAGTCTTGATCGACAGCACCAGTTCACGCGCTACTTCGCGATAGGTGTAGCCGCGGGCTATCAAGCGCATCACCTCGGCTTCACGCGGTGTGAGTCGGTCAAGTTCTTCATCGCTTTCTGCCTGCCCGCCGGCAAAAGCATCGAGGACAAAGCCAGCGAGGCGGGGCGAGAACACGGCGTCGCCCTCGGCAATGCGCTGCACGGCGGATATCAGCTCGGCACCACTGATCGCTTTGGTGACATAGCCACGAGCGCCCCCGCGCACAACATCCACAACATCGTCGGCGGCCTCGCTTACCGAAAGCGCGAGAAAACGGGTGGCTGGCACTTGATCGGCGCAGGCATCCAGCACCGCACGACCACCACCTCCCGGCAGGTGCACGTCGAGCAATACAACATCGGGCTTGGTTCGCAGGATGACAGCAATGGCATCAGGTGCATCGGCAGCTTCGCCGACGATGTCGAAGTTTGCGCCGATCTCGGTGCGCACCCCCGCGCGGACCATGGCGTGATCATCGACAAGCACGATGCGCAAGGCATTGCCCGTCATGAGACGTCAGTTCGGCTCAGTGGCATACGCAGCAGGATCTCAGTACCGGCTCCTAGTTCGCTGGTCACCTTCGCGCTGCCGCCCGCGCGTTCAACACGTCCCAGAATCGATTCACGAAGCCCGTGGCGGTCAGCAGAGACTGCCGACACATCGAAGCCTGGGCCTCGATCGCGAACGTACAACTCGACATGGTCGTCGGAGAATTCGGCGAATACCGAAGCTGAACCCCCGCCGTGCTGAGCTGCGTTGATCATCGCCTCGCGCGCAGCGGCGAGCAGGGCTGTCAGTGCAGGGTCGATGGGAGCGTCGCCCACGACGACGACTTCGAGTGTTGCGGAGTAGGTCTCTTCTACTTCTGAGGCATCGCGTTGCAGTCTCGCTTTGAAGGTTCTTGTGGGGTCACCCGTTGGTGCGTAGAGCCATGCGCGCAATGCGCGCTCCTCGGCTCGGGCCAGTCGATTGACCTCGCGCGGATCCGCTGCGCTGCGCTGAATGAGGGTGAGGGTCTGCAGCACCGAGTCGTGCACATGAGCCGCAATGTCCGCCCGCTCCTCTGAGCGAATCAGCGCTCGACGCTGCTGGTCCTGGTTCCTCCAAAGCCGATGGATCCATGGAAACAGGACGATTGAAATGCCGGCAATGAGCAACACCGCTGTGCCCAGTGCCTGGCCGGCTTGACTAAGACTCGTACGACTGATCAGTACGCCAACAAGACCCAGGACCACGAGCACGGTTCCCACGCTGAGACGAAGCATCCGCGCGCGTGAGGAAGGTCCGGCGGTGGTGCGTGCTGCACGGACTGCCGTCGCTGACCATTCAGCGCGTTGATCATCGTCTGATTGCTGCCAGATGATGGCCGCGCCGATGATGGCGATGGCTATCGGCAGCAGGGCACCCATCGCGAAGCCAACTCCGGCGGCTGCGAGAAAGAGCACGATGCCAATGAGTACGGCCCCCAGTGCAAGAAGGCGCGTGAGGTCGGTGCCGCGATTGGCGTTCGGCTCTTCATCAGTAGGCGCAAGTGGCAGCACTGCCCACAATGCGGCATACAGGGCCAGTCCGACGCCGCCGAACAAGGTGAGCACGATGAATCCAATGCGCATCCACTGCACGCTCAAGCCAAGATGGTCAGCCAGGCCTCGAGCAACGCCGGCTACAACACGGCCAGAACTGGCGCGCATCGCGCGGGTGGACAGCTGCCGCGTGCTCATGTGCCGATCATCCCGCGATTGCATCAAGGCGCGCATCAGGGAGCGACCCTGAGCCCATCTCAGGGTCGGAGATCCATTGGTCCAGACAGAGCAGTGGCGGGCACCCGAGGGCACCCGCCACTGTCGTGTTCAGTTATGACTAGCCGCCGAAGATGACCTTGCCGGTTGTGGTGTCGATGTACTTGCCACCACAGGTTGCCTTGGCATCAGGAACCATTTCAGTGCCCTTGGCGATGGTGTACCAACCGCAGGTGATCGGGTTGCCATTGGGCATGACGCCCCCTGGAACGAAGGAGACCTTGGCCGGAAGCAAGCCGGCTCCGTCGTAGTTGTTGACCTTGCGCAGGTTGGCGATGAAGGACTCACGAGTCGGGCACTTGCCGGCGACCTTCAGGCCCTTGATGAACAAGTCTGCGCTGAGGTAGCCCACCGGACCAGCTGGTGCGTAGGGGTTCTGGCCAGCGGCCTTCATTGCGTTGGCGAAGGTCTTGACGGCACGCACATTCACGCCGATCGGCACTGGGCCGTAGGTCGCACCGAGTGCACCTTCAAGTGCGCCGCCGGAGGTCTTGAGCACTGCTGGGTCGGTCAAACCGGCCACAACGAAGGACTTCAACGTGACGCCCTGCTGCTTGAGAGCCTGGGCAATCGAGATCCCGCCATCGATGAAGCCGGAGTAGTTGACTGCGTCAGCGCCGGAGGCCTTGATGCGCAGTGCCTCTGAGGTGGCATCGTGAGCGCCAAACGGCGAGTCAGCGATTCTCAGGACTGTGGTGATGCCCGGAACGTAGGGAACCACGTTGGCAAGAGCGTTCTGGCCCGCAGTCGCGCCAGCGCTTGCATGGTTGATGATCGCCAATTTCGTGCCGCCCATCTGCTTCATCTTCTCCACGATGCCGGTGGATGCGATGGCCGGATTGGAGCCCGTGGTGACGCCAGTGATGCCGAAGGCATTGAGGTCAGTACCGAAGGCTGGGTTGTTGAATCCAGCGATCGGCATGTTGGCTTCCTTCAGCGTCGGGTACATCGACACTGTGC
This sequence comes from Actinomycetota bacterium, assembly GCA_030684515.1. Taxonomy (NCBI): domain Bacteria; kingdom Bacillati; phylum Actinomycetota; species Actinomycetota bacterium. Next base: position 633,516 of record JAUXVJ010000009.1, read on the forward strand.
TGGTGGCAGTGGTCAGACCGAAGACGTTCTCGCCAATTGCCTTCTGGGCAACGGAGACCTGGGTGCTGGGGTTGGTGGCATCGTCGTAGATGTTCAGCTTGATCTTGCGCCCGTTGACGCCGCCCTTGGCGTTCTCTTGGTCAAAGCGCAGTTGAGCGCCTTCGGATGCACCAATGAAGGTGGTGGCAGCTGCGCCAGTCTTGGAGCCGATCCAACCAACGGAGATGCCAGTTGGCGTGACACCGGGAGTAGCCGGACATGAGGCATTGCTCGTGGCCTTGGTCGGGGTCGGTGTGGGTGCTGCGATCGAGCTGGTGGCGGTGAAGCCCAGTAGCAAGGATGCGCTGGCACCGACAACAATCGCTGCCTTTCCGCGCACATTTCGAGTTGAAAGCACTAGATCCTCCAGTGGTGGCGTCAACCGCACTCTGCGGTGATGGACGCATCACTATGGAATGCCGTCGGAGATCCAGATATAAGCTGTCTGTGATCGTTGCTCTTTTGTTATGTAGTTTCGTCTCAAACAGGACAAATAGCCGTGCAGTGCAAGCGCATCAGCAACTCCTGCACATGCAAGTGGCGGGCACCCGAGGGCACCCGCCACATGTCATGTGGAGTTGCGACTAGCTGCCGAACACAACCTTGCCGGTTGTGGTGTCGATGTACTTGCCACCACAGGTTGCCTTGGCATCCGGCACCAGGTCATTGCCCTTTGCGATGGTGTACCAGCCGCAGGTGATCGGGTTGCCATTGGGGAACAGGCCGCCTGGAACGAAGGAGACCTTGGCTGGGATCAGCCCGGCTCCGTCGTAGTTGTTGACCTTGCGCAGGTTGGCGATGAACGACTCACGAGTCGGGCACTTGCCGGCGACCTTCAGGCCCTTGATGAACAAATCTGCGCTGAGGTAGCCCACCGGACCGGCCGGTGCGTAGGGGTTCAGGCCAGCGGCCTTCATTGCGTTGGCGAAGGTCTTGACCGCGCGCACGTTCACGCCGATCGGCACTGGGCCGTAGGTCTGACCAAGTGCGCCTTCAAGGGCGCCGCCGGAGGTCTTGAGCACTGCTGGGTCAGTCAGGCCGGCAACTGCGAAGGACTTCAACGTGACGCCCTGCTGCTTGAGAGCCTGGGCCAGCGAGATGCCGCCATCGATGAAGCCGGAGTAGTTGACTGCGTCAGCGCCGGAGTTCTTGATGCGCAGTGCCTCTGAGGTTGCGTCATGCGCACCCATTGGCGAGTCTGCGATGCGCAGCACTGTGCTCATGCCAGGCACGTATGGCACAACGCTGGCGAGTGCGTTCTGTGACGCGGTTGCGCCAGCACTTGCATGGTTGATGATCGCGAGCTTGGTTGCACCCATCTGCTTCATCTTTTCAAGTACGCCAGTGGACGCAAGTGTCGGATTTGAGCCGGTCGTCACACCAGTGATGCCGAAGGCATTGAGGTCGGTGCCAAATGCCGCGTTGGTGAAACCAACAATCGGGACGTTGGCGCTCTTCAGCGTGGGGTACATCGACACCGTGCTGGTCGCGCTGGTCAGGCCGAAGACGTTCTCGCCAATGGCCTTCTGAGCAACCGAGACCTGGGAACTGGGGTTGGTGGCATCGTCGTAGACCTTGAAGGAGATCTTGCGTCCGTTGACGCCGCCCTTGGCGTTCTCCTGGTCAAAGCGCAGCTGGGCACCTTCGGATGCACCGATGAAGGTGGTGGCAGCCGGTCCGGTCTTGGAGCCGACCCAGCCGACGCTGATGCCGGTTGGGGTGACGCCAGTGGCTGGTGCACAGGCAGAGTTCGCCTTGGCGGCGCTTGGCGCGGGTGTTGGGGCAGCTGTTGCGCTGTTGGCAGTGAAGCCCAAGAGCAACGATGCGCTTGCACCGACAGCGAAGACTGTCGATCGGCGCGCATTTCGATTTGAAAGCACTGAATCCTCCAGTAGTGGCATCACCGCACTGTGCGGCGACGGAGACGTGCACTATGGAATGGCTTCCGATAAGAAAAGGGCGAAGTGTCCTATTGTTGCTATTTCGTTACTAAATATCGTACGAAAACCGATATATCAGGCGTCAGACGAAAGAGAACAGCGGCGGCTGTCCGAAGACACCCGCCGCCGACATTCTGGTAGCACGACTAGCTGAGCACAACCTTGCCTGTTGCAGTGTCGATGTACTTGCCACCACAGGTTGGCTTGGCGTCTGGGATCAGCTCGGCGCCCTTGGCGACGGTGAACCAGTTGCACAGGATCGGGTTGCCGTTGGGCGTGATGCCCTTGGGGACGAACGAGACCTTGCCAGGAAGCATGCCGGCACCGTCGTAGCTGTTGACCTTGCGCAGGTTGCTGATGAACGACTCACGCGTCGGGCACTTGCCAGCGACCTTCAGACCCTTGATGAACAGGTCAGCACCGACGTAGCCCAGTGGGGCTGCTGGCGAGTAGGGGTTCAGGCCAGCAGCCTTCATCGCGGACGCGAAGGTCTTGACCGAGCGGACGTTCACACCGACTGGCGCGGTTCCGTAGGTCTGACCAAGTGCGCCATCGAGTGCGCCGTTGGCGTTCTTCAGGAAGGCCGGATCAGAGAGACCGGCAACAGCGAATGACTTGAGCGTGACGCCCTGCTGCTTGAGGGCCTGGGCCAGTGAGATGCCGCCATCGATGAAGCCGGAGTAGTTGACTGCGTCAGCACCGGAGTTCTTGATGCGCAAGGCCTCTGAGGTCGCATCGTGTGCGCCCATCGGTGAGTCAGCGATGCGCAGCACCATCGTCATGCCACCAATGTCAGGGACCAGGTTGGCAAGAGCGTTCTGGCCGGCAGCCGCGCTTGCGCTGGCGTGGTTGATGATGGCGATCTTGGTCGCACCCATCTGCTTCATCTTCTCCAACACCAAGGTGGGAGCGAGTGCCGGGTTGAATCCGGTGGTCGCGCCAGCGTCACCGAAGGCGTTGATGTCGGTGCCGAATGCTGGGTTGGAGAAACCAGTGATCGGGATGCCCGCTGCCTTCAGCGTGGGGTACATCGACACGGTGCTGGTGGTGGAGGTCAGGCCGAAGACGTTCTCGCCGATTGCCTTTTGCGCCTGAGAGACCTGGCTGCTGGGGTTGGTCTGATCGTCGTAGATCTTCAGCGTGAGCTTGCGTCCGTTGACGCCGCCCTTGGCGTTCTCCTGGTCGATGCGCAACTGCGCACCCTCGGATGCACCGATGAAGGTGGTGGCGGCTGGTCCGGTCTTGGAGCCGATCCATCCAATGGTGATGCCGGTTGGCGTCACACCTGGGGTGGCTGGGCACGAGGCGTTGGTTGGCGCCTTGCTTGGCGCGGGTGTTGGGGCAGCTGTGGCGCTGTTAGCAGCAAGCGCGACGAGCAACGATGCGCTTGCCCCGACAGCAATGACTGTCGAGCGACGCGCATTTCGATTTGAAAGCACTGATTCCTCCAGTGGTGGCATCAACCGCACTCTGCGGCGACGGAGGAGCCCACTATGGAGGGTGTTTGGGTACGGAAAGTACCGATATGTCCGATTGTTACCAATTCGTTATTATTTGGTGGGTCATCTCCACTTAGCGAATCGCTGCCACCCTTGGCGGCTGGGAAAGATCAGGGACGAGTCAGGGTGTCTCCCCGATGCGCACAGGGGATCGAAGCCAGCAATCTGGGTGCATGACAGAACAGACGAATCAGAACCAAGGCGAGCCGTCAGGTCGTCCCACCACAACTGCGCCGCCGCCCGTCGAGGCACCTCTGCGCGCCCCCTTGCGCCGCAGCCGACAGGACAAGGTGCTCGGTGGCGTCGCCTCCGGCTTTGGTCGATGGCTCGGCATTGACCCAGTGGTCGTGCGCGTCGTGCTGGTGGTGCTTGCCATCTTCGGCGGCAGCGGCATCCTGCTGTACGGCATCGGCTGGCTGTTCATTCCGCTTGAAGGCGAGCCGCAGAGCCCGGTCGAGCAGTTCATTGATCGTCAACGCACGGACGATGAGCGCGCCAAGATTCCGCCGCTGTTGATCATCCCCGCGGTGATCATCGGGGTCATCGTGCTGGGGAGCCTGGTCATTGCCGGCCCTTGGGGCGGCTGGTGGAGCTCAGGTGGCTGGCTGCTGCTACTGGCGTCCGGTGGCATCGTGATCTGGCTGATGAATCGCCAGCCGACTCACCAAGACCAAACGCAATCCAGCACCACCGGATTTGCGCATGGCGGCGCTGGCGACTACCCCACATACGTGGCGCCTTTGCCCGCCCCGACTGCGCCGCGACCACCGCGACCACGCTCGTATCTAGGTACGGCGACGTTGAGTCTGGCGATCATCGTGGTCGGAGTGCTGTCAGCGCTCTCGATTGCCGACGTGGTCACGATCCAGCCGGTGGCGATCATGGCGGTTGGGCTTGGGGTGCTTGGTCTGGGTCTGCTTATTGGCACCTTCTTCGGACGAGCCTTGTGGCTGCTTGCCATAGCGATTCCGCTTGCTGTCGTCACGCTGCTCGCTTCGGTGGTGCCGACCAACCTGACCCTTGGTGATGGTGTGGGTGAGCGAACCTGGCGCCCGGTCACCATCGCGCAAGTGTCGGTGCCCTATCGCCTGACTTTGGGTGAGGCGACTTTGGATCTCACGCAACTGCGAGCACCTGCTGATGCGACAGCGGTCGTACCCATCAATGCATATTTGGGCGTCGGAGATCTTCGCGTGATCCTGCCTGCCGACATGAACGTTGAACTGGATGCCAGCGTCGGGCTGGGTGAACTCAAGGCTGTCGGCTTTCCCGTGATCCAGGGCAGGGACAACCAGCTGGTCACCACATTCCCGGCTATGACTGTGCAACCGGCGCCAACTGTCCACGTCGTCGCAACCATGTCGATCGGAACCATGGAGGTCTCCCGTGCGTAAGCATCCGACGGATTTCGTCTCGCTCATCTTCGGGCTCATCACCATTGGCACGGCGATTTCAGTGCTGATCTATCGCTACACCGATGTCGATCTTGATCTGCGATTCGCGATCCCACTTGCCTTCGTCACTCTTGGAGTGCTGGGTCTGTTGGGTTCGGTTGTCGCGCAGCGACGATCGAATCGCCGAGCACTCGCCGAGCAACCAGGCGCAGAAGTCAGCAGCTAGACCTTGCGGCTGGCCCGGCGCAGGTACATGTCAGCATCGGCTTGCCGCACCAACTCATCGAAACTGTCGACTGCGGGATCAATCGTTGCCCAGCCGAAAGTCACAGTTCCTGGCCACGTGCTGGCGGGGATCGTGATTTCGGCCAGATGCTCACGGATCCGCTGTGTGAGGACGTCTACATTCCAGCGGCTGCCGATGCCCAGGATGAGGAACTCATCGCCGCCCCAACGGCAGGTGAAGTCACCCGTACGTACCGAACTTTGGATCGCCGCGGCAGTGGCCTTGATGACTTCATCGCCAAGGTGGTGACCGTATCGATCGTTCACCTGCTTCAGGCCATCGATATCCACGAACATGGCCGTGATCATCACCTGGCCCCGAACTGCTAAGCCAAACGCCTGGCTGATTCGGGCATCCAGTCCGCGTCGATTGAGCATTCCCGTGAGTGGATCCTCAGTGGCAAGTGCAGCGTGCATGGCCAGGGCCTTGGCCAGCGCGTCGACCCCGCGGATTCGGAGTGCGAGCAGCACCGCGCTGATGAGCAGCGCGGCAATCGTGGCAACAATCCAGTCGATACTTGCAGTTGAATCAAGACTCAACGACACCCAGACGCAGCCAATCAGCATTGGTACCGCAGCGGCTGTGGCCGCCCGGAAATCCATGGCAATCGGCCCGTATGCCGCGATTGCGAAAAGCGAATACAGCAGTCCGGTGTCCGAGAAGTGTGCGTACTGCTGCATCAGCAGCGCCCCAACCAACACCGTTGCTAAGCCGGCGCTGATCCACGGCACCCATGCGGCTGGCATCCACGACTGTCCGAGCAAGGGTGCGGCGATCGCCATCAGCAGCGCCGCGACAAAGATCGGGACGTTTTCTTGGAAGCTCGTACCTTCCCCTGCGCCAGTACCCAGAACGGAGTTCAGCGTGGCTAGCCCCAATGCGAGAATCGCGACCGATGCAGCAATCCAGGGCGCTTCATGCTTGGCTGTCTGCTGGCGGAAGGTGCGGCGTTCCACTGGAGTGAGCACCACTCCATCAAGGTCGCTCGGAGAGAACAGCATCGCCGAAGCGTCGCGTGGCGACCGGGTTTCTGAACGATCCACAAGGGCAGCGTAGACGCCGACCCCCGACTTAGCGAGAAGTCGTCTTGGAGTACTTGCGAATCGAGATGGTCGCGAAGATCGCGATGAGCACCACGCAGGAGATGATCGTGTAGAGCTCTGGATGTTGCAGCGGCCAGTAATCCGGCTGGATTCCAGTGGGATTTCCGAACAGTTCGCGGGCGGACAGCACCACTGTGGACACCGGGTTCCACGCCGCAACTGTCTGCAGGAAGGTGGGCAGGGAGGTGAGTGGCACAAAGGCGTTGGAGATGAAGGTGACGGGGAACAGCCACACCAGTCCGGCAGTGCTTGCCGTCTCGACGTTTGGCATCACCAAGCCGATGCTCGCACCGATCCACGAGACGGTGTAGGCGAACAGCAGCAGCAAGCAGTAGGCCCAGACGGCATTCCAGAATCCACCGTTGATGCGCCAGCCGACCAACAGGCCGGTAAGGCTCAGCACGGCGAGTACCAGAATCTGGCGCGCTGCATCGGCAAAGGTGCGTCCGATCAATACCGCTCCGTTGGCCATCGGCAGTGAGCGGAAGCGATCGATCAAGCCGGTCGACATCGCCTCGGCCATGCCCACAGTGCTTGCTGCGGCAGCGAAAGCCACGGTCTGGCCGAAGATGCCAGGCATCAGGTAGTTGCGATAGATCTCCGCGGAGTTCTCAGAAGCCTCGCCGGCGCCCGGGATCGGGATCGCCCCGCCAAAGACGTAGGCGAACAGCAGCACGAACATGATCGGCTGCACGATGGAGAAGAACATGAGCTCTGGCACGCGCAAGGTCTGCACGAGGTCATAGCGCGAGACGGCCGCACCGTCGGTGATGTTCCAGCCGAGCAGTGGGCGCTTGCGCGTGGGCAAAGCAGAAGTCGGCACAACTGCTGTCATGAACGTGACCTCCCGCGTTTGGGTTTCTCGGCTGGCTTCTCTTCTTCGGCAACATGGCCGGTGAGGGACAAGAACACGTCATCCAGAGTCGGGCGGCGCAGCAAGAGATCGCTGACTTCAACACCCTGCGCGTCAAGGGCGCGCACGGCTTCAACCAGAACTGTTGATCCACCTGTGACGGGTGCTGAGATCTTGAGCTCGTCGACTTGTGCTTCGCCGCTGGCAACCGCGCGAATTGCGGCCAACGCATCATTGACGCGCGCCGGATCAACGATGGAGATCTCAATGCGATCGCCGCCGATCTGGTCCTTCAGCTCTTCCGCGCTGCCCTTGGCGATGACCAGACCGTGGTCGATGACCACGATCTGCTGGGCAAGCTGATCGGCTTCTTCCAGGTATTGGGTGGTGAGCAGCACGGTCGTGCCATTGGCGACGAGCTCGTTGATGACATCCCACATGCCAAGTCGTGAGCGCGGATCGAGGCCAGTGGTCGGCTCGTCCAGGAACAAGATGGAGGGCTGGGCGATCAGGCTGGACGCCAGATCCAGGCGTCTTCGCATGCCGCCGGAGTAGGTTTTCGCGGGTCGGTTGGCTGCCTCTGTGAGTTCAAATGACTCCAGCAGTTGGTCTGTGCGCTCTTTCACGTACTTCTTTGGCAGGTGATACAACGCACCGAACATCAGCAAGTTCTCTCGGCCGGTCAGGTACTCGTTGACGGCGGCTGCCTGGCCAGTCAGGCCGATCGCTTTGCGCACCTGCTCGGGCTGCTTGACCACGTCATAGCCAGCGATCTGAGCACGACCAGAGGTTGGGATCAGCAGGGTCGACAGGATTCGCACGACTGTGGTCTTGCCGGCTCCGTTTGGTCCAAGCAGGCCCACCACCTGCCCGCGCTCAACAGTCAGATCGATGCCGTTGAGGGCTTTGACTGAGCCGAATTCCTTGACCAGTCCCTCGGCAAGCACTGCTGCATCAGCCATGAACAGACCTTAGGTCAAGCGCGTGGGGCATCCAGTTCACGCCCCTCCAAAAGTCCGGTTCGTACCCCTCCAAAAGTCCGGTTCGCACCCCTCCAAAAGTCCGGTTCGTGCTACCCTCCCCCATGGCCAAAAGGCAGGCAGCGCACTATGAACGCCGAATAATGGCCAAGGCGCTGGACTACCTGCACGACGATCCAGTAGTGCTCCTGGAAGGGCCCAGATCAGTAGGAAAATCCACCCTCTTGCGCCAAATTGCACGTGAGCGAGCAGGCAGATTGATTGACCTGGATGATCCTGCAACTTTGGACGTGGCCCGTGCAGATCCCGCGCTTCTCATTGCAGGTGGCGGGCTGGTCTGTATCGATGAGTATCAGAAGGCACCAATCGTGCTGGATGCCATAAAGGCAGAGTTGAACCGTAGCCATGAAGCCGGACGCTTCCTGCTGACAGGTTCGGCTCAGTATGAGTCGCTCCTGCCTGACGCGCAGGCCTTGACGGGCAGACTTTCTCGACTCCGGGTGCTTCCCCTCTCGCAAGGAGAAATCGCGGGAGTACATGAGGAATGGCTGGAGAAATTCGTCGATGATCCAGACGCGACGATCGCCGAGACGCGAGAGTCGTCTGAATCTCGTGAGTCGTACATCGCCCGAATAAGCGCGGGTGGATTTCCACTGGCGTTGGCCGCGTCGTCCACTGCTGCCAGAAATCGTTGGGTAGACAACTACGTGGATCTCACTCTGGCAAGAGATGTGCGGGACATCTCCAATATTCGACGGCCACAGCAATTGTCAGTCCTGATCGGACGGCTCGCTGGGCAAACAGGTCAGATACTCAACGTAGAAAAAGCAGCCAAAGACGTGGGTATGGCAGTAACAACGGCCAATGACTATGCCGCGCTCTTGGAACAAGTGTTTCTCATTTATCGATTGCCTGCCTGGGGCAAGACTCTCAGCGCACGGACCTCCAGATTGCCGAAAGTCCACATGGTTGATTCGGCCATCGCAGCGCGCCTACTGCGCCTTTCACCTGACAAGTTGGCGACGATGGAGGCCACAGCGCTGACTGAATTGGGTCACCTGGTGGAAACTTTCGTAGTTGGAGAGATCCTCAAGCAGGTGTCATGGATCGAAGGCGTGCACACATCTGGTCACTGGAACACTCGCGATGGCGATGAAGTGGATCTTGTTCTTGAGCGAGACGATGGAAAAGTTCTGGCGTTTGAGGTGAAGGCGGCGACCCGGGTACCCGGAGGCGAACTGAAGCCAATGGAAAAACTCCAGGCAAAGCTCGGTGACAAGTTTCTGGGCGGGGCAGCGCTCTACCTTGGGGAGCGGCACTACACGTACAAGCCCGGAATTCACGTCGTCCCAGTTGACCGGCTCTGGACGCCGTTGACGTAGACGACCATTCCGCAGTCCTTTGTCCGCAATGGTCCGAGTAGTCCGGCTGGCCTTGGGCGACCACCGCGCTGAGTGGGTCCAAGATCACAGGTATCCGGGCGCAAAGCCCCTTTAAACGTGGGTAGGCTCAGCCCGCTCGGCTGACATTCGCCGAATTCCGCACTGCCATCGCGTCGCATCGCAAAAGGAGTCCTGCGTGGACCTGTACGAGTACCAAGCAAAGCAGCTGTTCGAATCCCATGACGTTCCCACGACCCAGGGTGAAGTAGCCAGCACTGCCGATGCTGCCCATGAAATCGCCCGCAAGATCGGCACCCAGGTCGTAGTCAAGGCCCAGGTCAAGACCGGTGGCCGGGGCAAGGCAGGCGGCGTGAAGCTGGCTGAGAATCCTGATGATGCCTTCGAGAAGGCTCAGGCCATCCTTGGCATGGACATCAAGGGCCATACCGTCCATCGCGTCCTTGTTGCCGAGGCCAGCGATATCGCCGAGGAGTACTACGTCTCCTTCCTGCTTGATCGCACCAACCGCACCTTCCTGGCCATGGCCAGCGTTGAGGGCGGCGTGGAGATCGAAGAGGTCGCCGTCAACAACCCCGATGCACTCGCCATGATCCGCGTGGATGCACTCGAGGGCTGCACCGAGGCCAAGGCTCGCGAGATCGTCGCCGCCGCGAAGTTCGACGACAAGATCGCCGACCAGGTCGTTGCGATCCTGCTGAAGCTCTGGGACGTCTTCGTCAAGGAAGATGCCACGCTCGTTGAGGTCAACCCACTCGTGCTCACCCCAGGTGGCAAGGTGCTGGCCCTGGACGGCAAGGTCACCATCGACGACAACGCAGCCTTCCGTCACGTCGGTCACGCTGACCTGGTGGACCGCGAGGCAACCGACGCGATCGAGTTGCGCGCAGCTGAGTTCGAACTCAACTACGTGAAGCTGCAGGGCGAGGTCGGCATCATCGGCAACGGCGCTGGTCTTGTGATGAGTACGCTCGACGTTGTTGCCTACGCCGGCGAGGAGTTCGGTGGGATTCTTCCGGCCAACTTCCTGGACATCGGCGGTGGCGCCAGCGCTGAGGTCATGGCCAATGGCCTGGACATCATCCTGAACGACCCTGAGGTCGAGTCAGTCTTCGTCAACGTCTTCGGCGGCATCACCTCGTGCGACGCCGTTGCCAACGGCATCCTGCAGGCATTGGAGATGCTCGAGTCCAAGGGCGCAACGCTGACCAAGCCGATCGTTGCTCGCATCGATGGCAACAACGCGATCGAAGGTCGCGCGATCCTCACCAAAGCGAATCACCCACTAATCGAAATGGTCGAGACCATGGACGATGCTGCGCGTCGCGCTGCCGAATTGGCAGCAGCACGCAAGGCCGGAAAGTAGAGGCATACGAACATGGCTATTTGGCTGAACAATGAAAGCAAGATCCTCGTCCAGGGCATGACTGGCTCAGAGGGCACCAAGCACACCCGCCGCATGGTTGCCTCCGGCTCCAACGTGGTGGCCGGCGTGACCCCAGGCAAGGCCGGTCAGGATCTTGACGGCATCCCGATCTTCAACACCGTTGGTGATGCAATGGCCGCAACGGGTGCAAATGTCAGCGTGGCATTCGTGCCGCCGAAGTTCGCCATCGGCGCTGTTGAAGAAGCCGTCAATGCTGAGATCCCTTTGCTGATCCTGATCACTGAAGGCATCCCGGTGCACGACACCGCGAAGTTCTTCCAGCTCTCGCAGAACTCGGGCAAGACCCGCATCATCGGGCCAAACTGCCCAGGTGTGATCACTCCAGGTGTTGCCAACGCGGGCATCATCCCGGCCGACATCACCAAACCGGGTCGCATCGGACTGGTCTCCAAGTCAGGCACCCTGACCTACCAGATGATGTACGAACTGCGCGATATCGGCTTCAGCACCTGCGTTGGCATCGGTGGCGATCCGATCATCGGCACCACGCACATCGATGCGCTGCAGGCCTTCCAGGACGATCCCGACACTGACGCGATCGTGATGATCGGTGAAATCGGTGGCGACGCTGAAGAGCGTGCCGCTGCTTACATCGGTCTGCACATCACCAAGCCAGTTGTCGGCTATGTCGCTGGCTTCACCGCACCTGAGGGCAAGACCATGGGCCACGCTGGCGCCATTGTGTCGGGCTCGGCAGGCACTGCTGCAGCCAAGCAGGAAGCACTCGAGGCTGTTGGCGTCAAGGTCGGCAAGACACCGAGCGCGACTGCTCGCCTGATGCGCGAAATCATGACCAAGGGCTAGGAAAGCAAGAGCGCGAGACATGTGAAAACCCCCGGGGAACCGGGGGTTTTCACATGTCCGTCACTACTCGCCGATCCGCCTCATTCAGGCGGCGCTTCCATCCCACGGCTTGATCTGGCGTAACTGCTCAGCCAGTTGAACTGAAGCCGCTTCTATGTCGTGCGCTACTTGTGCACGAAGCCAGTAGCCGTTGGACAGCCCAAAGAACTTGCAGAGACGCAGATCGGTGTCGGCAGAGATCGCACGCTTGCCGCTGATGATGTCGCCGATGCGCTGGGCAGGAACATTGATCTCTTTGGCCAAGCGGTAACGGGACATACCTAGGGGGAGGAGAAACTCTTCCCAGAGCAATTCGCCTGGAGTCACGGGATCAAGGGCAGGCAACTTCGCGCTCGATGCCAGGCTCGATCTGGATCGAATTGGCTTCTTGGCCTTTGTTGTCACGATGCTTCCTTCGCGCTAGTGATAGTCAACAATCTCAACTGCAGCAGGCCCAGCGCTGGTCCATGCGAAGCACACCCGCCACTGGTCATTGATCCGAATGCTCATTTGTCCACGCCTTTTGCCTTTCAACTGCTCCAAGCGATTTCCTGGCGGAATACGGAGATCATCCAATTGACCAGCGATCTCCAATTGAAGCAGTTTCCGCCGAGCTACCTTCTCGATCGCTACAAACCGCCGCACTCGCATTCCACCGGCAAGTGCCTCGGTGTCACTGTCAGCGAAGGACAGGATCACGATCCAATAGTAACGCATAGCGTTAGTAATGCCAAGCGCGACTGCTCGTCTGATGCGCGAAATCATGACCAAGGGCTAGGAAAGCAAGAACGCAAGACATGTGAAAACCCCCGGGGAACCGGGGGTTTTCGCATGTTCAGCTAAGCGCGAAGACGGGCATGTGATCCAACACCTGTGCACAGATGTCAACGATCTCCTGAGACCTCGCACAGTCCTCGAGTACGTCCAGAGTCGTCAGAGCAGGGTCATCGGGCCTCGGATACTCCGCTGAACTGCGCGTCCGCCTCATCCTGTTGAAGGGAAGCAGTTGCCTACCCATGGGAGGTTCCAACTGTGCGTAGACGGCTTCGTATATCGCTTGGTGGTGGCCGGGAAGACTGGTGGTGCGTAGTCCCTGGTTTTCCAGGACAGCTCCCAGCGACTTGCGTGCTGCGTCGTACACCATCGCGTACGCACCCTCGGGATCTGTCTCAGCAATCACACTTGCACTCAGTAGGTGCTGGCGAGCTTGGGCGATCAGCAGATCCGCGTGTTCACGGCTCGCAGGCACCTGCTCGAGTCGTGTGTTGGCGAGCATCTTGGTAATCGTTTCGCGGCCCTGCTCCCACACCACGCTCACGTGGATGCCGCGCTCAGCTGCAGTTCCACCAGTGGGCGGGATTGGACCGATTTCAGAAACGGATCATCGCCGGGGACTGCCCAGCGGTCAGGGCGAACTCGGCGGATGTTGACCTCGCGGTTGAGTCGACTCGCTGCATCGCCCACTGCTTCGTCCAGATCATCAAGGTCGGCATCACCGACCACGAGAACGTCGATGTCCCTGGGGATCGCGCCCGGGTGCCCCTCGTAGCGCGCTGCCCACGAGCCGTAGATGAAAGCGTGCTCAATCCCAGCTACTCCAGACAGCGCCTGAGTCAAGAGCGGAAGTGGGCCGTAGGTGACGGCCAGCAGATCGGTGAGCGAGCTGGCAATGATCGAGTGAGTGTTGGCGCGCAGCATCCGGCTGTTGCCTGCGCGCTCCTCGGTGATCCAATGGGCCGCGCTGAGTCGGTTTGCCTCAGCGTGCACAGCCCGCACGCTGGCATGGGCTCGACGGGCCAGGTCGGTGAGACTGTAGGCATTCTCGGGATCCAAGAACAGGGTCGCGAGGATGTCGCCCTGCACTCGCGAGCGCAGCATCGGCAGTAGGGCTGACGCCTTAGTTTCCATCACAAGTAATGTACATTACCTTTTATGTAAGTCAAGTGCTCGGATTATGTATTGTGTCCATCTCGAGGCTGCGTCCCGAACTGGTCTGCAAGCGCGTCCCCCATTTGAGTGAAAAGATGTAACCTTGGCCGGGGATCGGGGTGAAGTTTCCGGAGGTTGAGTTGACCGACTTAGCGATGCACGACCAGTTGACAGGACTCGCGAACCGCGATGCCTTGTTAGCGGAGTTGGGGCGCGCGCTCAGTGCCAGTCAGCGCTCGGGTCGCCCCACGGCAGTGCTGATGATCGGTCTGGATCGATTCAACGAGGTCTACGACTCCCTAGGAAGCTCCTACAGCGATGAGTTGCTTCGCGCGGCGGCCGCGCGTATTCAAGTGACCGTTCGTGGCAGTGATGTGGTCGCCAGGCATGGCGTCGATGACTTTCTGGTCGTCATTCGTGAGTTGAGCAATGCCACCGAACCGGTGCGCGCAGCCATGCGCGTCATCGATGCCTTTCACGACTCCCTAGAGGTGTTAGGCACACGCGTGCAGACCACCGTCAGTGTCGGCGTGGCGATATCGGTTGGCCAGGTCGAACCAAGTGAGTTGCTGGACGAGGCCGACACAGCGATGTTTGCAGCCAAGGCCGAGGGCCGCGATCGGATGGCGCTCTACAACGCTGACCTGCAAGCCTCGGTGATTGAACGGGTGACTGCTGAAGACCAATTGCGCACGGCCTTGGAGCGCGATGAACTCGTGGTCTGGTACCAACCAGAAGTCGACCTGAGCACAGGCTCTTTGGTAGCCGTTGAAGCCCTGCTCCGCTGGGATCACCCTGATCATGAAATGCGGCTGGCTGAAGAGTTCATCAAGACCGCGGAGGACACTGGGCTCATCATCGGGATAGGTGCCTGGGTGATCGATCAGGCTTTGCATCAAGCGGCAACCTGGGCACAGACTAATCCCGAAAGTCCATTGACAGTTCGGATCAATGTCTCTGCAATACAGTTGTCGAGCACAGCGTTGTTGGAGACCATTGATGCGGCTCTGATTTCAAGTGCGGTGTGTCCGGATCTGCTCTGCCTTGAGATCACTGAGACTGCATTGCTACGCGAAACACCAACAGTGCGAGCCAATGTGCTGGGCATTCGCGAACGAGGCATTCAAATTGCGATTGACGATTTCGGCACTGGCTTCGCGTCCTTGGCCTACCTGCGCAACTACCCAGTTGACGTGGTCAAGCTTGATAAGGGCTTCATCGCCAATGTCATTACCAACGATGTCGATCGACGGCTCGTGGCAGGCATCGTGGCCCTGGCTCGTGAATTCGGTGTCGCTGTCACCGCTGAAGGTGTTGAGCACGAAGACCAGGCCAACTTCCTCAGATCAGTGGGCTGTCCGAGCGCCCAAGGCTTTCTCTACTCTGAAGCTGTGCCGGCCAGGCAAATCGATGAGCTCTTCGAGCACGTCTACCCGCATTCCTGACCTCCGTTCACCCGTAGTGCCGAACCCGCTTGTGCTTGCTCTTCTGGTAGTCCGCGACCCACGTCTTTGAGCTCTGCCACGTTCCGTTGCTGGATTTCTGCGCGCGTAGGCGACCCCGCTCTGCCGCAGCTCGCAGTGCAGTTGCTGTGAGCCCTGCCTTTTCATCGACCAGACTTGCCAATGGCACCAGCCGTGCAGGACCAGCTAATGCCGGGACGACGAACTTGTAGAGGTTGTTTGTGACGGCCCGTGCAATCAGTTCACCTAAGGGTCCGTAGTCGCCCTTGTCTGCCTTGCGCATCGCCGTCAGGTACTTGGTGCGCTGGTTCTTGAACACGATTGCCGGCGGATAGCCGAGACGGACGAGGAGCAAGTTGAGCACGAGTCGGCCCGTGCGTCCGTTTCCGTCCAAGTAGGGGTGGATTTTCTCGAAGTCGTTGTGGAGCTTGGCCAGGCGTTCAGGAAACGGCACCTGGCTGGCATCGCGCAGAGTATTGACGTCTGCTACCCAGTCGCTCATCCGGTGGCCAATCTCTGTGAACGACGGGGGTGTCATGCCTTCAGGAAAGGACGCAATGTCATGCTCGCGCCAGTTACCTGGCTTTTCATTTGCTGTCGCATGCGGGTGCGGCGCTACACCCCATACAGGTGTCATGGTCTCGTAGTGGACGGTGCGGACCTCTTGGATGTTGAGAAGGTCGCCAGTGACCCAGTCGCCAGGGTCCAGTGCCTGTCCGTAGACCCACTTGGCAGCGGCGGCGTAACCCAAGACTTCCATGTACTCCTTCAACTCTTTCTCACCCACCGGGCGGCCCTCGTCAAGGAGTGTGCGGACCTCGTTGAGGATCAGCGTGTTGCCTTCCAGAGCTGTCGAGTGGTGGGCTTCCTGATGCCAGAGTTCATCCCAGATGAGTTCGGCTTCTGCCGGCGTAGGCAGGCCGCCCAGGCGGGTACGCAGATCTGCAATTGCTTCCTCAAGTTGGCGATAGATCGCCTGCCGAGAAGGTCGCCCGGGTTTCATGCGCGCCTCCTTGATGCGGCCGTTTTGTAAGTTGCTGAAGTAGGGCTCACAAAACTACAACACAACAACTTCCTGAATCGTAATACTACTTGTTGAGTACTGCCATAATAAACACAAACACGACAACTCTATGCAGCATATCGGGAAGTACCCGACCTGGCCTGCCGTGAGCCCCGATGGGAAATATGAGTCGCCGAACACTGCCAGCAGGTCCCCGATCTGCGCCCAAAAGTCTGAAATGGTGGACTTGTGAGCGCGCCAGTGATGAACGACCTGAAAGCGCTGACCTCCCGGCTCCATCCGCGTTGGCTGATCGCGCCCATCGGCACGCTCGTTGGAGCCGCCATCAGCATGGTGCTCATCGGCATCCCCATCTGGGCGGCATGGCTCACCACTGACCACGGTGCCAATGGACCACGTGAACTGGCCAATCTCATCGGCGGAGCCTGGCTTGGCATTCAGAATGTGCCACTGAACAACGGCCCGGTGAAGTACTCGATCCTGCCCTGGGGCTTGGTGATCGTGGTGATCTTCGCCCTCTACCGCGCCGCACTGATGCTCGGCAGAGCTACCAAGAACTCCACAAAGCTTGAATTGGGCATCCTCATGGCTGTCGCAGCGTTGACCTATGCCGCAGTCATGGCAACCGTCGCGGCTCTCACCGCAACCCAAGGACTGCAAGCCCCGATCGGCCAGGCAGCACTCACCGGCGCCATCATCGCCGCAGGAACGTTCGCAACAGCACTCATGCGGACGACGGATCAAGGCAAGGCCCTGCTCAAACAGATCCCGAAAGACATCAAGACGGTCGCGAGAGCGGGAACAGCCGGAGCACTTGGCCTGCTCGGCGCGGGAGCAGTGCTCGCTCTGATCTCGCTCATCTGGCACTTCTGGCAGGCAAGAGAGATCCTGGAGTTCCTTGATGCCGGAGTCTTCGGCGGACTGCTCATCGTCATCGCCTGCATCGGCTATCTGCCCGTGCTCGTCCTGTGGTCAACCTCCTATCTCCTGGGGCCGGGCATCGCCATCGGGCCTGGCATCGGCTTGAGCCCATTCATGCCCACCCCGCCACCGACCGAACTCCCCGCGTTTCCGCTTCTTGCGGCCCTGCCCGAGAAGCTCGGACCACTTGCCTGGGGCCTGCCGATCATCGCCGTGCTCATCGGAGTCGGCGTGGGCATCACCTGTGCGCGCGGGGGACCACTGCCAGCGCTCATGCGCCTGGCCAGCGCAACCGCAGCCTGCGCCGCAACAGGAATCACCATTGGCGCGCTCACCGCGCTCAGCACCGGATCACTGGGCGATGTGCGACTGCTCAGTGTCGGACCAGACCCAGTATTCGTCGGACTGCTGGCCTTCGGACTGACCGCACTCGGAGCAGTGCCGACCGCCCTTGCCCTGCGCACGGTGCCGCCACCAGAAGTGGAAGTGCCCAAGGACAAGTACTACAACGCCGAGCAAACGGCAGAGCCCACAACAGCACCGACAGCACCGACAGCACCGACAGCAGATCCAGTTGAGGAAATCGTCGAAGTCGAACTACCCCAAGAGGCCACTGGCGTGGAGAACCCGACAGATGTGGAAGCATCAGCGACTTCAGACCAGGAGAGTGAGCAGATCAATGGATAAGGCAGACGTTCGAAGAGGACTGTCGTGGGCCTTTGACACCTTCCGTCGCAATCCCGTGCCTTTCCTGGCGCTGGCAGCTGTGGTGATGGTGACCCAGTTCGTGGCTCAGGTGAGTCAGCAAGTCTTCAGCAACGCGGGCGCTGGCTCGTATCTCCTGGTGATCTTGGCCTTTGCATTTCTGCTGCTCTCGGCTTTCGCCGCTATCGGCGTGGATCGTGCGGCCCTGCGCACCACCCAAGGGCACGAGCCAAATTTCGCCGACATGCTGACCACCCAGTATCTGGGCAAGTACATCCTGTTCGTACTGGCCTACATCGCTCTGACGGTCCTTGGCTTGATGCTGTGCATCCTTCCGGCCTTCTTCGTCATCTTCTTTCTCCAACTGGGCCCATTCTTCGTGCTGGACAAGGGAGTCAAGGTAGGCGAGGCAATCAGATCTAGCTTCGAGGTCATTCGCATGAACATCGGCCCGGCAGCCATCATGACCGTTCTGAACGTCATCGTGAGCCTGTCGGGCACCTTGTTCTTCGGTGTGCTGACGCTGATCACCCTGCCGTTCACGGCCCTGTTCACAGCCCACATGTATCGCCAGTTCAACAAGGAAATCGTCGTCTAGACAGCGACAGACGATCACATGCGAGCCGGAACTGTTGCGCTTGCAGCACTTGGGATAGCGCTGCTACTGCCCCAAGCTGCCAGCGCAGCACCAACTCCCGTCAAAGACAACGGTGTAAATCTCAACATCCCTTGGGCCATCGGCGGCCTGAGAATTGAACGCGACGGAACAAAGCGCGTCCACCCAGGTGAATGGCCAACCGTGCCCGTCGCCTCAGTGAGAATCTGGGATGCGCGAACCGCTTGGCTCAACATCGAGCCGGCAAATGACCAATGGGATTTCACCAGGCTTGATGCCTTCGTCGAAAAGGCCGAGGCCAAAGGGGTCAAGAACATCCTGATGACCCTCGGTGGCACACCGATGTGGGCGGCAAAGCAGCAGAAAGCAACGGACGCACCTTGGCTCGGAAAGGGCTCAGCGAGCCCTCCCAAGCGCTGGGCCGACTGGGCGGAGTTCGTACAAAAAGTCGCGCAGCGCTACCAAGGAAGAATCCACGGCTATGAGATCTGGAACGAGCCGAACTCCCTGACCTACTGGAGTGGAAGCAACGAGGAATGGTCTGAGCTGACAGGCATTGCCAGCAGAGAAATCGCCAAAGCTGACCCCGAAGCACAGATTGTGATCGGAGCATTCGCAACAAGCCCGACCAAGACTCTCAACAAGATCGCGCCGATGCTCGACGCATTGAAGCCGCAGGAAGCAACCGCAACCCCAACAGCCATCAGCATCCACTGGTATCCAACGCGCAAGAATCTCCCGGCCGGGGTGAGCGCGATCGCTACCCAAGTAAGGCAAGCCGCAGAGAAAGCCGGTATCAAGAACCTGCCGCTGTGGATCACTGAGATGAATCTCAGAGACGGTGCGAGTCTGAGCGCAAAGAATCAACAGGCTGCAATGCAGTCAATGACCGACAGTGCAAGTGCAGGAGGCATTCAACGAAGCTGGTGGTACGCGTGGACTGATCTTGGACCAAACAACCTGATTCAGATCTACGAAGGCACGCCAGCGGCGCGCTGGTTGAGATCCATCGCCTGACGGGCCAGATCCAGCCGGACGCTACTGATCGATCGGCGCGCATGGCGCCATCGTGTGCGAAGAGTCTTCCCTCGGGCTAGAAATTCGATTTCATCGGCGAGCACCCATGCGCGGTATGCCTCGTCGGGAGTGGGTTGAGCTGAAGCCCCGAAGGCCACGGGGGCAACCAAGGCAGCAAGCTCTGCAAGCTCTGGACGACCGGCATCAGCAGCCCAGCGCACTGCGACGTCGGGGGAGAGGTGAACAGGTAGCGATTGATCGCGCTGAGCCAGCCGCAGGCGCGCCCAACTCCAGGCTCCTAATACCTGCTCACGCGTGGTGCCAGTCTCCAGTTCGCGAAGTCCAAGACGCCAGCCGATCGCGACAATGAATCGAATCACGACGTTGACGCCGAGCCAGATCACAGCGACGACCGCAAGAGCAGTCGCAAGCTTGATGGAAATCGACCCAAGAGCAGCGAGTAGATCTGCGAGCCCGCCGGACTCTTCGGCTAGGGCGGGAGCAGACGAGCTGCTGCTGGGAGTCGGTGTTGGCTCATCTTTGGGGATGAGGCCTTGTGGATGCACGACCCACGGTTGACGGATGACGAGGTCAGCAACAGCGGCCGCTGCGACGGCAGCCAAACCAGCAAAGCTCAGCACGAGCACGAGAAAGCGAAGCCGCTCCTTGGTGATCAACTCATGCTCGCCGTAAGGACCCAGGATCACCAAGGTGAAGCCGGCTGCGACCACCCATGCGCCAACCCACGCAATCGCGTTGCCGGCCGCCCCCAGAGCAAGAGCACAGACCAGCAGAAGGGTCATCGGCACAAGCACGAGTCGCGCGTATCGAGTCGATGCAATCAGCGCCGCAGCGGTGGTCAAGCCGCAGGCGACGAATGAGGCCCTAGCGATAGACCCTGAGTTTGTGCCGCCAAAGAATTCCGCTGCTGCGGCAAGAATTGGAGGCAAGCCCAAGGCGATGACCCAGGCCAGCACACGGCGCGGAATCGCCATCACAGCAGAAACCATGAACCAGCACAGCAGGGAAGTCGCCGCAACCCAGAGCACGAGACCCTGGAAACTGACGATCTGCGCGAAGACCGCCCAGTTGATGACCAGTGTGGGCAGCACGGCCCAACTTCGCCCATCGACCAGGCGCACGGCTACTTCTTCAAGGCTTGGCTGGCGGTGATCTGACCTGCAATGAGTGTCACTGCGGTTTCGCAGTGCTGCGCGATGATGTCGGGGCTGTGCGAGGCGAGGATCAACGTTCCGGCTGATCCGTAGAACTCCTGAAGGCGCCCGGTAGCTCGCTCATTGAACTCCGCGTCGGCCATCCCGATGCCCTCGTCAACTACCAGGATGTCGGCCTTCAACGCCGTGATAGCGCTGAAGCGCAACCGCACCTGCATGCCGCTTGAATAGGTATAGACGGGATGACGTGCTCGATCGCCGAGACCGGAGAAGTCAATGATCGACGGCAGCAGTTCAGCCATGCGCGAAGGCGACTCACCTAGGCGAACACCAATGGCAATGGCGTTCTCTTCACCCGATTGCTCAGGGTCCAGACCTTGGCTGGGCCCACCAAGCAGCGCGAGCACGCGCCCCTGCACTCGGGCCTCGCCTTGAGTTGGAGTCAAGGTCCCGGTGATGACGGAAAGCATCGTTGACTTGCCAGACCCATTGGGTCCGACGATGCCCAAATGCTGACCTGGCTCAACTTGAAGATTGACGCCGCGAAGAGCACTGATGATCTCGGGACGCTCAACGCGACGAGTCAGCAAGTTCGAGACTGTGCGCTTCAAGTTGTAGTGATGGGCATGACGAAGCTGGTATTCAACCCATACCTCTTGCAGATCAATGGAGTAGGTCATCGCGCTACACCCAGTACGCAATCCGATTGTGGACACGACTGAAATGCCACACGCCAACGATCACGTTCACGAACGTGATCACGAATGTACCGATCACGGCAATCTGCCCGGGCCATTCGCCCAGCAATGGTGCCCTCATGAACTCCAGCAGATAGGCCAATGGATTCCATCCGGCGATCGCCGCTTGCTGTTTGGACGTCAAATCATCGGCGACCCAGAAGATTGGGGTAAAGAAGAACATCACTCGAACTATCGAGGTCACGATCTGTCCAACATCTCGGTAGCGCGCCACTACTGGACCGAGCCATAGCCCCACGGCGATGCCATTGATGCAGATTAAAGCCAACGCAACAGGAACAAGGACAATTGACCAGCCGACCGGAACTTGAAACAAGACGAGGACTGCCACAATGACAATCGCATCATGACCAAACTGAATCGTCGTTGAGGCGAAACCTTCTAATACGTACGTTGACATCGGCCCAGGCGTGGAAGTGATGCCCGATGCGTTTTTCACGATGGCGTTGGCTCCGCCTTGGATCATGCCTGTCATCCATGTGAAGACGATAAAGCCGATAGCAACGTAGGGCACGAAGGTATGGATGTCCTGATCAAGCAGGATCCCAAAAAGCATCGAAAGACCGGCGACAAACACGACTGTCTGGAGCGTGATCCACCAGGGCCCCAGATAGGTGCGTCGATAGGAAGACCGAATGCTGTGCCAAGTCAACGTTCCCCAGACTTGGTACCGGCTGACGCCCGCTTTGATATCGGCGATGCCAGCAGTCAGACTTCCTGCCGGAACCTCGCCGACAGCTCCACGCGCCTGATCCGTCGTCACTCTGGCAAGGATAGTCGAATGCGTTACGCACAGATTTCAGAGCAGGTAGGCGTCAAGACCGCAGTGTTGTGACTTCGGCAACTTGACCCCAGGCCCTGCTGGCGCTGTCAAGCACGCTCGTGCCGCCGGTGATCAGTGCGATATGGCCAAGGCCACGAGCACTCGCCAGCTCTTGGATCCTCATTGGCAGTGTCGTATCCGAGGGTTCGATCATGGCAAGCCAATCAAGTGCCGCATCGCGGTCGCGGGGCGAGACTTCGATGACGTGCTCACCAGAGCGTGTCGTGGTTAACAGCACCCGTTGCGCCGAAGTGCAGTGTGCCAGAACGCAGGATGCAGCCAGATCTACTGCCGCCTCGAACGCGTCTGCATCGAAACTACTGAATTGCGATGCGGTCTTGTTATACGAACGCTTGTCGAGATCGAGGACAACGAGCAGCGTCGGCACAGTTGTGTCGACTAGCCGACGAACCATCAGTTTGCCCGCTCGAGCCGATGACCTCCAGTGGATCAAGCGCATTGGATCACCCGGAACATATTCACGTAGGGAATGAAACTGTTCCGATCCGGGGCGTTCGTCTAGAACGCCAGAACTGATGGGGGTCACCTGTACAAGTTGCGGAACCGCCACGATGCGGGGGACGACGACAACCTGAGTGAGGGCTCTCGTCGCGAGCGTACGAACACGCAAACCAAACAGATCAGCAAATTCCAAGCGTGATGGTCCAACAAGGAATTTTCCACGCCTAGCAGTTTCGATTGGCCACTCGAGTATCGGTTTGACCTTTTGGCGGCGTTCTCCAACGGCATTCACCCAGGTGCTTGGGCCATACACGGCGACTTCGATGCGCAGTCGTGCCGATTGGCCGCGGGTTACGCGAGAAGGGACTTCGACATCGTGCCAGATGGCCGATTCAGGAACTCGCGCAAACCAAAGGCCTACGCCGAGTAGAGCCGCAATACCGATCAGCGCGGAAGCAAGTTCGACCCACACGTCTCTAGTTTCCCTGCGGTGCGGGTACCTGTTCGATGATCTGAGCGATCACGCCTGCTTGGGTGGCTTTGTTAGCCAAGGCGTCAGCTTCTAGGACCAGGCGATGGGCGAGCACCGGCTCGGCGAGCTCCTGGATATCACCTGGCACGACAAATGAGCGCCCGCGCACGAGCGCCCGTGCACGGGCCGCTCGCAGCAAGCCGAGAGACCCGCGAGGTGAAGCGCCAAGCAAGACACCGGACTTCGTTCGCGTAGCAGAAACAATCCGCACGATGTAGTCCAACACAACTCCGTCGACCTCAACACTGGCCGCTGAGGCGATCAAATCTGAAAGGTCAGCGTGGCTCAGTACGGGGAGGACGTCTGAGACGCGATCACCAGCGTGGTGCCTACTCAACACGGCTACTTCGGCGGAGTGATCGGGGTAACCAATGGACGTGCGCATCAGAAAGCGGTCCAGCTGGGCCTCGGGTAACGGATAGGTTCCCGCCATTTCGATGGGATTCTGTGTCGCAATGACGAAGAAGGGCGATGGCAGTGCGTGAGTTACGCCATCGACAGAAACTGTGTGCTCCTCCATCGCTTCGAGCAGGGCCGCCTGTGTGCGCGGTGTGGCGCGGTTGATCTCATCGGCCAGCACGACGGAGGCGAATACAGGTCCTGGGTGGAATTCGAATTCTTTTGTCCCAGGGTCCCAAATAGATACGCCAGTTACATCTGAGGGGAGTACGTCCGGCGTGCACTGAATTCGATGCCATGACACACCTGCAGCAATAGACAGGACCCGAGCCAACGAAGTCTTTCCGACTCCCGGCACATCTTCGAGGAGCAGATGACCTTCGGCCAGCAGGCAAGTCACGGCCAAATCGGTAACTTCGGGCTTTCCCTGGATGAATCCACCCATAGCCGACAGGAGGCTGCTAATGCGCTGTTCGCTCCACGCTGGCCCAGTGCCAGAATTGCCCATTGTTGGGGTGAGAGCAGTCATGCGCGCATGTTACGTTGCCGGATCGCTGGATCACCACGTACTAGGGGGCTAGGAGGTGCGATGACCACTCTCGATGGCCCCCCTCTGGATGAAACTGGGCTGGAGTCTGAAGGTTCAGAAGAAACGCAGGCCGAACTCAGCCGCCTGCGTCAGCGGGTGACTGATCTTGAATTAACGGTGGAGGAGTACCGCCGACAAATGAGTCAGGTGTTGGCAAGCACCTCTTGGCGGCTCACGAGTCCTGTGCGAGCCGTTGCCAGCCGCGGGAGAACCGCCCGAGTGAAATCTCGGCGGGCACTAAAGAAGCTTGCAAATCGCAATGCTGACGGTGGAGGCCACAGTTCAATTCGGACAACTGGATTGTTTATGCCGCCCGCAGACGCCTTTCCCCTATATTCCCCGCTTAAGCAGGGAGTAGGTGTCTCGCAACTACGACGGCCAAAGTGTGCAGATGGTGTCATCCAGAGGCCACTTGGATCGCCTTCCGTCTTGGTCGTAGCGCACGTCCACTACCCAGAACTCTGGCCGGACATTGATGATCGCCTTGCCCGGATGCCCGAGGAGTTTGATCTCGTCGTCACCATTACCGAAGGCGAAGCAGAGTCAGTAATCCCAAATATTCTCCGCCGTCACCCGCATGCTCATCTTGAGGTGTGTAAGAACAAGGGTCGCGATTGGGCGCCACTTGTTGAACTGGCAAACAAGGGTCTCCTCTCTGGCTACGACGCCGTTGCCAAAGTTCACACAAAGAAAAGTGAGCATCGAATCGACGGGGACGGGTGGCGTCTAGCGCTGCTCGACGGAATTTTTGAAAGTCCGGAGCAGATCAGGCGAACGGTGGACCTTCTTCGCGAAGACCGATCGGTAGGTCTCGTGGTTCCGACAAGTCAAGTCGCAGGAGTCGAACATTGGGGTAGCAATCGACCCTTGGTTGAAGCGCTCGCATTTCGAATGCAAATGGCGTTTGAGCCTGACGATCTGCAATTTCCCGCCGGTTCGATGTTCTGGTGTCGACCGTGGCTCCTGGAGCGGATGGCTGATCTTTGTCTGGATGGGGCCGACTTTGAACCAGAAGGAGGCCAATATGACGCCACAACGGCACATGCGCTCGAGCGTCTGATCGGGATTTTCAGTTCAGTCGCGGGGATGGACATTGTCGAAGCTATGGATGTGAAGACTCGTCTGGCTACCGTTCGGAGAAGTTCGCCCGCACGGCCAAAGACTTTGGCGTTCTATCTTCCACAGTTTCATTGCACTCCGGAAAATGATGAATTCTGGGGCGCGGGATTCACGGATTGGGTGAATGTTCGCAAAGCCAAACCCTTGTTCCCAAGTCATCGGCAGCCAATTCTCCCGAACTACACCACTGGGTTCTATGACTTGGCTGACCCTGAAGTTCTACGAACGCAGGCCGAACTTGCAAAGCGCTATTCCTTGGACGGATTCATATTCCATTACTACTGGTTTAACGGCCGCGAAGTTCTGAAGACGCCACTCGAAAATTGGCTGGGTGATCGATCGATCGAATTGCCATTGGCGCTGTGCTGGGCAAATGAGCCATGGACCCGTCGATGGGATGGACTCGACGGCGAGACTCTTATTCCTCAAGACCTTACGTCTGGATGGGAATCGCGTTTCATCGAGTCTGTGGCACCATTCATGCGCGATACGCGGTACATACAAGTGCAGGGAAAACCACTGCTCTTGATCTACCGGGTTGATCTCATTTCGGACTTCGCGAAATCGGCAAGTATGCTGCGCGCACAAGCAATCGAGCAAGGTTTGTCTGGGTTGCACATCCTGGTTGTGCAGCCATCGCGGGACTTTGGGTCACTCAAATCAGTGGCGCTAGAAGCCTCCGATGGGCTGGTCTCATTCCCCCCAGGCAGCGGCGTCCGACTCGAACATTTTTCCAGACTCCCGGCGCTGGCCGACAATCATCGTGACGACCAGTTCATCTCGTACGACAGCGCCGCACGTCTTTCCACGATTGAGGGACTCGGCAACGCGGGCAAGCCTGTCCATCCAACGATCATTCCTGGATGGGACAACACAGCACGACGTGGGGGCGACAGTTACGCCTTCGTTGGATCCAATCCGGTGACCTTCCGACAGTGGGCGTACCGTGCAGCTGCGGCGCCCGCAGTCCGCAATTCGGGCTTGCTCTTCGTCAACGCATGGAATGAGTGGGCGGAAGGCGCTGTTCTTGAGCCCTCAGAACGGTTTGGCGATGGAATGTTGGCAGCGTTGAAGGATTCGCAACTCGCGGATGAATCTTGAGATTGCTGCGGGGGCGTCCAAATATGGATTTGCACGCTTCGGTCGGCAATATTGATCGGTTGCATGGTGGGCTTATTGCGGGTTGGTTCGGTTGTCGCTTGTGCAAACCGTCAGCGCCGGACATCGAGATTATCTGGGGTACTCAAACCTTTTCAACGCGACAAATGATGACGCGACCTGACGTTCCGACGGGATTCGGATTCTGGTTCGCGGATGAGTGTTGGGAAGACGTTCCACCCCACGCCCACGCAACCATCCGTTGCGCTCGTCATCCTCTTGAGTTCATTACTCGAACCAGGACGGAAGAGGAAGTGCGCACGCACCTCTTGGTTGTGTTCACGTCCACCTTGCCCGCTCGATTTTCCGGGCAAGTCTGGCGTCTTGACCAGGCTTGTCATGCGTCGTCCATACTCTTGGCAAATCAGGCTGGTGAGCGGCTGGAAGTTCCTCTGCGCGAAGCGAATCGGGCGCAACTCTTTGATGGACTGCGAGGTCATGCGTCGTTCGAATTGAACATGGTCGACGCCTTCGGATACTTGGTGCGACCGGGAGACGTTCTCGAAGTGATTGAAACGTGCTCGCAAGATTTAGTGGGCGCCATTGAACTGACGGAGCTTGCGGCCGAAGTGGCGAAGCCGTTTTTATCGCTGCCTACACAGGTGACGCCAAGGTCCGGTCGTCAGATTGACACAGTTGGTTCTCTTTCCGGTGCAGCTGACTATCGTCCTTTGAACCCAAGCGATATCGCCACGTTGGCTCGCTTCTATGCCGTTGCTGCAGAAGCGAAGTCCGACGACGATGCGCAATCCACTGCTGCTGGGTTGGCTTCGCTCATAGAGCTTGGACGAGGAGTAGGGCACCGACCCACATTTTCAGTTGATGAGCGGGTGCACGCTCAAGTCAATGGAAGACAAGCGACTAGCATCGCGGGCTCTTCTCTATCGCACCTCCAAGAGGAATTTAGGCGTGACTATTGGCGAGTGTCTTCCGAGAATTCACTGCAGGTGGACGGCCGATTTGAGAGGGACTTCGCTGAGTGGCTTTCCTTCGGTGGATTCTCTAGATCTTGGGCCGAAAACTCAGCAATCGATGCTGTTGATAAATCCAATCAATCGGCGACCACGCGGAGAATTCAGAATCTTGTTGTGGCTGGACTCGTGGGGCACAAGTCAGGACTAGGGAACAACGCCGCGGCGTCGGTCACGATCGCTCGCTCATTGGGATTGCACACGTGCACGCGCACCATCGATCCACATCGCCCGCAGATACGAGACCTGGATACTTGTGTGGTACGCGCCGAAGTTTCAGCTGGGCACGACGCGCTCCTGCATCTCCCGCTTGAGAGTGTTCCTGGGGCGCGGCTTTGGCAAAGTGACTTGTGGACAGCAAGAAGGACCATCGGCTTCTTTATGTGGGAGACGTCGCATCTGCCAAACAAGTTGACTCGGATCCCTGATTTGGTAGATGAAATTTGGACAGGTTCAACATACGTGGCGGATCTCTTTGCGAATGTGACAAATAAACCTGTGCGTTCAGTCGGCCATCTGGTTGATGTCACAGGCGCAGTGGAAGTTGACTGGACCCGATGGGGGATCCCTCAAGATGCATTTGTCGTGCTTTTCACGATGGACGCTAACTCAACGGCGGCCAGAAAAAACCCTGCTGCTGCGGTGAAGGCATTTCTGCTTGCCTTGGGTCATGATACGAGTACTCGCCTTGTAATTCACGTGCGCAATGCAGAACAGTTGCGATCCTTGGCACGCGCAGGGTGTGCCCATTCGCGGGAACTCTTAGAACTAGTGCAAGGAGATGCCAGGATGTTGCTTCTGGAAGGCGAGTTGAGTAGGTCCGAATCCCTAGGGCTCATTGCGAGTTCCAGTTGCTATTTGAGTCTGCATAGGTCGGAAGGCTTTGGGTACTCAATAGCTGAGGCGATGGCACTTGGCACTCCAGTCATCGCAACGGGGTATTCAGGAAATATGGATTACTGTAGTTCGGAGACTTCGCTACTCGTCGATTTTGAACTGGTTCGTGTGAATACCGGCGAGTACTTCTATCCGGATAGAGATATGTGGTGGGCCGAGCCCGACATTGAAGCGGCAGCAGTTCACTTACAAACTACACGGGATGGTCGCGGAGTGCGAGCGCGAGTGCAAGCAGCTGCTGCGCTGATTCAAAATAGGTACTCGATGGAAGCGATGAAGGTCGCATATGCCTCCGCCTTCGCACTCGAATGAGGCATTCTCCTCGCGGGCAGGACGATCTCCAATGAGTCGATTCGTTGTCTGCGATCCGTATGGAAGACGCAGTCGTGGGCATAGCGGTACATACAACGGCCTCGTACTTCGCGAGGCGAAATTGCTGGGCTTTGACGTGGGACTTATCCATACTGCTGCACGCAGTGAAACTCCGATTGAAGGGATTCGGGCGCGTACTAGCCGACTGGATCGGCAGCCAAACGCGTCACTTCTTGAGAGCGTGGCTACTTCAATCGAAAAACTAGAACTCGCGTCGGGAGACCACCTGTTTATTCAGTCAGTACTCCCGCGAGATCTTGAAGAGGGCCTTGAGGACCTAATGCAATGCGCGGAAGCCTTTCCGGCAACGGGTCCCCAGATTCACTTGATGCTTCGCTATGACCCTTTTACGCTATTTCAAACAGTTCGTTCTAAGTGGGAACATTTGCGTGCTGGATTAGCGAGTACTGCCGTGGCGCTGGCCCGCGGGCACTTGAATTTCTATGCCGATACATCTGAGCTTGCCGCCGCCTATTCCGAATTGATCTCCCGACCGGTCGACGTTCTGCCCGTACCAGTCGATAGCCGGGCTGGTAGCAGGTCGAAGCGCGCAATCAGAGAACGCAACCTTCCAGGGGCTAACGCCCTCATCTCGTACATGGGGGATGCGCGTCGCGAGAAGGGGTTCCACCTGTTGCCGCAGATAGTCCGTCAGATCAACGCTGCCGAGCCAAGTGCGAAGTTTTGGATACAGGTATATCTGAATGTTGAAGGAGGAGAGCCGCAAATTGTTGACACCGTGAAGGAGCTCGAGTCCTTTCCTTCTTCACTCGTTCACCTACAGAGGAGGCCGCTGTCGGAGCGTTCTTTCCTACGCCAACTCAAGCGTTCTTCGCTCATCTTGCTACCGTACTCAGCGACTGCCTATCGAAGGAGAAGTTCCGCGATTCTTGTTGAGGCGATGGTTGCGGGAACGCCAGTAGTAGCCGTAGGCGGCACCTGGATGGCGCGCACAATTCAGAAGTTCGGGTCCGGCGAATCTGCTTCTTCCGAGTCCGAGTTCGCGAACTGCGCAGTCGCATCACTTGGGTCCGCTCGGCAAGTTCTCGAGAATTTGCAGCGGCATCGAAGCGAGATTTCAGAATTCTCCAGCGCCGCGAGGTTGGTGGCTTTGTTAACTTGTGCGCGGCGCTTAGAGCCTGAGATTCAGAAAGAATTGTGTGGAGAGAAAAGCCTTGTGAGCGCCGCAGGGGAATTCAGGATCCCCAGCTACTCAACCTGCGTCGTGCAAATTCTGCTCCGCACGCTTGAAATCGATTCCCTTTCCCTTGAGCTAAACGGCGCCAAGCTGTTGCCCACCCGGGGCGAGAGTGTCGGTGGACTCTCGACGCTCACTTTTCGGGTCGGAGCGTCTGTAACTGACAGCGCTTGGCGCTCGTTGCAGCTGGGCCTTACGCCTGCTGAATTGGTGGAGATTTCGTCTTTGCGAGTGGAGATTCGCATCCACCTCGGTGCAAAGGTACTTTCGGAATTCACGGACGCACAAGCAGTGTTGCATCCACCTGAGACGGGTGATGGATTTGAGTTCGCCTGGACCAAGCGGGCGAACGCAATTTTTGATCTGCCTCGAATGGTTTCAGGCCTTTCGTCGGTGGAGATTGTGACTTTGGCCACCCGAAATGCGGTTCCTGCCGTCGCGAAACTAGAAGTTATCGATGCCCTCACAGGGCTATCGAGCGTCGTTGCGCGTCCAACCGCGAGTGGGCATGGACGAACCGTCCTCCCAGTAGAATCCACGCCCAAGCCCACTGATGCAATCAGACTCGAGTTGCAGGCAGACGATTTTGGTCAGGCCTCGCATTCAGATGAGCGCCAGGTAGGTGTTGCTTTGGAGTCGTTGACGGTGACTAGCCGTGCGGCTCTACGGTGGAATGGCCATGGTTGGGACGAGATGCATTTGGGGGATGAGTTGTGAAGGTACTTCTCGCTGGAGATTCGCTGTTCTCGAGCACTGGGGGCGGCCAACGCTTCTATGAAGTCCAAGTCCGCAAAAACCCCGACATTCAATTCTTCGCACTCTCTGGTGGTGAAACCAGACGGCGCGGTAGCTCGGCGTTACCGAGAAATCTGCGATTTGTACCCCTCTTTGGTGCCAATAGGCAAAGTGTTGTCGATGGCT
Organism: Actinomycetota bacterium; assembly: GCA_030684515.1. NCBI lineage: Bacteria > Bacillati > Actinomycetota > Actinomycetota bacterium. The sequence continues at coordinate 664,349 of JAUXVJ010000009.1, forward strand.
CGTTGGATAACTTGCTTATCGAAGGTAAGCCGATTCTTCAGGGCAAAGCGCATGACATCGCATTCTTGATGGACATGGCAGCGTCTGTGGCGGGCATGGAGTTTGACGTTGTCGATATCCCTGACTATCTCCCCTTCTCAGCGCTTCTTCCAGCGATTCTGCGCTCCTTCGACGTGAAAGTTGGAAAGTTCGCTTTGTCCATGCACGGCACTCTGAGCATGGGCTTAACGGATAACTGGGATAACAACTCAATCGAGTTGACCGCACTTCGCCAGTTCGAAGATCTGCTTTATCGCAGTGTTGATGTGCGCTACGCCATTAGCAAGCGCTACCTCGACAGTTGGACGAAGACGACTGGGCTTGGTGGAGTGCTGGTCGACCCGGGCGTATCCATCTATTTACCAAGTGAGGAAGAAAAGGCGAAAAAGACAGGTTCGCGCGAACGCCAACCCGTCGTGCCTACTCTGGATGGTGCACCAGAACTGTGTTTCGTTGGACGCCAAGAGAAGTGGAAAGGCCCCGACATATTCGTTGAGTTCTGCTCGCGACTCCCACAAAATCTCTTCTCTGGATTCAAGGTCATCGGTCCGGACGTTTCCATCAATGGAGTAAGTTCACACAATGAGGTTGGAAAACTAGCCGATCGACGAGGCTTGCCACTTGCGAAGCACGAAGTGGCCTCACGTGAAATGCGTGACTGGTATTCAACTGAACGCAAAGTAGTGATGCTTCCCTCGCGGGTTGATACGTTCAATCTCGTCGCCTTGGAAGCTCTGCTGGCCGGATGCCCGACTATTGTCAGTATCGAATGCGGGGTCGTGGATTACTTAGATGAGCACTACCCAGGGATTCCATTCATAAGATTTGATCCCGAAGACATGATGAATTCATACGAAGCCGTAGTGGACCTTGCGGTCAACTACGACCTTCATAAGGCTGCCCTCTTGGAATATTTGTCGTCTATTGAGAAGTCTGACGGACATCAAGCGGGACTAGTTGATGCCTATGCAGTTCCGCTTGACTTCGATGCGGCCGCGCGCTCCTCAATTGATGATATTTGGCTCGCCGTTCTTGCATCATTTGAGCATTGGGTCAATCAAGCCATTGACAATCTGGAGCAGGTGTCTCTCGAGCGCTTTCAGGCATGCTTGCCGGGGTACGAATCCTCGCGGCTCACCGATGACTTTGTGTCACGTCAACATTCAGCCGCAGTAGCGCTGGATGCGATTAGCACCTCTGCGAGGCGATCGGAATTCGTGGCGATCGAGTCACTCATAGGTGGGAACTCGAGGCTATTGAACACGATGTCTTTCGAATTTAATCGTGCAAATCTATTTCGATTGCTGGCACGCTTCGAACTTGGCCGCGGAAACGACTTGCTGTTCGCGACCTATATGTGCCGCGTGATGCGCTTGACCGGCGGAATCTCGGCTCAGACCTTACAAGACGTCACGTCGATTCTAATTAACCGTGGAATGCGCGAAGAGGCGCGTGTGCTCGCTCTCCTGAGTGAGGGCAATCAAGAGGATATTTTTGATTACCTTCAAGCTCGACGAAGCATTGACTTCAGCCCTCCAGTCGCCCAACTTCAAACCGTTCATGACACACGGATCGATAGCAACCCCAAGGTCTCGGTCATCGTTTCTGTGTACAACGCTGCACCACTCGTTGCGGCATTTCTTCGTGAGTTGGCCCGTCAGTCGCCTGACGTGCTCGCGAACTCGGAATACGTGTTCGTCGATAGCAATTCGACAGACGACTCGGCGGCGGTGCTGAAGCGCGAATTGACCGAAGGCGCGGGCAAGAATCTCAGCGCCTTGGTCGTCACAACCCCGGACCGCGAGACAATTCAGAGGGCTTGGAATCGAGGCATTGGTCTAGCTCGCGGGGAGTATGTTTCCTTCCTCGGTGTCGATGAGACCGTCCGTCCAGATGCATACGCGATTCTGGCGAAGCATTTGGACGAAAACCCAAATGTGGATTGGGTCCAAGGCAACGTCACAGTCACAGAGGTAAATGAGCGAGGCTCATTTGTGAAGGATGTCATGCCGTACATACGCACTTTCGAGATGCAGGAGATGCACTATCTCGATAGTTGCTACATCGGCTTCGTGGGAGCTCTCTATCGCAAGTCGGTGCATGAGCGCTTCGGACTGTACGATGATAGTTTTAGCGGTGCTGGCGACACCGAGTTTAAGAATCGGATCTTGCCCTTCATTACAGTTGAAACTATTCCAGAGATGCTCGGCACGTATCTAAACTATCCCGCAGAGCGGACTACCGCGAGCCCTGCCGTCGAACTCGAAGACCTTCGCGCATGGTACGTCTATCGCTCACCAGGGGGTGTGCGCTACCTGTTCGATGATGCGGACTCCGAAGACGTGGCTGCCCTTCTGCTTATGTGCCTTGGCTATCGAAAGACATATCTCGATTTCACATGCACCGATGCGGAACTGGCAACGTCAATCGTGGCCTACGCAACTGACTGGTTGGAAGAACCGAATTCCACAGTTGAGAACTGGAAGAGCGCAGTTTGGTTCATGTTGCAAGCGTGTCAGCGAGCCGATGACCTTCAAACGACAAATCTGACCCGAGGTGTCGAAGGAGCTCGACTCATCAACGGAGCGATGGAATGGGTGTGGAACGCGCTCGCGGAAGCTCAGCAAGGTATGGGCGGCCATGGGGCGCGAGCCTTCGAAATTTTGAACGACAACAGATGGCAGCAACATCATTGGATCTGGCCTTCTGTTCCCTCGAATTGGGCAATTCCTGAGATACATGCCACGACTTCACCCAAGCCACTGACTCTTTCGGATGTCTTAGCATCCGTCGTCCTAGGATTGGGGACACGGGAGGGTGACATTCGCGTCGACCTTGGAGACTCGGGTCTAGCACGAACAGTTGATTTGTGGGACAGTTTGGACTTGCTCCTGGTGACGAGCAACCTCGAAAGCACGGATCCCGAATTGATCAATGCTTTGACAGCAGAAGGCAATTTGACTGTCGTACTTCTCGAGACGGATTCGTTGACACTGAATTCTCATGCGATCTACTCACCATCCTTGGTACGAGTTAATGCTGCAAGAATTCGTCAGGTCGGGATGCTTCTGGAGGCCGCTCGAGTTGTTGCTGTCGCGCCAGAGACGCATTCATCGCCAGTTGCTAACTTCCACTTCGATCTGAGCAGCCAAACGGTGGAGGTTATTCTCAATGCGAGTCTCGTTGGGGTCCCCTTGGTGTTGAGCCAAGAGGCAGCGGCAGCTTTAAATGCACGTATGGGGCTAACTGCTATGGACGGATTCCATGGAAGCCTTGATCTGGCGAGTTTTGTAGTTGAACTGGCTACTCTTGTTGGCTCGGCGCAGGCGAGAGAATCGTCAAGCCGAAGTAGTTTTAGAGTCGCGAGCACCGTTGTAGCACTTGGCAAGGTCAAGTTGTCGTCCCGAATTCAAGAACGTCTGGATCGAATGGAGTGGACCGAGTACTCGGTCTCAGAGCAAGATTTCGACGAGGATTTCTACATGGCGACCTACCCCGATGTCTTGGAGGCAATCGAGAGTGGGCTATTCACAGGCGCTTGGGAGCACTTTCAGACATTTGGCCGGTCAGAACGTCGAGTGTTCCGTCTCTTAGGGAGAAGCAGTTAGTTTTACCTGCCCAGACATTGCCTTTCCTGCATGCCGGAAGAAGCATTCATTGAGGCTCGGTAAGAACTACGCATGCGTAGCCATCCTGATTCGATTTCCGGGGAGAAGTCAGACTTAGTTTTGTGAAGATGTGCGTTCACCGTGCCTCCCCGTGCAGGATGGGGTATCCGGAATTAGTTCGCTTGTTCCCAGGCGGTCTAGGTTGACTGACACTAGTTGTGTCGATCATGCGGCTTCCTGTGCGAGGTAACCTGTGAAGTCTAGTTCGATCTCTTCTGGAGTGAGTTTGCGTACTCCGCGTTTTCGTCATTGGCGACTGTAGGTGTGCTCACTGTATAATCGCGTAGCGTAGTTTCCCCGGCTCTACTTGGCGCTATTTGTTGTTGTAACCAGAACGATTGCATAGCGGCATATGCACCAGCGGATAGTACTCGACCGTAAATCCCTGCCGTCGAACTGCCTTGAGCGCCGCCCGGAAGATCCTGGCACAAGATGGACCTGATTCAGTTGATGGATGCAACACCGGCTTGCTGGAGTATCAGTAGGTCCTCGTCGAACGCTTCAGCTGGTGGTCTCCCATCCAAGTGTTTTGCGTAGCCTCGTGCTTAGTCCCTGACCTACGACCTCAATTTATTTTTGGCCAACCATCTCGAAGAGTCGGTCCTTGGGAGCGTACTAACGCTGCAATAGATTGTGCTTTGGCTATTGAGGTGTGCGGTGCTGGCGTCCAGCCATACCTTGCCTGGCCCCAAGCAGTGAGATTGCGGCGCACGTGATCGTCGCGCACCGGAGCCCGAGGACTCTTGCCTGACCCGCGGCGACCCTTGCGCACCGTGGTAAACGAAGTTCTCTGCTGGGAATGCAGTCACCGCATCTGGCGTTCCCCAGCAGTGATCTGACCTAGGCGAGCTCGTCGACTTAGTGTTCGTAGCCAAATGCCGAGCCATCGGAAGCCCTCGAGAAACGCGTTGATGACATAGACGTCTTCCAGGTCCCAGTCACTGAGCGAGTTGGCTGCTCATGCGTAGAAGCCTCCGGTTGATAAGCCGAACACTACGCTGGCCAACCGCCATGAGAGACCCTCAGCTTAGTACGGACCATCGGGTATGCCATTTTGGAATCGAAGCCTGCGCGAACTAGGTCGGGGCCCGACGTATAGTCTCATTTGCCACCTTCAGGCGCTGCATTCTCCTGAGCAACTACACGACCTGTACTTCTCCGGTATCCCTACACTGTCATCCTGGGACACTCCTACCAGATCGAATTCCTTGCCGGTGTAGTGGTCGCCCCTCGCATTCGACATGACCGCGTGCCACGGCCTCAATGTCGCCACCAGATTGGGCTAAATCTTCTGGAACTACCGCGCCGGACTTGTCTTCGCTGCCGCCATACTGTTCTAGATAGGGAACATCAGACAGGCTCGGGCGGTTCACCGACTGATGGCCGAGAAGAGGTTTTCTTGCGCCGAAACCGCAGTGGGCACTCACGCCGTTGCCCACTGCGGTTTCGATATATAGCGACTATCAGATCTAGGCCTTGCGACAAACTAGCCAATCTTGAAATGAGTTGACGGGCGGCGGCAGAGTTCGCACATCTTCAAAGTATCGGGACCAGTATTCGCGCGCTACCTCTGCTTTCCAGAACACCTGACTGACGCCGATATCTCCGTAGTAGAAGTAGTCGTCGGTCATTTCCGGAGAATCGAGCATGAGCTGAGAGTGACTGGCCTTGACCCACTCCTCATCTCGGTGGTCATAGTAAAACGCCCATGCATGCTCGCTGTGAAAAGTTTGGATAAGCAGCCCCCCAGGCTTTAACACCCGACGCAATTCCATTAGCCACATGTCCCAGTTGTACTTGATGTGAGTGAAGATGCTAAATCCGTACACCACATCGAGCGATGCGTCCGGAAAGGGCAATATCGGAAGCGTGGTACCTGTGTACGTCACAAAATGTGAGGGAAAATGTTCCCGTATCCATTGTATTGTTCTTGCTTGAATGTCTACCCCGTACAATTTCCATCCGAGCTCGACTGACTCCTGGTGGAAGTGTCGCAGCACCCGGCCCGAGGAGCACCCGAAGTCGAGTACCGAGAGATCGCGTTGCAACCCCAAGTATTCTTCGATCTGCGCACAAACCAATGCCTTGTCGCTCGCGCCCCACCTCAAGTACTCCGCATCGTCAGCCGAGTAACCCATCCGCTCAGCGACGGGAGGTAGTGGCAGAGGCTCACCATCCACCCAAACAGGAAGATCGAAGGCCAATGCCCTCGAGTCCTTGTCGTAGTCGATGGGCTGGTGGAAGCCGAATCGCGGCATAACGGTGTACTCTGAACGAACCATGCGAAGCGTGCGTTCGACGACCTCGCGATCATGCAGTTCTTGCGTTGCAGCATCTATCGCCGGCCTGATTGGGCTCGGCTCGGACTCCGCCCTACTGCTGGCCCGGGCGCGCAGCCTCTTCGAACTGGATGGCACAAACACCTCCTGCTAAGACCCAAGTGTCAACATGCATCATGACTTCGTGCAGCTCGCGAAAACTCGCCAATAGTTCGAGATGCGGTGACGCGTCACGCATACTGTAGCGCCCGCTCAAGGCCAGCTCTCTTCACGGCAAGAGCGTGCTGCACCTCCGGGTTTTGCCGCGCGGGCTGTCGCACCAACGGCTCGTGTATACAGCTCGACACAAAGCCGGCGAGTTGATCTGACAAGTCACCCTCGTTATCGAGTCCGTCGGCTCCTACAACGCCGTAGTGGTAACGCAGTCTTTCGAAAGCGCCGTTGACTCTAATCGAGAAGACTGGCGTGCCTACCAGATGACACAAGACTGCAAAGTGAAGTCGCGTTCCAATCCCCAACATTGCGTGGGCGAAGAGGCTGGATAAGACTTCAGCTCCCAGAGCTACCGCCTCGATCACCGGCACATCTATCCCTGCCTTTGTGAGCACCTCTCCCACGGCTAGTGAGTCGCCGTCTACAGGACAAAATGAGATTGGAAGGACTCTGATCCCGGAACTTTCAAGTAGCCGGGCCGCCTGAGCGATGGAGCTGATAGCAACCTCGCGCTGGCCCGGAATGTCGTAGTAAGAGCCTCCTACTTGAAGCAGTGCATACTTTTCCCCAAGCGGCGAACTACACATCTCTGGCGGGCGCCAGAGTAGTAAGTCATCGCAAGTAACCTGAGCCTCCATTCCAAGGCGCTCGACCTTGTTAAGCCCGAGATCGTCTCTGAGATCAACCAGAGTCGACCCTGCCAATGCGGCATGTAGGCGAGCCGTTGTCTTAGGCGCAAGGGCGCCAAAATCATGCCCTTCCATTCCGTACCAAGTTAGGCCAGTGGCGATGACTACAGCGGAAGGATTCGAAGCTTGCAACACTTCGAAGCAGTATCCAAGGGATGCAGCCAGATGCGGGATCCCTCCATGGAGATAGCCACCACCGGCTATGTGAAAAACGTCGGCTTCTCTAAGGGCCCGGTTGAGAACGGCATGCTTATAGGGCTCCATGTGACTTTCCGGGGCAGTCAGTAATTTTTCAACGCCGGAGTCCACAACGCTCGCCTCCGATCGGACCGAGGTCCAGAAGTGCTCGTTAAGGTAATTGCACATTCGGATGCGATGAGAGCCAGACAGGAAGCTACTCATCGCGGAGGTATCGCCGCCGAACGCAGTAAGTTGCCAATCCTCGGACTCTTGCGAGTAGTAGTTTGCCAAGGACTGAAGGATCAATTCGTCGCCAACGTTTGGCATTCCAAATCCACCGAAAATCACTACTTTAGGCATGAGTCATGCTCCAACCTTGTAGAAATGCTGGCCGCCGCCCGCGCTCGAAAGGAGGCCCTCGCCTGCGAGCAGTACCCTCATTTCACCAACCTCCTGCTGTGGGCGAACTTACGAGCCGGCACGTCTCTACGGCCGATCGACGATCAACTGCAGCTGATCCCAGCGCCAAGCCTATGTGGCGGTCAGCTGCGTCCGATGACAGGGCGAAGCAGAGACACTTCGGCGTAACACTTTGATGCGTGATGTAGTGTCGCAGCCCGGTGTTCAGAGGGCACGGGAACTACGTTCTACTTGATTTGCTGGAATCAAGGTGTCCTCGTTGACACCACCCTGGCCGACTATTGGGAGCGCGATAGCCACGAGCAGTCAGGAACGCACGCTGAGTGCTATCGAAGGTGACGCAAATGAGCTCGACCCCAAAGCGACCACGAAACATGCCGATGAATCAGATCATCTCGTCCAGAGCCGCAGAGCTCCGCAGCGGAAAACGCTGACGCCGCCTTCGAGGTCTCATTTGCCCTGCGCAGTTCAACTTCTCACTATTGAGGCACTTGATCTCGGCATGTTCGGCACTGGTCTCCTGGGGGCGAACACCTGAATCGATCTCGACCTGGAGCCACCGACGGTGCAACACCTCCGCGCTGATTCTTATCCGACTCGCGACCTTCGTAATCGACTCGAACTCTTTAGCGTGATCAGGCTGCGATTCAACGACCAAGCGCACTGCACGCTTATGAGCATCGGGCAGGTATTAGCGGGCCATGACCCCATCTGAATATAGGAATTTGGACGAAATCCGGAGCGGTTTAGTCTCCCGAAATGTTCGATGCGTTCTTACTGCTGGATAGGCCCTTGCGCAAAACGATGTGCTGTTCAGGCATATCTCTTGACTGAGGAGCAGTCACCGCGGATCGGAACTTAGGCGAAGAGTTCTGGCTCCGGCATATATCAGGTCCGCCTTGCCCATGCTGCTCATCTGAATGTCAGAACGCCGAGTTCGCCTTGAACCAGTCGACGAGTTCGCTGATTCCTGCGTGCAGGTCGGAGGTGACGTAGGTATCGAGCTTGGCTTGTGCCTTAGCGATATCGAGCTTCTTCTCGGCAGCTCCTGTGTACTTGCTTGTGTCGAACTCGATCTTTTCGAAGTCGTAGCCGACGACGTCGCAGATGATCTGCGCAAAATCAGCAATCGAGTGGTCGTTGCCTTCGCCGAGGTTGTAGACATCTGTGGCACCCGCGTCCAAGAGTGCGAAGCCATTGGTGATGAAGTCATCGACCTGCACGAGCTCACGTCGTTGGCTGCCGTTGCCCCAAAGAGTGACGGTCTCGCCGTAGGTCTTGCCCCTGAGGATCTTTCGGACCAGGTCAAATATGAAGTGCATCTGTCGGCCGTCGGTGTGATATCCGGGACCGTAGAGAGTCGAGGGCACCAGGCAGAGAAACTCACCGCCGTATTGCCTGCTGACTGCACGAAGCCCCTGTAGCAGCATGCGCTTGGTGAGCGCGTAGGTGTAGAGGCTGTCGATGGGCTCGCCAAGCATGTACTTGTCTTCGGTGAGATCACTGCCCGGGGCGTAGCTGCAGCTGGTACCCATGGCGATGAACTTTGCCTGCGGTTGGCGTTCGTGCCACCAGGTGATTGCGTTGGTGTTGATCTGCTGGTTGACGATCCACTGCTCGCCGGGATGGGTGAGGCACCAATCGCCCGCTTGAGTCCAAGCAGCCAGATGAAAGATGCGATCGAACTGTCCCTCGACTGCGTTCAGGCTTGCAGCATTGCGGAGATCGACTTCGGCCCTTGAGGGAGCAGTGACTTCATGCCCGGCATCCTTGAGGCGCCGCACAAGGTGCCCGCCGAGGAATCCGCCGCCGCCCGTGACGAAGTAGTGCATCAGTGCTCCGCCGGATCAACGGGGAAATAGAACTCGACACCCGCAGCGACATCGGCTGCATGTCTTTCGAGAATTTCCTTCTTGAAGTTCCAGGCGAGCACGAGATAGGCGTCTGGCGGACCGTCCAACTCCTCTTCGAGTTTGATCGGGATATGTGCTCCAGGGCTGAAGAGTCCCTTGCGCAGGGGATTCCGCTCGACCAGGCATTGGATCTCATCGGGACCCAACTCGTAGTAGTTCATCAAGGTGTTGCCCTTGACAGGAGCTCCCAGTCCGAAGATCACTTTGCCCTCGGCTATGCGCTCAGCGAACCATGCGCGGGTGTTGGCCTTCGATTGGGCTGCGGCTTCAGCGAACTGTCGATAGCACTCAAGGCTGTTGGTGCCTGCAGCGTCCTCGGCGGCCCGGAGGTCTCTCAAATGTTGAGTTTGCTCGCGGGCCCCGGCGTGACCGACAAAGCCAATGACGGAGCCTCCGTGGATTGGGGAAACTTCGGCGTCAAACATCTCAAGACCGTGACGACCCAGCAGGTTCTGAACCGATTCGAGCGAGTAGTAGAGCAAGTGCTCGTGATAGATCTGGTCGAAGGCGACGTTCTCCTGCATGAGCTTGATGTAGATGAATTGAACGACGAAGACACCATTGGGGGCCAGCGAGATTCGGATTCCTTCGCACACGCTGTGAAGCTCTTCGAGATGGAAGAAGACGCCCGAAGCATTGATCACGTCGAACTGCTGACCGAGCTCTCGGGCAGTTTCTTCATTGAAGAATTTGGCGACTGTGGGAACGCCAGCTGCGTTTGCCATATCCGCGATGTTGCGAGACGACTCGACACCTACGACTTGGTAGCCGAGGGCTTGGTATTCCTGAAGCTGAGTCCCATCATTGCTCCCGATATCCAGGATCGATGGCGGTGAATTCGTGAAGGAGAACTTCTCGTTGACCTTTTCGGCAGTTGCTCGGAAGTGGGCACGAAGTGACGCTGTGGTTCCAGACACATAAGTGTGATCAAGGAACATCGTTTCCTTGGGCACGGTGTAGTCGAGTTGCGCTGTGTGACACTCGACACAGAAGACGACCACGAGCGGGTAAAACGGCTCCTTACCGACTTGATCCGCGCCCAGAAAGTTGTTGCCCCAGGGCTGTTTGCCCAGATCAACCACTGGTTCCAATTGCTCTGAACCACAAACCCGACACTCCACGCAAGACCCTTCATCGTTGGCCCCGTTAGGGTAACGGGTCAGTACTGAGCGCGAATATTGGAGTGCAAATGAGTCGAATCTTGGTGACCGGCGGCGGCGGCTATATCGGGTCGGTGCTGGTCCCAGATCTGCTGGATGCTGGGCATGAAGTCCATGTGATCGACTCCTTCATGTATCACGAGAACAGCCTCGCGCTATCGATGCGCAATCCAAATCTGCAGGTCGACGTCTTCGATATTCGCGAACAAGAGCGCATGGCTGAAGCGGTGTCCGCTGCCGACGTCATCGTGCCGCTTGCGGCGATCGTGGGAGCGCCAGCTTGCGCGCGCGACAAGGTTGGCGCCGAATCCATCAATCTGCACGCCCCCCTGTCCTTGTTCAAGTTGATTCGGGATGACCAACAAATCATCATGCCGACCACGAACAGTGCTTACGGCACGACTGCAGCTGGCGAGGTCTGCACTGAGGAGTCAGACCTCAACCCGATCTCTCTCTATGCGAAGCACAAGGTCGAGGTCGAAGAGGAGCTTTTCAAGCTTGCGGGCTTCACAAGTTTCCGGCTCGCGACCGTATTTGGCATGTCACCGCGCATGCGTCTGGATTTGCTCGTAAACGATCTGACCAATCGGGCATTGATTGATCGGTCGGTCGTCCTGTTTGAAGCAGATTTCATTCGCAACTACGTGCATGTGCGCGACGTGTCAAGCGCGATCAATTGGGCGATCACCAACCCAGATTTGGTGAAGGGTCAGATCTTCAACGTGGGTCTCACAGAGGCCAATCTTTCCAAGCGACAGCTCTGTGAAGCTATTCAGCGACACGTTCCTGGCTTCGCCTACACCGAGGCGGCCACTGGTCGGGATCCCGACCAGCGCAACTACACCGTCTCGAACGAGAAGATTGAATCCGCTGGCTTTGTGTTCTCGGTCGGGCTGGACGCCGGACTGGCAGAACTGGTCAAGGGTCTGCCGACTCTCCTCACCCGCCGCTACACGAATCTGTAGCGCGGCAGCTGTTGGCTACATCCACTCCATAGGGCCATGGCAGGAGCCCGCGTCGCTGACATTGATCAGCGTGCCCTGAGTGAGTCCTGAGCGCTCGATGAAGGCCTCGCGATCATCGATCTCGGTCAGGAAGAGGACGAATCCCGAACCTCCAGCACCGCATAAGCGGCCAGCAAGCGCGCCGTTCCGTATGCCAGCAGAGATGAGTTCGTCGGCGTCCTCATTGATTGCCTCACCCATGAGCGCCTTCTTGAGATGCCAGGCGGAATCCATCGATTTCGCCAAGGTTCGAATAGCGAAGGATGGGTCATCGCATTCTCGGAGCGAGTTATAGGTTTCGCGAGCCAAGTTGGCCATCTCGCTGGCGACACTTGCACCTTGCCGAGTGCGAATTGCAGTGGTCGTGCTTGTGGCATGCGCGTGCGAACTGCGCGGCTGGCCTGTCGGCACCAGGACCATCGATCGGTCTAGTCCATCGGTGAGAGCTGTTGTGCTCAACGGTCTGCGGACTACGCCTGACTGTTCGAATTCATATAGCGCTGTGCCACCGTATGCAGCATGGAATTGATCCTGCCAGCCACCGGCCTCATTGAGCACTTCTCGCTCGATTCGTACAGCGTCTCGTGCCAGCGTCTCAGCAGTCACTGTTCTTCCTTGGAATAGTGCTAAAGCGTGAAGCAGGGCGACAGTGAATGAAGAACTCGATCCGAGCCCAGTGTTTGCTGGTACATCGGCCAGCGTGGCAATGTGAAGACCTGGCCCAGTCCACTCTTGGTCCTGCAGAACAGCCCGAACAACTGGGTGTTGCAGCTCGCTTGGGTGGTCGACTGCTTCGCTTTGTCGATACGTGAGCTTGTACTGCTTGTCGACCAGTGGGTTTTGCTGGATAAGCGCAACAAATACGTAAAGACTGACTGCAGTGCCCAGGACCGCCCCTGGCTGCTCGTTGAAGTACGTCGGATAATCCGAGCCGCCGCCAAGAAAACTCACGCGGAGAGGTGTACGCGTAATGATCATGCGGTGGCTCGAAAGGATTCAAGAATCTCGGCCCAGTCCTGAGCATTTCGCCCCCACATGAACAGCATTCCCGCCCTCTCAGCAGCCTCACGATCGATCTGACTGTTGCCCACAAACATAGTGCGCTCGAGGTCGAGCCCGTATGACTTGGCCAATGTGTCAAACAACCCCGTCTCTGGCTTACGGCATTGGCATATTCCAGACCATTCGGGCACAGAGCCGTCGGGGTGATGAGGGCAGACGGCTATGCCCGAGATCAGGATTCCGACCGCAGCCAACTGGTCTATTAGGGCCTGATTGAAGTCTTCCATCTGTGCAACTGTGAACAGACCCCGCGCAAGCCCGGCTTGATTTGACGCGATGAGTAATCCCCAGCCGCCAGCATTCAACTCGGCAAGAGTTGAGATCACTCCTGGCAGGATCGTCAGTTCCGAAGGGGCGTGTGTGTAGCCGCTGTCCTGATTGATGGTGCCGTCACGATCAAGGACGAGCCATCTGGAGAATGCTGTGGAGTCGTACTCATATAGAAGTGGGGCTGGGCTCATTGACTCTGAGGGAAGAGCGATTGTTCAACGTATCCACACATTGCGTGCCCAATAGCTCCGTGAGCTTCTTGAACATGTGAAGTTGCGAACGTGCCCACGGCCAGTGCGATATCGCATTCTTTCGCCAACATCGACTCAGGAGAACCCGTAAGTCCAATTGTTCGAACGCCGATCTCATGCGCCGCCTTGAGAGCAGCCACAATATTGGGGCTTTCACCGCTGGTTGAGATCAGCACGGCAACGTCGCCGCGAGCAGCATGTCCATGAATCTGTCGGCTGAAGACCGAGTCGTAGCCATAGTCATTGGCAATCGCAGTAAGCAAGGACGTGTCGGTATTGAGGCAGATGGCTTTGAGGGGCGCTCGCTCAAAATCGAATCGGCCCATGAGTTCTGCAGCCAAATGTTGCGCGTCCGCCGCAGATCCGCCGTTTCCTGCAAAGTACACAGTGCCACCGCTTGTCAAACACGTCGCGATGCAATCGGCCGCTTTTTGGATGGAAGGAATCATCGCTCGGACAGATTCGACCGCCGAAATTGAGCCCTCGATGTACTCAATCAGGTACTCGTCCATCGAAGTCCCCCCAGTCCTGTGCGCGGCCATTGCAGAGAGCGAAGCCCGGCGGAGGGAGTTTATCCAACTGGCAGTTGCCCCGTCACTGCCCTATTGCACGCTCGAAGGGAAGGCAATGAGTCTGTTTCGTTTCCACTAAGGTTTCGCCGTGGATTCCCGGATTGTGGTGCTGGCATCTGGGTCCGGAACTCTCTTGCAGGCTCTTCTTGATTCCTCGTTCGTCGGCCCCAACATTGCGGCTGTGGGCTCCGACGTTCCCGATTGCGGCGCCTTGGTTCGCGCGCGTGCTTCTCGAGTGCCGACTTTTTGTGTTTCGCCTTCTGATTTCTCCACACGCGATGAGTGGAACGCCGCTCTTGAGGCTGAACTTGTCGCCTTGTCACCCGATCTGATCGTTTCCGCGGGCTTCATGCGGCTGATCGGTCCGTCTGTGCTTTCACAATTCCCTGGGCAGATCATCAACACCCACCCGGCCTTGCTGCCCTCCTTCCCCGGAGCCCACGGGGTGCGCGACGCGCTGGCCTATGGCGTCACCGTCACCGGCTGCACAGTGCATTTCGTTGATGCTGGAGTGGACACCGGCGAGATCATCGCTCAGCGGGCGGTGTCGGTACTGCCTACTGATGGTCTTGCTTCCTTGCACGAGCGCATCAAGACTCAGGAGCGCTCGCTGCTGGTTGAGGTGCTCCTTCGATTTCTGGCCACTGGCAACTTGCACAACAAACCGAACGGAGCTTGATCATGAGTGCTGCCTCACCCTCTCCATCCTCGCCGACGATCGTCGGGGGCATCCCTGTGCGTCGTGCGCTGGTGTCGGTCTATGACAAGACCGGTCTGGAGGAGTTGGCGCGTGGCTTGCACGCGGCCGGAGTCGAGATCGTGTCGACGGGTTCCACCGCTGGGGTCATCGCTGCAGCAGGCGTGCCGGTGACACCGGTCGATTCGATCACTGGTTTCCCCGAGTGCCTTGATGGTCGCGTCAAGACTCTGCATCCACATGTGCACGGCGGTCTGCTGGCCGATCTTCGCAAGGAGTCGCATGTATCGCAGTTGGCAGAGCTGGGCATCGCTCCGTTTGAACTGGTGATCGTGAATCTGTATCCGTTCACTGAGACAGTTGCCTCGGGTGCCTCAGTTGATGAGTGTGTTGAGCAGATCGACATTGGCGGTCCGACGATGGTTCGCGCATCGGCCAAGAACTACGCGAACGTTTCGATCGTGACTTCGCCTTCTTCGTATGGGCCTGTGCTTGCTGCCGTTTCGTCTGGGGGCTTTTCCTTGGCTGAGCGTGCCGCTTTGGCTCGCGAAGCTTTCTCACACACGGCCTCCTATGACATTGCCGTTGCCTCGTGGCTCGGTTCAGTTGTCACGCCTTCAGAGTCCGGTTTCCCGGTCTGGGCTGGGGCATCGTGGACCTTGGGCTCGGTGCTGCGCTACGGCGAGAACCCGCATCAGTCCGCCGCCGTCTACGTCTCGGCTTCGGGTGCTCCCGGCCTTGCCTCTGGGGTGCAGTACCAGGGCAAGGAGATGAGCTACAACAACTACGTCGACGCTGACGCGGCTCGTCGTGCGGCCTTTGATCATTCATCACCGTGCGTTGCGATCATCAAGCACGCAAATCCTTGCGGCATCGCGATTGGGTCTTCTGTTGCTGATGCCTATGCCCGTGCCTTTGCGACCGATCCAGTCTCTGCATATGGCGGCGTGGTGGCGGCCAATGGTGAGGTGACTCTGGAGATGGCCGAGGCAATGGGGGATGTCTTCACAGAGGTGGTCGTGGCACCTTCATTTACGCCTTCGGCTCTTGAGTTCTTTGCTGCGAAGAAGAACCTTCGGGTGCTTTCAGTGCCGGCCCCGGTTGCGGGCTCTTCTTTGGAACTGCGGCCGATATCTGGTGGGGCGCTTTTCCAGGTGGCTGATGCCATTGATGCACCTGGCGATGATCCAACTACTTGGACTCTGGCTGCAGGCTCGCCGGCGTCTGATGCTGTGCTGGCCGATCTGCTGTTCGCTTGGCGTTCAGTTCGCTCGGTGAAGTCCAATGCAATTCTGCTGGCCTCTGATGGAGCCGCCGTTGGCGTGGGCATGGGTCAGGTGAATCGGGTCGATTCCTGCGTCCTGGCTATTTCACGCGCGGGGGATCGAGCTGCTGGCTCGGTTGCTGCGTCTGATGCCTTCTTCCCATTCGCTGATGGCCCTGAGCTGTTGATCGCCGCTGGGGTCTCGGCGATCGTGCAGCCGGGCGGATCAATTCGCGATGAAGAAGTCATTGCAGCCTGCGCTGCGGCTGGCGTGACCCTGTATCTCACTGGAACTCGGCACTTCTTCCACTGATGCAGCTCATTCATCCGCGCTTTCCCATCTTGATCCCCGCTGTTGTTTCGGTGATCGTGGGGGCGCTGACCTCTTTGCAGGCGCGGATGAATGGCGAACTGTCGCAGGACATGGGCAACAGCCTCGGCGCTGCTGCGTGGAGCTTCACCTCTGGCCTGTTGATCATGTGCTTGGTATTGCTGTTCTCTTCGCGGGTGCGCGCTGGTGTGCTGCGTGTGCCGTCGTTGATTCGCTCCGGGACCTTGCGTTGGTGGCAGATCCTGGGCGGCATCCTGGGTGGCTTCTTCGTAGCGGTGCAGGCCGGGGCCGTGCCTCTCATCGGCGTTGCGGTGTTCACCATCGCCGTGGTGGCTGGTCAGAGTTCGACTTCGCTGGTGGTTGACCGCCTGGGAATGGGCCCAGCAGGGGTGCAGCCGATCACTGTGCGACGAGTCATCTCAGCACTCATTGCTGTCGTGGCAGTGTGGTTGGCGGTCGGTCAGCGGCTGGGGGATGGCTCGATCCCGATTCTTCCGGTGGTGATGGCCTTCATCGCCGGACTGACCTTCTCTGTTCAAGCGGCATACAACGGTCGGGTGTCATTTTCGGTTGGCGTGCCCTTGGCTGCGACCTTCTTGAACTTCGTCTTCGGCTGGGTCGTGCTGGGCGCCGCGCTTGGATTCGGATGGCTGGCCTTGGATTCTGGGATTTCTAGTTTCTTCGGGGCGCCTTGGTGGGCATATCTGGGTGGCTTCATCGGCATTGCCTTCATCACGATCAGTGCTCTGACGGTGCCACTGGTCGGCGTGCTGCTGTTTGCGCTGCTGAGCATCACGGGGCAGCTGATCGGCTCGATGGCACTGGACATCTTCGCTCCCGTTGCCGGCGCAGAAGTCACTCTGGGGCTGGTACTTGGCGTGCTGCTGGCTTTTGTCTCTGTCGCAGTTGCCGCATCCAATCGCACTCGTCCCTTGGGGACGCAGTAGTTCCTTGCCTTGCAGCAGTCTCTTGCTTCACTGAGTATTCAGGCTTGCGGCGTTCAAGGCGTCGACTCGTTCGGCTTGAGCGCTGCGGCTTGCGACTATGAGCGCAACCATCACCAGTATCGCCGAGCTGAAGGCGAAGATGCCGGCTGCCCAGTAGCAGGCGAACGCACTCGGGCTTCGGTCGGTGGCCTGCGTCATTGCGCCAAGTGCGGCCGCAAGGTATGCCATCAATGCGGTTACCCCGGCAAAAACAAACAGGGCGCATTCGTGAGTCCATGAGAGTTCGAACAACATCACGCTCTTGGGCTTCCGAAGCTTCGCGTGCTGTTCTACTTCAATCGTTGCCACAGTGATACCGCCCTTCACTTGAGTGCTCGAGCCTTCTGAATGCGTGCAGTCAATTGGGATGTCATGGGAATTGCCTGTGATTTCAAGGGGATTGCCCTGCGAATGTGAAGGGCATCAATGGTGCGGCAGGGGCCCAGCTCCTGAATGCGACTGCATTGCGACCTGAGTACGAACAGTCAGCTATGGGCTTCTGGAACTAATGCGAGGAACGTAGCGGCTGCTGCAGAAGATCCATTTTTGCACGTGATTTGGGCGTTCGCCTGAATCGCACGACTCCCGAGAAATGACTCTCTAATGAGCAAGCCTTCAACCGTCAGCAAGCAGACTTCAGTCCTCGCCATGAGTTGTGCTCTATTGGCGACAGGCTTCGGCTCACTCGCAGCGATCCCTGCCAGCGCAGCATCGTTCACCACCACGATCACGAACGCTGGTTACGTTCCTATGAGTCAAACGCTGAAGGTTGGCGATTCGATTCGTTTCACCAATGCGGATGCCATTGCGCATCAAGTCGAGATCAAGCCGACCACCGGATACAAATGCACGGCCACTCCACTGGTGATCCAGCCAACGAAGACCCATACGTGCACTTTCACGAGCGCCGGCAGCTACACCTACTCCGACAGCTTGGTCGTGGGTTCAGGCCTCGGGATGACTGTCACGCCAACCAGGGTGACGTACCCGGCTGAAGTGACCTTGAATGGACAGGGAAGTTCCAACTCTGCAGGCGTAGTCGTGGACATCTATGCGCAGGCCTATGGAAGTAACGCCTTCACAAAGGTCTCGTCAACTGTCACTACGGCAGATGGCGATTTCAGTATCGTCGCATCACCACAGATCCAAACCTCCTACCGAGCCCAGGTGCAGAGCAATGGGGCCCCGGTGATGAGCGCGGAAGTCTCAGTGCAGGTTCGACCGCAGGTGGTGTTGGGTCTTCAAAGTTCTACTCCGAAATTTGCAAGGTTCCAGACGCGTGCATCGTCTCTCATCAGTTACGCAGGCAAGATCGCGCTTGTGCAGCGCCAGACCAGGGGTGGCAATTGGGTGACCTTGAAGACCACGACTCTCGGGTCCGACTCGTCGGCGACATTCGGCGTGAACTTGCGCAATGGTGTCAATCGCTACCGCACCTACGTGCCGGCCTCGCAGGTTGGTGGGGGCTACATCGCCATCGGCAGCAATGCCGTGACGGTTCGTCGCTAATTCGGACTGACAGAAGTACCTGCACATGCGCAGGGCCGAGGAAGATGGCCTGCGCATCTACTCTTGCCATTTGACCTGTTCCGGGCTTCATGCCGTTTCTGGGCCAAGCGATGACGTCACCCTCATCAGCCTGGATCTGCGATCGGTCGTGAGGCGCGCGGGCAGCAGAGCATGTGGTGACGACAACGGCACTTGGGTGGCATATATTCACCGGGGTGAACATGCGTTCCTGTGGAAGCGAGACCAACACGTGAAGAAGACCTCGATCGGGCCGCGCTTTGGAGCTGGACTGCTCGGCGCAGTCATACTTGCAGCGCTGATGCCTGTGGTGGCGCCTCCGGCAGCCCAGGCTGCCACTGGCAAGGTCACGATCTGCCACCGGACGCACAGCACAACCAATCCCTATCGCTTAATTACTGTCTCGCAAAGCGCTGCCATCAGGAATAGCGGCCATCAAAGTCACGTGGTGGCCTCGTCCGATTCCGGATTCCATTCGGCGGTCTTTGATCCCTCCTACTCGTACCCGTCAAATGCCAAGAAATGGGGTGACATCATCCCGGGCGGGGACACGGCTGGCGACGCCTTCAATGGCGCCAACAACATGGCTCTGAATTGGACTACGGCTGGTAAGGCCTTCTTCCCCGGCGGAGCAAATGCCAGCTACTGCGGCCGGATGACCGCCCAGCAGTTTTACGACTCTGAGATCGCAGCAGGCGAATCCGTCGCGGATATCGTGGCGGACCTCAATGCTCAGGGGGCCAATGAGGACGTGGCAACTCTTGCGGCGCTCGGCGGCTCGTTCACCACTTCCAATGTCGCGACTTCAGGCTCGGCAGTGACCGCGACAACGAACGCGGCTTCGTCGGTCACTTCCACAGGTGCAACGTTGAATGGTTCCCTTACGGTTGGGACAACCTCGACCAAGTGGCAGTTCGAGTACGGGACTTCCAGCACGCTGGCATCAGGAACGACACTGACAAGCCTTTCGGCCACGGGAGTCACGGGCTCCAGCAACAGTGTCTTGACAGCGCTGACTGGTTTGTCCAACTCAACCACGTACTACTTCCGCGTGCTCGGGGTCACCAACGCAGGGACGGACACTGAGGGGATCCTCTATGGATCGATCCTGAGTTTCACCACAGCATCGTCTGGGGCTTCGGCTCAGACGATTTCCTTCACTGGTCCTGGGGCGAAGATTTTCGGTGATGCGGCGGTGACCGTGTCGGCAACTGCGACCTCGGGCCTTGCGGTGTCGTTTACGTCGTTGACCACGGGCGTGTGCACAGTGTCGGGTTCCACGGTGACGATTGTTGCTGCGGGCTCTTGCACGATTCGTGCTTCGCAGGCTGGTGGCACCACTGGTGGCACGACCTACTCGGCGGCGACCAATGTGGATCAGAGCTTCACCGTCAATCCGAAGGCGGTAACGGTGACCGCAAACAACAAGAGCAAGACATCTGGCGCCGCCAATCCGACTTTTGATGCCACCGTGAGCGGACTTGTTGGCTCGGACGCTCTTGGAGCCTTCACCTACACCTTCGCCGGCACAGGCGGGACGTCATATTCCTCTTCAGCGACGGTGCCTTCCGCCGTGGGCACGTACAGCAACACTCCTTCGGGTGGTTCGTTCACCACAGGTGTCGCTGGCAACTACTCCGTGACCTACACCGCAGGCACCTACACGGTCACGACAGCTTCAGGTCCATCGGCTCAGTCGATTTCCTTCACTGGTCCTGGGACGAAGATCTTCGGTGATGCGCCGATTTCGGTAACGGCAACTGCCACGTCGGGCCTTGCGGTGTCGTTTGCGTCGCTGACCACGGGTGTCTGCACGGTGTCGGGTTCGACGGTGACGATTGTTGCTGCGGGCTCTTGTTCGATTCGTGCGTCCCAGGCTGGTGGGACGACTGGTGGTACGACCTACTCGGCGGCGGCAGATGTGGATCAGAGCTTCACCGTCAATCCGAAGGCGGTGACGGTGACCGCGAACAACAAAAGCAAGACATCGGGCGCAGCTGATCCGACTTTTGATGCCACCGTGAGCGGACTTGTTGGCTCGGATGCGCTCGGCTCCTTCACCTATACCTTCGCTGGCACGGGCGGGACGTCATATTCCTCTTCTGCGACGGTGCCGTCGGCTGGTGGTGACTACAGCAACACACCTTCGGGTGGTTCGTTCACCAGCGGTGTCGCAGGCAACTACTCCGTGACCTACACCGCAGGCACCTACACGATCAGCGCTCCTGGTGCGTCGGCTCAGACGATTTCCTTCACTGGCCCTGGGACGAAGATCTTCGGTGATGCAGCGGTGACAGTGTCGGCGACTGCCTCGTCGGGCCTGGCGGTGTCGTTCACATCGGTGACGACAGGTGTCTGCACAGTGTCGGGTTCCACGGTGACGATTGTTGCTGCGGGCTCTTGCACGATTCGTGCCTCGCAAGCTGGTGGCACCACTGGTGGTACGACCTACTCGGCGGCGGCAGATGTGGATCAGAGCTTCACCGTCAATCCGAAGGCGGTGACGGTGACGGCGAACAACAAGAGCAAGGTCTCCGGCGCTGCTACTCCTACCTTTGATGCCACGATTTCGGGTCTTGTTGGCTCGGATGCGCTCGGGTCCTTCACCTATACCTTCGCTGGCACAGGCGGGACGTCATATTCATCGTCGGTGACCGTGCCAACTGCTGCTGGTGACTACAGCAACACTCCCTCGGGTGGTTCGTTCACCACGGGGGTCGCTGGCAACTACTCCGTGACCTACACCGCGGGCACCTACGCCATCACGGCCGCTTCTAGTGGTGGTGGCTCTGGTGGTTCTGGTGGGTCCGGTGGCTCTGGTGGGTCAAGCGGAGGCGGAAGCGGTAGCCAGAGTGTCGCTCCAGCACCGTCGAATCCGGCCATCACGCCAAGTGCCACTCCGGCAGCCCCGGGGAGGATCCAGCCGCTCACGAGCACTGTAGTCGCGCAGTCGACACTGCTTTCTCAGTCGCCGCCGCCGGGATCCGCCGCTGGCAAGGTGGCACCCAAGGTGGCTGACCCACTTCCCAAGACCGCACTGAACCTGCAGGGCGATGGCGCTAGGCCAATCGTTGTTCAGAGCGTCCAGCCCCAAGGACCCGTCAAGGCCCAAGTCAGTGCCGCTGGCAAGGCCGATCTGCTGATTCCGATTGGCTTCAAGGGCACGATCCCGATGATCGTCACGACGGAGGGCCCAAACGGAACGTCAGTCAAGCAGACGATCGAAGTCGCTGTTGAAGGCCCGAAGCCAGCTGTGACGCCGGTGCGGGCAGCGATTGATCGACCGCGTCTGCGGCCGGACAAGCCCGGCAAGGCCACCGTCATTGCGTTGGATGAGCGCGTGGCAATCTCCTGGAAGGCAGATGCAGGTCAAAAGGCGTACGGGATCTATCGAGGCGATGAACTGGTATGCCTCACGGTCTACAGCAGTTGCATCGTGCCTGCCGTCAATGGCGAGCTGTCCAACTACACAGTGGTCGGGATTGACGCAGCGGGTGCAGAACAAAGGCTTGCCCGCGGTTCAGGCGCCGCAGATCCAGACGGCACCTTGATCCTGACGGTCTATTTCGACAGCACGGAGGATGCGTTGAAGTCGAAGGCACAATCTGACTTGTCCAAACTCAAGAATGACATGTTGGCCCTAGGGCTGCGCGACACCTTCATTGCCGGACACACCGACACGCTAGGACCGGTCGCTTACAACGCCAAATTGAGCAAGGCGCGGGCAGAGAAGGTGCGCAAGAACATCAACGGAGAGGTGTTTGATGCGCAAATTGACGAGCGAGCCCGCGGCGAAAAGGGACTGGCCGTCAGCGAAGCCAACAAGCCGGGCAATCCACTCAATCGCCGAGTAGAGGTTCGCGTTCGGTAGAGGGCAAGAGGCTTGCTCGGTTCCGCTCTGGCCGAAGGGCTGCAGGGTGTCGCTCGGGCCTGCTGTCAGAATGCACCCGTGACTGCGCAGATACTCGATGGCAAGGCAACCTCGGCACGGATCAAGAGTGAACTGAAGGTGCGGGTGGACGCCTTGCGCGCCCGTGGCATCACGCCGGGCTTGGGCACTGTCCTCGTCGGTGACGACCCGGGCAGCCACGCCTATGTCAAGGGCAAGCACCGCGATTGCGAGGAGGTTGGCATCGCGTCAGTGCGCGTGGATCTTCCCTCGTCGACTACCCAGGCAGAGCTCGAGGCGGAGATTCTTCGACTGAATCTGGACCCTGCTGTGACTGGGTACATCGTGCAGCTTCCGCTGCCCAAGCACCTTGATGCCAACCGCGTCCTTGAGCTGATGGACCCACTGAAGGACGCCGACGGCCTGCACCCCATGAGCCTTGGCCGACTCGTGCTGGGCGTTGCGGCTCCGCTGCCGTGCACTCCGCGCGGGATTGTTGAGCTGCTGCGAACCTATTCAGTGCCCATTGAGGGCGCTCATGTTGTCGTCGTGGGTCGTGGCATCACCGTTGGCCGGCCATTGGGCCTGCTGCTGACCCGCCGTTCCGAGAACTCCACCGTGACTTTGTGTCACACGGGCACTCGAGATGTGGCCTCGTATCTGCGTCAGGCCGACATCATCGTGGCGGCCGCTGGCGTGCCGCACATGGTCACACCTGATCTCGTTCGTCCAGGTGCTGCGGTCCTGGATGTCGGTATCACGCGCACAGATGCCGGGCTGGTTGGCGATATCCATCCAGATGTCATGGACGTTGCTGCCTACTTCTCGCCTAATCCAGGCGGGGTTGGGCCGATGACTCGGGCGATGCTGCTGGCCAATGTGGTCGATACCGCCGAGCGCTTGGCTGGAGATCTCCGGGTTTAGAACTTCCTTGCGCGAGTGACGAGTGCTGAGTTGGTATGATACGAAAAATCGTATCGGAGGGCACCATGTCCGCTTCCTCATTCCTCAGAAGTGCCCGTGGTGGAGCAGGCGTCTCCCAACGGCAATTGGCGTTGGACTCGCGCGTCACTCAGCCGGCGATTGCTGTGATCGAATCGGGCAGCCACGACACATCCGTTAGCCGCCTCGAACAACTGCTGGCATCCCTGGGACAGCGGGTTGTCCTCCTGCCTACGCTTGCGCGCCCGGTATCTGAGGCTGCTGACGCGCTGCGTGCTGCTCTCTTATCGCATAACTATGAATGGGCATGGCGCGAAGTAATCCAAACGTCGGATGATCTTGCAGGCGTGGATCCGGCAGTTCGTGTTGCCTTGGCAGTCACTCGACCTCTGCCGGTCGGAGACCGGCGCTACGACGCGCTCCTAGCTGCGCTGGTCGACTACTGGATGAGCCTTGATCGACTCCCTAGGCCAATGTGGCTTGATGATCCGCACTATTCACTGAACGAACCGTGGGATATTGAGGAGTTGGAATCGCTGCGTGCGCGGGCAAGACTTGCGACGCCCAGATCAATTCGTCGCCACGGGGTATTTCTGGATCCCACACAGTTGCTGAGTGCCTGATGCAAGCCACATTCACATCGCAGGATGTTGAAGAGCTACTGCGTGAACTTGCCAGGAGACTCAACGCGGTTGGGGTTGCGGGTGGGATACGAGTGGTCGGCGGCGCAGCCATTGCGCTGTTGAATTCGGATCGGCGAGCTACGCAAGACATCGATGCGCTGCTACTGCCGGACGGTCCAGTGCGAGACATCGCTGCGCAGATCGGGCGCGAACGAGGGCTGCCTTCAGATTGGATCAATGACGCAGCCAAGGCGTATGTCCCACCAGTGGGTCTTGAAGACTGGCATGAGGTCTTCCGCGAAGGAGAGATGGTCGTGTACGTGGGCTCCCTGCAGATGCTCTTGGCGATGAAGGTCTACGCGAACAGGGGCCGCCGCGATACACCTGACATTGAATTCCTTCTCGACCAATGCCAGATCACCAGTCTCGAACAGGTGCAGGAAATCTACGAGCGCTATCACGCGCAAGATGTCATCACTGATTCGGCGGCGGCCCGAATTCGGGCATGGCTTGAGCGAAGGGGTGCGTGAGTTGGATCTTGCAAAGTTGAATTGTTGAGCTACTACTGGCGAACAAGAAACTCGCGGACCTGCGCCTGACTCACTTCAAGAGCGGAGGTGTCCTCAGCGACGGCCTTGTACCAATCGGCGGTCCAGCGGACTGTCTCAGCCAGGTCCAGTCGGTTGTCCCAGCCAAGCTCTTGATGCGCGAGGTCAGAATCAAGAACGAGAATCTCGGATTCTGCGAAGGTGTCATCTTCATTGCCGACGGCAGCCTTCCACTGCTGCGTGCTTCCCCAGGCCTTGATCAACTGGGCAGTCACGTCGCTGACGCTCGCAACGCTTTGGGGGTCCGGACCAAAATTCCATGCGCCGATAAAGCGATCCTCAGCATCGGCCTTGCTCAACAGGTGCGGAACGAGAGCGAGGTAGCCCGATAGGCAGTCGAGCACGTGCTGCCAGGGACGAATACTGGCAGGATTGCGCAGTTCAGGCGCTTGTTTGGCTGCCAGGGCGCGCATCACGTCAGGAACCAGCCGTTCGGCGCCTGTGTCGCCGCCACCAATGACATTGCCCGCCCGAGCTATTGCTGTCGGTGCCCCTGCAAAGCTCGTCATCCACGATTGCGTGAGGATGTCGGCCATTGCCTTGGACGCGCTGTATGGGTCGTGACCACCCAGAGCATCCGATTCGCGGTAACCCTGCTGCTGATGCACGTTTCGGTAGACCTTGTCGGTGGTCACGATGATCTGGGCTTGAAGCTGCTGGCACTGGGACGCGGCGTCAAGCACGTTCATCGTGCCGATGACGTTGGTCTCCATCGTGAGTCGTGGATGGCGATAGGACTCGCGCACCAGAGGTTGCGCGGCCAAGTGCACGAGAACGTCAGGCTTGCAGGTGTGCAATGCGGCCTTCAGTTGGTCAAGGTCACGAATATCGCCGCGTAGGTCGTGAGAGAACAAGGGCCCGAGCTCTGCTTCCTCGTAAAGGCATCCCTCAATTGGGTCCAAGGAAAAGCCGGAAACCTCATGCCCGAGCTCTGTCAGCATCAGCGTCAGCCATGCGCCTTTGAATCCCGTGTGTCCGGTCAGGAAGTAATGCATGTCTAAGCCTTGATGAATTCGAGGATTGAGTCGGCAACGTAATCGAGCATCGGAATCGTCAGTCCGGGATAGACGCCAATCCAGAACGTCCGCCGCATCACGATGTCGCTGTTGGTGAGGTCGCCAACGATTCTGAAGTCGACATTCTTGTAGGCCGGTTGTCGCGTGATGTTGCCAGCGAACATCAAACGAGTGCCGATCTTCCTGGCATCCAGAAAACGCAGGAGTTCTTCGCGATCCACCGGAAGTTCAGGGTCAAGGGTGATCGGGAAGCCGAACCAGGATGGCTCCGAATGCGGGGTGGCCTGCGGAAGTATGAGTCCTTCAGTCCCACTGAGCCGTGCGGTGAGGTGGTTGAAGTTCTCTTGCCTACGTGCCACGAATGTGTCGATCTTCTGCAGCTGCGAAAGCCCAAGGGATGCCTGCATGTCCGTGGCCTTGAGGTTGTAGCCGATGTGGCTGTAGATGTACTTGTGGTCATAACCTCGCGGAAGCTCACCCAGCTTCCATTCGAATCGCTTCAAGCAGGTGTTGTCGCAGCCGGTCTCGCAATAGCAATCGCGACCCCAGTCGCGAAATGACTCCACCTGCCTTTGAACCAATGGCGACTTCACGAGCACGGCGCCACCTTCGCCAGTGGTGATGTGGTGGGCCGGGTAGAAGCTCAACGTTGCGGTGTCGCCGAAACTGCCAGTTCGCTTGCCGCGATATTTGGAACCGAGTGCGTCGCATGAATCCTCGACCAGCCAGAGACTGTGCTCCTTGCACAATGCGCGAACTTCATCCAAGTCGAAGGGGTTGCCAAGAGTGTGCGCCATCATGATCGCGCGAGTCTTTGGTCCGATGGCCTCGCGCAGCATTTCTGGCTTGGCGTCGTAGGTGCCCAGTTGCACGTCAACCAGGACAGGTCGCAATCCATTTTGAATGATGGGATTGATGGTTGTCGGAAATCCCATCGCAACGGTGAGCACTTCATCGCCCGGCTGCAGCGCTCGCTTGTGCAGTTTTGGGCTGGTCAGTGCGCTCAACGCAGCAAGGTTGGCGCTGGAACCACTGTTGACGAAGACAGCTCCTCGCGTTCCTACGTACCTCGCAAGGGCTCGCTCAAAGTCCTCGGTGAAGCGGCCTGCGGTCAACCAGCCATCCAGACTGGAATCTACGAGTGCGGCAAAGTCGTCGGGGTCGAGCACCTTGCCGGACACGGGCACTGGAGTCTGGTCGGCAACGAAAGGTTCTTGCTCAAGTGCCGTGCGAGCGAAGTTGCGAACTGCCGTAAGAATCTCTTCGCGTGCATCTACCGAGGGCTCGGGCACTGGATGGATCCTCCATAGCGATAAGTGGGTTGTAGCATAACGATTTATGTCAAAGGCCCGGGAGTGAAGGCGATCCTCCTCGCGGGAGGGCTCGGCACACGTATGCGCGATGAAACCGAGTTTCGCCCCAAGCCCATGGTCGAAGTCGGTGGTCGACCAGTGCTGTGGCACATCATGAAGAACCTTGCGCAGTTCGGCATTGACGAATTCATCGTGGCGACCGGCTACAAGAGCGACATGATCAAGGAGTACTTCCTCAACTACGAGGCGCGCAATAACGACTTCACTATTGAGTTGGGTAGACGCGATTCCCTTGTCTTCCACGAAGCGCACAGTGAGGCGAACTGGAAGGTCACCGTTGCATTCACTGGCGACAACACGATGACCGGTGGTCGCGTGTTCCGTGCTGCTCGCTACCTGGACGACGAACCCTTCCTCGTCACCTATGGCGATGGCCTGGCCGACGTCAACATCGACGAACTGCGTGCCTTCCACGCGCAGTCGGGCCGACTCGCAACGGTCACCACTGTGCGCCCGTTGAGTCGCTTTGGCGTGATGGATGTCGACGAAGGTGGAGCCGTGCGCAGCTTCAGTGAGAAGCCGCAACTCGATGACTGGATCAATGTGGGCTTCTTCATCATGCAGCCCGAAGTGCTGACGTACCTGGACGATAACTGCGTGCTAGAGGAGGAGCCACTTGCCCACCTCGCGCGCGACGGCCAGTTGTCGGCTTTTCGACACCGGGGCTTCTGGCAGCCGATGGACACCAACCGGGAGTCCAAGATGCTGAACGAGCTCTGGGACTCAGGCAACGCACCCTGGAAGACCTGGTAGCTCGTCCTACTTCTCGTGCACCAGTCTCTGATTGAGCAGTGCCAGACCCGAGAGTGAGGCATCCTCACCCTCGAACACTGTTCCTGTCGTGTTCAGTCGCTCTAGCAGCGCTTCTCGCAGGGGCGTGAACTGTTGCACGAGGCCACCGCTGAACAGCAGAGGTCGACCCCTTGCGTTCAACCGATCCACGGCTTCGGTGATCCCCGCAACAATCTGTGACACGGCCTGGGCAATCGCTGGTGCACGGAGGCCTTCGTGCGCGGCCCACTGCCAGTCGCTTGATTCCAAGGCGCCACGGGTCTTCAGCACGGCAGCGGTCAGAAGTCGGCCGGCTGGAAGGTGGGTCACGGTGTGCAGGTAGGTGCCGTCGAAGTAGGGGCGCAGTTGCGCGGGGGAATGCGGGTCATCTGAAAGGAGCGATACCTGGCAGCCGGTAGCCAGATTGACGCTCACAACGTCGGGGCGCAGCCCAGCGCCCAGCAGTGAGGCCTGTTGATCGCCTACGCCGCAGTACACCGGTACGTCGTTGTTCTGGAATGCGAAAGTCCCAATCGGAACCACGCCGTGGGAGATCTTTGGAAGCCTGTCCATCGACATCCCGGCCGCGCGAATGGCTGCGGGGCTCCAGTCGCCCTGGATGACATCGACCATGCCCCACGACGCGGCATCGGTCGCGTGGATGATCTCTGCTTTGCGGCCACAGAGCTGGCCCGCGGCAAAGCCGATCAGACTCATGGGCGTGAGCATCGGGTCGACCTTCATTGAGGCCAACGTGACGATGGGCATGCCCATGCGCAATGGGTCCCCCAGGCGAGTGAGTTCCTCCCCGCCGAGTGCGCGTTCCAACTCGTGGACCGATGTGCCGCGCATGTCCTGCCAGGAGATCAAGGGTGCTCCGGCATCTCCTTGTTCATCTACGAGGGCCAAGCCACCCATCTGTCCGGTGAGGAGGATGGCATCAGGCCTTGGCTCAAGAACACGTGCTTGCTGCAGTAGCGACGTGAGGCTGTCGGTCGCGGCTTGCGGGTCGATTTCTCGAGCGAGCCCGGACTCGTCCAGAAAAGCAGGAACCGCACGGCGAACTACCGATAGGGCTTGGCCATCGGCAGTGAGCACGGCAGCCTTGAAGTAGGTGCCCCCGAAATCAATGCCCAGCGAAGACATAGTCCGTGGCCAGATATTCAGTGACGAGTTGCTCAAGTTCATCGTCGAGCAAGCGTGGAAGCATCACGAACTGACCCTCGGCTTTGAGGACAGCGAAGTGCATGACGCCATTGCTCACCTTCTTGTCTCGCTTCAGCTGCTCAAGCAGAGCCTGTGCAGAAGGGCGCACGGGCAACTGATAATCGAAATGCTGGCGCAGCAGGGCTGAGAGTTCGTCTGCGAGTTGCGGTTGCGTCTCTCCCCAGCGCACGCCCAGCCAGTTGATGACGTCAATGCCCCACAGAACCGCCATGCCATGCGGGATCTCGTGCCCTGAGATCGCTTCCAGTGCGTGCCCGAAGCTGTGACCGTAGTTCAGGATGCGGCGCAGATCAGTCTCGTACTCGTCGATCTCAATGATCTCCTGCTTGGCCAACAACGATGCTCGAGTCAGTTCAAGAAGATGCGCATTGCGAATGCCACCGTCGCCCAGGGCAGAACTGAGTTGGGCCAGAAATGCGTGACTGGATGTGACGGAGAGCTTCACGATCTCTCCGTAGCCAGAAGCAATCTCGAGATCAGGCAAGGTGCTCAGAAACTCCGTAGTGATCACCACTTTGCGCGGTGAGTGCAGTGCGCCCAACTGGTTCTTGAAGGGCAGCACATTGATACCGCTCTTGGCTCCTATGCAGCTGTCCGACTGCGAGAGCACTGTCGTCGGCAGGAATATCCAATTGATGCCTCGGTAGTACAGATGTGCCGTGAAGCTCACCAGATCCTGTATGCAGCCGCCGCCGACAGCGAGCACAGTGGCCGAGCGCACTGCTCGCTCTTGGATGAGCCAGTCCACGAGCGCGCTGACACCGCTCAGCGACTTCGTCTCCTCCGAGGCCTTGACGAGATACGTGGGATGAGCCGCGAGCAGTGGAGCGAGTGCTTCGTGGTGAAGCGTGGCGACATTCTCATCGCAGACGATGAGCACCTCATGCTGGTCTGCCACAGCCAGCTCGGCTGCAGAGTGAATGGTTTCAGCGAAGAGGACGTCGTAGTCCCACTGCAGAGACTTGATGTGGAGCGGCTGGAGACTGTCAGCTACGTGCACGAGAAGCCTCCGTCGACCATGAGTGTCTGGCCGGTGATGTAGGTGTTCTTGGCCGACATCAGCATCGCCACTGCCTGCGCGATCTCTTCGGAAGCCGCCAAACGGCCCACAGGGATGCGGCTGACAAGCTGAGCAATGGCCGCTTCGTCGTTGTTCTGCCTGGTCAACTCAGTGTCGACGAAACCCGGCGCAATGCCATTGGCGAGCACACCGCGAGCACCAAACTCAACAGCGAGACTGCGAATGAGCGAATCAAGTGCCGCCTTGGTGGCGGAGTACGCGGCCCGGCCCGGGCGGGCCCGCTGGGAATAGGCAGATGAGATCGCGGCAATTCGACCGAAGCCACGCTCGGCCATCTTGGGTGCCAAAGCAGAAGCCAGGCTGAAGGCACTGGACAGGTTGGTCTTCAGTGTTCGATCCCAAGTCTCTGCAGTGAGTTCGCCAAGCGGAGCGGGCTCATTGATCGCCGCGTTCAACACCAGTCCGTCGTAGATGACTTCGGCATTGAGGTTCAGGAATGCAGTGACGGACTCTGGATCTGCAAGATCCAGTTCGGCACGAGCAGGCGCGTGCACTTGCCAGTCGTCAGCGAGCAGCGCCTGGACGATGGCGGCCCCAATGCCGCGACTTCCGCCGGTGACCAGGGCTCGGCGCTGGCTCATGAACCGACCTCCAGATGTGCGACGCGCTTGGCAGTGTCGTCATCAAGCGGAGGGCTCATGTTGCTGATGGCATTGGAGATCATGCTTCCATCGGGCGCGACCTGGCTTGCAACTTTCGGAAAGTAGGTCTGCTCCGGATCGACCTTGGCGATCAGGATCGCCGGCCCGGGCGCATCCAACAGTGCTTGCGCAGCGCTCGACTCGAGGCCATTGGCATCAAGGGTGATCACGGGAATGCCGAATGCCTGCGCGAGCTGGGTCCAGTCGGGGAAGCCAAGTCCGGTCGCGGTGTCGCAGCCGACATACGCTCCGCCGAAGTAGTTGCGTTGAGTTGTACGAATCGAGGCGTAGCCGTCGTTGTCCAAGAGCACAACTTTCAAATTGAGCTGGTGAACAGCAACAGTGCCGAGCTCTTGAATGTTCTGGGAGAAGCTGCCGTCGCCCTCGACAAGCACGGTTCGCCTGCTCGGAGCGGCCAAGGCAGCGCCAATCGCCGCCGCGAGGCCGTATCCCATGCTGGCCAGGCCCTTGTTCGTGATCACGCGTTGTCCTGGCTTGGAGCGGAAGACTTCCATCGGCACGAACTGCCCACTGCCACTGCTCGCCGGAATCAGGATGTCACCCACTGCCATGGCCTTGGAGAGCTGATCGACAAGCTCGTAGGGACTCAGAAAACCGGCACCATGCGCATTGGCGGGATCGATCAATGGCAATTGCGCGCGTACACCCGTGCAGTGTGCAAACCATGAGGCTGGCGGGCTGAACACTTGAGCTGCCAGGAGTTCCAGCACAGTGTCGGCATCTGCCTGGAGGGAGACGTCCACTTGTGGATGCGCCTTGTTCAACTCTTGGGGATCAACATCAACGTGCACGACGCGGGCTTTGGTCCACTCCTGCCAGTTGAAGCCGGTCTGCTGGATGCCCAGACGAGTGCCCAAGGCCACGACCAAGTCAGCTTGGGACAGCAGGATGTTGGCACTGCGCTGGCCCCAGGTATTGGGCCTTCCAGCGAACAACGGGTGTGAATCGGGAATGCGATCAAAGCCATTCCATGTCGTCATAAGTGGAATGTTCATGGAGGCGAGTGCATCGCTCAATTGACTTGCAACGTGGTGGCTCACTCCGCCGCCGATCAGCACAAGGGGGCGTTGCGCGCTCCGCAGTTCAGCGGCGATCCGTTCGGCTGCACTGTGCGCATTGCTCACCATGCCTGATGAAGGTCCGGCATTGAACCCTTCAGTCTTCGGCTCGGTGTGCTGCACGGGCGCGCCTTGGGCATCAAGGCAGAACTCGAAGAAGATCGGGCCGCGGCGATCGGTGAGTCCAAGAGAGACCAGCGCCACTACTTCGTCGTCTGCAAGTGGGCTCTCGATGCGCACCGCACCCTTGGTGATGGGTGTGACGAGCGCAACCCCGTCGATCTCCTGAATGCCTCGTTGTCGCATGCCCTCTGCCTTCAGGTCTGCGGACTTCACTTGCCCTCCGACGATCAGCAGATCGCGGCTCTCCAGGTATGCGCCGGCAATACCTGTCATGGCATTGGTGATGCCTGGGCCGGCGGTCACCAGTGAGTACGCGCGCCCGGCTTCTGAGATCTCGTTGAAGTACTCCGTGGCGATCGCTGCTGAGACTTCATGCACGAATGGAACGGTGATCATCTGCTGGCGCGCGGCGTCCACCAGGTGCATGGTTGCGCCACCGGGCAGCAGGAAGCAGTGGGAGTAGCCGAGCTCAGCCAGAACACCTGTGAAGTGATCGGCGTACTTGCGAGTGTCCACTGATCCCTCTCTTAAGCGCGGCCACTTTCATCGTAGCGATCATCGGTCTCCAGCCAGTTCGCCACAGAGCGGATCTGATTCTCCAAGTCCATCTCGATCACGCCAAGTTCAGCACATGCGCGCATCCACGTGGAGTTGTCAGAGGCGTAACTGGCGCTCTCATCACTGACGTAGGGCTCGAAGCTGATGCGGGCATCGGGATTCAGCGTGGCTGCAACCGTTTCTGCCAGTTCTCGCATCTCCACAAGCTCGCCTCCACTCTCGATCACGCCAGAGTCTCCGCGTAGTGCTGTGCGCATGCAGACCTCGATGTAATCGCGCACGCAGATGTAGCGCCGAAAGGTGGGGCGCTCGGCACGCACAGTGATGTCGCCGCGCAGCGCCTGTTCGATGAGATCAGAGAATGCGTAGTCCTGAGGTCGTCGCACGAATGGGCCAGAGACCGAGTACGCGCGGCCAACGAGCACTGCGCGTGTGGAGTTGGCGAGCGCAAGACTGGCTTCTTCCTCGGCTCGTTTCAAACGACCATAGGTCGACTCTGGTTCAGTGATCGCTGCTCCACTGGAGATCGTCACTGCACTCACAACACTTGGCAGTTCAATTGAGCGAAGGAATTGCTGAGTCAGAGTCTCATTGGCCCGTTGATAGGCAGGGGTGCCCATAGTCGACTCGCGCTCTCGGGTGAGGAAGGCGAAGTTCAAGACGATGGTCGGGGCGAATTCTCGCAAGGTCTGTTCGTGCCAGAGCTGAATGCCCGGCCGCTCGCGTGAACCTGTGAGGAACAAGGGCACGGTCTGGTCAAGCAGTGCGCGGGCCGTATGGCCAAACCAGCCGCCGGCTCCCAGAATTGCGATGCGTGACTGCGGCGGCAGCCAGAGCGGAAGCAATCAGAATCCCCGATTCATGATCAGGTCGCGCAGTGTGGGGTTGCTCGAATATGGGCCGTCGATGTGATCAATGGTGAGTGGCTGGTGTGCATCGATTCCAGCAGTCAGCGTGATGCCGTTGATGATCTCGCGAACTGAGAGCTGGCCCTTGCGCAAGGGGATGGCCATGTAGAAGTCCTCCTCGAAGGAGTGCTTGCCCAGCACGTAGCCTGGCTCCAGAGGGCGCTTGGCGTAGATGCCGCGCACCAGCGCGTCCAAGTACTCGATCTCGCGCTTGGGCAGCACCCGCCGTTCGGTGTCCGAACCGCCGCACATCTCCTGCGCCTTGTGAAATGCCTTGAACCAGGTGTCGGCCTGCTCGGGAAGCGTGCAGTATGGCGAGACCGGAATGCCATCGGCATCGATGTCAATGTGCCGTTCCCAGGTGCGTGCGCCCTTGGCGTAGGAGATCAGCATCGACGAAGTCCAGTCCTGAAACTCATGAGTCGAAAGGCCGATGACGTGATCGGGATACCGCGAGCGCAGGTAGTCGATCTGGTTCAGTTCCAGTTCATCATCCTGCGAGGGATACAGCGAGACGCAATGGTTGAGTGCAAGCGGAATCTCGCGCCGCTCGAAGAAGGCGACCAACTGATCGAGGTTCTGCTCCGAGGCTCCACCGGTTGAGACGATGACCGGCTTTCGCGTGGCGGCGACAGCCTCAAGCAGCGGCCAGTCGTTGACATCGGAGGAAGCGATCTTGATGAGCGGAAAGTCGAACTCCACGCACAGGTCCACACTTGCCTCGTCGAATGGGGTTGCCATCGGAATGCAGCCGACGTTGCGGATCTCGTCCACAAGCGCAGCGAGGTCCTCCTTGGACAATCGGGTCTGCTCAGTCTTACTGATGTAACGGATATCCTGACTGCCAGCGAACTCCGGGTGAATGAACTGGTCGACATCGCGGAATTGCAGCTTGATTGCGGCCTTCACATTGTTGTGGCGCACAATCGCTCCGAATTCACGAATGATGCGCAGGCCTCGCTCGCGGCTGCCCCAGTGATTGTTCGCGAGTTCGAGAATGAACAGATTGCCGAAGATGCGCATGCCGCTGGCGCGGGACTCCCGATCTGACATGCGATCCCCAATGTGTGTGGTGGCCAAGCGGCGAACAGTTCAGTCGGAAAGTCTAGGCCCGGTATGGCGATTACGGTGAGTCATGGGTGACCACTATTCGATAGCGTCGTGAGTACTGATGCGAGAGGTCTGAGAACACACCATGACGAGCCAGGACATTCGTGAGCTCTTGCGATCAGCTGAAAGCAATCGTGCGGCTCTCTTTGACCTGGATGGCACCCTGGTGGACTCAGTGGCAGACATCGCGCTTGCGCTCAACACCACCCTGCGAGCACGGTCGTTGCCGGAGATGTCCATGGCGGAGTTGGACGCTCTCATGGGGCATCCGATTGCTCTGATTCTGTCCAATGCAGGAATCGAACACGATCTGGACGAAGCCGTGGTGGAATTTCGTTCGACGCTGGTAGACGTCATGGGCACTCACTCGACCGTGCTGCCTGGGGTGGTCGAGGTCTTGAACATCTTGCAGGCTCGCGGGTGGCAACTTGGTGTGGCCACCAACAAGCCAAAGCACCTGGCCGATTTGGCCCTGCAGCGTGCGGGCCTTGCCGACTGGTTCAAAGTGATCGTCGGCGCCCAGAGTCTTGCACCCAAGCCGAGTGCGGCAATTCCTGAAGCCTGTCTTGCTGAGCTTGATTGCACTGGTGGCGTGATGATCGGGGACACCCGGATGGATATCGAGGCTGGTCACGCAGCAGGTCTGGCCACCATCGGCATCTCAGCTCGTGCTCAGGAGCGCGAAGCGATGCGGTCGGTCGGCGCGAATCTGACACTGACGTCGATGGCAGAACTGCTCGATTTACTCGGTTAGTTCGCCTTCGGGGCAGGCTTGGCACTACGCGTCCCCTCCAAATGCGAAGATTGCGTATGCAGGAATCCTTTCAGGTGCTGGTGGCCTGCTCCGCCAATGTCTGTCGCTCGCCATTGGCTGCCAGCATCATCCGCGCGGAAGTCGGCGAATTGGGCTCCGCGGTCTATGTCAATTGGGCTGGCACCTACGCGGCGGTGGGCGATGCCATGTGCTCGCAGGCAGCTGCATATCTTGGCCACGTCGGCGCGGTCGGCAGTTCACGGCAGATCACGGCTCCGCTGCTGATGAGCGCTGATCTCCTGCTCACTGCGGACCGCTCTCAACGAGCGTGGCTGGCGCGGATGAATCCGGCATCGCGCCCGCGCACGTTTACCTTGCGCCAGGGCGCACGACTCGCCTCCGGGGTAACGCAGCAACTCGCCGCTGGATTCCTTCCCTTGGGTAGCCCGCCGCTGCCTGAGAATCTGCACGACCGCCTTATGTGGCTGGTCAGTGAGATGGATGCGGCTCGTGGTTCGCACGCTTTCTGGGATCCGCATGCCGATGACATTGAGGATCTGCACAGCGAGGACGACCATCGCGCGACCCTTGACGAGGTGGCTCAGGCATCCACCGAGCTTGCTCGAGCCTTCATGTTCGTTGCCACAGTCGATCCGGCGTCAGTGGACTCCACACATGGGTCGACGGCAACTGAGGAGCAGCAGACTTGGGAGAGTCCCGGGGTTGACCTGGCCCGTAAGACCTGGATCTCACGCCTGTTTGGTCGGCGGCCCCTGCGCACATCGCAAGAACTTCAAGAGTGGGTGCCAGGGGAGCATCTGGGGGAGATCTCCTCGTCCACCCCGACCTACAGTCACATCCTCTTGACCCCACATTCAGAGATCGAACAGCATTTGCAGCGCGCACTCGCGCACGCGGATCTGCACTCGTCCAAGAGTTTTCCGGCAATCGTGCTGGTTACCAGCGCACGTGAGGGGGCCGGAAAGACCGCAGCAGCTATCAGCCTGGCCACCGGTTTCGCGCAAGCTGGACGCTCAGTTGTGCTCGTCGACGCGGACCTGCGCGAGTCCAAGGTGAGCAGTTACTTGGGGCTGGAGCCAGAGGTCGGCCTGCCAGATGTGATCGCGGGGATGGTCCCAGTGGCCGAGGCACTGATGACCTGGCGTCGAGGATTGTTGCAGGTGCTCACCTGCGGCCCTCGCACCCCAGAACCTGGCGCACTGTTGGAATCGACACGCTTTCGCACGCTGATGGCGGAGCTCAGAAATGAGTTCGAGATGGTCATTGTGAACGCACCGCCAGTGTGCGAATGGAGCGATGCAATCCAGTTGGCCTCTGTTTCTGACGGCACAGTCTTGGTTGCGGCGCGTGGGCGGACTCGCCGCAAGGACGCTATGCAGGCTGCGGCTGATCTGCGCGTCAGCAAGGCCAATCTCTTGGGCACGATCATGACAGTGGCACCAGCCTCGCATTGATCGAACGGTGTGACGGGCAGTGCTGCTGCGCCGTCAAACAGTTCTATCGTGCGGCCTGCACAGCTCTGAGAGCATCCAGTTCGGTGGCTGCGCGAAATACCTGCTGAAGCTGCTTCGGACCGTGGGGGAATGCCTCGGAGTAGCTGACCTCCGGAGTGTGGGTACAGGTCTGTCGTCCCAGCGTTGCCACCAAGCCCAAATCATCGGTGGTAAGCCAGACCAGCATCTGCTCACGCCCTGATCCCGTGATGGTCCGGTAGTCCAAAACCGCGCTCATCGATTCAAATGCGTAGGCCAGGCGATACACATCGCCAGTCCACGCATACGAGGGGGCTCCAGCTGCCGACGACACTTGAAACGCCTGCTCGATGGAACCTGCGGCTTGAGCTTCGTTTGCTGGCACGACATCGTCGATGAGCCAGACCGTGCGCGGGCCTGCCGCGGCCATGGAGTTCCACACATCGCGGGCGGTCTGCTCAAAGGTGTGCAGACCGTCCAGAAAGATCACGTCGTAGGGCTTTGATTGGGGGCCCTGTGCGAAGAAGGCATCCGAAGTCATGCGGTGAATCGACTCGCCACAGCGTCTGCGCGCGAAGTACTGCGGGCTGGGATCCACGCCGTCCTTGTGATCGAACTGCACTGCGGAGAAGGTGTGCCCCTTCCAGATGCCGATCTCCAGATAGCGGGTAGGCGCATCGAACAAGGACTCGAGCATTTGCACACGACGAATGGAGGCCACGCTCGTGCCTGGCCTTGGAGCACCGATAATCGCGTTCCTCATCTGGCGGGCGTAGCCCAGGTAGCGCTCCGCTCGCGCATTGGCCGGCGGCTTGATCACTGCGAAATCATAGGGGCGTGAGGCAAGGACATCCTTGGACCTGTCGGTAGTCTTGCTGATCCAGCAACTATGAGCGGGGGCCAGTGGACAAGCAACGAGTTGCTGTCTTGGGCTTGGGGTATGTGGGCCTGCCCCTCATTCGTGCCTGCATCAATGCCGGACATGAGGTCATTGCTTTCGATATCAATGCTGAAGTCTCGTCCGGTCTGGCCGCGGGCGTCTCCCATGTCGATGATGTGTCCGATGGCGAGGTAGCCGATTGGCTGTTGCGCGGCTTCACACCGACATCGGTTTCGGCGGACCTCAACGATGTTGATGTGTTCGTCATCTGTGTGCCGACGCCCTTGTCGATTGAAGGCGAACCGGATCTCAGCGCTGTTGAGAGCGCCACCTCGATCATCGCCGAGCATTTGCAGGCATCGCGCCACTCACTGGTCGTGCTGGAATCCACGACGTATCCGGGGACAACCGAAGAGATCGTCAAGCCGATTCTTGAAAGCGGCGGCTTGATCGCGGGCAGAGACTTCTTCCTCGCCTTCAGCCCGGAGCGGATAGACCCCGGCAATGCGATCTGGAGTTTTGAGAACACGCCCAAGGTGGTGGGCGGGTTCACAGCTGGCTGCGCAGATCGAGCTGAGGCGTTCTACTCGTCACTGACATCAAGGGTCGTGCGAACCAAGGGGCTGAAGGAAGCCGAGATGGCCAAGCTTCTGGAGAACACCTACCGCCACGTGAACATCGCACTGGTCAATGAACTGTCAAAGGTCAGTCACCTGCTGGGCATCGACTTCTGGGATGTCATCGCTGCTGCCGAGACCAAGCCGCATGGCTTCCAGGCCTTTCGCCCAGGACCTGGTGTCGGCGGGCACTGCATCCCCATTGACCCGAACTATCTCGGGCATCGAGTGCGCGCTGAACTGGGACAGTCCCTGCGCTTCGTTGAACTTGCGCAGGAGATCAACGCCAGCATGCCCGAATATGTCGCACATCGGGTTGCTGAACTGTTCGCCAACAGTGGGCAATCCCTCGACGGTGCCACGGTGCTGTTGCTAGGTGTGACCTACAAGCCCGATATTGCTGATGTGCGCGAGAGCCCAGCGGTCGGGGTTGCGCGCGCACTTCGCGGCCTGGGGGCGTCGGTGATCTATCACGACGAGCATGTGGATCACTGGCAGGTGGATGGGCTGGATGTTCCGCGCACCCGCGAGCTCAGCACGAGCCAGCAGGTTGATTGCACAGTGCTGCTGCAGACGCATCGTGAGTATCTGGCTGCGATCGACGAGATCAAGTCGGATTTGATGCTGGATACCCAAGGCCGGATAGGACAAATCGACAGCTCGCGCGCAAGTTCATGGTCGACTCTCTAGGTACGCCGCCGCCTATCCTGCTTCTGGTCTTCAACCGGCCAGAGCAGACACAGCAGGCGATCAACGCGATCCTGCGTGAAAGACCGAGTCGGGTCTATGTCAGCGGAGACGGACCCCGCGCGCATGTGCCAGCCGACCAGCAGGGTGTGGAGCGGGTGTGGGATCTGATTCATGCAACGCCATGGGACTGCGAGCTCATTGAACGGCGAATCAACAGCAATGTGGGATGCGGTAGCGCTGTGCGAAGCGCCCTTGACTGGTTCTTTGAGCATGAGGCCTACGGCTTCATCGTGGAGGACGATGTCGAATTGGCCCCGGGGGCCTTGGCCTTGGCAACCCACCTGTTCGATGTCGGAGCGCGCGATCCGCACGTTGGCAACATCACGGTGTTCAACACTGTTCCTGAGCGACATCTCTCGCATCCACAGGCCAGCTATCGTCGCTCGCTGTTCTCCGCCTCGCAAGGATGGGGAACGTGGGCCAAGACCTGGCGGGCGTGTCCGCAGACCCCTGAGCATTGGCGATCCTGGTTGCCCGAGTCAGCGTTGACCCAGCTGGGCGGAGTGGAACTCATGCGGCGCTGGTCAGGCATCCTGGATCGCGATGTCCTGGCGCATCAGCATCCAACGGACTTCACCTGGGACTTCACCTGGCAGGCGCATCTGTGGGCAACGCAGCCAATCAGTCTGGTGTCCAATGTCAATCTCATCCGCAACACAGGCTTCAGCAGTGACGCCACATTTTCAGCTGATGTGCCCAAGTGGTGGCCGATGGAAAGCGGCACGTGGAGTGAACCCTTCATTGCTCCGCCCACCAGTGATCGCGACACTCGCGCAGATCGGTGGGAGGGACGCAGTCGTTATGCGATCTCCAGGTGGTATTCCATCCGACGATCCCTTGCTGAGCGGCTGCCAGGCCTCACTGCCCGCTATCGAAAGTTCCGTTTTGAGGATTAGTCCGCTGCTCAGCCTGGAGTTGTGACCCGGGTTCGGACCAGGCTCGCCGATAGTCTTGACCTATGGCTGACTCTGACCTGCCGCTGAGGGTCAGCATTCGGCTGGCCGTGTCGCGCGCGCTGAGCCTGCTCTCACCACGTGACCGCCTTCGATATCGCTTCGTGGTCGTAGCCCAAATGGCTGCTTCAACCTTGGACATCATTGGTGTGGTGCTCCTGGGCTTGGTGGGCGTGCTGGCAACCGCGGCTATCCAGGATTCGGGCGTACCCAGCAGCCTGACCGGCGTGGTGAGCGCTCTTGGCCTGGAGGACGTCAACGTCCTCACACTGGCCGGGATGGTCGCTGGCTTGGCGGCCTTATTCCTGCTGGGCAAGAGCTTGATCTCAGCTCTGCTGATGCGTCGAATCTTTGTATTCCTTGGGTCCCGGCAGGGAGAGGTCTCGGCTCGACTGGCTGAGAGTCTGCTTGCGCAGCCGATTCTGGCAATTGAGAAGCGATCAAGCCAAGAGACGGTGTTTGCAATTTCCACTGGTGTGGCAACGCTGGTCACCTCGATGCTCGGCTCGATCGCATTGATGCTCAGTGAACTGGCCTTGATGGGCCTGCTGTTCATCACGTTGATGCTCATTGACCCAATCGTCACGCTGGTGGCCACGGTGTACTTCGCCGCAATCGGCTTTGGCATTCACCGATCTCTCAGTGCCTGGGCCGGCCGCCTTGGCATCCTGCTTGGTTCGACCTCAGTGCTTGGGCAGCAGCGACTTCAGGAGGCGATGGTTGCCTACCGCGAGGTCTTTGTCCTTGGCCGACGTGCGCAGTACTCCGAAGCCATCGGCAGACTGTGGCGCGTGGCCGGCAAGGCTGCGGGGGATTCACTCTTCCTGATGCAATTGCCGAAGATCGCCTATGAGACCTCGCTGGTCATCGGCGGAGTGCTGCTGGTTGCCTGGCAGTTCTCAGTCTCTGGTCCCACTCAGGCAGTCGGCATCATCGTGCTGTTCGTGGCTGCTGGTTCCCGAGTGCTGCCCTCCATGCTCCGCATCAACACACTGATCCTGAGCATCCGATCGGGCATCGGCTTCTCGTCCACCTTGATGCCCTTGATCGATGAGCTCAACACCGCTCCGGCCCCGGGGGCAGACGTCCAGCGCGCGAAGTCGCCCACCATGGTGCCCGAGCAGTACCTCGGCTTCGATCCGCGGATCGTGATCCAGGACGTGACCGTGGTGTACCCGGGAGCCACCAGCCCGGCAATCAGCAAGATCACACTGACCGTTCCTGCGGGTGGGCGGATAGCAGTTGTTGGCTCAACGGGTGCGGGCAAATCGACATTGGCTGATGTCATCCTCGGCGTGCTCCAGCCGCAGGAAGGCTCAGTGCAGATCTCGGGGATGTCACCCGCTGAAGTGATTGCCCGCTGGCCAGGTGCCATGGCCTATGTGCCGCAGCACGTGGCAATGATCAATGGCACCGTCCGAGAGAACGTCGCACTTGGACTGGAGGCTGAAGTCGAGGCAGATGGACGCATCTGGCAGGCCTTGCAACAGGCACGGCTTGCGGATTTTCTGCTCGACCAGCGTGATGGTCTGGACACCGTGATCGGTGAGCGCGGCGTGCGACTCAGCGGCGGCCAACGTCAGCGATTGGGATTGGCGCGCGCGCTGTTCAGCCATCCGCGCCTGCTGGTGCTTGACGAGGCGACCAGCGCCTTGGACGCCGAGACCGAGGCGCTGATTGCCGAGGCGCTGAACTCCCTGAGCAGCGAGGTCACCACCGTGACCATCGCGCACCGGCTGGCCACCATCCGCAAGGCAGACGCGGTGATCTTCCTGGAGGAAGGCGGAGTGTCAGACATGGGCAGCTTCGCCGACATCCGCGAACGTAACCCAGCCTTCGAGCGTCAGGCCCACCTGTCTGGGATTGATCGGTGGACAGAGTGAAGATCGCGACCATCGTCGTGACCAAGGGACGCTCGGCCTACCTCAGTGAGCTGCTCGCGAGTCTGGAGCCGCAACTCGATGAGCAATCGCCCGTGCTGATCGTGGACAACGCGTCATCCGACAACACCCCTGCCGTCATTCACGAGTGGCTGGCTCGGCAGCAGACCCCAGTGCACTCGCTGCGCGTGGAGGTCAACGTGCCCGATGCGCGGCAGTGGATCGATGCCGCTCGTGAGCAGTTCGACTGCGATTGGGTCACCTTCCCCGGTGATGATGATCGTTATCTACCAGGACACCTGGCAGACCTGCGAGTCGCGATCGCCAGCACACCAGGGGCAGTGTGTGTCGCGGCTGGCATTCAGGACATGGATCCGCAAGGTGTCATGCAGGCTGGGGTGTCGATTCCGTCCGCCGGATCCTCCAGAGCAGCACTCATCGGACGACTGTTCGCGCGCCCGGAGTTCTCCTGGCCAGCCTTTGCCTTCCGCAGTTCAGTGCTCGATGGAGCGCTGCCGCAACTGCGCTTCACCTTCGACTGGTGGGTTCAGTTGAATTGTGTGCTCAGCGGACCTGCCGCCTACACGGGTCGAGCCACGATCGCCTACCGGCGCCATCCCCAGCAGGAGAGCTACATGTGGTCCACTCGCCGCAAATATGCCGAGGCCGCATGGATGCTGAATTCAGTGGTGATCGGTCCGCGATTCGCTGCCTTTCAGCAGGAGTCCGAATCGACAGCACTCGAAGTTCTGCTGGACGCAATGGTTCAGGCCGGTGGCCCGGTCTATGGCGATCCGGTCTTCGGCCTGCCCATCTCAATCTCAACGGTCTCCGCGCTCTATGGAGCAGACGTGCCCGTCGAGGCACTGCTGCCGGCCATGCGCCAATCAGCAGCTGCCCTTGGCCTGACTCCAACTGATGCCGTCCTGGCCACCTGGCTGGGCATGCCTGCCGCTCCGGCTGAGTCGATGGCCGCTGGCGCTGAGCTGAGCGTTGAAGCGTCTCGGGATCTTTGCGCGCGGTCGATTGCCATCGCACGCGCCGGCAGAATCACGCCAGTGTCGAGTTCGCGCCCGACTTTGCTCTGCGAGCATCAGAAGACCCCGTCTGGCTCTCGCGCCCGAGGGATTGTCATTGCCTGCTCCAGTGCAAGCACCGATGAGATTCTGGCCAGTGGTGTGCGCGATCAGGTGGAAGCGCAGTTGGAGGATTCGGCGAGCATCACGTCTGGCCTG
This sequence comes from Actinomycetota bacterium, assembly GCA_030684515.1. Lineage (NCBI taxonomy): Bacteria > Bacillati > Actinomycetota > Actinomycetota bacterium. The sequence continues at coordinate 707,385 of JAUXVJ010000009.1, forward strand.
CAGCCAATGGAACGCAAGGTCCTGGCCGCCTATCGCACAACGTCCAAACGAGTGCCGCATCGACTGCGAGCAATGCTGAAGCGCAAGGCCAGCTGAATCGATGATCGACATCAAGATCTCGGCTCGCGGCGGCGCTCTTGCGCCCAATCTCTCGCAGTTCCTTGGTAGCGCTGACAACTCCTTCGCGGGATGTCGCCTGCATGTCAATGATCCGTCAGTGACCCAAGCCGACTTCTGGTTCGTCAGTGAGGACGTCAACGACAACGATCGAGTGTGCGAGGTGCCCGCCTCGCGGGTCTATTTCGTCACCTCTGAAGTGTCATATCCACCGGGGTACTACGCCGAAGACGACAACCGTTCTGCGTTTCTGGACCAATTCGCGCGGGTCTTCACCTGTCATGACGTCTACAAGCCCAGCGTGGAGTTCAGCCTGCCGTTCCTGCCGTGGATGATCAACGCCAATCACGGTAGTTCCATCACCCAGCAGCATGAGCGTGGGGTGGAGTACCTCGGAGCTCTTGAGTCCTTGCCTAAGACCCGAATGCTGTCGGTGTTCTGCTCCACGCAGCAGTTGACTCCCGAGCACCGAATGCGTCTGCGCTTCGTCGAGCAACTCAAGTCGCATTTTGGTGACGCGCTGGACTGGTATGGCAATGGCGTCAATCCCATAGTTGAGAAATGGGATGGCCTGGCTCCGTACTCCTACACCGTCGTACTGGAGAATCGATCAGACAGCAATGTCATCACCGAGAAGCTGTTTGACGCCTTTCTCGCGCTCGCCTATCCGATCTACTGGGGTGCGCCCAATGCAGGTGAGTACTTTGATCCGGGCTCATTCTCGGCAATCGACATTCGTGATCTGCGCGGCTCGATCGCGCGCATAGATGAGCTCATCAACAGCGATACCAGCGTGAATGCCCTTCCGCTGCTTCGGGCAAGCCGTGACAAAGTGCTCAATGAATTCAATGTCTTTCACCGCTACACAGACATCGCCTGCGAAGACTTGCAGAGCCGCGGTGAGCTGGCGCGCTTGCCGGTTCAGATCTGGCCGATCGATCCTTACCAGGCAACCCCGCCTTGGTCACTGGGTCGGGCTCGACGCATCCTGACCAGACTCCAGGCGCGAGGTAACAAGCAGTAGTTCGGCTCAGTTGAACGCGCGATAGGCATTTGCGGTGGCAAGCGCAGTTGCATGCCAGGTGGACTGCAGTGCGAGTTGCCTGCCCAGAGATTGCAACTGCACGCGAGCATCGTCGTTGCTCAGCACCTCCACAATCACCTCAGCCAGATGTTCAGAGTTGCCAGGCTCGAAGTAGTGGGCGGCGGCCCCTGCTACCTCGTGAAACACCGGAATGGCAGAGGCAATGACCGGACAGTTGCACGCCATCGCCTCAAGCAGGGGCAGCCCGAAGCCCTCCATCTCCGAGGGAAAGACGAATGCAGATGCGTGCGAGTACAGCCCGGCCAGCTTCGGGTCGCTGGGGGTGAATTCAGCGAAGCGGTCAGTTGGCAATTGTTGCGCAACTTGCCTGACCTCAATCTCGGACAGTGGTTCACCGGCTATCACGAGCCCAAGATCGAGGCCATGGCCTCGCAGCTGAGCCAGTGCCGCCAGCAAGAGGTCAAATCGCTTGTAGGGCAGCCGGGAACCGACAAAGAGCAGGTAGGGAAAATCCACAACCGCTGCTTCTTGTGGCGCAGCTTGCAGGAATACGTCCGACACCCCTAGTGGAACGACCACTGTCTTGCTCGCTGCTGCCGGCATGAGCGCTGCCAGTTGGTCGGCTGATGCCTGCGAGATCGACAGGATGAGGTCAGCGCGAGCCAGAGTCTCGTGCTTGCCACGGTGGGGGCCGTGTTGCATGTCGACCCCAAGCAGCTCAGGAGTCATGTCGTACAAGGTGACCGCTAGTCGTTGGCCTCGCGCGACATCAACTCTCTTGGGCCGGAAATAGGTGGCATGCACCCAGTCGAAGCCGTGGCCGCCCTGATCGCTGGAAGCCCGGTAGTTCACAAAGGCATCCTTGAACGCATCTCCTAGATGCAGCATGCGTGGAACTCCGCGCGGTACAGCGCGAAGTGCAGGCATCTGCGCGGTGAGTGAAGGAACGGACTCGCGAAGGTGTTGGTTGCTGCTTCGTGAGAAGAGCAGCGAAGCTCTGATTCCTAGATCCTCATGCCTTGTGTACTCGCCGATCAACTCTGCGAAGTAGCGGCTGATGCCACCCCGCTGTTGACGAACGAAGATCTCGCTGTCGAAGGCCACACTCAGCATGCCTGTGGATCTACGAGTGTCATCGGTCATCGGCTGCCGGTCATACTGGTGAGTCGTCGCCTGGCCCCCTGTAATTCGAACTCCATCAGATCCTTGCGCGTCAATTCGAAATTGCCGGACTCCGCAAGTTCACGCAGCCGCGCTTCATTCGTGCGATCAATCTGCCCATTGAGTCGACTGTCTGGGGAGCTGGCGAAGGAGGCCGAGCCATGGTGATAGATGCGTCGATTCAGCATGAAATGCCCGCGGTATCCGCTGAACGCCACCTGAGGTCGATTGAACCGTACTTCCAGTCCCAGGCGCGCAATCTGTGCTCCAACATGCCTGCCGGTGTCCGTGTGGTTGCTCCGCATATCCTCGGCGAAATCCAATTGTGAGGCGATACCAGCTGGGAAGAGCATGAAACACGGATGCGACAGGTCTCCGTGGCGGGGATCGCTGGCAAGACTGACGTCATGCAAATGGTCAAGCCAGTCAGGGGCGATGGGAAAGCAGTCGGAATCCAGCACCAGCACGTGGGAAGTCGTGAAGTCGATTGATCTCAGCGCGCGATTCACTGATGCGGGGTGATCGTGCCCCACAAGTGCCATCTCCTCCTGGTCCACCGGAAAGCTCAGCACCTGCGATACGCGCGGGAGACAGACCAGTGCTTCGCGCGAGTTCCGTGACTGGTCAACGAGGACGATCTGCTCGAGGCGCTCATCGCTGAATCGATCAAGTTGCCTGCACATGTGGCTGATCCAGAACGGATCTCCGAAATGGCAGGAGACGACAGTAATTGTCTGCTTGCCTGAGGGAGACACGTGGCAACTATAGAAGCGAATTGCGAGCTTTCCGTCTTCACCCAGACCGACCAGCAAAGGCATCTATCATTCGCGGGTGAAAGTCACTGCTCGCTTCAGGAACTTCTGGCATGGATTTGATGCGCAAGACTTCTTCATCCCTCTTATCGAGGGTATTGCTCCAGACGTACAAGTCGAACGCCGCGATCACGGCCCAGTGGATCTGGAGTTCGTCTCCACTGTGATTCCTTGGCCATCCTTAGTTGAGCGGGTAGGCGCGCGTGCTCGTCGTGAACTGCACGCGCGGGCTCACATTGGTCGCTTGCCTTCAATCCCAGCGCAGCCAAGCAATGATGCACGAGTGTCGGTTTGGTTCACAGGTGAGAACTTCCGCCCCCCTCCACCTTCGGCTGGTTGGGATCTCACCCTCTCGTTCGATCCAGATTCGGAACTGATGGGCAATCTGTACTTTCCTCAGTGGTGGATGCTCCTGCCTGAACTCCTGGCGCCCATGCGAGTCGAGCGCAGTCCGGAGAACAGGCTTGGGCGTGAAGTAACAATCAAGGAACTCATGGCGCCTCGCATTGGCAATGCATCCCAAAGGCCCGGTTTTGCATGCGCGATCATCAACAACGGCGAACACCAACGCCTGTCTGCCATCAGTGCGCTGGAAACTATCGGTCCGGTGGATGTCTTCGGAAGTTTCTCTGGCCGAGTAGTTAGCACCAAGGATGAGGTGCTGCGCAATTACCGCTTCTGCATCTGCTTCGAGAATGACGTGCATCCTGGATATGTCACCGAAAAGGTCTTTGATGCCTGGGCAGGTGGATGCATACCCATTTGGAACGGGTGGGACAGTCAAGGCTATGTAAATGAATCGGCCGTGCTCAATCTTGCTCAACACGCCAGCATCGACAAGCTTGTTGAAGCGGTGGGCGAACTCAACGCGGATTCTCAGGAAATTGATCGAATGGCCAGTCAGGCAATCCTGAAGAAAAGCCCCTCGCTTATTCGGGTTCGCGCTCGGCTAGGGGAGATCCTGCGGGAGCGGGAGTTGATCTGAATGAACCGATTGAACGCCACTCCTATTACTCGTCGGCTCATGTCAGCGTATTTCCCGAAGTTGCAAAGACGGCATGGTCTATCGCTGCTCGGCATGCTGGCTGGATGCGTGATTCTGATTTCCACAACCCCGAAGACTCCAAATTCAGGGTGGATGTCGGTCTACGCCCCGCCTGAGTTTCCGCAACTCTTCACTGGGATCCCCGTGCTGAGACCCTGGGTTCCAGTTGAAAGACTCGACTACGCCTTGACCGGGAACCTGTGGCTGAGTTCGAGTCTGGCCTATGCACTTGTTGCATTCTTGGTACTGGCGCTGTTCTATCGTGAAGCGCTGCGCCTGGGCAACGAGCGATTGTTCTGGATCATGCTCGCTCCCTTGAGCATCGTTATCTATCTATCCTCGTGGGCCGGACCTCTGTATGACATCACATTCGCCTTAGGTCTGATAGTCACCCTGATTTTGTTGTCGGAACTGCCCAGACAGGTTTCCAAGCTACCCATAGTCGTACTAGTTCTCGCACTCTTTCTGGTGGACATGAGCCGCCCGACGGGCTCTCTCATCGTCATTCCAGCGTTGATATTTGGACTCTTCTGGTTCAAATGCAATCGCTGGATTCTTTTCGTGGGCTCCGCTGTGCTCCTGCTTCCCTTTCACATCATGCAATGGACGCAGTTCCACACGATCGCGCTCACGACTTTTAGCGGCTCGAATCTGTATGAGGCGATCCACATTGGACGTGATTGCCTACCAGAGTTCGCTCGGCGCGAACTCGACAGTCTGGCGATGGCTACCTGCTCCAATGAGGCAGCGGCGGAGATTCGAGCAGCCCTTCTGAAGGACCCGAGCGCGATACTCAGCCTGTTCACACCGAAGCGATTGGCGATCATCTTGACCCCGAATCCCAATTGGCAAGATGTGGATTTCGGGTCGTCGCTTGTCTACTACACGGTTGAGATATTCACTCGGCTGAGCATCGTGGGCTTCTACGTGCTTGCGTTCCTCTCACTCAAGGTCGATAGGCGCAGCTTGTTGGGATTGCTCTTCCTCTTCATAGGCATCATCACCACTTTGCTGGCGCACAGTGGATTCGAGGCGGCTCGGGTGATGCTCCCATTTGTTCTGCTCACGGCCTTCTTGGCACTGGGGGCTCGTTGGAAGGCCAAGACTAGGAAGGCCAAGGAATCGGGACCCACCGAACTAACAACCGATTCCGCTGGGGCTGCTGAAGGTCTCTGAGCTCGATCCGCATGGATACGGCTGCGAACCAGGCTTGGCGAACTGATGCAGTCAAAGGGATTGCTCTAGCTGGCCAAGCTAGGTTCTCGGCGAAGGGCCTGCACCTGTTGCTCCTGGAAACCGGAACAGCCCGCACAGCACCGTGAGCTGCGTCCAGCCAAGATCGAGCACCACCTCTCGAACATCGAGTTCAGACAGCCCCTGGCTCGTCCCCAATCGTCGAAGTGACTCAATGGAGAACAGGTTCAAGTGCTCATGTATGCCATGGCGAACCGAGCCATCCTGCTCCTGGAAACGGACGATCTCCTCTGTGCTTCTGTCCAGAGGAACTTCCAGATAGATGATCGCTTCATCGCTGGCGTGACGCAGCACTTGCGCGAGCAGCGCTCTCGGTGAGGAGACGTGCTCCAGTAGGTGACACACCTGGATGTACTCGGCCTTGGTGCCATCGGGGGCCATGGCAAGCCGAACAAAACTGGGGTCAACGAGTGGTTCATCAGAGACCTCGACGATCAGCACCCTGCTCTTGCGCAGAGCCAGCGGCACGAAACGGCCATCGCCACCTCCCCAGTCGATGACGGTTCGCACCGATGTCGGATCCAGCACGTCGGCCAAGAGCGAAGCGATGTTGTCCAGGCGTGATTGGACTTCGCCAGCACTCTTGCCAACCAAGTCCTGGATGACGGAGTAGTTGGGCTCGTATGCCGATCGATCAGCGTTGTAGGTGGCGGATCGGTAGTCCTCGTACAGGGGCAGGAGTTCTTCGGCTCTGTACGCGCGGCGAGGACCAACAAAGGTGCAGTCCTGGCACACCTGCAGGGGAACCTTCATCGACGAACGGTGCTCGAGCGCACGTCGAGCTGACGCAAATCTCCGCAAGTACTTCTGCACTCTGATGCCGACGGTGCGCTTGAAGGAGTGTGGCGTGTTTTCGACAGCGCTTTGCAGGTCGTGTCCGAAGGTGGAGACGTCAATCCCGTGCACGCGCTTGGCGAAGAAGGGAGCAAGGAATCCCTGGTCGACCTCAATCACCGAGGTTGAACCGCAATTTCGACAGACAGCGTTCATTGCTTCGGCCCTCTTTCGCGCGAAGTCGACTGCAGCCCACGATCACCCACGTCGACCCCTTCGTGCGAATATTTCGCGCCCCTGTTCGGCAAAGGCCCGCACACTGCCAACGCCAATGGAAAGGTCGTACACGGCACGGCCGCGCGCATTTGCATCCCTGCGCGCAGCGCCGGCGATGTATCTCGCTGTTCCAGCGACAAGGTCGACACCGGTTGTGGCAAGCCGCCTTGCTCGCCCGGTACGCCGGTACAGGTTGATGCGGGTGAAGCCGTAGCCGGCAGCCAGTGACCGCGCGCGCAGGTATTTGGTCGTCGTGCGATCTTGGGGGATCCACTCAATGGCATGACCGCCACTCACCCAGCGGATTTCTCCACCTTGAGCCTTCCAGCGCAGAAACAGATCCGTGTCCTGCCCGCGCCCGGCATCGAAATATGGTTCAAAGCGCAGCCCGAACACGTGAATCAGCTTCGGCGGGAGTAGGGCATTGCCATCTGCAGCCATGCCGACAAGGTCGCCATCGCTGTATGGCTGCACATTGAAGAACCACATGTTGCTTGACCACTCCGGTGGAGTGACACCGGGCATGAGGGTGGCGGTGAGCGGACCAGCAAGCACCGCATCGGGGAACTTCTCAGCAGCGCAGGCGAATGCCTCAAGCCAGCCAGAGTCCGGTGCGCAGTCGTCATCGATGTACAGCACGGATTCATGCGGCGCTGCTTTGTCGAGAATGGCATTGCGGGCGGCTACCAGCCTTCCGGCGTTCTCGTAGATGTACTCCGTTGGCACTGAGAATTCCCCGCGGCGACGATCGAAGATCTCTTTGGCACTGCCTTCGGGGTCGTTGTCGACGAGGACCAATCGCCAAGGTCTGGATGTCTCCTGAGCCGCCAGGGCGGTGAGCAGCGTGTGCAGACCCTCGGCCTTCTTGTAGGCGCAGATGCCGACCACGATTGTCGGCGCAGTCTGGGGAAGGTTCATCGCAGTGTCATCGTAACGAGCAGCGGTGAGGTGGCCGGTCCGCCGCCAAGCAACGAGCGCTCACATGCGGGCGCTGAGTGCCAGTGCGTAGAACTGCTCTGCGGAGTGCGCCGCCGACCAACGGCTGCCGCGTTCTGCTCGCTGTCGACGCTCGCTGAGGTCAACTGCATCACGCTTCAGCGAGAGCCGGAGCCCTATGCGCAGTGATGCAGTGGAGGCGTCATTGAGCACATGCAGTCCCGCGTCGTCCACCAGGACGTCAGGCGCGACGCCGACAGGCGTGCTGGTCACACGGGTGCCGGCAAGCAGCGCTTCGAAGATGGTGATCGGACCGCCTTCAGATGTGGAGCTGACGATGAGCTCGTCGGCCTCTGCAAGCAGCGCCGATGCCGGCACGATCGCCGGATGTGTGCGCACGATGTCGGAGAGTCCACGCTGCTCGATGAGCTCGGACAGCAGTTCGAGCATTGGCCCGTCGCCGACGATGGCCAGGAAGGCTCCTCTTTCCCGCACAGTTTCTGCTTCCAAGTGGGCGGCCTCAACCAGCGCAGCCAGGTTCTTGGATGCCGTGAGTCGACTCAGCGCCAGAAGTCGCAAGCGCGCGGTGCTTGGCCACAGGTCCGTTGTGGGAGGTGCCGGCTCCAGATCTCCGCCCAGGGGGCAGATGTGCATATTGCCGGCTCGCTTGGCCTGTGATCCAGCAGCGGCCGCAGTCGACACTGCAATGTGCATGGCTGCTCGATGATTGACGCTGGTCAGCAGCGCACTGACGATCGGCTGCAGGACATGATTGGGACTGCTGAATGTCGCATGCACGACGACAACGCACGGCACCCTGCGAGCAAGCGGGCTGCGCAGCAAAGTGAAGGCTCCTCGCGGAGTGTGAATGATGATCAGATCAGGCTGCTCGGCTGCGACCATGGCTGCCAATGATCCAGATCCATTGCGGTCAGGTGACTGTTCGATCAAGCGATCCACCAGAGCGGCCACCTGGCCGGAGAGTTCATTGAGTTCGGGGTCGGTGGAGATCACTGTGGTGCGCACATTGGCTGGCTGATGCCGCAGTCGCCGGATGAGCGCGAGCTCCGCTCCTCCAAAGCCGATCCCGTTGACCACTTCGACGATGCGAATCGAATTCTGGTCCTGGCTCACGTTGACGCCCTCTTGTCGTGCAGGGCTTCCAGGTACAGCCGGGCGTGATCATCAGCGAGTCGCTCTGAGGTGAACTTGCCCTCTGCCCAGGAGGCGGCATTGGCACCCAAGGAGGTGCGCAGCGATGCGTCATTGATCAGGCGCTCAAGGGCGTTGGCAACACTGGTGGCTGTCGGCTCGCACAGTAGGCCAGTGAGCTCGTTGATCACCACATCCTTGACCGAGCCGACGTTGGTCGCGACCACCGGCTTGCCCGACAGGGCAGCCTGAATCAGGCTCACAGGCGTGCCTTCGTTGTCGCTGGTCAGCACCAGGACGTCGGTGGCTGCCAGTAATTCGTCCACATCAGATCTCCAGCCAAGCATCTGGATGGGCAGCTGCGATCCCGCAATGCGTGCGTTCAGATCTTCGGCCGTATCCCCACCACCGGCCACGATGAACCTGAGTGGCGCATCGGGATTTCGCGCCTGAAGAATTGCGACGGCCTCGGCAAATCGATCGGCACGTTTGATGCCCGTCAGGCGACCAATGAGTGCGATAACAATCGCATCCTCGGGGATCCCCAGCGTTGCTCGAACTCGAGTGCCATCGAATCGAGGTGTGAAGTCCAGCCCGGGTGGAATGACAGCGAACTTCTCGGGGCTTCCCACGCCGACGGCCAAGAGGTCATCGCGGACTTGTGTTCCGACAGCGACCAATCTCGAAGATCTGCTTGCAAGATACTTCTCGAGTGCGATGACTGCCTTTGTCTTGTTGGGTGAGAAGTATCCGTGCAGCAAGTGGCCGTGGAAAGTGTGGACGAGCGCAGCATTGGTTCCAGCGAGCATCGCCGCAGTGCGACCTATGACACCGGCTTTCGCAGTGTGCGTGTGAATGATGTCTGGACGAAAATCGCGAATGGCCTTTCGTAGACGATTGACGACAAGAATGTCGTCGCCCAGTCGCACGGCTCGTCCGAGCCCATCAACACGGTGCACGGGCACGTCAGGGGCCTGAGTCAGCAGATAGTCGGCCTCATCCGGCGCGCACCAGCCGGTGTACAGCTGGTGATCGAAGCGCTCGGCATCCAGATGCCGCATCAGGCCGACCACCTCGACAGCCGGGCCCCCGACATTCATTCGGGCGATGATGCGCATAACCCGGATGCGCCTTGTCATAGGCGCAGTCTGTCATCGGTAGACAAGAGTGAGCGCGAAGGCGCCGATCCCCGCGGCCAGCATGATTGCCTCCAAAGTGAAGACTGAGGAACGAACGCTCATGCCGGCGCCTTGCAGGCGATGACTCAGGTGGTCGCGACCGGCAGTGAAGGGATGGATCCCTCGGCGCATTCGGCTGACGATCACAAACGTGGTGTCCAGCAGTGGCAGTGCTGCGACCAGAATCGGGATGAGAAGAGTCACCGGAACATCGGCGTAGGCAACCTTCAACTGCAGAGTCAGTGCGGCGAGCAAGGTGCCAAGAAAATAGGCGCCGGAGTCGCCCATGTAGACGCGTGCTGGATTCCAGTTGTACACAAGGAAGCCAGCTGCAGTTCCAGCCAGTGCGAAGCCGAGCAATGCGATGAGAATCTGTCCGCAGGCGGCAGCCACTGCAGATGCGATCAATGCTGAAACCAGCACAGTTGCCCCGGCTAACCCATCGGAATTGTCGAGCAGGTTCACGCCGTTAATCAGCGCCATCACCCAAAGAATCACGATCACGCCATTGATCCACTGGTTGTCAGTGATCATGACTGTGTTGCGCAGAGCAAATGCGATGGACAATCCGACAAGCCCTTGCAGCAGCAGTCGAATCGCCGGGCTCAGCCCACGTTTGTCATCGACATATCCGATCGCCGCGGCAGCGATCGCGGGCAACAGAATGCCAAGTGCTTCTTCGAGTACGACGGGCTCATCGCCTCGCGAGAGCACCAGCAGCGCAGAAGCGGAGAAGGCGATAGCGATGGCGACGCCGCCGAGCTTGGGGATGGCATAGGCCTGCACCTTGCGACCGCCGTCTGGGTGATCCACGATGTCATAACGATGAGCAATGGCAATGCTCAACCAGACCAGTGCAGCGCTCAGGGCAAGTGCACCGAAAAAGGCCAACAGCGCAAAGGCGGGGGCCAGGTCGTCCACTAGACCGACCGCGCCCGCAAATCTGTGGAGACATCGCTGATGATCTCTTCAAGAGTCTTGGTGGGTGTCCAGCCAAGAAGCTCGTGAATGCGCGTGGTGTCGGGCCGTCGACGCTGCATATCCTCGAAGCCATGCTCGTATGCCTGCTCGTAGGGGATGAGCGAGATCTCACTGGATGAGTGCAATTGGGAGCGAATAGCCTCAGCAAGACCCAGCATGCTGATCTCATCGGCATTTCCGACGTTGAAGGCCTTGCCCTCAGCGTCGCGATTGTCCATCAGGCCCATCAGGGCTTGGACTGCATCGCTGACGTGGCAGAAGCATCGACTCTGAGTGCCGTCGCCGTAGACCGTGATCGGAGCATTGCGCAGTGCCTGCTCAACGAATCTGGGCACGACCATGCCGTACTGCCCAACTTGGCGAGGTCCAACAGTGTTGAACAGCCGGGCGATGACGGTCGGCAGCCCCTTCTCGGCCCAGTAGCCATAGGCCAGGACTTCCTCGATGGACTTCGCGGCGCTGTAGGACCATCGCGACTTCAAAGGTGAGCCCAGAATTCGGTCGTCCTCTTCGCCCAGCGCATCGGATGTGTTCTTGCCGTAGATCTCACTCGTGGAGGTCACCAGCACCTTGCGGCCGTACTTGTGGCACTTCTCCAGCACGATGTCGCTGCCGCGCACGTTGATGGCCAGACTCTCTAGGGGACGCTGCACGATGAGATTGACACCGACCGCGGCGGCCAGGTGGAAGACACGATCAACGCCTTGCACCACCTCATCGACCAGAGCGGCTTTCAGGATCGAGCCGTTGACGAACTCGACATCTGGATTGTTCGCGTGTTGACGGATGTTCTCGTGGCGACCTGTCGACAGATCATCGAGGATCACGACCGAATCCCCGTCTTGGACGAGTCGGTCAACCAGATGGGATCCGATGAAGCCGGCGCCACCAGTGACGAGCGTTCTCACGATCGTCCTCAACTCTCGCCTGACGTAAGTGCTGCGCAACTCCGGTGATGTTGCGAGTGAACTCTATACACCCGGTACTGACCGCACGAAGGTCTTAGGGCCTGAGTTGCGAAGGAATTCCATCTGCGATTCGCTGGGCGGCGCGTCCTCGCCGTGTATCCATACCGTTTGCTCGGCTGGAAAGTCCTTGAGTATGCGCAGAGCCAGTGGGCAGTTGCGCGCGATGCTGCCGATCACCACTGCGTCAAAACGGCCGGCTCGTAGCTCTCGCTTCAACGAACGGCTGTGTGATTGGCGCTCCTGGCTTGAGCGCGAAGTCATTGGTACGACAGAGGTATAGCCGAATCCTCGGCCATACAAGTCACGGCTGTAGGCGTTGCCCTCATATATGTATGAAGCCGGATACATGGACTGGCAATTCGCGCCGAGCAGCTGCTTGAGACCGATCAAAGCAAGCACGCTCTGGTAGTCAGGTGAGAGTGGAAGCTGGGCATCAACAAAGAGCACGCGCTCGGCTCCCTGCAGGCCGCTCGCCTCCAAGAGATAGCGAGCCATCGCCTCAGAAGTCAGATGCGATGTGAAGTGTTCGCGGAAGGCCATGCCGACCCACGCAGGTGCGATGTCACCCGAATGGGAGACATGATCCAGTACTCCTCGCATTGCAGCCTTCGGATAGTGGACAAGCGAATGTCGCGGAATGTCATGAGCATCGACCATGAGTGGCAGGGAGCCCGCCGCGAGAATCTCCAGGTGCCGAAAGCAGTCCCAGCCCGCCTTGCGGTGCGTCACGCTGAAGTGTGCGCTGGCGTAGGTGCGCAGGTACTCATCTTCATCGTCGAAGGAGTACGCCGCGCCCGGCCGAATCGCGCTGATCAACTCGGTCTTCGCCGCTGCCATTGACAGGGGTGGCTTGGGGTAGCTGAACGAGATCGGCCAGATCCCCTGCTCGCTGAAGCAGCATTGCACCGCATCAATGATGTCCTGCGCAATTGGAAATTGCAGATCCCAATCGGCGTGCTGTCCCTGCGGTATCCGCGATAGGAGTGCATTGACGTCGTCGGTCTGCACCGGGGTGATTGGATTCATCGTCGGATTGGCAAAAGCGTCGCGCTTGCGAGGCAGACGAGCCAAGCGGGCTGAACTCACTTGCTTGACTCTGTTCAAATCAAGAACGCTGGCCAGTGACATTGCGGGAAGTCTCGCATGTCATACGTGCAGCTGTCTGTGTTGACAGTCCGGCTGCAAGTCACGCGCCGCAGGCGGCATGATGGCCGATTGTGAGAATCCTGGTGACCGGCGGCGCGGGATTCATCGGTGCCAATCTTGTGCGCGAACTGTGCCAGCGCCAGCATGACGTCACGGTGCTGGATGATCTGTCGACTGGCGTAACGAGCAACCTTGAGGGACTGCCAGTGCAGATGCTCGAGGGTTCGGTGGTTGACGCCACCACAGTTGCCTCGGCTGTTTCTGGAGTTGATGCGGTGGTGCACCTTGCAGCGCGAGGCGCAGTCGCGCGGTCGATAGCTGATCCAGCAGCAACCCACGAAGTCAACGCCACCGGCACACTGAACGTATTGCTCGCTGCCCGTGACACTGGAGCGCACGTGGTCTTCACTTCGTCGTCATCTGTCTATGGCGCCAACACTGAGCTGCCACAGCATGAGGAGATGTGGATGCAGCCCTTGTCGCCATATGGGGCGAGCAAGATGGCTGCTGAGTCATATGCGCTGGCTTTTCGCGAAGTCTTCGCGATGGACGTCCTCGTACTTCGCCTGTTCAACGTCTACGGACCATGGCAGCGACCCGACCATCAATACGCGGCAGCGATCCCGCGTTTCGCCCAGAGCGCGCTGCTGGATCGCACCGTGGAAGTGCACAGCGATGGCTATCAGACTCGCGATTTCACGCACGTCGCGTCGGTGGTGGACGTGATTGTGCGATCAGTTGATCAACGATTGACATGGCCTCGGCCTGTGAATCTGGCCTTCGGGAGAAGTGTCAGCATCAACGATGTGATTGCGGCAATCGAGGCGCAAACGGGAAAGCATCTCAAGCAGGAGCATCGGGCGGCGCGTGCAGGTGAGATTCGCAATTCACTAAGTGACCCGGAGTTGCTCAGCCGACTGTTCCCTGACCTCCAGCCCGTCGCACTGGCCGCTGGCATCGCATCGGTGCTCGCTTGGTTGAGCGCGCATCAGTAGTCGGAACTGTCTCGCCTAGTCACGCACCCAGTGAATTGTTGCGGCTTGGATATTCTGCGCGCGTGAATCCAGCCGACTTATGGGAAACGACTGCGCCAACTGATGACGGGCCGTGGCCAGTCATTGAAGCTCGCGAACACCAACTCTTCTCCGATGTGATTGAAGTGCTACGCCCGAAGGTTCTTGTTGAATTCGGGTCTTGGGAGGGAGCCTCAGCGCTCGCGTGGGCGCGCGAAGCGCGCGATCGCAATATCGAAACCAAGATCATCTGCATTGATACCTGGCTGGGTTCTCCGGAGCATTGGAGAAATGCTCTGCCTGACACTGAGTGGAGCCAGGACCACTTGCGCCTGTCCCAAGGCGAACCCACCCTGATCAACACTTTTCGCAATGCGGTTCTTGTCCAGGGTTTCGGATCGAAAATCTCGCCATTGCGAGCGACTTCAGAATGCGGAAGTGAGTACTTGCGTGCGCAGGGGATCCAAGCCGATGCCGTGTACGTTGACGCGAACCACGACCACTACGCAGTGGCGAATGACTTGAGATTCGCAAGGTCCATTCTCAGTGCGCGCGGAATCATCGCGGGCGATGATTGGGCGCATCCGCCGATCAAGCGTGCGGTGCTTGAGTTCGCCTTGCGAGTGCACCACGACATCCTGGTGGCACCTGGCAGAGTCAACTTCGTGCTCATCTCGCGCCGCCGTACAGATGGCCTTGCGCAGCAGTTCGTCGAACGCGGGTACGAGCGTGAGAGTCTCAGATCCTTGGGGTTGAGCGTGGCTCGAACCCAAACCCGTGCCCTGGGAAGGCAAATCCTCAAGGGATCACGCCAGTCGTAGCTCCTAGCCCAGTCCAATGTTGCTGACGCTTGCCTGAGTGCAGCTAGCAAGTTCAGCGGGGGTCGATGCGAGAATCACGCAATGAGCGCCGACGTTCCCGCCAAGGCCGGCAAGCGGCGGCGCATTCTGCTGTGGGTGGGCTTGGGCTTCCTGATTCTGGCCGCGCTGGTGGCATGGCTGGCGAATTCCTGGAATGCGACCTATCAGCAGGCACGCACCGTGCAGAGTTCGGCGACCACGTTGAAGTCGGCGGCCATTGCGCAGCAGTGGGATCAACTGCCGACCCTGTTCACCACTATGCGCCCGCAGGCCCAGGAGCTGGCTGAGTCAACTCAGTCGCTGCCTTGGCGATTGCTGACGATGGTTCCGTTTGTTGGGGCATCGGCTGGCGGAGTGTCTGATCTTGCTGTGTCGCTAAATGACGTGTTGACCGCTGCCGAGCCACTGCTGCCCTATGGTCAGCGATTTGTCACGACCGGGCTTCGTGATGCTGACGGCCGCTTCGATCTGTCGGGATTGAACCGGGCCGCCCCGGATCTGGTGACCCTTGCAGATGTCCTCGAGGCAGCAGCCAATCGCCTCGAGGCGATCCAGACCTCGCAGTTGTTGCCGCAGGTGTCCGATGGGATCGTGCAGATGCGCGACCTGACATCGCAGTCCTGGCGATCTGTGCGTGTGCTCAGCGAGTTGGTCACCTGGGGCCCATCGCTCATCGGTGCCGATGGCAAGCGGACTTGGCTGGTGCTACTGCAGAACCCAGCTGAAGCGCGAGGCTCCGGCGGATTCCCTGGTGGCTTCGCAGTCGTGACTGCTGATGATGGGCTGGTGAAGGTTGCTTCCACCGGCACGAGTGCAGATCTGGTGAATGTGCCGATCCCGACCAAGTCAGCTTCCGCAGACAGCAAGGCGCTCTGGGGAAGCCGACTGAAGAACTGGAACACCTTCAGTCATTCCCCGAACTTCCCAATAGTCGCTCGACTTGCAGCCGACGGAATGGCTGCCCGAGGCACTCCTGTCAACGGCGTGATCGCCATCGACCCACGAGTGGTCGCGGCGATCCTGCAGGTCACCGGACCAGTCACCGCCAACGGAGAGACAATCAACGCCGAGAATGCAGAGCGCTTCTTCACAGTAGACGTCTACTCCCAGTACCGCGATCCCGGCAAGCGTGACGAAGTCTCGATGGCCTTGGTTCAGGCGATGATCACGCGCCTGCTGTCGGGCGGCTGGGACCCGGTTGCTCTGGTTGATGCGTTGAGCGGTCCAGTTTCGCAAGGTCATGCGCGCGTGTGGAGTGCCAGACCTGAGGAAGAGGCTTGGCTCGTTGAGAAGAACGCAGGTGGCGATGTGCCCAACGCGCCGGGCCCGGTGATCGCTTTGGCGTTGAACAACTCAGCTGCGAGCAAGATGGACGCCTTCATGAAGACCGCCGTTGAC
This sequence comes from Actinomycetota bacterium, assembly GCA_030684515.1. Classification (NCBI taxonomy): domain Bacteria; kingdom Bacillati; phylum Actinomycetota; species Actinomycetota bacterium. The sequence goes on from JAUXVJ010000009.1 coordinate 723,501, forward strand.
TACCAGCCTGGCAGCTGCGATGCGGCAGTCATGGACTCGAATCTGCGCGTGAGTCTGACGAACGACTCGCCGACAAATCTGCCGTTCGGGCTCGGCATCTACGACCGATCAGATGATCCGAAAGCCGCTAAGGGATCCACCAGCACGGTGCTGTATGTCTTTGCGCCACTGAATGCCAGATTCAATTCGGTGACGATCGATGGTGACCCTGCCTCGCTGTATCTGGGCCGAGAGGACGGTCGCGATGTCTGGTACGTCTACCTGCCGATCGATCGCAAGCAGACGCGAACTATTGAGATCAAGTTTCAGCAGCCCGTGGTTGACGGCGTGGCCCCGCAGGTGCTGATGCAGAGCATGGTCATCGACCCGACGATCACCATTGATCCCGACACGGCCTGCAGTTAGTCAGGCAGGTTCAGGCAGCAACTGCTGGATCCGGCGCATTCGAGCTTCCTCGTCACGCGGCAGTTCGGTGCTCTTCAGTCGGATTGCCACCTGACTCCGAGCAGTATCTGCGGTCAAGTTCTCCAGTTCAGCAGAGGTCGAGATGCGCATGACAGGCATTGCAACCGGGGATGTTCCAAGGTCCGCTGCCATCACTCCGAGTGAGACGTCATCGGTGAAGCGGTGGTCCCATGTGTCGGCATGGTCAACGATGCGCATTGCCAGATTGCGACTCAGCAGCACGGCTGCGCCATTTGCGAAATCCGTGCCCCAGAAGAGCTGGCCCGATTCAATCGATCCAGCGTAGACATCGGCGCTCGCATCCTGTGTCGCGATGAATTGCAGCAAGGCCGGTGTATTGACGTAGGCGCTGCTATTGACGCGCAGGATGAAGTCGTACTCCCCATTGGCAAGCACCCATTTCAAGGCGGCGATCGTTGCTACCCCGTTCCAATGAATGAAATCGGGAACCGGCACTTCAAGGTCGCCGCGCGCATCCAAGGTGGCAGTGACGCGCATTCTTCGGGCTCGGCGGTTGAACGCGTGGTCAGCGAAACGCTGGATTCGACCTCGGCGCCCAAAGCGCAGGGCTTCACGCCAGGAGGAGGTCCGCGTCGCCCAGGGGTGTGTTGGACCGGTCTTGAAGTAGCGCAGCACAGACACGTTCGCGGGTAACGCTGTGCCCCAGGTCTCCAGTTGGACTCGTTGAAACTGAGCCCAGGGCTCTCGTGAAGTGGCCATCACGAGAATCAGGACGCGGTTCATGTCGTGAGCCCTAGTGGATAGAGGTCAGACAATGAGTCGCTCATCTGCGGGGGAGCGTTCAGGGAACGTCAGCGTGGTGCGCCGCTGCTGTCGCAGCACCCAACCAGCTGCTGCGACGGGGACAAGAAATGCAGCAGCCTGACTGCGCTGTCGAACAACGAAGCCGTAGTTGCCAAATGCTGCGGAGACCACGAGCAGCACTGCGATGGCGGGCAGGATCAGGACAAGGCCCTCGCTGCGCGTAGCGCGATTCTTCAATACGAAGAACGAGAGCACGGCGAGCATGACGAAGGTCAGCCCATCGATCAGCAATTGCCAAGGTTGCCCGCCTGCCTCCCAGATGAATGGCCCAAAGGTGGCACCTGGGAGGTCCAGAAACATACCTCGGATGGCTCCACCGAAGGTGTCGAATCCTTGGCCGGTTGCGCCGGTGCTGGTCGTGGCACCCAGGGCCAGGCTCTCGCGCAGGGTGCCAGCCGCGCTGAGGTCGAACTGATTGCCACGCAGCAGGCCAAAGGGCAGGGCGAGGGCCGACGGGGCCAGAAATACGAGCATGCCAAGTGGGCCGGTCGTCTTGCGCAGCGATGTGAACAGCACCCCGATGGCGATGCCGAGCAAGGCAGCGGCCCCAATGGGCGGGCGGATCCACATCATGCCGGCCGTGGCACCAAGCAGCAGGGTGCCTGCGGTCAGCAGCCGCCGCGAGTGATAGAAGCCGACCGACAGCACCATCAAGCTCAGCAGGAAGATGGACGGGCCTTCGCGAAGAATGCTGCTGGGCCAGATGATCAGTGATGGCAGGAGCACTGCCAGCCATGCCGTGGTGTTCGCGCTTGACTCCCAGCCCAGTTGGCGCGAAGCGGTGGCCAGGATCGCAGGTAGCAGGGCCATGAACGTGGAAATGACGAGCAAGCCGACCTCGGCGTGGGTGCCAAAGATGTAGTACAGGACACCCAAGACGAGTATCCAGCCCTCCTTGCCCTCGCTGTAGCTCACGCTGCTGCCAGTGCCAGCAATGGAGTCCGCTACTGCCGCGGCGAGCTGGTGATAGGCGTCGGCGTCACTGCCCAGCGCAGTCAGGCCGAAGGAGTACAAGAGATACATGCTGAGGGCGACGTGGATGCCCAGGCTGGTCAGGCACGGTCCCAAGGTGCCGGTGAGTCTGCCGACCCAGACGGTGACAGCAATGCCAAGCAAAAGCAGCACGGTGATGACCAGCAGCGGGCTTCCAGCTCCAAATCCACTCATCGCAAGGAAAGGGTAGGCCCCACGGCAGCCAATGCCCAGCATGCCGATCGGCTAGGCATTGGTGCCCGAACCTGTGGCAAGGCGCAGAACACCTCGACGGGCGATCTCAACTGCGGCAGAGCCGTAACGCGTGTTGTCGGCAATCCGATCAAGCAGACCGGGCAATCCTGGTCTGTGGTAGCCGAACTCGGGGTGACATTGCAATTGCGCCCAGCGACGGTCCGCGTATGGGGTTTCCTGCCACGGGATCCCGATGGCCGCGAGTCGCTCCTTTGTCACACCACCAAGCAGATGCACTGCGAAGTTGGCCGCCTCCAAGCCCATGCGACGTTCATCGCCGCTCCAGTTGACGACTTCTTCCTGAAGCCGCAGCAGGCGGATCACATCCACGCACTGCCGCAGTGACCTGAAGCCATCGTGGCTGAGGTGATAGCAGGCTGCCAGCAGTGCGTCGCTCGGCGCGAATGTTGTGATGCGATCGTTCAGGAGCTCGATGTGAGTCGACCTGGCCAGGAACTCGTCGGCTGTTGGCAGCAGACCGCGTTCTTTGGCGAGCTGCCAATGCAGATCAATCTGCGAGCGAGGACCCGTCATGACGAGTTCTCGCCCGCTCCACGCGATCCTGCGCCACTCTCGTTCAAGACGGGCAAGCGAAATCTCAGCGAGCTGCCAACCTCCTGCTGTCAGCACCTTCACGGCTCTGAGCACGTCAACTGGCTGGACAAGTAGATCGACGTCACCATTGCCGCGTGCCGTGACCGTGCCAGTCGACTGCACACTCAGTGCGACTCCCTTGAATGCAAGCGCGGCAACGCCTGCTGACTCCAGAAGACTCCAGGCTTTGACTGTCTCTTTGGCCAAGGTCATGGCAAGCAGGGCATCGTTTATGGCCAGCGCATGAAGTTGCTGCGCCACCGGCTCGGCAAGTCCCAGAGCGCTCGAGCAATCGTCCACGAGTGTCGCAACCCGGTGTGCCTCAACGGCTTCCAGGAATGACCCAGATTCCAGTTGCGGATCGTCTGATTCGGCAAACTCAATGGATTTGGGATCCTTATTGGCTGGATATGAGAAGTGAGAGTGAATACAGTTCACTAGTGAACGCACTTGCGCAGGGTCAAGGCCCCTTGCATGAGGTGTCATGCAACGAGCCTAGGACGACGCAGGCAATCTGAATTCACTTGAGGGCACGGGGGTAAGGACATGACCCACCTCCCGATGCAGGTGTTCATGCTTGACCCGAGGATCAAGGCCGAGCGCATTGGTCGGGAGTGGTTGGCGCTGTGCCTGTCGACCGAGGCGGTGTATCGGTTGACCGATGAGGTTGCCGAGGTTGTTCGGCTGTTGCAGGACGGTCCCCACGAGTTGCCGCCCGAGTTGCTTCAGGCTGCCGATGTGCTGCTGGATCACGGGATGATCCTGCGCGTTGAGGCGCCGCCGGCGTTTGTGTTCTCGCGCAGGCGTGCCTTGCAAATGGGAGCGGTCGGCGGCGCTGGAATGGCGGCGATGGCCGTCGGCTTGACGGCCACTGCTCTGCCCGCGGCGGCGGCTGGCGGCTCGTTCAACACGGTGGCGGTGGCCAACGCTGGCACCTTCAACACGGATTGGGGTTTCTACTCGATCGGCGACTTTGCTGCGTGGTGGTTCAAGGTGGGCGGTGCCACCACCACCTGGACTCCGATCACCGGCAAGAGCCGCAAGATCCGCTTCCTCCTGGTAGGTGGCGGTGGTGGTGGTGGTACCGGCAACGAGAATCGGAACCGCTCCGGCGGAGGTGGCGGCGCCGGCGGCGTCTACGTCTCAGAAGTCGCGGGTGTCACGATCCCAGGCGGTCAGGCTGTGACCTTCACGCAGATCGGCGTAGGTGGCAGTGGCGGCACCGGCACTACCGCGGCCAACAACACCGCCTCGACATCCACGATCTGGACCAACACCACCACTGGCACAAAAACGGCCTATCCGGGCACCGGAGGCCGTGGCGTCAGCAATCCGACCGATCCGGCAGCGACTGCCCGTGGCGCCGGCGGTGGCGGCTACAACTCCAGTGGGACGCTCACCGCGGGCGTCACGGCTAGCACGGCAAGTGGGCAGGATCTGTCAGTCCAGGGGCTGGGCGGTGGAGCCTCGATCACCGGCTCCAACAACAACCGCCCTGGCGGCGGCGGCGGCGGCGCTGGTGGTGCCGGCGGCACCGCAGCAAACAGCACCACGGGTGGCGCCGGCGGAACGGGCTACGACGCGGTGACAGATTTCGGCTACACCGTCAAGGTTGCTGGCGGTGGCGGTGGCTTTGGCCGCAACACCGAAGGTACCGCGACCGACGGCGGCGGCACTGGAGGAAGTGCCTCGGTTTCGCCGCTTGCAGGTGTGAACCCGGGCAGCGGTGGCGGTGGCGGTGGCTACAACAATGGCTTTTCAGCGGGCGCCGCCGGTTCAGCAGGCATCATCATCATCCGCGAGGTCTCGTGATCGTGATTTCGTAGGGATTGCTGCCATTCCCGACTACCGTTCGTGAAATTTCTTCACCACAGCCTATTCTTGTAATCTAGACCTTGTTTGGGTGCTGTCGAATATTCAGGTGAAGGAGCGGCATGACCACCCCCTTCCTCCAGGTGTTCATGCTTGACCCGCAAGTGAAGATCGAGCGGGTGGGCCGTGAGTGGCTGGCCCTGTGCCTGCCCACCGATGCGGTGTATCGGATGACCAACGAGGTGGCCGAGGTTGTTCGGCTGTTGCAGGACGGCCCGCGTGAGCTGCCCGGCGAGCTCCTGCCTGCTGCCAATGTGCTGCTGGATCACGGGATGATCCTGCGAGTTGAGGCGCCGCCGGCCTTCGTGTTCTCGCGTCGCAAGGTCCTGCAGCTGGGTGCTGTGGGTGGTGCAGGTATGGCGGCCATGGCGGTGGGGCTGACTGCCACGGCGCTGCCAGCGGCAGCTGCCGCTGCCTCGTTCAACACGGTGGCCGTGGCCAATGCCGGCACCTTCAACACCAACTGGGGCTTCTACGCCATTGGCACCTTCGCTGCATGGTGGTTCAAGCAGGGCGGGGCCACGACCACCTGGACTCCCATCACGGGCAAGAGCCGGAAGATCCGCTTTCTGTTGGTCGGCGGCGGCGGTGGCGGTGGCACCGGCAACAACAGCACCAATCGCTCCGGCGGCGGCGGCGGCGCCGGCGGCGTCTACGTCTCTGCGGCGGCGGGTGTCACCATCCCCGGCGGGCAAGCGGTCACCCTCACCCAGATCGGCACTGGCGGCAGTGGTGGCAGCGGCACCACAGCAGCGAACAACACCGCCTCGACGTCCACGATCTGGACCAACGCCACCACTGGCACGCGCACTGGGTACCCCGGCACCGGTGGTCGCGGCGTCAGCAATCCGACCGATCCCGCTGCTACTGCGCGTGGCTCCGGTGGCGGCGGTTACAACTCCAGCGGCACCCTGACCGCCCCGGTCTCGGCCAGCACGGCCAGTGGACAGGATCTGACCATCCAGGGTCAGGCAGGTGGCGCCTCCATCGCGGGCTCGAACACCAACCGCCCCGGCGGTGGCGGCGGCGGCGCCGGAGGCGGTGGCGGCACCGCAGCAAACAGCACCACAGGTGGCTCCGGGGGAACGGGCTATGACGCGGTGACCGACTTTGGCTACACCGTCAAGGTGGCTGGCGGTGGCGGTGGGTATGGCCGCAACACGTCAGGTGTTGCCACCGATGGCGGCGGAACGGGCGGGAAGCTGGGTACCGCTGGCACTGCTGGCGTGAATCCGGGCAGCGGCGGTGGTGGCGGTGGTGGCAACGGCGGCACATCTGCTGGCGGCGCTGGCTCTGCTGGCATCATCATCATCCGCGAGGTGTCGTGAGCGCTGAGCAAAGCCGCGAATCTCAGGCCGCGGTAGCCTGAGATTTATTCACCACGCCGTATTGTTGGGGCTGTTGCGCCCTGCCTGGGTCAATTGCGAACACGAGGTTGAGGGGTACGCATGTCTGCGAGCGCACTCCAGGTGTTCATGCTGGATCCGCAGGTCAAGCCCGAGCGCATCGGCCGGGAGTGGCTGACACTGTGCCTTTCGACGGATGCGGTGTACCGGCTGACTGATGAGGTGGCCGAGGTCGTGCGCCTGCTGCAGGATGGCCCCCGCGAGCTGCCTGAAGAACTGTGGCGAGCCGCAGACGTGCTGCTGGATCACGGGATGATCCTTCGGGTTGAGGCACCGCCGGCCTTTGCCTTCTCTCGACGCCGGGCCCTGCAGCTGGGCGCGGTCGGCGGGGCCGGCATGGCCGCACTGGCGGTGGGCCTGACTGCAACTGCGCTGCCAGCAGCTGCTGCGGGTGCCTCGTTCAACACCGTGGCGGTGGCAAATGCCGGCACCTTCAACACCAACTGGGGCTTCTACGCGATCGGCAATTTCGCCGCCTGGTGGTTCCTGCAAGGCGGGGCAAGCACCACTTGGACACCTATCACTGGCAAGAGCCGCAAGATCCGCTACCTCCTGGTGGCCGGCGGCGGCGGCGGAGGTACCGGCGGCCTGAATGCCAATAGGGCCGGCGGCGGTGGTGGTGCTGGCGGCGTCTATGTGTCGGCGGCGGCAGGAGTGACGATTCCAGGCGGTCAGGCCGTCACGCTCACCCAGATCGGCGTTGGTGGCAGCGGTGGAACCGGCACCACCAAAGCGAACAACACGCCCTCGACATCAACCATTTGGACCAACGCCACCACTGGCACGCGCACGGCCTATCCGGGCACGGGCGGTCGGGGTCGGACCGCTCCCACAGATCCCGGCATCACCGTTCGTGGCTCTGGCGGTGGCGGATACAACAACAACGGAACCTTGACTGCTGGCCTGGCTGCGGGAACGGCTACTGGCGGTGACGTCACCAGCGCCCAGGCCGGTGGAAACGCCATCGTTGGCGCGACGAACCAGCGACCAAGTGGCGGTGGCGGTGGCCAGGGCAGCGCCGGCGGGGTGCCCGCCAACAGCACCACTGGCGGTACCGGTGGATCTGGCTACGACGCGCCCACGAACTTCGGCTACACCGTGAAGGTGGCGGGCGGCGGCGGCGGCTACGGAACGACAACGGCAGGTGCGGCAACCGATGGTGGCGGCACCGGCGGCACCAATGCCGCCGCGGGAATCGCCGGAGTCAACCCAGGCAGCGGCGGTGGGGGTACCGGCGGCGCCTCGTTCACAGCGGCAGGCGCTGGCCGTGCTGGCATCATCATCATCCGAGAGGTCGCCTGAATTGCCCACCGACGAAAAGAGCGAACAGAACGTGTGCGCGCATGGCAACTGACGGTCAATCCCTGAGTTTCGGGCAGTTCCTGCTCGCCCTGCGGCGGTGGTGGTGGATCCCGCTGATCACGCTGATCCTGGGTGGCGCGGCCGGCTATGGCTACGCGGCGCAGGAGACGCCGATGTATCAAGCCTCGGCCACGGTCACGCTTGAAGCGCTGGCCAGTGCTAGCCCTGAATTCAATGTGGTGAGCAGCTACGAGATGCAGTCCAACATCGACGTGCTCAACTCGGGTCAGACAGCCGAACTCGTGCGGGCTAAGCTCGGTGACATTGGCCCGGCCTCGGCATCTGCAAGCTATGGCGGCACGGCGAACATCACGATCACGGGCACCGCACAGTCAGCCGAGGATGCTGCACGCATCGCCAATGCCTATGCATCCGCGTTCGGCGACATCGTCAAGGACGCCGACAGTTCTCGGAACCAGACGGCGATCACCGTCATTGAGTCCCGGATGAACGACTTGAATGCGCAGATCGCAGCGATCCAGCGAAAGAATCCCGAGCCAACCCAGAAGACTGACGAAGACATCGCCGCCCTGCGTACACAAGTGCGGACCTACGAGCAGCAGATCGTCAACTTGCAGGATCAGGCCGCATTCATCGCGCAGGGCCGCGTTTCGATCCTTGATTCCGCGGTTGCGCCATCGGGGCCGTATGCACCTGCCCCGAGGCGCTCGGCTGGATTTGGAGCCTTGCTTGGCCTGCTGATCGGTTTCGGCATCATCGTGATTCGTCAGGTGCTTGATCGCGCCATCGCCAACGCAGAAGACTTCGATGACGCGTCAAGTGGTTTGCCGATCCTGGGCAGCGTGCCGCTGGACGCAGAGTGGGGTTCGGCTTCTGATACCCATCTGGTGATGCTGGAGGCCCCGGCTACCAATCAGGCGGAGTCCTATCGGACTCTGCGCACCGCCTTGCAGTATGTGCGCGTGGATGACCCCATCCGACTGCTACAGATCACCAGCCCCGACGCACAGGATGGCAAGACCACAACGGCGGCCAACCTCGCCGTTGCCCTGGCACTTACCGGGCGACGGGTTCTGCTCGTGGATCTGGACCTGCGTCGGCCACGTCTGCACGAGTTCTTTGGCAAGAACAACGGTGCTGGGTTCACCTCACTGGTCGGCAATCGCGACATCTGGAACGATGCCATCACGAATGTGGAAGAAGTGAATGGTCTTTCGCTCCTCCCCTCAGGCCCCATTCCCGACCACCCCGCAGAGTTGCTCGAGAGTGGCGGCGCCCGCGAACTGATCGAAGTTCTCGGCCACAGCTTCGACATCGTGATCGTGGACAGTCCGCCGATCCTTGGCTTGAGCGATGCCTTGGTCATCTCGTCGATGGTCGACGCAACTTTGCTCGTTGCCCGAGCCGGCAGTGTCACCCGCCACGGACTGAAGGCTGCGGTGGAGAGCATGCGACGTGTCAATGCGCCACTCATCGGTGCAGTTGTCAATGCAGTCGGGATGTCCAAGCACCTTGGATATGGATACGGCTACAACTATGGCTCGTACTACGGAAAGAGCTACGGCAGTGGCGGCGCAGGCAAGTAGCACCGATGTCCACGGAACCCACGGTGGAGTTTCGCGCCATAGCCGAAGATGGCGCCAGCATTCGCGTGCTGGTGCAAAGCGGGGCCCCGGATTCACTGATCGACTACCTCCCAGCACGAGGGCTTCTCGAGTCGGGGATCGACACTGAGACTGAACCCGAAATCACGCTTGACCTCGAACTGGTGTCAGACATCGGCAAGGCCTACCTGGAGTCATCGCTTGGGCACTTCGCTGCATCGCATCTGCAGGATGACGTAGCAATTCACTCCGCATTGATTCGTGCCGGTGACCAGCTGGTGATGCTGCCGGCGCCGTCGCTGTCGGGCAAGACCTCTCTGTGTGTAGCGGCTCGTCAGGCAGGGCATGAAGTGCTTGGCGACGAATATGTCCTGGTCAATCCATCAACAGGTTTCATCTCGACCTGGTCTCGAGACATGCGCATTCGCACGCAGGGGGCTTGGCGCAAGGAGGCAATCGATCGCCAGTCAGGTCCGCTGCATGTGACATTGGTGGCGGTCCTTCGCTTCGTTGAGCCAGGTGCACCTGATGGCGATCCGCTGAGTTTTCGGCAGCTGAGCCCAGGCGAATTGGCTGTCGAGCTGATCAGCAATTGCGTGAGTGTGCAGTATCGACCAGAGGATTCACTTGCTGCAGCAATGGCGATTGCGCGCAATACGCCGGGCATTCTCGGTGAGCGAGGTGAAGCTGGGCCCGCATTGAGCGCATTGCTCAATCTTCGGCTATGAAACCCAGCTGGCGCCGCGGCCCATCTGCTTGGACCACTGCACGCGCACACCTAATTCGTGCGCGGCACGCAATGGCCAGTGTGGATCGCGCAGCATCTGACGGCCCAGGAAGACCGCGTCTGCTTTGCCAGATTCGAGAATGTGCTCGGCCTGCTCTGGCGACGTGATGCGTCCGACGGCTCCCGTGAGAATTCCGGTGTGCTTGCGCACCTGCTCGGCGAGATCGATTTGATAGTTCACTTCATCCGGGATCACCGCGTCCGCTGCACTGCCGCCAGATGAGGTGTCAATGAAGTCAATGCCGAGTTGATCGAGCTCCTTGACGAACTGCACGCTCTGGTCAATATCCCATGCACCGTCAACCCAATCGGTTGCCGAGATGCGAACGAATACCGGCTTGTCCTGCGGAAATGCTTCGCGCACAGCAGAGGCGACTGCAAGTGGGAAGCGCATTCGGTTCGCAAGTGTTCCGCCGTACTCGTCGGTGCGGAAATTGCTGAGTGGTGAGAGGAACTGATGCAGTAAATAGCCGTGAGCGGCGTGGATCTCCACCACGTCAAAGCCGGCAGCGTCAGCCCGAATGGCAGCCTCGGCAAAGGCCTGAGCAGTGGCATGAATCTCATCGACCGTCATCTCATGCGGCACTTCGTAACCTTGAAAAGCCACCGCAGATGGAGCCTGGGCGATCCAGCCACCGTCGGCAATGGAGACGTGCTTTCCGCCGTTCCACGATGCAGCCATCGAGGCCTTGCGCCCGGCATGGGCGAGTTGAATTCCGGCCTTGACGTCCTGGGAATGAATGAAGTCCACAATGCGTGCCCAGGCTGTGACCTGCTCCTGGTTCCAGATGCCGGGGCAGTCGGGGCTGATCCGAGCCTCCGGAAGCACTCCGGTTGCCTCGGCCATCACCAGGCCTGCCTTGCCTGTGGCGTACGCACCGAGAGTGACCAGATGCCAATCACCGACGATGCCGTCCACCGCTGAGTACTGGCACATCGGAGCGAGCCAGGCCCGGTTGGGAAACTCGACGCCGCGAATGGTCAATGGAGTGAACAGGACAGTCATAGGAGCCTCATCGCAATCTGGCAAGTGGTTGAACGGTCAACACTAGTTCGCGGCACATTAGGCTGAACGCGATGTCCGCCAACAGCGAAGAGCCGCTTGCATCTGTGCACCCAATCGCTGCACGGCGTCGCAAGCGACTCAATCTCACGCAATGGCCGATCACCGTTGTCTTGATCGGCGTTGGCCTGTCGTTGATTGTGGTCGCCTTCGTCTCCTTCCGACGCGGTTCGATCATGCTGTCGGCCTTCGTCACCCTTGCGCTCTTCTTGCGCTTGATCCTCTCCGACTCTGAGGCGGGGTGGTTGGTCGTGCGAAGCAAGAAGATTGACGTGGCGACTTTGGCCGTGCTGGCTGTCGGCCTCACAGTGATGTCCTTCTGGGTACCGAATCCTTCGTAGTCAGCGCGAGAAGCCGGACGCCGAATCGTGTCGCAGCATCGAGACCACTGTCGGTAGGAGTCGTGCTGATCTCTTCAGCGCCCACGGCACTCCATGGGCTGCCAGCCACCAGCCTGGGCGCGCCTGCTCTACCGAAGGCTGCTTGGCGGCACCGATAACAGGAATGCCAAGCAGGACGGCAGTCTGCTCTGCGAGTGCTTGGTATCCGCACGGAGAGGGATGAACGCGATCTGAAGCCAGATGCCTGGCCAGATAGGCACCTTCGTCGTTCCACCGATCAAGGATGCAGACCTCGCTGTCGTGTGCGGCCTGAACGATTGCGCAGTTGAGTAGTTCTATTCGCTGCCGCAGATGTGGACGCAACACTCGTGGTATCTGGCAAGTGCGAGAAATATCGGGCAATGTGGCCACGACCACACTTGAGGCCGCGGCTTGCAGAGTGCTGAGTGACTTGCGAAGTTCAGTGGAGAACTGCGTGGCGTCAAAGCCTCGACAGATTGCGTCATTGCCGCCGATGCTGACCAGCGCGATATCGGGCTTTGCGATGACTGTCGCGCCCACTTGGCTCTTTGCCATCTCGCTCAGTCGAGCTCCTGGCCACGCCAGGCGCTGATGGTGAGCACTGCCGATGGCAGTCGCCAGCCGTCCAGACCAACCCGGGCCAACGCCCGCACCGCGCACATCTCCGACTCCAAAGGAGATGCTGTCGCCCAAGGCAACGATGGTCGTCATGCGAACTCATCGATTCGCGTGGTCAATCCTTGAAGCGCCAACATGCTTGCCGCGGAACGTCGCCATGTGAATTCACGTGCCCGCTCACGCGCTAGCTCACGGATGCCAACACGTGAAGTGAGTTCCAAGATGCCCTCGGCCCACGCTCGGGCATCCAGGGGCAGAGCCCTGCCGCCAAGCACACCGCACACTTCTGGAACTGCGGAAGCTTGATTTGATATCACTGGGGTGCCACTGGCCAGTGACTCCAGCGCGGCCAGTCCAAACGTCTCGATCGGCCCGGGTGCCAGCAGGACATCGGCGCTGGCCAGGACGCGAGCGAGCGCATCTCTATTGGTGATGAAGCCCAACATGCTCGCAGGCAGGGCTTCGCTGCGTCGTTGCAACACCTGCTCGAGAGGTCCGCTACCGGCGATGACCAGGTGCGCATCGACACCGAGTTCGCAGAGAGCTTTCAGTGCATCGAGTGCGAACTCCGGCTGCTTCTCCTTGCTCAGTCGGCTGCAAAGAACCAAGATCATCTGGGCGTTGAACTGATCTCGCCACACCCCGCTCCAGCGTCTTGGGTGGAATGCGGCCAGATCAACGCCGAGCGGTATTCGCGTGTACGGGATATCCAAGCGGTCGAACTCTTCGCCAGCGAACCTGGTTGTGCACACAAGATGATCGACGCGATTGGCCGCCCGCCGATTGAGGCGATCGGCCAGTTCGATGTCGTTGAGTGCGCCAGCAAAGGCTCGGATGACTCCGTCTATGCGCTCGTGAGCCACAAGTGTTGTCTGCACGTCACGCTTGCGCGCCCAATCCGTGATCGGAATGAGCGTCGTACGATCAGAGAGTTCTATGGCGTCGGGATTGATGTGCTGCAGCAACTCGCGTACCCGACGCAGGCGCCAGATCAGACGATAGCCACCCGAGCTTGGTATTTGCGGGCTGAGAATCTCATGGGTCGTGACATTTCCCTTGGTGGAAGTGTGACTGCGATCCGAAGGAATGATGATGTGCGCGCTGTGCCCGATTCGCTCGTACTCAAGTGCCAATGCATTCACGGTTGTGCGCAGACCACCGCTGCGCGGTCCGTAGAAGTTGGCCAAGTGCGCGACGGTGGCCATGTCAGGCAGCCACATTCAGGCGGTAGGCCATCGATGCGTCGGCGTAGTGCCCGATCAGTTCGTCCGTGAGCTTGTGCCAACTGCGTTCAGCGACCTGTTGCTGGGCAGCTTCCACAATCGCGTTGCGAAGGGGTTCGTCGCCCAGAAGTCGACAGACCTGCTCCTTCATGGATGCCCGACTGCCTGGCGTGTAGAGCAAGCCCGTCCGGCCATCCTCGATCAGGTCGAGCGGACCACCAGTGCGCGGGGCGACAACTGGCACTCCTGAGGCCATGGCCTCTTGAATCACCTGGCAGAAGGTCTCCAACTCGCCGGATGCCACGAGCACGTCCAGACTGGCGAAGGCAGCCGCCAGATCCAAACCGAGCAAGCGCCCCGTGAACTGCGCCCGGGGCATCAGCCGTTGGAGCTCTTCGCGACTTGGCCCGTCACCAACGACAAGAACTTCAAGCTCTCCGGCTGCCGCAAGTTCGGCCAAGATATGCACGTTCTTCTCCGGCGCCAAACGACCCACAAAGCCAACCCGAGGCATTCCTGCCGAGCGCGCCGGCACAAGTGCCGAGTGAACATGCCGCAAGGGCGAGAACTGAGTGAGATCGACCCCGCGGCCCCACAGGCGAATGCGGTCGACTTGCAGGCTCTTGAGGTACAACTCCGAGGCGCGAGAGGGGGCCAGAGTGAGATCGGCATGCTGATGAATGCGTCGGATCACCCCGTCGGCCAGAAAAGAGACAGATCCAAGTCGGTAGTGATTTGCGAATCCAGAAATGTGGGTTTGGAAGATCGCAACGCTCGGGATGTGCAGCATTCGTGCGGCGTTCAGCACCTTTCTTCCGAGCGCCATCGGTGACGCAAGGTGCACAACAGTCGCGCCGAACTCCTCGAGCACGCTCGCTATGTGATGCGTGCGCGGCAGTGCGATGTCGATCTCTGCTCCTGGCAATTCAAAGGAGCGAACCCGATGTACAGGGATGCCCTCGAAATCATCTGTGGGATAGCTGTCGGGGGCGATGATCAGACTGGGAATGGCTCGTTTGTGCAATTCGCGCGCGACCTGCACGACTGAATTTGCTACGCCATTGACTCGAGGACTGAAGGACTCGGCAGCGATTGCAACGCGCATAGCCTTATCAAGCCTGATGGACAAGATGAGAGGCAATGCGTAATGCAACGTGTTGGAAAACCCTTGGCGAACAAACAACTTTGGCGAACTCAAGATGCCCGGCCTTGGTGCACGTGGACTTAGCGTGCAGACATGGTCGCAGCTGCGTTCTTTGATCTCGACAACACATTGGTCCGCGGTTCCTCGCTGTTTCACTTCGGGATGTATCTCAGTCGTGCCGGTGTCATCAATCCCATTCACGTTCTCCGCCACCTAGGCAAGCAACTGGTGTACGTGCATCAAGGGGGAGAACGCGAAGGCATGCCAACGGACATCGCCAAGCGCATGCTGCAGCTTGTGCGTGGACGTTCTCAGTCTGAGCTTCGTTCGCACGCACGTACCTTCGTGAGCATGCACTTGCGAGAGCATCTCGTTGCCTCTGCGTTGGCTGAAGTGATGGCATTCCAGTTTCGCGGTATTCCTGTCGTCCTGGCCACCGCAAGCCCACAGGACCTTGCAGATGCCATCGCCGCAGAACTGGGTCTTGCTGGAGCGGTCGGCACGATTGCCGAGGTTCGAGACGGCAAGTACACAGGGCTGCTCGGATCGCCAATTGCGCATGGTCTGCAGAAGGCGCGTCGAGTGCAGGCGCTGATGGCGCAGCAGCAATGGACTGCTCAGGATAGCTGGGCCTTCACGGACTCGGTGCATGATCTTCCGCTACTGGCAAGCGTGGGCCACCCGGTCGTGGTCAATCCGGATCGCCATCTCACCAGGCTTGCCGAACTCAACAGCTGGCCAATCCTGCCGGGCTCCGGTGGACCCGTGCGACCAGCGCGCGCACCGAGCAAGGTTCTTTTGCCATAGTTCACCAGTGAGCACACAGTCAGGTCCCCGTCTGCGATCAATCCTGAGCCAGATCCCTGCCTACAAGGCTGGGCAGGCCGCACCTGTGCACGGAGGCGTCACGCCTCACAAACTGTCGAGCAATGAGAACCCATTCCCGCCG
The DNA here is from genome assembly GCA_030684515.1 of Actinomycetota bacterium. NCBI lineage: Bacteria > Bacillati > Actinomycetota > Actinomycetota bacterium. The sequence continues at coordinate 738,963 of JAUXVJ010000009.1, forward strand.
CTGCCATCGGTGCTCCAAGCAGTCCGTACTGCGGCCGGCTCCATGCAGCTCTATCCGGATTTCGCTTCTGCGGAGCTTGTTGAAGCGTTATCCACGCGTTTTTCGGTTCCCACTTCACATCTCGCAGTGGCCTCGGGCAGCGTTGCGCTGACTCAACAACTGGTCAACATCACCAGTGGTCCGGGCGACGCAGTGGTGTTCGCCTGGCGCTCATTTGAGTCCTACCCGATCGTGACGATGATCGGCGGCGCCACTCCTGTGCAAGTGGCGCTTGACTCCGAAGATCGACACGACCTGAATGCCATGCTCAATTCGATCGATGGCAGCACCAGGTTGATCTTCGTCTGCAATCCGAACAATCCGACGGGCACTGCAGTTGGCCGTGAAGCGCTTGAGCACTTCGTGGATGCCGTCCCGTCTGACGTGCTGATCGTCATCGACGAGGCCTATCGCGAGTTCGTCAATCCGGGCAGCATCCCCGATGGTCTGGACCTGTACAGGGAAAGAAGCAATGTTGCTGTCCTGCGCACCTTCTCCAAGGCCTATGGCCTGGCGGGTCTGCGGGTTGGCTTCTGCGTCGCTCACGAGCCGGTAGCAGAGGCTCTGCGCAAGGTGCAGACCCCCTTCGGGGTCTCCTCGGTCGCGCAGGCAGCAGCGGTCGCCGCCCTTGCCGCCGAAGACGAAGCACTTGATCGTGTCCACCTTCTCGTAGGAGAGCGCGAACGCGTACAGGCGAGCCTCAAAGCGGCCGGCTTCGCCCCCGCCGAGTCCGAGTCGAACTTCATCTGGCTGCGCCTTTTGGACCTGACTTCTGACTTCGCGCAAGCATGCGAATCGGTCGGCCTGGCCGTTCGACCCTTCACCGGCGAGGGAGTCCGGGTGAGCGTGGGGCTTCCCGAGGCCAATGATCGCTTCATCGAAACTGCCACGCAGTGGCGCCGAACTCGGCCATAGCGGACACCGTTCCGCTGCTCGAAACCCGGCAAGTGAGCGTTGCATCACATGGCCTGCATCTCTCGCCGTTGCACCCCATTTGCTGGAGTACCTTGAGCCTTTGATTTGACCCCCCATCCCCTTGGAAGGCAGTTCATGGCTCGCAGTGGCAAGGTCGCCGTCATCGGTGCAGGTTTCTATGGTTCAACCACGGCAATGAGGCTCGCGGAGTACGACATCTTCGAGACCGTCGTGCTGACTGACGTCGTGGATGGCAAGGCTGAGGGCTTGGCCCTGGACCTCAACCAGTCGCGCTGGATCGAAGGATTCGAGACCAAGGTTGTCGGACAGACCACCGGACCCAATGGCGAGGGCTACGAAGCCATCGCAGGCTCCGACATTGTCGTGATCACCGCGGGGCTTCCTCGCAAGCCGGGCATGAGCCGCATGGATCTCATCGAGACCAATGCCCGCATCATGCGTCAGGTAGCCGAGAACATTGCCAAGCACGCGCCCGAGACCGTAGTCATCAACGTTGCAAACCCACTCGATGAGATGACCGCGCTTGCACAGATCGTCACTGGCTTTCCGTATGCACGCGTCATTGGTCAGGCAGGCATGCTGGACACTGCACGCTTCACCCACTTCGTGGCCGAAGAACTCAACGTGCCGGTCGCATCGGTCACCACCCTGACTCTGGGCTCGCACGGCGACACGATGGTGCCGGTCGCTTCAGCGTGCACCGTTGATGGCAAGCCGCTGTCCGACCTGTTGTCAGCTGACAAGATCGAAGAGCTCGTTGTGCGCACCCGCAATGGCGGAGCCGAGGTAGTGGCCCTGCTGAAGACCGGCTCGGCCTACTACGCGCCTTCGGCTGCTGCCTCGCGTATGGCCAAGGCTGTGCACGAAGACTCAGGTGCCGTCATGCCGGTCTGCGCATGGGTCGATGGCGAGTACGGCCTTTCAGGTGCCTATCTCGGCGTGGAGGCCCAGTTGGGCGCTGGCGGTATCCGCAAGATCGTGGAAACCCCGTTGACCGCTGCTGAGCAGGCGCTGCTCGTTGAGGCCTATGAGGCAGTGAAAACCAAGCAAGCCGACGTCAGGGATCTCTAGACTGCGAGATCGCTCGTCACAACTAGCCCACTGAACCGCTGCGATCCGGCGGAACACTTTCTATTGCACCGACCCACAAGGAGCAAGCGTTGAGCAAGATCAAGGTAGCCAACCCGGTCGTTGAACTCGATGGCGACGAAATGACTCGCATCATCTGGCAGTTCATCAAGGACGAACTGATCCTGAAGTACCTCGATGTCGACCTGAAGTACTACGACCTGGGCATTGAGTACCGCGACGCGACAGATGATCAGGTCACGATCGACTCTGCCAATGCCATTTTGAAGTACGGCGTCGGTGTGAAGTGCGCGACCATCACGCCAGATGAGGCCCGCGTTGAAGAGTTCGGTCTGAAGAAGATGTGGAAATCGCCAAACGGCACGATCCGCAACATCCTTGGCGGCGTCATCTTCCGCGAGCCGATCATCATTTCGAACATCCCGCGCCTGGTGCCGGGTTGGACCAAGCCGATCGTTGTTGGCCGTCACGCATTCGGCGACCAGTACAAGGCAACCGACTTCAAGGTTCCTGGTGCCGGCTCGCTGACGATGACCTTCACGCCAAGCGATGGCTCTGCACCGATGGAGTTCGATGTCTTCGACTTTCCGGGCGCCGGAGTTGCGATGGGCATGTACAACCTTGATGAGTCGATTCGTGACTTCGCGCGCGCTTCGATGCGCTATGGCCTCAACCGCAACTACCCGGTGTACCTCTCAACGAAGAACACCATCCTGAAGGCCTATGACGGTCAGTTCAAGGACATCTTCGCCGACGTGTACGAGACCGAGTTCAAGTCAGAGTTCGAGGCTGCTGGTATTGAGTACGAGCACCGCTTGATCGACGACATGGTTGCTGCCGCAATGAAGTGGGAAGGCGGCTACGTCTGGGCCTGCAAGAACTACGACGGCGACGTCCAGTCCGACACGATTGCCCAGGGCTTCGGTTCACTTGGTTTGATGACCAGCGTGCTCATGAGCCCTGACGGCAAGACCGTTGAGGCCGAAGCTGCGCACGGCACCGTGACGCGTCACTACCGTCAGCATCAGCAGGGCAAGCCCACGTCGACCAACCCGATCGCCTCGATCTTCGCGTGGACTCGAGGACTCGAGCATCGCGGAATGCTCGATGGCACTCCTGAGGTCAGCGCATTCGCGCAAACCCTTGAGCGCGTGTGCATCGAGACAGTTGAAGAGGGAAAGATGACCAAGGACCTGTCCTTGCTCATCAGCCCAGAGCAGCCTTGGCAGACCACCCAGGAATTCCTGGGTTCGATCGACGAGAACCTGCAGAAGGCGATGCGCTGAACGCAATGACATCAACGCAAGGGAGGGGGAGCCGATGACGGTTGCCCCTCCTTCGCAGTCTGAGGCCTTCGACCACGGACTCTCCACGCGCGGTCTATGGATCCTCATGGGCACCATCGCAGGCATGACGGCCTTCGCGCCCTTTGCCACTGACGTCTATCTGCCGGCGTTCCCGAATCTGACCGACGATCTCAACACCACTGACAGCGCTGCACAGCTGACGCTGACGGCGACTTTCCTTGGCATCATGATCGGCCAGTTGGTCTTCGGGCCGCTGTCGGACTCCCTTGGCAGACGACGCCTGGTCATCATCATGACTTTGGCAACGATTCTTTCCACTGTTGCCTGCACTCTCGCGCCGACAATTGAGTTCCTGACATTGGCCCGGCTGGCACTTGGCGTCACCGGCGGTGCTGGCATCGTCATCGGCCGAGCAATCGCCGCGGACATCTCCAAGGGGCCAGAAGCAGCACGCTTCTTCTCGCTTCTCATGAGCATCACGATGCTCGCCCCACTGATTGGCCCGATCGTGGGCGGCGCGCTGCTGAGCTGGACCGACACCTGGCGTGCAGCCTTCGCGTTCCTGACCGTGTTCGTGGTGCTGCTGGCCTTGGCAATCATCTTCTTCGTCCCAGAAACCCTGCCACCTGACCGACGTCACCCCGGCGGGCTCACCGAAATCCGCAAGGGTGCCGGTTTGATGTTCCGTGACCGCGTCTTCATGGGGTACGCCATCACTCAGGTATTCGCCTTTGCAACCTTGTTCGCCTATCTCGCCAGCTCATCATTCATCTTCCAGGAAACCTTTGGCCTGAGTCCGACGGGCTACAGCTTTGCTTTCTCGGGCATCGTGCTGTCCATCCTGTTTGCCGGAATGCTCAATCGCCGCTTGCTGCTCAACTTTGGCGTGCGCACGCTTCTGGTCTGGTCACTCGTGATCGCTACTGTGGCGGCAGTTGCATTGATCGTGATCATGGCGATGGGCAGCCCCTCGATGTGGCTGATGATTCTTGGCCTGCTGTTCGTCATGGGCACTCGGGCACCCATCGGCGCCAATGCCATGGCGCTGGCTCTGGAGCGCAGCGCGTACGTCGGCACGGCGTCGGCCATCATCGGGGCGATGACCTTCGCTGGGGCTCTCGTGGCCACCCCGTTGCTGGCCATTTTGCCCTTCAATACCGGCCTGACGATGGCTGTGGTCATG